>JBCCNB010000015.1:0-79712 GCA_039026055.1 Pseudomonadota bacterium | reverse complement strand
GTCCAGACAGGCGCCTCCACCGGGCGGCTGGCCTCCACCGATCCCAACCTGCAAAACATACCCATCCGTACGGAAGAGGGCCGCCGCATCCGCGAAGCCTTCGTGGCGGACAAGGGCCACACGCTGCTGTCCCTCGACTACTCCCAGATTGAGTTGCGCATCCTCGCCCATATCGCGGGCATAGATGCGCTCAAAGACGCCTTCCGCGACGGCCTCGACATCCACGCCATGACCGCGTCAGAGATGTTCGACGTCCCCCTGGAAGACATGACCCCCGACATCCGCCGCCGCGCCAAAGCCATCAATTTCGGCGTCATCTACGGCATCTCCGGCTTCGGCCTCGCCCGCAACCTGCGCATCCCGCGGTCCGAGGCACAGGCCTTCATCGACCGCTATTTCGAACGCTTCCCCGGCATCCGCACCTACATGGATGACACCGTAGCCTTCGCGAAAGAACACGGGTTCGTCGAGACCCTCTTCGGCCGCAAAATCCACACGCCAGAGATCGGCGCAAAAGGCCCCCGCGCCGGGTTCGCCTGGCGCGCCGCCATCAACGCACCGATCCAGGGCACAGCCGCCGACATCATCCGCCGCGCCATGATCCGCATGCCAGAGGCCATCGAGGGCCTTCCCGCCAAAATGCTCCTCCAGGTCCATGACGAACTGCTCTTCGAGGTCGAAGACAGCGCCACCGACGCGGTGATCGAGACCGCCCGCACCATAATGGAATCCGCCGCCAAACCCGCCGTACATATTGATGTGCCTTTGGTCGTGGATGCGGGACAAGGGGGGAATTGGGCCGAGGCACATTGAGTCCATCAAAAGTTTAGGTGCGTCGATAAATGGTTCGTCGTTGTCTGTTAACCGAAGACTACATTGATAACCTTGCGGCACCGCAATCCGGGGAAATATGGATTGCAGACACCAGAGTGCGCGGTTTTGGACTAAGGATATGGAGTTCCAAAAATTCGAACGGCAGCGCATTCGCAATCAGAGTTTCGGATACTAAAGGACGTTCGGTCAGGAAGACTTTCGACCCTTGGAAACACGGACGTCAAAGTTTCGCTTTACACTGGGCGTTTAGAGACCCACCAATAGATGAAAATGGGCATATCAAGCTGTCTGCATTTCTTGAACCAGCGCGGGATTGGGCACGGACAGAAATAGGAAGATTGAAAGGTCGCCTTCCAAGCGAAGAAGAACTGACAGCCGCGGAAATGGAGCACGAAGAAATGCTCTCTTCCGCGCGGAATTACATCAAGACGAAGACACTTGGTGAAATTTGCGATAAAGTACTAAATCCAAACTATAGTGCTTCAAGAGGCTGGACCGAAGAATATGCAGATCGGCTAGCACATGCATTCTATCAGTTCGACCGGGAAGCAAACGTCCGGAACATAACATTTAGCGAATTGGAAGATGGCCGACTCACTGACTTAATAGAAGGCTCGACGCTATCTCCCGGCAATCTGCGACACCTTAGATCACTTTTGAATGTCGTCCTTTGGAATGTGCACAACACGGGCGGGCCGGTAATCGGAAACGTGTTTCCTGGCTCTCGCGGCCTGCAAACCCGTTCTCGGTCGTCTGTATTGGATGAATTTGAGCTAGGTGATTATCAAGAGATTATCGAAGGAGCCAGACACCATTGCGAGGATTGGAGAGCTTCCACCTGCATTGAGTTGTGCTTCTATTTTTGGGCGCCGATTTCCCGCGTTATGAGTGGCCGTTGGATCCAAATAAGGAACGGCAGATGGTATCCGTATTCGTCGAACGAGCTTTCGACATGGCGTTACCGTTGGTCTAACATTGATGCGCCTGAATTCGACTGTTTGATGCGGGCCTATCAAGCGGCTGATACTGAAGACGTGCTATCTGACTTTTTTTTTCCAAGTCCGCTGAATTCGACAAAGCCAATCTCAAACATTGATCGCTCGTGGGCTTTGTTACTGCGAAAATTGGGCTTGCCAAATATTTCTTTGAAGCAGTGTTCTACCCGGTATCGAAGAAAGTACCCTTTCTTGACTTGGCCCGATCTTGACGAGAGAGGTAAAATTGCGGCCAAATTGTCCAAACTCCCACCAATACAAAAACTAACTTATTGATTTTATTCAGTATGCAGGGGATTTGCGCACATTTCATCGCTTTCCTGAGGCTCAATTGTTTCCGATAAAGAGCGAAGGTTGGCCAGCCGCTAAAACCACATCTCAGGAGGAAACCATGTGACAGGAACGCAATTTTTCGGGAACGCAAATAGGGCAAAATTGTCCATAGTTTCCAAGAAATGCCTGCTAACCCTTTGAAAACATAGTAAGGTGGGAGCTCTTTTGCACTTTTCATCGTTTGAAATGGTTTTCAGCTTTTAGCAGATATCTGTCAGGACGTCCGCCATCAATCAGAACAAAGGAAAAGAGAATGAAACATCTTTCAATTGCGGAAATCGCCGTAATCAAAGCCAGAATAAACCGAGGCGATAAGTACCACGAAATTGCCTCTGACTACCGAATTAATCAGGGCCGGATTGCCGACCTGAAATTTGGGCGCATCTTTCGCAACGTAGTGCCTGCAAACCTCAAAAATCTTTAAAGGTGTCGCTGCCGGGCATTGACCCGGCAGCGTAATCATTCTTTGCCATCCCCAACCTCCCGCTCCAAATACTCATCCATCTTCAGGCGCCCCTCGATCACCTCCATGATCTTCAGCTCATCCGCCACTTTCATGTTCATCCAGGTCGACAGCAGCCGGTTGATCCGCTCCTGATACCCGTTCCCCATCCCGCGGAAATACCGCACCACCGGCGCGTCCAGATACAGCGTCACTTTCTGCTTCTTCGGCGCCACATCCACGTCATGTTCCAACGTGTGCCATTCGTCCGGGATGTGATGCCCGATCTCTTTGCTGATCCACGTTTCGCGATCCAGGAAAATGATATCCCGCTGCAGGCGGTCGAGGGCGGTCATTTGGGCGCGGGTCTTACGGGGCATGGGCAAATCTCCTTTGTCCCGGAGGCCTAACCCGCACCCATTTCCAAGGCCTCAAACCACCGAACGGTGACACCGACGGAATACCGACGCGATACCGACGTGAAACCGATGCCCTATTCCGCCATCATCTCTTCCGACGGAATGACCCGGAAAAACTCCCCCCCGGACCACAGCCCGAACCACCCCTCATGATGCGCCCCGATCTCCACCAGACGGTAGAAACTCTTGCGATCGATCAGCGCCTCCAGCCCCGCGCGGACCTCTACATAAGGCGACGGCTCGCCGGTTTCCCCGTCTCGCTCCACCCGGATCGGATTGGCCGCCCCGGCGGTCACGCTATCGCCCACATTGGTCTCAAAGGTGAGGGTCTGACCCTCTCCAACCCCTTGATATTCAAAGTCAATCGCCACAAACGGCGCATCCTCCACGGTGATGCCCACCTTCTCCACCGGCGTGACAAGAAAGAACTTATCCCCCTCTTTCTTCAAAATCGTCGAGAACAGCCGCACCAACCCAGGCCGCCCAATCGGCGTGCCTTCATAAAACCACGTCCCGTCCCGCTTAATCTGCATATCAATGTCGCCGCAGAACTCCGGATCCCACAAATGCACCGGCGGAAGGCCCTTTTTGCCGTTACTTTTCTGGGCACTTTGCGCCGCCGACGCCAGACTTTCTGCTGACGGTCTCGTGATTTGTTCTTTGCCCATTGCCATTGCCACTTATGTCTAAGGATAGTTCACTAAGACTATAGCCCGATGCAGGAGTTTGCCATGGCCGATGACACCGATCTTTTGGAAGGCATTGAGGCCTTGGAAGAGAAACTGGCCGAGGCGCGGGCGTCGATCACCAAGCGCTTTATCGGGCAGCCGCAGGTCGTGGATTTGTCTTTGTCTGCAATGCTTTGCGGTGGCCATGCACTGTTGATTGGCCTCCCCGGTCTGGGCAAGACGCGGCTGGTGGAGACGCTCGCCACCGTGATGGGCCTCAACTCCAACCGCATCCAGTTCACCCCCGATCTGATGCCCGCCGACATCCTCGGCTCCGAGATTCTCGAAACCGGCGAGGACGGCTCCCGCGAATTCAAATTCATCGACGGCCCGATATTCTGTCAGCTTCTCATGGCCGACGAAATCAACCGCGCCAGCCCCCGAACCCAGTCCGCCCTGCTGCAGGCCATGCAGGAACGCCGCGTGACGGTGGCCGGGCAGGATCGCGTGCTGGAGCCGCCCTTCCACGTGCTGGCCACCCAGAACCCCATCGAACAGGAAGGCACTTACCCCTTGCCCGAGGCGCAGCTAGACCGCTTCCTCGTTCAGATCGACGTGCCCTACCCCAACCGCGACACCGAGCGGGATATCCTGCTCGCCACCACCGGCGTTGCTGAAGAGGAAGCCCATGAAGTCTTCACGCCAAAGGACTTAATCGAAGCGCAGACACTTCTGCGGCGCATGCCGGTGGGTGAAGCGATCATGGATCAGATCCTCGATATTGTTCGTGCTTTCCGTCCGAGCGATCCGGCAGCCCCGGCACAAGTCCGTGAAAATGTAGCTTGGGGTCCTGGGCCACGCGCGGCGCAGGCGCTGATGCTAACGGTGCGGGCGCGGGCGATGTTGCAAGGGCGGTTGGCGCCCGATGCCGATGACATTGCCGCCATGGCCGGTCCTGTGCTGCGGCACCGGATGGCGCTTAGCTTTGCGGCGAGGGCCAGTGGGCAGGATCTCGATACGCTGATCAATGACACCGTCAGCTCAATCACAAAGGTTGAGGCCGCCGCGTGAACCAACCTGCATCTCTGCGCGCTCGGTCGGAGGCTGAGGCAGCCCATCTGCCTCCTCTTTTGGCGCGGGCAGAGCATTTGGCGGGGACCGTCCTGCTGGGTGAGCACGGGCGGCGCAGGCCGGGGTTGGGGGATGATTTCTGGCAATACCGTCCGGTGCAGCCCGGGGATGAGAGACGGTTCATTGATTGGCGGCGGTCGGCCCGGTCGGACATGGAATTTGTGCGCCAACGGGAATGGCAGATTGCGCAAAGTGTGGCGATCTGGGTGGATAATGCAGCGTCTATGCGGTTTGCCTCAAGCGAGGATTTGCCGGAGAAGTCAGACCGCGCGCGATTGTTGTCATTGGCGGTCGCAATCTTGCTCAACCGTGCGGGTGAACGCGTGGGATTGGCCGGAAGGGACCTGCCGCCCAAGCGTGGCGAAGGACAGTTGTTGCGACTGGCCGAGGCGTTTTCAGAAGACGGTGAACAGGATTACGGGCAGCCCGAAACGTCCGGCATGATGGCCCATGGGAGAGCACTATTTGTGTCTGATTTCATGGGCAATATTGAGGCCGCGAAAACAGCTGTAACTGAGGCCACGGATCGTGGCATTCAAGGTGTTTTGCTGCACCTGCTGGACCCGGCGGAAGAGGCCTTTCCCTTCCGCGGTCGAACCATTTTTGAAAGCGTCGGCGGAACAGTCGCCCACGAAACACTCAAGGCGTCCGACCTAAAGGATCGTTATCTCGAAAGGCTGGCCGCGCGGAAGGACGAATTGCGCGGGCTCTGTGCCGCGACGGGCTGGCAATATGGCTTGAGCCATACCAATGACAGCGCGCAATCCACGCTTCTTTGGCTTTACCGCGCCTTCGACGGAGGGCCATCGGCATGATGATCGGCCCCATCGGATTTGCAGCCCCCTGGTTGTTGGTGGCGCTGGCCGCGTTGCCGGTGTTGTGGATCATTCTGCGCGCGGTCCCGCCCGCGCCGATACGGCGGCGGTTTCCGGGTGTGGCTTTGCTGCTGGGACTGAACGATGACGATACGGTCACCGATCGTACGCCGTGGTGGCTGCTTTTGCTGCGGATGCTGGCGGTGGCAGCGTTGATCATCGGGTTGGCCGGGCCTGTCTTGAATCCGCAAGCGGACCCGAGCGAGCGTCGCACGGGGCCAATGCTGATCGTGATAGATGCCACATGGGCAAGCGCGCGGGATTGGCCATCACAGACAGCCCTGATTGACGCTATGCTGGCCGAGGCCGGGCGGGAGGCTAGGCCCGCGGCCATTCTGCGGTTGAGCGACCCGGAAGCGCCCGTGTTTCAATCGGCTGAAGCCTGGCGCACACGGCTTACCGGCCTTGCGCCGGAACCTTGGGAGCCGACAGCCGCAGATCTGGCCACTGTCTCGGACATGCTGGGCGATGAGGATTTTGAGACGCGCTGGTTTTCTGACGGGTTGGCCCGCGCAGGGCATGACGTATTGCTGACTGCTCTGGAAAGCCGCGGCCCCGTGACCGTCTACGAAAGCCCCGTGCCCATCATTGCGCTGGCCCCGGCGACTGTGGAAGACAGCATTCTCAACCTGACCGCGACCCGCGCCACAGCAGGATCAGAACGGGACGTGACAGTTGAGGCCCATGGCCGCGATCCGTCCGGCGCGGAGCGGTTGTTGGCGACATTGCCGCTCACCTTTGAAAGTGGCGCGACAGTGGCGAGCGGAGAGCTGGCCCTGCCCGCCGAACTGCGCGCGCGTCTGAGCCGGTTTGAGATTGGCGGTCAGCGCCATGCGGGTGCGGTCACACTGACCGATGACAGCTTGCGGCGACGCGAGGTTGCCCTGATCGGGGGGCAACAGGATCGTGAGGGGCTGGAGCTGTTATCGCCGCTTCACTACCTCGAACAAGCGTTGATACCGTCCGCAGATTTGCTGGATGGCGCACTGGTGGATGTGCTGCCGGCAAACCCTGATGTGATCATTCTGGCCGATGTGGCCACGGTATCCGTGGCAGAACAGGAGCTAATGCTGGACTGGATCGAAACCGGCGGGTTGCTCTTGCGCTTTGCCGGGCCGCGCATTGCCGCCAGTGATCTGTCGCGCGATGAGGAAGATCCGCTGATGCCGGTGCGACTGCGCGCTGGAGGCCGTACGGTGGGGGGCGCGATGTCCTGGGGGGAACCCAAGACGCTTGCGGCCTTTACCGAGGACAGCCCGTTCTTCGGGTTGCCCACCCCCGAAGAGGTGACCGTGGCCGCGCAGGTGATGGCGCAGCCCGATCCAACGCTGGCTTCCCGCGTCATCGCGCAGCTGGCCGATGGCACACCTTTGGTGACACGCAAGCGGATTGGTTCAGGGCAGGTGGTGCTCTTCCATGTTACGGCTAATGCGGAATGGTCCACCCTGCCGCTCTCGGGTCTTTTCGTGCAGATGCTGGAGCGACTCGCTGTGTCCTCTGCTGTTGCCTTGCCAGATCTGTCAGAAATGCAGGGCACGACGTGGCAGCCTGCGCAGGTTTTAACGGGTTTCGGGCGGCTCGACGATGCGGACAATCTTCCGGGCGTACCAGGCGAGCGGCTGATCACGGATCCGATTGGGCCAGATTTGCGTCCGGGGCTTTATGCCGGGCCGGATCGACGGCTGGCGCTGAATGTGGTGACGGCGGATACCGTCATTGAGCCTGCCGCATGGCCTACGCGCACGACGGTGCTGGGGCTTTCGCGGCCGAATGAGGCACCCTTGGGCGGGTGGCTCTTGGCAGCAGCGATGATCTTGCTTCTGGTCGATGTGATCGCCTCGCTGGCTCTGTCAGGGCGGTTGGTGCCGGTGCGCGCGGCCGCTGTGATACTGGCCGGGCTGATCATCGGCACGCCTGCCGATGCCCAAGACAAACCGTCACTTGCCACAGCAGAGGTTGTACTGGCCCATGTGCTGACAGGGGTTGATGCAATTGACAATACCGCTGAGGCGGGGATGCGAGGCTTGGGTCAGACACTGTTTTTCCGCACCTCGGTGGAGCCTTCTGAACCAATTGGTGTGAACTTGGAGACCGATGATCTGTCGGTCTATCCGTTCCTTTACTGGCCCGTCACACCCGATCAGCCAACCCCGTCGGTGGAGGCCTATGCAAAGCTCAACGGCTATCTGCGCACAGGAGGGATGATCCTGTTCGATACGCGCGACGCCAATGTGGCGGGATTTGGGGCATCGTCGCCCAATGGACGGAAATTGCAGCGGCTGGCGCGGGGGCTTGATATCCCACCGCTGGAGCCGATCCCGGAGGATCATGTTCTGACCCGCACATTCTATCTGTTGCAGGACTTCCCGGGGCGTTTTTCCGGCCGTCAGGTCTGGGTGGAGGCCGCGCCTGCGGATGCTGAACAGGTCGAAGGCATGCCCTTCCGCAACCTCAACGACAATGTCACACCGGTGGTGATCGGCGGCAATGACTGGGCGGCGGCCTGGGCGACAGATGAACTAGGATCGCCGCTCTTTCCTGTAGGTCGTGGATTTGCCGGAGAGCGACAACGCGAGATTGCCTATCGCTTCGGTGTCAATCTGGTGATGCATGTGCTGACCGGGAATTACAAATCCGACCAAGTCCATGTGCCCGCGTTGCTGGATCGGTTGGGGCAATGAATTCTACGATCCTCTTTGACCCGCTGCTGCCTTGGTGGCTGATCGCCTCTCTGGGCGGTGTGCTGGTGGCTGGTATAGCGTTGGCGTTGGCGCGCGGGCTGTCGGGTTGGGCCTTCCGGGGGTTGGCCGGGTTGGTCATTCTGGGCGCTTTGGCCGGGCCAGTGTATCAGCAAGAAGAACGCGAACCGCTGACTGACATTGTGATCATGCTCGAAGACCAGAGCGCCAGTCAGACGCTTGGCGACCGGGCTAACATGACATCGGAGGCAGCAGACGCACTTGCCGCGCGCATTGAGGCGCGTGACAACACCGAATTGCGACGCGTGAGCGTGGCCGATGGGGTGGACAATACCGGCACGCAGTTGATGACAGCACTGGCTGAAGCGTTGGCGGAAGAGCCCAAAGCACGCATCGCTGGAGCGATTGTACTGTCAGATGGGCAACTGCATGACCTGGAACGCGCGCCAGACATCCCAGCGCCGCTGCACTTGCTGCACACCGGGCGCGAAGCGGATTGGGATCGCCGTTTGGTGGTGGAAAATGCCCCGGCCTTCGGGATCCTGGACGAAGAAATATCCATGACGCTGCGGGTCACCGATTTGGGCAACGTACCGGAAGCAGTCACGACGGTGCCAGTGGACATCTCCATCGACGGGGAAACACCGCAGCGATTTCAGGTGCCACTGAACCAAGGGATCGAACTGCCCATTGTCCTGCCTCATGGCGGCCGCAACGTGCTGCAATTCAGCACGCCCATGGCGGACGGCGAACTGACCGACCGAAACAACGCCGCCATTGTCCAGATCAATGGTGTGCGCGATCGATTGTCGGTGCTGTTGGTCTCGGGCGAACCACATCCGGGCGGACGCACATGGCGCAATCTTCTCAAATCCGACAGCTCCGTCGATCTGGTGCATTTCACCATCCTGCGCCCGCCGGAAAAGCAGGATGGCGTACCGGTGCGGGAGCTGTCTCTGATCGCCTTTCCAACGCGAGAGTTGTTTCTAGAGAAAATCGATGATTTCGATCTGATCATCTTTGACCGCTACAAGCGGCGCGGGATCTTGCCGTCGGTCTATCTCGATAATGTGCGCAACTATGTGGAAAACGGCGGTGCGGTTCTGATCGCAGCGGGGCCTGATTTCGCCAGTGCGGAAAGCCTGTATCGCACACCGCTGGAGTCTATCATCCCGGCCCGGCCCACTGCGCGGGTCATCGAAAATCGTTACTTGCCGCAGGTCTCTGATTTGGGCGCGCGGCACCCGGTGACGGCTGATCTTTCACCGGATGAGACAGAAAGCTGGGGCCGCTGGCACCGCCATATCGAAGTGGAAGATGTCGAGGGTGACGTGGTGATGACCGGGGCAGAGGATAACCCACTTCTGATCCTCAACCGCGTGGGAGAAGGTCGCGTGGCCCTTCTGGCTTCGGATCACGCTTGGCTGTGGAACCGTGGGTATGAAGGCGGCGGGCCGCAGTTGGAATTGCTGCGACGGTTGGCGCATTGGATGATGAAAGAACCAGAGCTGGAAGAAGAGGCACTGTGGGCTGAAGCCACGGGCCAGCAGATGCGCATTGTTCGAAGGTCTCTTAACGAGGCGATTGGCCCTGTAACGGTGACCACGCCGTCAGGTGATCTGTTGGAGATGAACCTTGAAGAGGTTTCTCCGGGACGGTTCGAGACCACGCACACCGGCGCGGAACTTGGGCTCTACCGGATTGAAAATGGCGACCTTAGCGCCGTGATTGGGCTCGGTCCCGCGTCGCCCGTGGAATTCGAGAATACGATTGCAAGTGCGGAGCCAATGAGCGAGCTGATGGCGACGACAGGCGGTGGTGCGATTGCGCTGGAAGACGGTCTACCGCGGTTGCGGTCCGTTCGCCCTGGGCGACCTGCGATTGGGCGTGGTTGGATCGGCCTGACCCCGCGTGGCGCTTATGAAACGCGGGCGGTGATGCAATTGCCGTTATTGCCTGCGTGGCTTGTTTTGCTGCTGAGTTCTGCGCTGGTTATGGCAGGTTGGCTGCGCGAAGGGCGGCGATAAGTCATAACGCCTTCATTTTCGGGCTCTTAGTTCGACAGATCGACTTTCATGCGGCTGCTTGACCATCCTGACTCTGAACAGTGAGCCCTGACAAAAACCGCCTCGGTGCCATCCGGAACGGCCACACCGCTCAGCGATCGTGTGAAAGGTTGTTCGTTGACATGGGGATGCAACAACTTGCGATAGGCCAGCCTGTTGCCGTCAGCATCCTGAACTTCCCACCCGTCGGCATAATGATCCCAGCCTGTATCGCCATGTTCCACTGTCACGTGAAAATTCCACAGCATGCCCGCTTGTTCCACCCGCACCTCAACCACCTTTGCATCATGGGCAACAGATTGGGTGGCGAACAGGGCAGCGAATAAAACAGAGAGAGTGCGTGTCATGGGTTCAGCATATATGGGATTCGCGGCGCCCACACTCACTTAAAAACAAATAGTCGTAATATGTGCTAAGGAGGTCGAATGCCATGAATCCGGCCTAACTCGTGCCCAATTTTGCCCCAAATCCTCGGTTACTTTGCGATCATCAGGTTTTGGAGAACCCATGTTTCGCGCTCTCGCCGTTCTGTTTTGCTTCACCTTGCTGGCCACGCAGGCCGCATCGGACACCGCGCTCAAGCGGCTCGATACCGGTGATGACAGCCGCGGATGGGAAGCCGTTGGCAAACTCAACATCGACGGGCGAGGGTTTTGCACGGGCGCGCTGATTGCACCCGACATCGTGCTAACGGCGGCGCATTGCCTTTATGACAAGGAAACGGGCGCCCGAATTGATCACGCCAAGATCGAATTTCTGGCCGGGTTCCGCAATGGCCGCGCGGCGGCCTATCGCAATGTGCGCCGCGCGGTGACGCATCCCGACTATGACTATACAAGCGAAGTGTCTGCCGACCGGGTGCGCAACGATCTGGCTCTTTTGGAACTGCATCACCCGATCCAGAACGGTCAGGTGATGCCCTTTGAGACCGACCGCCGCCCCCGCAGAGGTCAGGAAATCGGCGTGGTCAGCTATGGCCGGGACCGTGCCGATGCGCCCTCTTTGCAAGAGGTATGCGATGTGATGACCCGTCAACGCGGGGTGCTGATCATGTCCTGCGATGTGAATTTCGGATCCTCTGGCGCGCCGATCTTTTCCTTCGAAACCGGTGAGCCGCGCGTGGTTTCCGTCGTGTCCGCCATGGCCGTGGTGGATGGAAAGAAGGTGGCACTTGGAACACAGCTTCTGGATCCGCTGGATGATCTGATGGCCGCGCTTGAGGCCGGTGAGGGTGTGTTCCAGAATTCCGCACCTCAGATGACCACGGCGGGAGAACGCCGTGACACTGGGGCCAAATTTCTCAAGGCCCAATGAAACACTTTTTCCGCGCCATTGCCTTTGCCATTCTGTCGTTCACGACACCCGTGACCGCCAGTGACTTCACACGACTTACGGATCGTGATGACCTGTTCGGGTGGGAGGCCGTGGGCCGCGTTGATCTGGCAGGTAACGGGTTTTGCACGGGCGTTCTGATCGCCACGGATCTGGTTCTGACAGCTGCGCATTGCGTCTATGACCAGCACAACAACCTTTTCCCGGCAGAAAACATTCGCTTTCGCGCAGGATTGCGTGACGGCGTTGCAATTGCCGAACGCACGGCATCGCGTGTTGTGGCGGCCAAAGCCTATGTTCCGGGTGCCGGAATGAGCGCATCAAATGTGCGCAATGACGCCGCCCTGGTTGAGCTTTCAGAGCCGATCTTGTCCACCACGGCCGCACCTTTTGTCATTCGCGAACGCGCTCGAGCGGGGGATCGTATCAGTGTCGTGTCCTATGGACGGGGTCGCGATGCGGCGCTGTCTTGGCAACGCGATTGCGGAGTACTTTGGCAAGATCAGGGAATCTTTGCTTTTGACTGTAACGTAACCTTTGGCAGTTCCGGCGCACCGGTGTTCTACCGCGACGGTCACCGCGCTCGAATTCTGTCACTGGTCAGCGGAGGTCGGGTAGAAAACGGTGAATTCATCGTGGCCTGGGGTATGGAACTGCCCAGCATCGTGAACCAGCTAAAGCGCGATTTGCGGGCTTTGCCCAAGGCCGCTCCGTCGGGCGCGCGATTTGAATCCGTGGGTACATCCCGCGGCACCCGATCTGGCGGCGCAAAATTCCTGTCTGTCGGCGGGTCTTGAAACCCGAAAAACCACACCCCACATTTTATTCATCGGCGCCGCTGAGCGGGTCGATAGATTGAACAGCCTGTCCCATGCGGGAAGGCACATATTCAGTTATCGCTCAATGGAGGATGACCCATGCGAAACTTTGACCTTGCACCGCTTTACCGTGCAACCATCGGCTTTGATCAGATTGCGGACATGATGGATCGCGTTTTGAGCTCTGACATTAATCAGCCGACCTATCCGCCCTACAACATCGAAAAAACCGCCGATGATGCCTATCGCATCTCGGTCGCCGTGGCTGGCTTTGCTGAGGCCGATCTGGCCGTGGAAGTGAAGGAAAATGCGCTGGTCGTCTCTGCCCGCAAGGCAGATGAAGACAAGGCCCGCACCTACCTGCATCGCGGGATTGCCACGCGCGCCTTTGAACGTAAATTCCAGCTGGCCGATCACGTCCGCGTCTCTGGCGCAAGTCATGCAGACGGCATGCTGCACATTGATCTGGTGCGCGAAGTGCCCGAAGCACTGAAGCCCCGCAGGATCGAAATCCTGAGCGGCGATGCCGTGGAAAAGGACGTGGTTGAGGCGAAAGCCGTCAACTAAACCCCGCCTGAACGCGCCAAGCATACCCCGGGGCAAACGATGCCTCGGGGTTTCTTGATTTTTGTAACAATTGCCTAACTACTTGGCCAAAAATACCTTTTCTGATTTCTGAGAACAGATTTTGGCACTGCTCCTCACGAAGGATGTCAAGATGAAGTGACAGGTTGTAACCTCTTTTCCCATTACACATTTGGCAGCCACCCTTACATAGGGCTCAACGCGCAGCCCGAGATTAGGATTTTTGACATGAACCTCTCCCGTCGCCAATTCGCCGGCCTCACGCTGGCCTCCGCCGCAACCCTTGCCCTCACTAAGCCGTCCTTTGCCGGGTCCACCCGGGAAGGTCAGCTGTCTGGTCGTCAGGGCTACAACGTCAAAGGCACCGTTGAGGTGAAAACCGATGGCGGTCAGACCACGGTCGTGCTCGGCAACAACTATGTCTTCGACCCCGCCAAGAACCCGCCGGACATCAAGATCGGTTTCGGCAGCGGTGAAAAATATGCCAAGGGCTCCAAGATCCACGAAAAGCTGACCGTGAAATCCGGGGCCGCGTCCTTCACTGTCCCGGCGGGCATCGACACGGACAAGTATGATGAGCTTTACATCTATTGTGAGCAATTCTCCGTCATTCTGGCTGTTGCGCCGCTCAACTAAGCGCGACGTCTATAAGCTTAAAAACCGCCTTCCGGGGCGGTTTTTTGTGCGCTGCCAAGGGGCGTTCTGATGTACGATCAAGACTCTTTTTTCGATCTGTCACCACTGGGCCAGGTGGGCCTCGCGTGTCTGAGCGGGATGCTGTTTGTCGTGACGGTCTTCGCGACTTGGCGGCTCTTGCGGCACCGGCATGCCTGGTTGCGGCCTATCGGATCACTGGTCCTGTTTTACGTTTTTGTTTGGGTCTCGCCGCAGGTGTATTTTCAATACTATCACCTGCTCTTTGAGTTCCTGCCTGATCAGTGGGTAATTTTTCCGCCGCCGGGCCCAGTGAAAGCGTTTGAATTTCTAACCTTCTCCGGTCCGCAATCGCTTTCCGCACATGGACAGGGGGGGCTTGGGTGGCTGATGATTGCAGCACCGTGGATCAAGATGCCCCGCAAAGCCTGAGACCCTGCGGGGCAAGGCAGGGCCTTACTGCTCGAGGCTCTCTGCCAGACGCATCAGTCGCACCGCTTCCGCGCGGTAGCCGAACGCGTCTTCGCCCTTGGCCGTATTGGCCAAATCGATGGCTTGGTCATATCCCCAATCGCCAAGGTAGGGGCTATCGGTCAGCAGTTGACCAAAGCCCGCGATGGCCATGGCAAAGCGCATGTCGCCAGAAACCTCGCCACCCTGCACGATCGGGGTTTCAATGAGCTGGCTCTGATCTTCACCGGGCGCCTTGTAGCGCAGTTTGAAGAAACCCAGTTCGTCGCTGTCACCGGAGGCTGCAGCCTCCCCATAGCGAAGGGGATCGTTCAACACGGCGGACGAGCCCACCGGCGTGATCTCATAGAGCGCCGTCACAGAATGGCCCGCGCCGATGTCACCGGCATCGACCTTATCATTGTTGAAATCCTCGCGATTGAGTGCGCGGGTCTCATAGCCAATCAGGCGATACTCGGCGATCTGGGCGGGGTTGAATTCCACCTGGATCTTCACATCGTTGGCGATGGGGAAAAGCGCGCCGGTGAACTGATCGACCAGCACCTTCTGTGCCTCGCTCAGCGTGTCGATGTAAGACGCCTGCCCGTTGCCGTTCTGCGCGAGCGCCTGCATCGTCGCGTCATCCAGATTGCCACGACCGAAGCCCATGACGGACAGGTAGGTTCCGCTGTCACGCTTGTCGGCGATGAAATCCTTCAACGCCTCGGGATCGCTGAGACCGACATTAAAGTCGCCATCGGTGGCGAGGATCACGCGGGTGACTTCGCCCTCTTCGGCCATCCCTTCTGCCACCGCATAAGCCTGCCGCAACCCGGCCTGTCCAGCGGTGGACCCACCGGCCTGCAGATTGTCCATCGCCGCCAAAATCGCGGCCCGGTCGGTAGCGGGGGTCGCCTCCAACACCTGACCGGCGCTGCCCGCATAGGTGACGATGGCGACCTGATCCTGTTCGGTCAGTTCGGGCAGCATCAAGGCAAGGCTTTGCTTCAGAAGCGGCAGCTTGTCCGGTGAATTCATCGACCCCGACGTATCAATCAGGAACACCAGATTGAGCGGCGGGCGGTTCTCAATGGCCGGTTCCTGCCCCTGAATGGCGATATGCAGGATCTGCGTGTCCGGGTTCCAGGGCGTGTCCGCCACGGTCACGGTCGGACGGAACGGGGCATCGCCTTCGGGGGCGGGGTAATCATAGGGGAAATAATTCACCATCTCCTCGATCCGCACAGCACTCGCCGGGGGCAGTTGGCCATTCGTCAGCGATGACCGGATGACCGAATAAGATGCGGTATCGACATCAATAGAGAAGGTGGAGACGGGTTCCTCCAGCGTCACCTTCAGCGGGTTCTGATCGGCCTCCGGGAATGCCTCGGTATTCCTTTCGGGTTTGATGATGATGGGTTCAGGCAGGGCCATGCGGGAATAGGCGTCGCCTTCAGCCGAGACCGCTGGCGCGCCCTGCACCATTGGCTCGGCCATCATCAAAGGTGCGCTTTCCGCGTCCTGATCTGCTTTGCGACGGACGTCAATCTGGTCCAACACGCTCCGTTGCTCAGCCTCTTCCAGGCTCATTTCTACGGGTACATTTTCGTCCCACTCCCCGCCATAGAAAACCGTTGGCTCCGGCTGCCAATTCGTAACCACAACCAAGCCAAGGGCTACAAAAGCTGTGCTGGCCGTTAAAGCGCCGCGTGTGCTCATTGCATTCAACATGTTTCGAACTCCTCTGATAAAGCCCGCTTTCGGGCGATCAGAGGTCAGACGCGGCTCGGCCTGCGATCCTTGGAGGTTTTCGAAATTTTTTTGCGCCATGGTCAAATTCGCCGCCTTTCGCGCAGCATCAGGCGCGGGCGTCGCGGTGTTCATGGCGTTTTTCAGGTCGTCAAACTCGTCGCTCATACCTGATCCTCTCTCTCGCGCAGGGCGCGCAGATGTTTCTTGGCCTCGGAGACCCGCCAGCTGATGGTGCCCTCAGACACGCCGAGAATTTCCGCGGCATCCGCATGGGTGACATCATCCAGCACCAAGGCCAGCGTGTCGCGCAGATCATCAGGCAGGGCGCGCATCGCGTGGGTTAACCAATCGACCGCTTCCGCGGTTTCCGCGTCTGTCGCGCGTCGGTTCAACTCCCAATCGCCCCAACCTTCCGTATTCTTGGCACGGGCCGCGGCGCGACGGCGGCGATCATGGGCGGCATTGACGACGACGCGCCAAAGCCATGTAGTCAGCCGCGCGTCACCTCGAAAGCCTTGCAATTTCACAGGTAAAGCGGCGCAGACATCTTGTGTGAGGTCCTCCGCCTCTGCCCGGTCGCCGGTCAGGCGGAAGGCAAGACGAAAGATCCCGTCGTACTGCCGCTCCAGCAGCAGGGCAAAGGCCGCCCCATCGCCGCCAGCCGCCGCGCGGGCGAGGCTTTCATTGGAAGGTTCCATGCGCATCACGGTGATAGGACGCACGCCAATGGTCAATCCTTGGCAGAATGGCTGAATTTTTTTCCGAAGATGTAGGGTGGGGTTTCACCCCACCATCCATCACACCGACATGCAGATGTATTTCATCTCAAGGAATTCTTCGAGCCCGTGATGGCTACCCTCGCGGCCCAGCCCCGATTGCTTCACCCCACCAAAGGGCGCCACCTCGGTGGAGATGATCCCGGTGTTCACGCCCACGATCCCGTATTCCAGCGCTTCGGCCACCTTGTAGACGCGGCTCAGGTCCTTGGCGTAAAAGTAGCTGGCCAGACCAAAGATCGTATCATTTGCCATCTCGATCACGACGTCCTCATCTTCGAACTTGAACAGCGGAGCGAGCGGGCCGAAGGTTTCATCATGGCTCACCATCATATCCTGGGTCACATCCGTCAGGATCGTGGGAGGCAGAAAATACCCCGCACCCTCAATCGGATCACCGCCGCCCATCATGACATTGGCACCCTTGGACGTGGCATCAGCCACATGTTCCTGCACCTTGTCGATGGCCGCAGAATTGATCAGCGGGCCCAGCGTCGTGCCCTCCTCCAGACCATCGCCGATTTTCAGCGCAGAAACGGCCTTGTGCAGCTTCTCTGCGAATTCATCATAGACACCCGCTTGCACATAAATCCGGTTGGCGCACACACAGGTCTGGCCGTTGTTGCGGAATTTGCACATGATCGCGCCTTCCACGGCGGCGTCGATATCGGCATCGTCAAACACGATAAACGGTGCGTTCCCGCCCAGCTCCATCGCGCATTTCAGCACTTGATCCGCAGCCTGCCCCAGCAGAATACGACCCACTTGGGTTGATCCTGTAAAGGTCAGTTTGCGCACTGCAGGGTTTTCGCAGAACTCCTTGCCCACCTCGGACTCAGCGGTCGAGGTCACGATGTTCAATACGCCTTTTGGAATGCCCGCCCGCTCAGCCAATACGCCGAGAACGGTGGCAGACAGCGGCGTCTCGCCCGCAGGTTTGCCAACAAAAGTACAGCCCGCAGCCAAAGCCGGGGCCGCTTTGCGGGTGATCATCGCGTTGGGGAAATTCCACGGCGTGATGGATGCAACAACCCCGATCGGCTGCTTGATCACTGTGATGCGCTTGTCACGCTGATGACCAGGGATTGTCTCACCATAAATACGCTTGGCCTCTTCGGCAAAAAATTCAATGAAAGACGCGCCATATACGATCTCACCCTTCGCCTCAGCCAGCGGCTTGCCCTGTTCGGCGGTCAGGATGACGGCCAGGTCGTCTGCATGTTCCAACATCAACTCATACCATTTGCGCAGCACCGTGGCGCGTTCCTTGCCCGTCCATGCGGCCCAGTCTTTTTGCGCGGCTGCCGCAGATGCGATGGCATCCGCCACCTGTGCCCGGCTCAAATCTGCGACATTGGCAATCACATCTCCCCGCGCAGGATTCACTACCTCGAACGTACCCTGATCCCCGTTCATCAGCGACCCGTTGACATACGCCGCCTCCACCAGAAGCGATGGGTCCTTGAGTAGAGATTTCAGATCAGTCGTGGAATCGAGCATGGCATCCTCCCGGAAAAAAGCTGTCGCAGGCAAAGCATTTCGGTGGGTAAATGTCTAGGGTAGGCGGCATCAAACCTACGCATCACTGCGCCCCGTAACGGTTCATCACATCCCATAGTCGATCAGCACCGGTCCAAGGGTGACCGTGCCATCCGACACGTCTTGCCGCATCTACATTTGCCAACGTGTCATCCACCAAGAGATGCGCCCCAGCGGGGGCCCCGGTGCGACCCATGGCATAGTCAAAAAACGCGCGCGCTGGTTTCTGCGCTCCGGCCTGCGCGGAATAGACAATGCCGTCGACGACACGCTCCAACCCGAGATCCTGCATCAGATAGGCCGCGCGGCAGTGTTCCTGATTGGTGGCAAGCAGGATCGTCAGCCCGGCCTCTCGGAGCTTTTGACAATCCTCAATAACAGCCGCCACAAGCCGCTCGTCATTTTCAAACCAATAAGCGATCAGTGTCTCTGCCGACAGGTCTGCACCCATCCGGTCCAGAGCAGCCTGCAAAACCGGCTCAAGCCGCTCCCGCCCTGTAACGACATCGAGCCAGCCTTTGCTGAAGAATTCTCCGACAAGATTATCCGGTTCAATCCCAAGATCCTGCGCAAGGCTGGATGTCCAAAGAATTTCACCATTACTATGGCCGGACACCAGGACCCCATCCACATCCAGCATCACATGTGTGATCATGTTGCGATATTCCAAATGCTTGCCAGGCTCGGCTTTTTTTGGGCCAGAACCACTGATTGTCCGGATTCGTCAATCCGGTGCCAGCATGTACCCTTCCCCGCGTACCGTTTGCAAATAGCGGGGTTGTTTCGGATCGGCCTCAATCTTGCGGCGCAGGCGCGTGATTTGAACATCCACCGCGCGTTCCTGCGCCTGTCCTTTGTCGCGGCCAAGCTCCTCCACCAACGTAGTGCGGCTCACGGGTTCGCGCAGATGTTCGGCAAAGATGCGCATCAATTGCACCTCCGTGGCGGTCAGCCTTACGGGCGCATCCCCATTCACCAGTTCAGAGCGTTCAATATCAAAACGCACCTGACCCATCTGCAGCACCTTTGGTGCCACCGTCTCCATCTCAGTTGCAGGCATGCGGCGCAGGATTGCGTTGATGCGCAGTAAAAGCTCTTTCGGTTCAAAAGGCTTGGCAAGATAGTCATCCGCACCCGCCTCCAGGCCTTTGATGCGATCCTCGGTCTCATTCTTGGCGGTCAACAGCAGGATGGGCGTGGTGATCGTTTCGCGCAACGCGCCGGTCAGCGCGATGCCGTCTTCACCCGGCATCATCACATCCAGCACGATGAAATCAAACTCCAACCCCGACAGGATCTTGCGCGCATGGGTGGCATCGCGGGCCACAGACACCAAAAAGCCGTGGCGCATCAGAAACTTCTTCAGCAGTTCCCGGATACGTTCATCGTCATCGACGATCAGAAGATGCGGATCGGGTTCATTCATGGGTCTTGCTCTCCAATCGCGACGTATTTTCGCCGAAGGTCCGGTTCCATCATCGCTTCCAGCACAGTGCGGAATCCCGCGACGGCCTCAGGACCGGCAGAGCGATAGGCCTCCCGCATACGGGCGCGTTGTGCATCGCTCAATTGACGTTCAAGCCGCGCGCCTTCCTCCGTCAGGCGCAGATGGCGTTCGCGCTTGTCGCTTTCGCCCACACGGCTTTCCACCAACCCATCGGCGATCAAGGTGCGCAACACACGGTTGAGCGATTGTTTGGTGACGCCAAGAATGCCCAAAAGATTGTTCACTGTGGTGCTGGGGCTGCGGGCAATGAAATGAATGGCGCGGTGATGGGCGCGGCCATAGGCCATCGTTTCCAGAATGCGATCAGGATCCCGGGTGAAACCGCGATAGGCGAAAAACATCGCCTCGATCCCCTGTCGCACTTGCTCATCAGAGAGGTATTGCGACGCTCTATCCAGCTGGGCCTCCCCCATTGGATCCTTCCGGTCCTTAACTTCATATCGATAATACGTCAGCTTTGTTGACATTCCAATATCAAACTGATAGCGATTCTTAGTTTTGGCGCAATATTATGTCCGATACGGACGTATATTACGCAACATTCATAAAGCGGCCACGAAGCGCGAACAAAAAGGAGACGGGTTATGGCAGGCTATGACGACCGCGATGGCACCATCTGGATGGACGGTCAGATGACGGATTGGCGCGATGCCAATGTGCATATACTGACCCATGCGATGCATTATGCCAGTTCCGTCTTTGAGGGCGAAAGGGCCTATAACGGCAGGATTTTCAAGAGCCGCGAACACTCTGAGCGGTTGCATTTTTCTGCGGGGGAGCTGGATTTCGAACTCCCCTACAGCGTGGATGAAATCGAAGCGGCAAAGGCGAAAGTGCTGGCGGAAAACGGGCTGACCGATGCCTATGTGCGCGCGGTGGCGTGGCGTGGGGCCGGTGAGGATATGGGCGTCGCAAGCGCACGCAACCCTGTGCGCATGGCGATTGCGGCGTGGGAATGGGGTGCATATTACGGTGACGCGAAAATGAAGGGGGCAAAGCTCGACATCGCGAAATGGAAACGTCCGAGCCCGGAGACGATCCCCTGCAAGGCCAAAGCCGCCGGGCTTTACATGATCTGCACGCTATCCAAGCACGAAGCGGAAGCGAAGGGATGTTCGGACGCGATGATGTTTGACTATCGAGGTTATGTTGCTGAGGCGACCGGGGCCAATATCTTCTTCGTGCAGGACGGAGAAGTGCATACGCCAAAGCCCGATTGTTTCCTGAATGGTCTCACACGGCAGACGGTGATCGACATGCTGCAAGAGCGTCAGATCAAAGTACATGAACGGCATATCGAACCGAGCGAGTTGGAAGGATTTCAGCAGTGCTGGCTGACCGGAACAGCGGCCGAGGTGACACCTGTGGGCCAGATTGGCGACTATAATTTTGAAGTGGGCGCCATGGCCCGCGATATCGCCAAATCCTACGAAGACCTGGTACGCGCCTGACCAAAGAAGCGCTCACAATCCAAGACCTGCGATGCATTTTTCAAAGAATGTCGCCAACGCTGGTGGTTGCAGTCTTTGAGAAATCGTCGCGCATCCGCAACCTGGCGGGGCTCTAGACCGTCCCGACAGGTGCCCGCACATCTGGCGGGCAGGCCTTCGCAATCTCTTCGGCAATCAGGGCCTTTTTCAGCGGCTTGGTGAGGAAGGCATCAAGGCCCGCGGCCAGTATCTCCTCCTTGTCGCCACCCATCGCGTGGGCCGTCATGGCCACAACTGGCACGACGTGACTTGTCTGCGCCTGAATGTCTTTGATCCGTCGGGTTGCTTCTTTTCCGTCCATTTCCGGCATGGAAATGTCCATGAAAACAATATCAGGTTTGAGACGACCATAAAGATCAACCGCCTCAATACCGTTGGTTGCAAATTCCAGATCGATGTCGAGATCCTTGACCATCTTGCTGAAAACAAGCCGGTTCGTTCGATTATCATCGGCTGCCAGAACGCGCATTTGCCTGGCCGTTGACCCGTTCGGCGCGGGCGGTTGGGCGTCGACAGGGGTTTCAGGAGCAGCATCATGCTTGGCTTCTGAAAGGGTGGATTCGTCTGCGTCCAGCGGCGGGGGGTAGCCCGTTCTTTCCGTCGAAAACGCGAGGTTCAGACGCTGGGGCACATCACTGTCCGACTGATCAGCAATTGACGCGTCTGGGTTAGGAGGGTCGAGCGGCTGAGCCTCAGCTGCCGCTTGCATCGAGGGGGCCTCTTCGCGGTCTGCCGTTGAGCTGGAATGGCTGTCAGATTCCGCTGTCGGCACCACCTCTGACGTCACATCAAGCGTTTCATCAGCCAAGGCATCGGATGCTTCTTGCGTTGATGCAGGTCCTGGGATCGAAGACACATCCGGTTGGCCATCCAATTCCGGCAGCGCATTTTCAGGCTCATTGGCTTGAGGGGAAACGGCTTCTTCTTGAGCGGATTCGGCGACAACAAGCGAGCGATCCGGGACACCCCGTCCCCTTCCCGAAGCGAAAACGGGCATCGCGGTGATCGCGTCTTCGTCAGCCGCTTCAGGCGCATCACTCGGGCCGTCTTCTGAGATTACTTCAGGAACATCCTCGGCGGCGTCTAAGGCAACTGCAATCTCTTGTGATGGCGCCGCCCCTGACCGCTGCGTACAGGTTTGCAAAGCAGTCAAGAACGCATCTCGTTGCAAAGGCCAGGCCAGAACATCTGCAACCAGGCGTCGGGCCGGTTCATTCTGAGTTTTTGCGGGATGGGGACTCATGACCATGATCGGGATGTCATGACCGCCCTCAGACAGCGCTTCGGCCAGTTCGAACCCGTCCATTTCCGCCATCACATGGGCACTCAGAACCAGATCAACGCCCGCCCCGTCTTTCAGCGCCGAAAGGGCCTCAGATCCGCTTTCGGCAAAGCTGACGGAAAGGTTCGACGCCTCAAGCTTGCGTTGCACAATGACGCGGTTCGCCGGTTGGGTGTCCACCACGAGGACGGAACGCAGTCCTTCCGGCAAGCGAAGAAGATCGGTGTCTACCTCATCGACCTGAGGCAGCGTGACGCTGAACCCGAAGGTGGAGCCCACGCCCTCTTCCGATTCCACCCACATTTTGCCGCCCATCAAAGTGACCAGTCTCTCCGTAATGGCAAGCCCGAGCCCTGTGCCTTCGAATTTGCGATTGCGCGCATCATCGACCTGATTGAATTCACCGAAGACGTGGCGCACCTTTTCTTCCGGAATGCCAATACCGGTATCTTGAATGGAGATATGCAGTTCAGTTGTCACGCCATCGGGCGTCGGGAAGCCCGTGACGCGCAGGATGACATGGCCTTTCTCAGTGAATTTAACCGCATTTCCCAGAAGGTTGGTCAGCACCTGACGGATACGGCCCGCATCGCCCACATATCGGCGCGGCAGGAACAGATCAAAGTCCACCAGCAGGTCGATCCCCTTGTCGCGGCTGTTGACCTGCATCAACGTGACCAATTCTTGCGTGCATTGTTCGAGGTCGAATTCCTCTTCTATCAGCACCAGCTTGCCCGCCTCGATCTTAGAGAAATCAAGCACGTCATTGATGATGACCAACAGCGCCTCACCGGAGTTCTTGATCGTTTCCGCGTAAAGCTGCTGTTCCTCGGACATCTCGGTGTCGAAAAGCAGTTCTGCCATGCCCACGATGCCATTCATGGGGGTACGGATTTCATGGCTCATGTTGGCAAGGAAGGACGATTTGGCGTTGTTGGCCGCTTCAGCCTCCACCTTGGCAGTCTTGAGGCGCTTTTCATAGCGGACGGTGTCAGTGATGCGCAGAGCAAGACAGACGACATCACCGCTTGGCCCGCGCTGATCGACCAGCTTTATGTACTCATCATTCCAAAGGCGGATCACCATGGGTTGCGGCGACGGGCTTTGCCATCGATCCAGCATTATTTCGCGCCATTCCGTCGGGCGATGTTGGCCTGTATCGACAATCCCTTCTTCTGTCGCCAATTGAAGGATTTCGACATAGGAAATGCCAGGTTTCACATCTTCCAACCCACCAAACGCAGACACCCAAGCGCTGTTGGCTGTGACCATTTCACTGTCAGCGTCAAAAACGGCAAAGCCGTCTTCAATCGTGTTGATCGAATGCCAAAGGCGCTGTTCGAGGATTTCAACCTTTTCAGTGGCGACGTTGAGGTCGGATTTGACGCGCGCGTTTTCGTCCTGGACGGTTTTGACGACCGCACGGGTTTCGTGGATTTCTTCACTAAGCGCGAGGGCGTGTTTGCCAAGCTTGCGGTTTGCAGCCGACAATTCCGCCTGCTTTTGTTCCAATAACCGCTCTGCCGCCAATCGGGCCCTGCGTTCTTCCGCCAGCTTATTTGCCAGGGTCATGCCCGTACTCCGACGCGAGATTAACCTTGGCGCTTGGATAGCCGGATCATGCTGAACATCTTCTTAACTTCGATCCGAACGCTTGCAGGTTTCTTGTAAGTGACCGGACATCAATGGGAATCGTTGTCTGAAACCGGAACGCGTGGCACGATAAGAGCGCATGAAAAGGAGGTTTCCATGCTCCGCCCAATTCTATCCACGCTCATTTTCATTACGCTCACTTTTCAAGCCGTTGCTCAGTCGGCGGCCCAATCAACGGTTCCCGAAAGACGCGAAGTGGTCACGCCCAGGACTGATTTCTTCGGCGCGGATATCAATCCAGTCTTTGACACAACGATCAATTCATGCCGGGCCGCCTGCATGGCGACGACAGAATGCCAAGCCTACACATTCAACAACGAAAAGAACGCGTGCTTCCTGAAATCTGACGTTTTGGACGTACAAGCGTTTGACGGCGCAACCTCTGCCGAGATGTTCAACACCGACCCGCGTGTTCTGGCGCAGGCCGGATCGCGGGCGGGCGATCTTGGCTTTCTACGACAGAGCGATTTCAACACTATTCGCGTACAGGCCTTGAACATCGGGGCGCGCCATCCGGGCGGGCAATGGGGCGTCGATCAGATGCTGGAGGCCGCGCGCAACGAAATCGCGCAGGGCGATTACCTGAACGCCATGCGCTGGACCGGGGCAATTGTGGCGCGCTCTGATGCAGCCGATCAGTGGGCGGAATATGCGCGCCTTTCCATGCTGATCGAGACGCAGAACAATTCCGACAAAAACCGCTATGGCCAGCAAGCGTTTGAGGCTGCCGCAAATGCCTACTTGCGTGCGGCGGGTGACGGGATGCGGGTGACGGCGCTGATGGAAATGGCGCCTGCCTTGGAACGCATCGGACGGGGACGTGACATGGTCAGCGCCCTGCAGCTGGCCGAAGCGATACAGCCCCGCGCCGATGTACTAAGCGCGCTGGAGGGGGCTGTGGCAAAGTACGGCTTTCGCATCACCGAACATCGCGCGGACAACGAAAGTGCCGCGCCCCGTATCTGCGCCGAGTTCTCCGAGCCCCTGATAAAGGGCGGCACTGACTACACACCATTTGTGCAACTGCCCAGCGCCGGGATGGTGGTGGAGCCAGATGGCCGCCAGCTCTGCATTGACGGTGTGCAGCACGGAGAACGATACGTGGTGACATTCCGCAAGGGACTGCCTGCCGCCAGCGGTGAGACCCTGATCAAGGATGTGGAGATCGCGCTCTATGTGCGGGATCGGTCGCCTTCTGTCGCCTTCCCGGGTCGGGCTTATGTGCTGCCGAAATCAGCCGAGGCCGCGTTGCCGGTCGAGAGTGTGAACCTCGATGAGGTCGATCTGCAATTGATGCGGATGAGTGATCGCAACCTGCTGCGCACGCTTCAGGACGATCTGTTCGGTCGTCCGCTTGATCACTGGGCGGCAGAGCGGTTCAGCAATGATCTGGCGGAAGAGGTCTGGCGCGGGGTGGGGGAAGTACAGAACAGTCTCAACCAGACCATGACCACACGGCTGCCCTTGGGCGACATCCTCGCCGACCAACCGCCGGGCATCTACGCGCTGACAGCGCGTATTCCTGGGGAGGATATCTATGACAGCCAGGGCGCGACGCAGTGGTTTGTGCTCTCTGACCTGGGGCTGACGACGCTGAAAGGCAATGACGGGCTGCATGTCTTTGTGAAATCACTGGGTGGGGCCACCGCGATGGAAGGCGTGGACCTGATGCTTTTGTCGCGTGCTAATGATGCGTTGGGTTCTGCGACCAGCGATGCCACGGGCCACGTGCGTTTTGAGGCGGGGCTTTTGCGCGGCACGGGTGGTGCAGCGCCGGCCATGGTGATCGCGCGCATGGGTGCGGCTGATCTTGCGTTCCTGTCGCTGACCGATCCGGCGTTTGATCTGTCGGACCGTGGTGTGGAAGGACGCCCCGCTGCGCCGCCGGTTGACGTGTTCCTAACCACCGATCGCGGGGCCTATCGCGCGGGCGAGGTGATATATGCCACCGCCCTTGCTCGCGATGCGGTGTCTGACGCGATCATAGGTCTGCCCCTGACTGCCATTTTGCGTAGACCGGACGGGGTAGAATATTCACGTCACCTATCGTCTGAGGATCGCGCGGGCGGGCATGTATTTGAAATGCCGGTCGCAGCTTCTGCGCCCCGTGGTGCCTGGACGCTGGACATAAAGGCTGACCCAGATGCCCCAGTGCTCACCAGCCAAAGCGTGCTGGTGGAGGATTTCCTGCCCGAACGGATTGATTTCGAACTGACCCTTACTGATGCGCCTTTACGCCCCGGCGATACGGCTCCTCTGACGGTCGATGCGCGTTACCTCTTCGGTGCGCCGGGTGCGGGGTTGGTAGCTGACGGTTTGGTTCGCCTAAACCCGAAACGCACATTGAAAGACTTCCCGCGCTATCAGTTCGGCCTGTTCGACGAACGCGCCCGGTCAGTCAGTGACTATGTTGAAGGCGGCACCACCGACAGTGATGGGCAGATCGTGCTTGATGTCGCGATCCCCAAAACCGCCGCCAATGACCGCCCCTATGAGGCGCGCATGACCGTGAGCGTGCGCGAAGGATCTGGTCGCCCAGTGGAACGCGAGGTGACGCGCATGCTCGCCCCAGCAGGCCCCATGATCGGTATCAAGCCCGTCTTTGATGATGTTGTCCCGCAAGGCACGGAAGCGGAATTTGACGTGATCGCCATCGGCCCTGATCTGTCGCTGATGGAGATGCCCGTCAAATGGACGATGAACCGGATTGAGACGCGCTATCAGTGGTATGAGGAATTCGGCAATTGGAATTGGGAGCCGATCACGACGCGCACCCGGGTTGAGACCGGAACGGTGCAGCTTGGCCGCGATCCGCTGACTGTCTCTGTCCCCGTGGATTGGGGACGCTATGAGCTGGTGGTCGAACGCGAAGGCGGAACCTATGTCGGCTCATCGGCGGAATTCTATGCCGGATGGTATGCACCCAGCGATGCTTCCATCACGCCCGACACTCTGGAGTTGTCGCTTGACCGCCCCGATTACCGCCCCGGCGACACAGCACAGTTGCGCATTGTACCGCGTTATGCAGGCACCGCTCTCATCACGGTGATGTCGGACCGCGTGGTTGATATGCAGGCCGTTGAGGTGTCCGAAGGGAACAACGTGATCCCCGTTTCAGTGACGGAAGCCTGGGGCGCAGGGGCTTACGTGACCGCGCAGGTGATCCGCCCGATGGACACAAACGCGGGCCGCAACCCGGCGCGGTCATTGGGGCTGGCCTATGCCAAGATCGACCCCGGCGCACGACAGTTGGCTGTTTCCATAGACGCACCTGAAATGTCCGATCCGCGTGGACCCGTTGACGTTACTGTCACGGTAGAGGGGTTGGGAGACGCGCAAGGCTACGTGACCCTGGCCGCCGTAGATGTCGGCATTCTAAACCTCACCGGCTTCGACAGCCCCGATCCTTCTGGCCACTATTTTGGCCAACGGCGGCTGGGCGTGGAAATCCGCGACCTCTATGGCCGTTTGATCGACGGGATGAACGGTGCGCAAGGCCAGGTGCGATCAGGTGGTGATGCCGGGGCAGGCGCCGGTTTCGAAAGCCCGCCACCGCAGGACGAATTGGTCGCCTATTTCACCGGACCAATTGCCGTGGATGCAGATGGTCGCGCGACGGCAAGTTTCGACATTCCTGATTTCAATGGCACCGTGCGGCTGATGGCTGTTGCGTGGTCGGACAAGGGCGTTGGACAGGCTGAAGATGACATCCTGATCCGCGATCCGGTTGTCGTCACCGCCTCCACGCCGCGCTTCCTCGCCCCCGGTGATCAAAGCCGGTTGCTGCTGGAGGTCGTCCATACCGAGGGGCCAGCCGGTCGCATGGGGCTGGATGTGACCACCTCTGGGCTGAGCTTCGTTTCCGACATCCCGTCCGGCCTCGACCTCGGTACAGGTGAAAAGGCCGTTCTGGCGCTGCCCTTCCGCGCAGGTAACGTAGGCGATCATGACATTCGCGTGGCCCTCACCACGCCAGATGGCAAGCAGCTGGTGAAGGAGGTGACACTCAGCGTGCGCTCCAACGACCCGGAAGTCGCCACCACGCGCCGCTTCTCTTTGGGCGTGGGCGATACGTTCACGCTGGATAACGATGTGATGGCCGATCTACGCCCTGGCACGGGTCGCGCGATCCTGTCGGCGGGGCCACTTGCGAAACTGAATGCACCAGGGCTACTGACGGCGCTTGATCGGTATCCCTATGGCTGCACCGAACAGGTGACATCGCGCGCCATGCCGCTTTTGTACTATGGCGATGTGGCGGAGGCCTTGGGGCTGGCGAATGATGACCAAATCCAAACCCGCGTCGACGAAGCTGTCGCCCAAATTCTATCGCGGCAGGCCAGTAACGGGGCCTTCGGCCTCTGGCGGGCGAGCAGCGGGGATTTCTGGCTCGATGCCTATGTGACGGACTTCCTGTCTCGCGCCAAAGCCAAGGGTTACATGGTGCCGCGTGAGGCGTTTACGCTGGCCATGGACAACCTGCGCAACCGCGTGAATTACGCCCCTGATTTCGATCGGGGCGGGGAGGATGTGGCCTATGCGCTGATGGTGCTTGCCCGCGAGGGCGCGGCGCGCATGGGCGACCTGCGCTATTTCGCGGATGTGAAGGCGCAGAGCTTCGCCACACCGATGGCGCTCGCGCAACTGGGTGCAGCACTGGCGAGCTACGGCGATCAGACCCGTGCCGACCGGATGTTCGCGCTGGCAATGGCGCGGATCAATGGGACGAGCGCGACCGAGCGCAACCTTTGGCGCGCGGACTACGGCACTAACTTGCGTGATCGCGCGGCGGTGCTGACATTGGCGGTTGAGGCTGGCAGCAATGCGGTGGATGCCGATGCGCTGACGGTGGGGATCAGCCAGCCGGGTCCGCATCTGTCGACCCAGGAACAGGTCTGGACCCTGCTTGCTGCCAACGCGCTGGTGCGCGATCCCTCGCTGGCGGGCCTGACGCTCAACGGCACGCCACTCGACGGCCCACTGGTGCAGATGATGGAGGCTGAGACCGCTACGCCGCAGGCGATCCAGAATAATGGCAACGCGCCGGTCGACATCACCCTGACCACCCTTGGCGTCCCGGAAGTGGCGCCCAAAGCGGGTGGCACAGGCTACGCGATCAAACGGCGCTACTACAATATGGAGGGGCAGGAGGTGTCTTTGGACGCAGTAGAGACCGGCACCCGGCTGGTGACTGTGCTGACCCTGACGCCCTTTGAAGGGGGTGAAGCGCGGTTGATGGTCAATGATCCACTGCCCGCCGGGCTGGAGATTGACAACCCGAACATCCTTCGGTCGGGCGACATCCGGTCCCTCGATTGGCTCGACGTGGCTTTCCCGGAGCATACGGAGTTCCGAGCCGACCGGTTCATGGCGGCGGTGGATTGGCGCAACGATCAGCCGTTCGATCTGGCCTATATCGTGCGGGCCATTTCGCCGGGGACCTATCACCACCCTGCGGCCTCAGTGGAAGACATGTACCGCCCCGCCTACCGCGCCATCACCGCCACCGGCCAGATGCGCGTGACGGAATAAGCATGACCGCCCGACACATCGCCACCGCGCGTTGGCGCGCGCTGGATCGGGAGGGGCAGGATACCTGCCGCCTCGGCCAAACAGATGATGGCTGGATCCTGCTGGGCCATGCGCAGTTCCGCGATGTATTGGGCATGGCATCGCTAAACTACGTAGTGCGCTGTGACCGCGATTGGGTGACGCAGAGTGTCGATCTGGCGGGCCAGCATGAGGGCAGCGAGGTGCGCGCCAAGGTGGTGAATGACGGCGGCACATGGTGGTTCGATGATCGCCAGCAACAGAGCGTCGCCGGGGCATTTGACATCGACCTGTCTTTCACACCGGCAACGAACCTGATGCCCCTGCGACGGCTCGGGACAGAAGAATTGCCGGTGTCAGCGGCTTGGTTTCAATACCCCTGCGCCAAGCTGGTTCCGCTTGATCAAACCTATACCCGCACTTTCGTCCCGAACGTCATGCGCTACAGCGCCAAACAAACCAAGTTTTCGACTGAGATTACAGTGGACGAAACCGGCTTTGTCACACGCTACCCAGGGCTATGGGAAGGCGAGGTGCGCCATGAGGCTTGAGCGTTGGTTCATTACACTGGCCATGGTGCTTTTCACCTTAGGTGTGGCACGTGACATGACCGAACGGTGGGTCACCACGACGGACTTGCCGGTACTTCTCACCGACACATCCGTTGAAATGATGGATCGCGATGGACAGCTTCTGCGCCTTTACACGGTGGATGACGGACGGTGGCGGCTGAGTACGTCAATGGATGCCGTGGACCCCGGATACATCGATATGCTGGTCGCCTATGAGGACAAACGGTTTTACCACCACAATGGCGTGGATCTGCGCGCGATGCTGCGTGCGGTGGGACAGGCCATTTGGCATGGGGAGGTCATCTCAGGAGGGTCCACGCTTACGATGCAAGTCGCTCGTCTGCTGGAAGAGAGCGGCACCGGGCGCCTGCGCGGCAAGCTGCGGCAGATCCGGGTGGCTTGGGCCTTGGAGCGGCAGCTTAGTAAAGACGAAATCCTCACCCTCTACCTCGCCCGCGCGCCATTTGGCGGCAATCTAGAAGGTGTTCGTGCGGCAAGCCTTGCGTGGTTTGGAAAAGAACCGGAGCGCCTTACACCCGCGCAATCCGCTCTGCTGGTGGCTCTGCCCCAGGCCCCGGAAGCGAGGCGGCCTGATAAAGCACCGCGCACCGCCCATCTAGCGCGCGATCGTGTCCTCGACCGTATGGTCACCAATGGTACCATAACAAAAGACACTGCCCGCGCCGCAATGACCGAACCTGTGCCCGACAGCCGCCGAGCATTCCCCGCCCTCGCTCCACATCTAACAGACGGGGCGAAGACCGATGATCCGGCGCGCTTGACACATCACCTCACCATCGATGCTGGCCTTCAAGCGCCCCTGGAGAACCTCGCCCAGACAGCATTGCGCGGGTTACCCGATGACGTCTCCGTTGCCATCCTAGTGGCCGATCACACCACGGGCGACATCCTTGCGTCAGTGGGCTCCGCCAGCTACGGGGCGGGCGACGCGCGGCAGGGGTTTGTCGATATGACCCGGGCGCTACGGTCCCCAGGCTCAACGCTGAAACCGCTGGTCTACGCGTTGGCCTTTGACCGAGGGCTCGCCCACCCACAAACCCTAATCCATGACCGGCCCGTCAGCTTTGCGGGCTATGCGCCGCAGAACTTTGACGGCGCGTTTCGCGGTGAACTGACGGTCAGCGATGCCTTACGTCAGTCGCTGAATATTCCTGTCGTGCTGCTGATGGATGAAATCGGTCCGGCCCATTTGATGGCCGCGCTGCGCAAGTCCGGTGCACGTCCTGTGCTGCCCGGCGATCAGGCTGGGCTTGCCGTGGCCTTGGGCGGTGTGGGGGTCAGCTTGACTGATTTGGTGCAGCTGTACGCAATGCTGGGTCAGGGCGGTTCCGCCGGCGATCTGACTTGGCGGATGGACGACGACAGGATCGAAACCACTCAAGTCATCTCTCGCGCTGCCGCCTGGCACGTGGGCGATATTCTTGCGGGTCTGGCACCGCCGGCAGGCGCGCCGCGTGGTCGGCTCGCTTACAAGACCGGCACCTCCTACGGGCATCGCGATGCGTGGGCCGTGGGGTTTGACGGCACTCATGTCGCGGGCGTCTGGATTGGCCGCGCGGATGGCACGCCGGTGCCCGGGGCCTTTGGTGGGGAGTTGGCAGCGCCAATTTTGTTCGAGGCCTTTGGGCGTGTGAAATCCATCCCCGATCCTTTGCCAGCCCCACCGCCTGAAACCCTGATCCTATCCACGGCAGAACTACCCCAACCCTTGCGCCGATTCACCGGTCGAAACGCTGTGTTTGAGGCGGCCGAGGATGCACCCAAGCTGATTTTCCCTCGCACCGGAAGCCGCTTGCCGCTGGACCGGGGTGTACTCGCTGTGAAGCTCCGGGATGGCACGCCGCCCTTTACGTGGATGGCCAATGGAGTGCCTGTGATTTTCAGCACCCATCGGCGCGAGTCGACAGTGGAAAATGTGCAAAAAGGGTATTCAACCCTGACCGTGATCGACGCGGAGGGCCGTGCGGACAGGGTCACCGTTTGGATCGACTAGAGCCGCGCATTCTTTAAAAGAATGCGGCCGAAGTCTTTTAAAGACTTCGTGTCTTACGCCCGCATGTTTGCCCCATTGGCATCGTAGATCGGCCCGCCCAGCACCTCTGCCGCGCACATCTGACCCAGGATTTCCACGTCAAGCTTCGTACCTGGCACGGCATGATTAGAGCCCACATAGGCCATCGCCATGGACTGCTCCACATGATGCGCATATCCGCCTGAGGTGATGTAGCCCACGGCCTCCCCATCGCTCAGCACGGCCTCGTCCAGTGTCACGTCAATCTCCGTCTCAACAGTCATCGTGACCAGTTTTCGCGTGACGCCATCTGCCAAGAATTGCTCTGTCGCAGCCTTGCCGATGAAATCCTTCTTCCAATTGATGAAGACATCCATTCCGGCCTCAACCGCGTTGAAGTCAGGCCGGAATTCCAGCCCCCACGCGCCCCAGCCTTCCTCCAACCGAAGCGACATCAGCGCACGGCTGCCGTACCAACGATAGCCGAGATCCGCACCCGCCTCCTCAATCGCCTCCGACAAGCGGATCAGGTATTGCGGGCGGCAGTAGACTTCAAAACCAAGCTCACCCGAGAAACTGATCCGGTTGAGAATCACCGGCACGTCACCCACAAAAGTCTGACGGCAATCGCGGAATTTCATGCCATCGGCACTGACATCCACCCGCGTGATCTGTTCCAGCAAAGCGCGGGATTTGGGGCCCGAGATGGCAATGCCATGCCAGTCTTCGGTCTGGTTTTCATGAGTCACTCCATCCGGCAGCGTACGGTCGAACCACCGGCTATGGGCATCCTGCATCGCGCCCGACCCAAAGAGCATGAAGTGATCCTCATCCAGACAGGCGACCGTCAGATCACCATAGAGCCTGCCATTTTCTGTGAGCATCGGCGTCAGTGTCATGCGTCCCGGTTTCGGGATGAAGCCCGCCATGGTGCGATTGAGCCAGTCACGCGCGCCGGGGCCTTTGATCAGATGCTTGGCAAAATTGGCGATCTCTATGCCGCCGACACCCTCACGCACCGCTTTGCACTCAGCGGCGACATAGTCGAAGGACCGGTTGCGCTCAAAGGTCGGGTCCTCATGGGCGTCGTCCGGACCATCGGCGAACCACATGGCGTTCTCTAGGCCAAAACTTTGCCCCATCATCGCGCCCTTGGCGACGAGCCTATCGTAGAGCGCGGTCGTCTGTTGGCGACGGCCTTTGGGCAAGGTTTCATTTGGGAAGGTCATGACGAACCGACGTTCATAATTCTCCGTCGACTTCACCGTCCCCCAATCAGGCGTCGCCCAGTTGCCAAACCGCGCCACATCCATGGCCCAGACATCAATCGAGGGCTCGCCATCGATCATCCATTCCGCCATGGTCAGCCCGACGCCGCCGCCCTGACAGAAGCCCGCCATGACGCCGATGGCACACCAGTAATTGGTCATCCCCGGAACCGGGCCTATCATCGGGTTGCCATCGGGGCCGAAGGTAAAGGGCCCGTTGATCGCATCCTTGATGCCCGCGTCCGCCAGCGCGGGGATCCGGTCAAACGCCAGTTCCAATCGGTCGGCAATGTGATCAAGATTGGGCTGCAGCAATTCATGCCCGAAATCCAACTGCGTACCGCCGACTTTCCACGGCACACCCACGGGTTCATAGGTGCCAAGCAGCATACCCTGCCGTTCCTGCCGGAAATAGATATTGGCCTCATAGTCAATGCCGCAAGGCAGACGCGTGGGGTGGTCGGTCACCGCATCAATCTTCTCCGTCAGAAGATAGTGATGTTCCATCGGTTGCACTGGCGCATGCAGCCCCGACATCCCCGCCACTTCCCGCGCCCACAGGCCACCGCAATTGACGATGATCTCCGCGTTGATCACCCCCTTGGGCGTGATCACATCCCAGGACCCATCCAATTTCTGACGCGTGGCCGTGACAGGCGTATGGGTGAAATACTGCGCACCGTGATGCTTAGCAGATTTGGCAAACGCATAGGTCGCGCCCGACGGATCCAGATCGCCATCCTGATCATCCCAGAGCGCCGCCAGATAGTGCTTGGGATCAATCAACGGATGCCGCTCGGCCACTTCCTTGGGACTGATGAATTCCTGATGTAGCCCCATGTAACGCGCCTTGGAGCGTTCGCGCTTGAGATAGTCATACCACGTCTTGTTGGACGCTAGGTAGAACCCACCCGTCATATGCAGACCCACAGAATGGCCCGATGTCTCCTCAATTTCCTTATAAAGATCAATCGTATAGCCTTGCAGACGGGAGATGTTGGGGTCCGAGCTGATCGTATGAATCTGCCCCGCTGCGTGCCAACTGGACCCGGAGGTCAGCTCATCGCGTTCCAGCAACACCACATCTTTCCAACCAAACTTGGCGAGGTGAAACAGGATCGAAGATCCCACAACGCCGCCACCGATGACCACCACCTTGGCATGGCTCGGTAGCGTCTTCCCGCCGGTCTCTTCTACCTTTTGAATTTCTGGCATCTCAGTCTCCGTCTGCCTGCAAAAGCGCGTCGATGTCCTCTTCCTCGATAGCCCGGGTCAGCCCCGAGAACGCGCCGTTCATCATCTCTTTGGCCACATCAATGGCCGCCCCATAAGCAACGCGCGACAGGGCGGCACCCACGGATATCCGCGCCACGCCGATCCGCGCGAAATCCTCGATCCCGTGGTTGGCAAACCCACCCGAGGCGAGCGCGTTCACCGGCACCGACACGCTGTCCACAATACGCTTGAGACCCTCAAAATCAGGCGGGCAGGGAATGTAGACACCGTCCGCGCCTGCCGCCTCGTAGGCCTGAACCCGCCGGATCGCTTCGTCCAAATCATAGGTTTCGTAGATCAGACCGTCCGCCCTTGCGATCATGACAAAATCATCGGGCAAAGCGCGGGCAGCCGCGGCCGCCGCCCTGATCCGCTCCACGGAAAACTCGAACTCATAGGCTCCGAATTCTGGCAACGCGGTATCTTCAATGGAACACCCGGCAAGGCCCACTTCGGCCGCCAATCGAATGGTCTCCGCCACGGTCTCCGGCGCTTCTCCAAATCCATTCTCGAAATCGCCCGACACAGGAATATCCACGGCCGACACCAGATCCTGCGCATGGGCCAGCGCCTCATCCCGCGTGATCGTCCCACCATCTACGCGCCCTAGGCTGAAGGCATGCCCAGCGGACGTTGTGGCAATCGCCTTAGCCCCCAGGTTCTGCATCATCACCGCAGATCCCCTGTCCCATGCGTTGATCATCACGAGCGGGTTGCCGCGCTGGTGAAGCGCTCTGAATGTTGCGCCGATATCCGTCATCTCAATTCTCCCAATCCATCACGACTTTGCCGGAATTACCGGAAATCATGGCGGCAAACCCCTGTTGAAAATCGTCAATAGAAATGCGGTGGGTGATGAGACCCGTCAGGTCGAGGCCCCCCTGCACCAGCGCGATCATTTTGTACCAGGTTTCAAACATCTCACGGCCATAGATGCCCTTGATCTGCAGCATCTTGAAAATCACCGTATTCCAATCGACGGGGAAAGCGGTGGGCGCGATACCCAGCAACGCGACCTTGCCGCCATTGTTCATCCTGGCAATCATCTGCTGCATGGCGGCGGATGCGCCCGACATCTCCAGCCCCACATCGAAGCCTTCGGTCATGCCGATAGCGTCCATGACATCGCGCAGCTGCGCCTGCGAGACATCCACCACATGCTGCACGCCCATCGCGCGGGCCAGGTCGAGACGATAGGGGTTGATATCCGTGATCACCACCTTCCGCGCGCCCACCTTTTGCGCCACCAAGGCACCCATGATCCCGATGGGCCCAGCACCCGTGACCAACACATCCTCCCCCACCAAATCAAAGCTGAGCGCGGTATGAACAGCATTGCCAAAAGGATCAAAGATCGCGGCAATTTCATCGGGGACGTCATCCGGGATCGGCACCACATTGGCCTCGGGGATCGACAGGTATTCTGCAAAGCTACCCGGTCGGTTCACTCCCACACCTTTGGTATTGGTGCACAGATGCGCCCGACCAGCGCGACAATTGCGGCAGGTGCCACAGACGATGTGGCCTTCACCACTCACCCGTTGGCCTATGCGGTATTTCACCGCCGCCGCCCCAGTATCGACGATCTCACCCACGAATTCATGGCCCACCACCATGGGCACGGGCACCGTCTTGGCGCTGAATTCGTCCCATTTCCATATGTGCACATCAGTGCCGCAAATGGCGGATTTCTTCACCTTGATCAGGACATCCGCGGGCCCGGGTTCCGGCACCGGAACATGCTCCATCCAAAGCCCTGGCTCGGGGCGTGCTTTCACAAGTGCGCGCATCTGGTTCTGCATTTAGGTTACTCCCACAAATCGGTGCTGAGGTATTTCAACCCGCTGTCACACATCACGATGGCGACCGTGCCGCCCTGCTCCAGCCCCATCAGCAACTGGATCGCGCCTGCCAGATTTGCTCCGGCGGAGAAGCCCGCGAAAATCCCCTCGTGTCGCGCCAGAAGCCGTACGGCATCCTTGGCATCGCGGCCCGAAACTGTCACCGAACCGGCCAGATCGACGCCTTGCAAATGGGTGAGATTGGGTATTGAATACCCGCCCCCCTGAATGGGATGGTTGGGCCGGTCCGGATCGACCGCGTAGCAACGCACTCCTTTGGGGCCGAGATACCGCGCCGTCCCCGCCAGCGTGCCGCCCGACCCGATAAAGTCACAAAATACCGAGACCTCTCCGCCGGACTGTTCCCAAATCTCCGGTCCCGTGCCGGTCTCATGCGCCAGAGGATTGCCCGCCCTCTCAAACTGATCCGCGCGGTAAGCGCCACGCTCTTTCGTGATCTGCCGCGATTCCGCTTCGACCAGCGCCAGGTCATCCCCAGATACCTGCCCCAGCTGGCTGCCTTCGGCTTGCGGCACCAGCACAACTTCGGCCCCCAACGCCCGCATCATCCGCGCGCGCTCTGGTGAATTGCCCTCACTCATCACAGCCACAAAAGGATGGCCCAGCACGCCGCAGACAATTGCCAAACCCGTGCCCATATTGCCCGAGGTCAGCTCGACCACAGTCTGCCCAGGCGTCAACTCACCCGCCGCCCGAGCACCTTCAATGATCGCCCGCGCAGCGCGGTCTTTCTTGGAATAGCCCGGCAGCATGTAATCCAGCTTCGCCAGAATGCGCCCATCCAGCGCCAACTCATCGCGCACGCGGGATAGGTCCACCAAGGGTGTGTTCCCAATGGTGTCGATGACAGACGGATAGATCACCCGATCACTCCCAAATCGCGGCCCACGGCCTCGAACGCCGCAATCGCCCGGTCCAACATGCCCCGCGTCAGCGCAGCGGACATCTGCGTCCGGATTCGATCCTGCCCCCTTGGCACCACAGGAAAGCTAAACGCAGTGACAAACACACCCTGCTCGTGCAGCCGCGCCGCCATCTCCTGCGCCAGTTTGGGATCGCGCAGCATCACTGGAATGATCGCGTGGGTCCCTGGCAGAAGCTCAAACCCAAGCTTGCCCATCTCATCACGGAAATACGCGGCGTTCCCCCACAGCCGCGCGCGCAGGGCGTCACCCTCTTCATCAAGCAGTTCAAAAACCTTTAGCGACGCCCCAGCGATCACCGGCGCAAGCGTATTCGAAAACAGGTAAGGCCGCGACCGCTGCCGCAACCAATCCACCACCGGCGCGCTCGCCGCCGTATAGCCACCCGAGGCACCCCCCAGAGCTTTGCCCAAGGTACCCGTCAGAATGTCGACCCGCCCCATTACGCCGCAGTGCTCATGGGTGCCACGGCCGCTCTCACCCACAAAGCCCGTGGAATGACAATCATCCACCATGACCATCGCATCGTAGCGCTCCGCCAGATCGCATATCTCATCCAGCTTCGCGAAATACCCATCCATCGAAAACACACCGTCAGTGGCGATCAGTCGATGCTTTGCCCCCTGCGCAGCCTGCAAGCACCGCTCCAGATCGGCCATGTCGGAATTGGCATAGCGCAACCGCTTCGCCTTACACAGACGCACGCCGTCGATGATGCTGGCATGATTGAGCGCGTCAGAGATGATTGCATCCTCTTCCCCCAGAAGCGTCTCAAACAACCCGGCATTGGCATCAAAGGCGGCAGCATAAAGGATGGCATGCTCCATCCCGAGAAAACCAGCAATCCGCGCCTCCAGCGCCTTGTGCTCTTCCTGCGTGCCGCAAATGAAGCGCACGCTGGCCATGCCAAACCCATACCGATCAAGGGCGGCGTGCCCCGCCTCAATCACACGCGCATCATCCGCCAATCCGAGGTAGTTGTTGGCACACAGGTTCACGACCTCTGCCCCACTGGCCAGTGTCACCTCGCCGGCCTGCATCGAGGAAATCACCCGTTCGGATTTATACAATCCCTCGCCCCGCAGCCCTTCCAACCGCGATGCCAGATCTGCATCAAATTTCGCACTTGCATTCATCATCTATCTCCAGTCCCAGCTTCTTTTTGGTTGAAAACACTCCGGGGTTCTGGGGGCTGGCCCCCCAGTCTACCTAATACCATGCCTCCGGGATCTCCCGCTTGCGCCGCGCCACATAGTCGTTCAATTCCTCTTCCACGGCCACGTCCATCAGCGGCTTTTCATAGCTCGCCAGCATCGCGTTCCATCGTTCATGAGCCCTGGCACGCATGTCCTTCGCACCACCCTCTTCCCAGCTTTCCACATTCTCACTGTCACTCAGAGCTGGCTCATAAAACGCCGTGGTGTAGTTGCGCATCGTATGCCCGCAGCCAAGGAAATGTCCCCCTGGATCGACCTCCCCATAGGCGTCCCGCGCCATAGCCTCATCATCGGCGACGAGACCATGATCGAGGATCTTCTGATAGGACCCGAGCCGATCTGCATCCATGATCAGCTTCTCAAATCCGGTACACAGACCACCCTCCATCCAACCTGCGGCATGGAGCACAAAATTAGCCCCGGCTAGCATCGTGGAATGCATGGAATCGGCGCTTTCATAAGCGGCCTGCGCATCTTCAATCTTGCTTGCCGTGAGCGACCCACCACAACGCAGCGGCAACCCAGCCCGCCGCGCCAATTGTCCGATGGCGTAGTTGGACATCACTGGCTCCGGCATCCCAAAGGTCGGCGCACCACTCTTGAGGCTCATGGACGACAGGAAATTCCCCAGAACAAACGGCGCGCCGGGCCGGACCAGCTGCGCAAAGGCGCAAACCATCATCGCCTCCGCCATGGCCTGCGCCACGGATGCGGCCGTGCTCACAGGCCCCATCGCGCCCGACAGGATGAACGGCACCACGATGATCCCCTGCCCCCGCCCGCAATAGACCCGGATCGCTTCGGTCACGACCTTGTCCACCAGAAGCGGCGAGTTGGTGTTCACATTGCCCATGATGACGCAGTGCTCCTCCATCACCTCGCGGCCATGCAGGATCTCCGCCATATCCACGCTGTCCTGCGCGCGGCTCATCTCCGTGATCGCGCCCAGATGGGGTTTGTCGCCCAGCACCATGTGGGCCAGCACCATGTCCAGATGCCGATGGCTCACCGGCACGTCGCAGGGCTCGCAAATCACCAGCCCTGAGTGGTGCAATTGCGGGTGCAGATAGGCGAGCTTCACCAGCTTCTCAAAGCTTTCCATATCTCCGTAGCGCCGCCCGCCTTCCAGGTCACGCACGAACGGCGCGCCATAGATGGGGGCAAACACCTGATGGGTGCCGCCAATGGTGACCGACCGGTCCGGGTTGCGTGCGACCTGTCGGAATGAGCGAGGCGCCTTGGCGCAGAGCGACCGGATGAAACTGGCATCCGCCCGCACCCGACAATCCTCGATCCGAACGCCGGCCTCTTTCCAAATGCGCAACGCCTCAGGATCGTCGCGAAAATCGATGCCAATTTCCTCAAAGATCCAGTCCACTTGGCGCTCAAGCTTTTGGATGGTCTCTTCGTCCAACACATCAAAGAACGGCAAACGGCGTTGGATATGCGGGGATGGGACCGCTTCGCCCTGTTCACCACTCTGCATTTGCCGTGCGCGTGCCCTTCTCGGCATTCGGAATCCCCCCATGCGTGCAAATTAGTCTAAATCTGATGAGAACCCTTGTGATGCTTGCAAATTGCATGGCTTTGGATAATTTGAGATTATGCAAAAGCTTTGGAAGCTCGTCTCCTCTCCGCGCCACCTTCTTGTGTTTGAGGCTGCCGCCCGCACCGGCTCTTTCACCCGCGCGGCAGACGAATTGAATGTCCAGCAACCCGCCGTCTCCGCCTCAATCAAGCAGTTGGAAGGTGCGTTGGGGACTCTGCTTTTTGTCCGCGCCCACCGATCCGTCACCCTGACCCATGCCGGGGAACGGTTGTTCAATGAGGTCGCAGACGCCTTCGCCCGCATTCATCAGACGGCCGAAATGCTGTCGGGGCGGGCCGCGCAGGATCACGTGACGCTGTCGGCGTCTTCCGCCTTCGTGCATTACTGGATGATCCCGCGCCTGTCTGGCTTTCACGCCGCCCATCCTGGTGTTGATTTGCGATTGCAAAACTCGGAACGCGAACCGGACATTGATGCCGAAGGCATCAGCCTCGCCGTGCGCCGAGGCACAGGCACATGGCCCGGTTGCGCAAGTCATCTCATCGCGGCGGAGGTCATCTCGCCCATCGCCTCTCCTCGGGTGATGGCGGCGGCGGTGAACCTGCGCTCGGTGTCCACGCTCGCCCATCACACGCTCATTCATCTGGAGGAACCCATTCGCGCCCGCCCCGGTTGGGCCGATTTCTTCGCTCATTGGAACGTGCCTTATCAAGAGCCGCGCACGGGGTTGCGGCTCAACGATTATGCCCTGGTCCTACAGGCCGCGATTGCGGGAGAAGGGTTCGCTTTTGGTTGGCATCACGTCACTGACCATCTGATTGATCAGGGGCTGCTGTCGCGCCGTGATGAATGGGCGTGGGAGACCGGTGAAGGGTTCTACCTGGTCTGGTCCTCCACCAATCCGCTCAGCCCGCAGGCGGCACAAGTGCGGGACTGGATCGTCGCCGCTTCAGAAACTGACGTCCCCATTCTCCAGTAGCGCCTGCATCACGCCCAACTGGCGGAAATGAAGCCGGGTGGCCTCTTCCTCCTGCGCCACCGTCAGGTCAATAAAGCCATCCTCATTGCGTGCCTCTATCGGCCAATTCAGCACGCGATGCACATCCAACGCGTAGTAACTCATCTCCCCGTAAGGTCGTTTGGGATCCACGGTCGGTCCGGCGATATCGCTCATCTCCAACGCGTCGAGCATGTCATCTTCGTAGGGCCATTCCCACGTGGCCGCCCGCGCCAACGCAATATCGTCGGCACCAATATCAACCTGCATGTCATCTGAAATAGCAAAAAGCGTTTCCGCATCCTCGAGGCCTCGGCGGCTTTCATTCAAAAGCGCCGCCCCCATGTTTTTCAGCGTGTAGCGGCCTGGCTCCAGCTTGGCCGAAGAGGTAAACGCGCCCAGCGCGGGCATAAGCGAGATCATGAAAGTGGCAATGGCCTCATCATCCGCCTCTCCCAGCAAATTCCGCACCAAATCGGGTGCGGTGCCGCCCGTGAAGCCAGACGTCGGATGGCATTGCGGCGCGCCGGATTCAGTACCGTTCCAACTCAGTCGCATGCGTCGGATGAGGCTTACATGATCTGCCGTCAGGGTCGGGGTATCCGGGTAAAGCTGATCAAAAGGCGGGTCGATCAAAGTATCCGCCGCCATATTGTTGTATGATGCCTCAACATCGCCGCCGTCTCCCCCAAGCCCCGCGTTCTGCAAAAGCTGATCAATAGCGGCGTCCGGATCACCGCCTTTACGGACAGATCGAACAGTTTGAACAGCTTGGAAGAACAGTTTCAATCGGCGGAACATGGCTATCTCCAGGAAAGGTTCCTAAGAACTATCCTAGTTACGCCACCTGCCTGCAAGCCATTGGTAGATCACCCCGCCTGCTGCATCTCAGCGTCCACCCGCGCCGATTCCCATGCGAGGATCGCGCGTTTGACCGGCAAGCCCCAATGATAGCCGCCCAGTTCCCCAGACTTCCGCAGTGCGCGGTGGCAAGGAATGAGCAGGCTGATCGGATTCCGGCCCACCGCTGTGCCCACGGCGCGCACCGCTTTGGGTTTGCCGATTGCACCTGCAATCTCCGAGTAGGTGGTCACATGGCCCGAGGGTACACGCAGCAGCGCCTCCCAAACCTTGATCTGGAAGGGCGCACCAATGAGGTAAAGCGGTGCCGCCTCCCCCGTCTGCCCACCCGCTCCAAAGGCGCTCAGCACCCATGGCCGCAACATCATCGGGTCTTCCACGAAATTCGCCTTGGGCCAGCGGCTGATCATGTCCTGCATGGCCCACTCTTCGCCCATCTCACTAACAAAGCCGATGCCGCAGATGCCCTTTTCCGTGCCCATCACCAGCGACAGACCAAAGGGGCTGTCAAACCACCCCCAATAGATGGTCAGGCCTTCGCCTTTGCGGGCAAATTCACCCGGGCTCATTGCGTCCCAGCGCAGGAACAGATCATGCAGCCGACCCGTGCCCGACAAGCCAAGTTCATTTGCCGTCTCCAGCATTGTGAACCTTTCGGCCAAAAGCGTCTTCGCCTGCCCAAGCGCCAGATATTGCTGGTAGCGTTTGGGCGACACCCCGGCCCAGGCGGTAAACACCTTTTGGAAATGCGCAGGGCTCATATTCATCTCGCTTGCCAGCCGGTCCAGTGGGATCACACCCGGGTCTTCTGCGGCCGCAGCATCAATCAAATCAATTGCACGGCGCATCACCTGAAAGTGGTAGCCGTTTTCATTCTCTTGGGTCATCGCACCCTCCTTTACAGGACATGGACCCAATCTATCTGGTGGCACGCACTGACACGACCCGAATGTTGCGCTTTCGCGCCGTGCCGGGCATGAGGGGACATGGCCCAGCAACTTGATTACCATTCAATCCGCGAGGCGTTCACCCGGTTTCAGGCCAATGAGGCGGAACCCAAAGGTGAGCTCAACCACACCAATGCCTACACACTTGTTGTGGCTGTGGCGCTTTCCGCACAAGCCACTGACGTGGGCGTGAACAAGGCCACTCAAGGACTCTTCAAAATCGTCGACACGCCACAGAAAATGCTCGACATGGGAGAAGAAAAACTGATCGAGCACATCAAAACAATCGGCCTTTACCGCAACAAGGCCAAGAACGTGATGAAACTGAGCCGCATACTTGTCGAAGACTATGGCGGAGAAGTTCCCTGTTCACGCGCAGCCCTCGAAAGCCTGCCGGGTGTCGGGCGCAAGACGGCCAATGTGGTGCTCAATATGTGGTGGCGTTTTCCCTCTCAGGCCGTGGACACGCATATCTTCCGCGTCGGCAACCGCTCCGGCATTGCACCCGGCAAGGATGTGGTCGCCGTAGAACGGGCCATAGAAGATAACATTCCGGTGGATTTTCAACTTTACGCCCACCACTGGCTGATCTTACACGGACGCTATCACTGCAAGGCGCGCAAACCGATGTGCCCCAGCTGCGTTATCAATGACTTATGCCTTTATGAGGAAAAGACCCTATGACCAAATTTCAAGCTGTCGGGATCGGCAACGCTGTAGTGGATGTGATCACCCAATGCGACGATGCATTCCTGACCCGCATGGAGATTGAAAAAGGGGTCATGCAGCTTGTGGATCAGGCCCGGGGTGAAGCGCTTTATGAGGGCATGGACAATCGCACACAGATGGCGGGCGGGTCCGTGGCCAACACCATTGCAGGCCTTGGTGCGCTTGGCGTCTCAACCGCCTTCATCGGTAGGGTTAGTGACGACGCGCCGGGGGTCGATTACGTGCGGGAGATGACGGAGGTCGGCACCCATGTCACCAACGCCCCGATCGCAGGCGCAGACCTGCCCACATCCCGATCGATGATCTTCGTCACCCCGGATGGGGAAAGGTCGATGAACACCTATCTGGGCATCTCAACCGAATTGGGCCCTGATGACGTCGACCCGGATGTAGCAGCCAATGCCGGTCTTCTGTTTCTGGAGGGGTATCTTTACGACAAACCCCAAGGCAAAGAGGCCTTTCTGGCGGCGGTAAGCGCGTGTCAGGACGGCGGCGGCAAGGCGGGAATTTCCCTGTCGGACCCGTTCTGCGTTGAACGCCACCGCGATGATTTCCACACCCTGCTGCAGCAACTTGACTTCGTGATCGGCAATGAAGCGGAATGGAAGACCCTTTATGAGACGCACGATTTCACCACTGCACTGGATCGCGCTTCGAAGGAGTGCGAATTGCTGGTCTGCACCCGATCCGGCGATGAGGTTGTGATCAAGGCGGGCGAGACGACAGTACGTGTCGATGTGGACGAAGTAAGTCCGCTCGACACCACGGGCGCGGGCGATCAGTTTGCCGCCGGTTTCCTCTATGGTCTGGCGACCGGCCAGTCTTTGGAGGTGGCAGGTCGCATGGGATGTATTGCGGCGGGTGAGGTGATCGGCCATTTTGGTGCCCGGCCGGAAAAAAATGTGATGGAGCTCTTCAAGTCGGCCGGATTGGTCTGAAGACGATCATTGCAGAAACCGGTGCACGTGTTCCGATCGTCGATCTTGCCGTGGTCAAAGGGCATCGCAGTCAGATGCGCGTGCTCATTCAGAACATGATCAGCAACGCTATCAGATATCGACAGAACGGCATCCGGTTTGCGGTCTGCAAACGGGTCCCACTCAACCATGATCGCACCATTCCCGTCTTCTCGACCCTTGGGAAAGGCACCATGGCCAGAATGGAGACTTGGAAGAATTTTGCGATGCCTGAGTGATGATCATGCTGACCGTCTCACTCAATCCTGCCGATGACACCAACGCCGAAGGGATTGCGCCCGTGCCGGGTGGTTTTACTCCAAACCCCTCACCTTTGATGACAGTCGCCAAAATTGCATCGCAGGCCCAATGACGCTTCTTTTCAAAGGAATACTTAAAACGCTGTATAAAAACCCCAATTCGGACGCGATGCCGCTCCAAGCCTTAACCATGAATTAGAATTTAGCGCTCACGATGCTGTCAATTGCAACGAGATCAGAGCGTACCATGCTACAAACAGCACTTCCCATCAAAGATCCCACTGCTGACTTTGTCGCCGACGGATTGCGCATCCTCATTCTGGATGACAGTGATTTTGACCTTCGGCGTGTGTCCCGGATGATTTCCGAAATCCGGTCAGATGTGGTGATTAAAGCCACCAAGACCCTTGAGGAGTTTGAGGAGGCGTTCAAAACTGATGTCTTCGATCTGTGCATGATCGATCATTCCCTGGGCAACGGTAAAACCAGCTCCGACGCGATGGAAATCATCAAATCCAGCGTCATCGCGTCAGAAACACCAGCTGTGCTTGTGACCGGCATGTCCGATGACGCCATTCTTGTCGAAGCCGTGCGCCATGGTTTTGTCAGCTATCTGGACAAAACGTCGATGACGGTGGCAGGGCTGAAAACGGTGATCACGGAAGCCTTGGATGAGGTCGCATTGACGCAGACCACCAATTCGGAACGGGCCGAAATGGTCAATGAAGTGATGGACGAGGTGGCACAGCTGTACTCCGCCAACACAAAGCAACATCTGTCGAAGATCTATCGCACGGCGAATTTCCTTCGCCAATGCATCGCCCGCCGTCAGATGCCATCGCCAGAGGCACTCGATGATATCGAGGCGAGCTGTTTTGCCATTTGGCGCTTTCTGGATGAGGCCGAACATCACGGCCTTAAATTCGGCCAAAAACCGAACTGACGGCGACAAGACAAGATGAAACAGGGTGTGGCGCGGGCCATGCCCTGACCTGTGTCCCAAGACACACGCCCGCCAAGATGAATGACTTGAACCAGAAGGTGACGTCAAAATGCAGCAAATGCAGAACATGAAGATGGATATGTCGGAACTGAAAACCGTCCGGGTGGCTGAAGCCTCCGTCGAAGATCAGGACCACATGCAATTCCTTCGCATCCTGAATCACGATCTCAAGGCGGGCTTGCGCGCATTGGCCGAACTGCCCGTCTGGGTCTGTGAAGACATGCAGGAACACGGGCTGACACTGCCCGGCGACGTACAGGAACATCTTGATCTGATGCGCAACAGTGCCAATGACATGCTGAGCCTGCTGGACGGGCTGATCGATCTGTCGAGCGCCGGTCGCAAACCCGATGAACCCGTTCGCGTGACAGTCGAACAAGCCATGCGCCGCGCCTGGGGAGACGTGGCAGGTGACGCCCAGTTCAAACTGCATGTGTCGGACGCGACAGACACGATGTACCTTCCTCAGAAGGCTGTCCATTCCATCTTTAAGGCGGTTCTGGAGAATGCGTTGCACCATCATGATCAGGGTCGTGGTCAGATTTCTGTGGCAAGTGAGGCCATGGGGGACCGGGTCTGCATCACCATTGAAGACGACGGACCAGGCATTCCCGCTGATGCGCGTAAAAACGTGTTCGAATCTCTCGTTATGCTGCGCCGTCGCGAAGAAACGGGGCGCGCGGGGCTGGGCTTGACCTTGGCCAGGAAACTGGTGACCCGGCTAGACGGCTCCATCAAGCTGACAACGGCGTCGAATGGTCGGGGCACTGCGGTTCTGATCAACTTGCCGATGCGGGCGCGTCTATAGTTTAACGACCAAACTGGATCTGAAGCCGAACGCATTCTTTCAAAGAATGCGCGCCAACGCTGGTGGCTAAAGAATGCATAGCCAATGCATCAGTCACAACGCGCCAGACAGGGATTGGGCGTGACCAAAATGTCCGAAATTGGCTTGGCTTGGGTTGGTCCGGGCTGGAAAATCTGTTAGTTTTGCTAAAGGTTATGCGCAGAATGCGCACTGTCTTGTAAAAGAACTTCAAATTACCAGCAACAGCCGCCAACACGCTCTCTGACCTGCAGAATGACGATCAAACATCTCAGAACCCTGATCGCCATAGCCGACGCGAAAACATTCAGCGCCGCCGCAGAGATTGTGCATGTCACCCATGCCGCCGTCAGCCAACAGATGCGCACACTGGAATCCGATCTGGGTGTAGCACTGTTTGATCGCACAACCCGCACGCCCGAACTTACCCCGCTGGCACATCAAGTCGTTGCCCGCGCCCGCCGGATCATTCAGGATTACGACAATCTGATCCCGTCGGTTCAGGCCGATGGCGGGCTCACCGCGACCATATCACTGGGCGCCATGCCCACCACGCTAACCGGTCTGGCCCCGCGTGCCATGGCGGTTCTGAAGGACAGGTTCCCCCAGATCGGCCTGCAAATCCGCCCTGCCCTGACGCGCGCTCTGTTGCTTGAGGTGGAACGCGGCACGCTCGACGCCGCGATTGTGTCCAAGCCCCATCTGATGCCGCGCGGCGTCATGTTCCGCGAACTGGCACAGGAACCAATGCAGCTGATCACCGGCCCTGCGGAAACGGAGACCGATCCCACCCAACTTTTGAAGACCCGTCCTTTCATTCGCTTCAACCGCAACGCCGTCGTGGGCAGCGTGATCGACAACTGGATCCTCGCCCGTCGCATCCGCGTGTCCGAAGCGATGGAACTCGACGGTCTGGAAGCGATCACATCCATGGTGCATCAGAACTTGGGCGTCTCCATCGTGCCCCGCCTCGCCGTTCGCCCGCCCGGTGCGCCAGAGGTGCGGGAAATCGACCTTGGCCAAAACGCACCAAAACGCGTCCTTGGGCTGGCCTACCGCGAAGACCAGATCAAAGCCCGCGCAGTGGAGGAACTCTTCTGCGCACTCACCACGATCATCGGCTCAGGACGCACGGATTGATGGGCTGGGACATGATCCTGTTTCTGGTCCTCGGCGCGGCAGCTGGCGGATTCATCAACGGGCTTTCAGGGTCCGGCACTGCGCTTTTCGCTCTGGGTTTTTTTCTGCTGGTGCTCGATCCAGTCACCGCCGTTGCACTTGTCGCGCTATTGGCAGTGCTCGCCGGGCTGCAAGGCATGTGGGTTGTGCGCAAAGAGATATTCACCAAGCCAAAGCGCCTCTTGCGTTTTATCCTGCCCGGCCTTCTTGGCGTCCCGCTGGGCATCATGCTGCTCAGCATCATTGAGGCGAGTTTCCTGCGCTACGCCATCGCCGCGCTGCTGATAGTCTTCGGCGCCTATTTCGGTTTTCGCGCCGCCCTGCCGAAATTTTCCCGCCCTACACCGTGGCTCGACAGCGGCATTGGCCTGACAGGCGGCATTCTGGGTGGATCGGCTGGCTTATCGGGTGCACTCCCGATGCTTTACCTGTCGCTCCGGCCATGGCCGAAATCCGAGACCCGCGCCGTATTGCAACCTTTCAACATGGCAATTCTATGCACCACAGTGGCCCTCCTCTTTTTCAAAGATGCCTATGACGCGACCGCCGCCCGAGCGCTGTTGGTAACCATTCCGGCCGGGCTCGTTGCCACACAAATTGGAATTTTTGTCTTCAAACGGTTGAGCGATGCAGCGTTTCGGCGGCTCTTGATCCTGCTCAACCTCGTCATGGGACTGGGTATCTTGATCAGTGAAGCCCTCTGATCAGATCACCTCATCCGTGCGGTCATCGCTTTCGCCGTAACGCTTCAGCACGGCCGGTTTCGTCCCCTCATACACCCGCGCGACATTCTCCGCGATGCGCGCATTCTCACGCTCGAAAAGGCAGGTCCCGTTCAAATCTGAGGCCACGATGAACGGCCCCATCCGCTTGCAGCGGATGACCCACATGGCCTGTGCAAGCCCCAGCTCTTCGTTCCAGTGCACCGCTTCCACATTCTCAACCCCGCGTCCCAAAAGCGCGCCAGTGCCATAGCCGACGGTCGACAGATACACCGCCCCGTTGGGCACAAAATATTCCTTGTAGTCTTTGGACGACATACCCCCCTTACCGACGATCAACTTCGCACCCGTCTTTTCCATCCATTCCGGCAACCATTTGGCAAACCGGAAAGAGGCCGTGGCCGTCACCGCGCCCATATCAAAGGACCCATCTGCGTTGATCCGCGCCGCCGGGGAACAGTGGAAATTTGCGGCCGACTCCGAAGGCAACTCCATCGGAATGTTCGCCTTGTCCTCCAAAGCACGCATGTAGACGCCTTCGCGCGCGGTATACATCAACCCGTCAAGGTAAACGACGTCGCCAAGCCGCAGCTGCGAAATATCCTCATCCGACGGGGTGGTGGAAATGGTGACTTCACGGGGCATGTACAAACTCCGGCATCACTCCGCCGCCTCCTTCATCGTTTCCCACTCCACCGTCTCGCGGCGCTGGTAGTCGGTGAACCAATCCGGGTCTGTGCGATGCTCCACCCGCCCATCCGGATAAAGCCGCGCCACCGCGCGACGCGACGAAAGGCAGAAGGCGTGCACCGACATGGGCATCCCGCCCGTGTGGCAATACCCCACCTCGATATTGCAATCGATCACCATGTTCTTGCCCACAAACCCCATCGCACCCATGCCGATGGAATTGCCAAGTTCTTTGAATTCATCCTCCATATCCGCGATGCGCGGGTCGGAGTTGCGGCTGCCGACCGTGCGCAGGATCGAGGCGCGTTTGCCGAGCGTCATGCAGATATCCTTGGACCCACCAAGCCCGATCCCGATGATGGCGGGCTGACAAGCCAAACCACGCTTGCCAAAGGCCATCAGCGTGTCGAGGTAAAAGCGTTTGATCCCCTGAATGCCATCGGACGGGAAGAGCATCCGGTAGTCCGTGCCAAAAAGCCCGCCCTTATGGACAGTGATCAGATCAACCCAATCCCCCTCTGGCTCAAACCCGTACTCAATCTCCGGCGCACCGATACCCACGTTATTGTCATGATCCGTCCGCCAAAGCGGATGCACCCGGTTTGGGCGCAGCGGCACGTCAAAGGTGGCCTTCGCCGTCGCTCGGCGCAGCGCAGTTTCCAACGCGACCATCCCGCCTTCGACGCTGGCTTCATTGCCCATCTTCACAAACCATCGCGGCACGCCCGTGTCGCCACACATGGCGCGGCCGTCTTCCTTGGCCGCCTCATAATTGTCGAGCATCGCCTGCAACACGAAGGACGATAAATCTCCATCCTCCGTCTTCACAGCGGCCTTTAAGCCGTCCAGATAATCCTGCGGGATCTCAATGGCCGCCTTGGCCATCAAAGCTTCTGCGGTTTTCTGGATCAGATTTATGGGGATCATTGTGCAGCTACCAATGTTTCGGGTTCACCTTCGGGCAGGATCGTTTCTCCGGGTCTCACAATGGAAAACTCAACCGGTTCGTTGGTGACCTCAACCTCGCCGTCCACCGCACGGGCCACGGTAAACTCACTGTCAATCATTTCTCCTGGCTCCGGGAAGTCTTCCCGGTAATGGGCACCGCGAGAGTTCTCTCGCACGATCCCAGCCTTCGTGATCACCTCGGACACATCACAGAGTGAGCGCAGGTTCAGCCAGTCATGCCAAGTCAGATTAAAGGCCAGGTTGGAGCCTTCTACACCAACATCCATCAGCTTGTCCGACACCACCGCGATCCCTTTCAACCCGCGTTTCATCTTTCCTTCGGTCCGCATCACGCCCACCTCTTCCCACATCACCTCTTGCAACTCCTTCCGCAGCGGAAGCACGAGCCCGGGCTTGCGTGAGAGAGGATAAATCGCGCGCTCCACTTCTGCCTGTAGGACCGACTCATCAGGATCACGAAGCGCGCCCATGGTGCGGATATCACGCCCCATCGTGTCACCCGCGACACCGCCATAGACGGTCGAATTCGCAACCCCATTGCCGCCCAGCCGGTTCGACCCATGGGCGCCACCGGCATCTTCGCCAGCGACGTAAAGCCCTTCCATCTCCGTCCGCGTATCTACATCCACGACAACACCGCCCATGAAGTAATGCGCCGTCGGCACCACCTCGACCTTCCCAGCGGCGAGATCAAACCCGCTATCGGCGCAACGCTTCACCATGCCCTTGAACTTCTCACGTACAAAATCCGGCCCCAGATGGGACATGGAGATGAACACACCTTCCTGCTCCGGATTGTTGTTCTTACGCATCTCGGCATAGATGCCGCGGCTCACCACATCGCGCGTGGCGCGTTCGCCCTTGCCGTCATAATCAAACATGAACCGCTGGCCTGCGTGATTGATCAGCTGCCCACCCGCACCGCGCAGCCCCTCTTCCAACACCGTCCCGGTCATCCGCGTGTGATCGCCTGCCAGCAACCCGGTCGGATGAAACTGCACCATCTCCATATCGCGCAGGGGCAGGCCCGCGCGCATTGCCATGGCCAGCCCATCCATCGTCTTGTCACCCGACGGCGTGTGATAGCGATACATCGTCGGGCCCCCGCCCGTTGCCATCAGCACGGTCTTGGCGCGCACAAACCGGAAGCCCCCAGTGCGCATGTCGATCATCAAAACACCCGACAGCGCCTTACCGTCCTTGGTGGGGATCAGCCCAATCGCGCGATGCTCCTGCAGCTTTTCAACTCCGCTCGCCAGCACCTTCTCCATCAACCGATTGATGATCTCGATGCCCGTCAAATCGCCCTTATGCACGGTCCGGTCTGCCGTCTGCCCGGCAAAGGCCTTCTGGTGCAGCGACCCATCAGGGTTGCGATCAAAGAAACAGCCGACCTCATTTTCCAACTCGCGAATTCGCACCACCGCCTGTTCGCACAGCCGCCAGGCCATATCCTGATTGGGCAACCATTTGCCGCCATTGATCGTGTCCATGAAGTGCCGCTCCACGGTGTCACCACCGCCCAGCGCCACGTTGTAACCACCCTGCACCATCCGCGTGCAGCCGCACTTCCCGATCAGGCCTTTGACGGCAATCGTGATCTTCGTGCCGACTGGCGCGGTCTGCTGCGCATGGAGCGCCGCGAAAAGCCCCGCCCCCCCGGTGCCGAGGATGAGAATATCCGTGTCATGTCGATCTATCTGCATCGTCACACAGCCTGCATGAAGAAAAGGGTGGCCACCAGAAACGACGCGGCGGTCGCACCTGCGGCCAGCGTCTTTTGCGGCGCGGACCAGGGCAGAAACTCCATCGCCATCAGGCGCAACCCGCCAAACATGTGCACGGCCAGAAGAAAGACGAGGCCGAATTCTGCCACTTTCACGATGGGCACGGCGGTCCAGCTCAGAAATCCGTCCAACTTGGCGGTATCACGGATAGCAAAGGATAAGATCCAGAAATGCACCGGCAGGAAAACTGCTAGCCCAAGCCCCGATAACCGATGCAAAATGTAGGCCAGCCACAAGGGATGGGCGCGCGATGTTATGTTCTTGGCCGCCTTCACCCGCCCGGTCCTCCGGCTGGACCCACGGCATAGGTTACGCCCCAAACCGCGTTCATGCCCATGATCAAAATTCCCAGGCCGACGATCCACATGAACCCCTGAAGCGGGCGCCCTTTCAGTCCACCCCATTCATAGGCCACGGTTCGCAGGCCGATGGCGCCATGCACGGATACCGCGACGACAAACCCGCCATAAAACAAAAACCACAGGAGCGACCCTTGAGTGCGGCCGAGTATCTCACCCGCGCTGACGCCCCCTTGGATCGCGTAAATCATCACTGCCAGATGCCCAATCACAAAAGGTGCCATCAAAAGCGCCGAAATCCGCTGCAGCATGTAGAGGCGAAGGGAAATCATTTGCGCCCCCACTTCCAGAACTGCTTTGCCGTCTCACGCTTCAGCCCTGCAATGGCAGACATCGGGTCCAATTCATTGGGGCAATAGGTGCTGCAAGAGCCCATCGAATGGCAGTTATGGCACCCGCCCGAACCCGATACTGCATCCAATATCGCCACGCGGCCCTCATCCTTGGCATCATTGAGAAGGGTCCACGCCCGTTGCAACGCCGCCGGTCCAAGGTAATCGGGGTTGCCCGCAACCGTGTCGCAGGCCGCATAGCACACAGAACAGTTGATGCACTCGATCCCTGCATTGGCTTCCTGACGCTCTGGGCTGTCCTCATCCACTGGCGCGATCGGATCATCACGTGTGAGGGCGCCATGATGCACAGCCTCAGCCCCGACCCATTTGTCGAAGAACGGGTCCATGTCGACGGCCAAATCCTTGATCACCGGCAGGTTCCGCAATGGCCCTATGGTGACTGCATCGTCTTGTAAAACTTTGGAAATATGCGTCCGACACGTCCAGCGCGGAACACCGTTGACCATCATCGCACAACTGCCGCACATGCCCACGCGACAGGCGAACCGATAGCTCAGCGTCGGATCGGCATGCTGCTGCACCCAGGACACGACATCCAGAACAGTCTGATTGTCATAGGCTGGCACGTCAAAGTCTTCGCGGGCATCGGCACCTCGTTCGATCTTGACCGAAATCGTCCCAGTGTTGATATCTGATCCATCCACGGTGGCGAGTTTCCATAGCTTCCTTACCACCATCTATATAATTGATAGAAAAACTTATTCTACGCGATAAATTCTTTCGCTTTTTGTAAGTAATTCTACCCAAACGAAGGATGATCCCCGTGCCCGGACACACTGCCCTTTTAGACGCGCTCAAAACGCGCTTCGGCGATCTGGGGGATGCGCAGGCAGATGCTGATCTGAGCGCCCTCACACTCATGGCCATGCGCGGATCATGCCGTAGCTTCAAACCCGATCCCGTTCCAACCGACCTTATCCGTATCCTAAGCGCGACGGCGCTGTCTTCCCCGACCAAAAGCGACTTGCAGCAGCGCGATATCATTGAACTGCGCGCGCCTGACAAACGTCGCGCATTGGCCGCGCTGATACCCGGTCAAAGCTGGATCGCCAATGCGCCTTCAATCCTAATCTTCTGCGGCAACAACCGGCGACAAAGGCTCTTGCATGAATGGCATGATGTGCCTTTCGACAATGATCACTTCGATGCGGTGTTCAATGCCATAGGTGATGCCGCCATAGCCCTCGGCGCGTTTGTGACGGCGGCAGAGGCAGTCGGGCTGGGATGCTGTCCCATTTCCGCCGTCCGCAATGAAGCGCAGGCGGTTTCAGACCTGCTGGCGCTTCCTGATCACGTGTTCCCATTTGCCGGACTCGCGGTGGGTTACCCCGAACAAACGCCCGAAATTTCCATGCGCCTGCCGCTTCGGGTGACGGCCCATGTAGACGGCTACAGCGAAGCAGGGCTGCGTGAGGCTGTTGAGGCCTATGATGCGCAGCGCGTCAAAAACCGGGTTGGATCATCGACAGACAAAGGTTGGTCGCACGACAAAACCCGCCAATACAGCGCACCGGAACGGGCGGATTTCGGTGCTTTCATCCGGACCAAAGGCTTTGATCTCACCTAACGGCCCCCGAAATCTTTAAAAGATTTCGTCCGCAGTTTTTTAAAAACTGCGCGCGTCTATTCCTCTGCTGTCAGATTTGCCGCTTCAACCCCGGCCACCCCGGCGATGACGTCATTGTCCGACGTATCGCCAGTGACACCCACGGCCCCAACAATGCGACCACCCGCGTCACGGACCAGAATACCCCCTGGCACCGGCACAACCTTTCCATCAAAGAGCCCATTCATCGCGGTCATGAAATACGCCTGCTGGTCTGCCCGTGCCATCTGCGCTCGACCTGCCAGCCCCAACATGATTGCGCCATAGGCCTTACCACGGGCCAACTCAAAACGCCCAGGCGATGCACCATCTTCGCGCTCAAAGGCTCGCACATGCCCGCCGGTGTCCAAAACCACGACTGACAGCGGCTTGAACCCCTCCGCCCGGCCCTTTTCCAGCGTCTTGCGAATGATCTTGCGCGCGCGGCTCAGTGAAATTTCTGCCATGGTAAATCCTCCGTTTAACCGTTGGCCGTTTTTAGCTCCAACCGGCGGCGGTGCAAAACAGGTTCCGTATAGCCCGCGGGCTGAACACGCCCTTCAAACACCAGATCACACGCTGCCTGAAACGCGATCCCGTCAAAGCCGGGCGCCATCGGCCGGTAGGCTGCGTCGCCTTCATTCTGGCGATCCACGACTGCGGCCATCTTCTTCATCGCGGCCATCACTTCATCCTCGCTAACCACCCCGTGGTTCAACCAGTTGGCAATGTGCTGCGATGAAATCCGACAGGTCGCACGATCCTCCATAAGGCCCACATCGTTGATGTCCGGCACCTTGGAACAGCCCACGCCCTGATCAATCCAGCGCACCACATAGCCAAGAATACCCTGCGCGTTGTTCTCCACTTCCTTGATGATCTGTGGCTTCGACCATTTCCGATAGCTCGCCACCGGAATATCGAGCAGCGCATCCACATAGGCCCGCCGCCCGCCCGCGCGCAGCTTGTCCTGCACCGCGAACACATCGACAGCGTGATAATGAAGCGCGTGCAACGTGGCCGCCGTAGGCGAAGGCACCCATGCACAATTGGCCCCCGATTTGGGGTGCTCGATCTTTTGCTCCATCATCGCCGCCATCATGTCAGGCATCGCCCACATGCCCTTGCCGATTTGCGCCTTTCCCGAAAGCCCGCATTCCAGCCCGATATCCACATTCTGGTTCTCATAGCCCCCGATCCAGCCTTTGCGCTTGATGAAATCCTTCCGGCTGAAGGGGCCTGCCTCCATGCTCGTGTGAATTTCATCCCCCGTCCGATCAAGGAACCCGGTATTGATAAACGCCACCCGGTGCTTGGCCGCCCGTATGCATTCCTTGAGGTTCACCGAGGTGCGACGTTCTTCATCCATCACGCCGATTTTGACGGTGTATTGAGGCAGACCAAGGAAGCCCTCGACAGCCGTGAAAATTTCATCCGTGAAAGCCACCTCATCGGGCCCGTGCATTTTCGGTTTCACAATATAGACCGATCCATGCACCGAATTCCCGCTTTCGCGCTTCAAGTCATGCATGGCGATAAGCGTGGTGATCGCGGCATCCATCAACCCCTCGGGCACTTCATTGCCGTCTGCGTCGAGGATCGCCGGGTTGGTCATCAAATGCCCCACATTTCGGATCCACATCAACGCACGACCCTTAAGCGTCAGGTCAGAACCATCCGGTGCCGTATAATGCCGATCTTCATTCAAGCGCCGCGTGATCGTGCGCCCGCCTTTGTCCAACGTCGCCTCAAGGTTCCCCTGCATCAGGCCCAGCCAGTTGCCATAGGCCTGCGCTTTGTCCTCGCCGTCCACACATGCGACAGAATCCTCGCAATCCATGATCGCTGACACAGCACTTTCAACCAGCACATCCGCCAGCAACGCCTGATCACGGCAGCCAATGAAATGAGCCCGATCAAAGACAAGTTCCACATGCAGCCCATTGTTCCGCAAAAGCACTGCATCTGGCGCTTTGGGGTCTCCGCGATAACCCACAAATTTCTCAGGATCCGCCAACGGACATTCATCGACGAGCATCTCACCATCCCGAATATGATACCGCCGCACATCCGCATGGCTTGTCCCCACAAGCGGGAAAGCGTCGTCAAGAAACACCCGCGCGCGTGCAACAACACGCGCACCGCGTCCGCGATCATACCCCCCCTTTGGCGGGAAGCTACCCATCGCATCAGTGCCATACATGCAATCATAAAGACTGCCCCAGCGAGCATTCGCAGCATTCAGAGCATACCGTGCATTGGTGATCGGCACGACAAGCTGCGGCCCCGGCACCAGAGCGATCTCGGGGTCAACATTGGCGGTCTCGATCTCAAAATCCGGGCCTTCTTCGACCAGATACCCGATCTCTTTTAGAAACGTTTTGTAGCCCTCATGGTCATGCGGCTGGTTCCGACGACGGCTGTGCCAGTCATCTAGCTGCGTTTGGATCGCATCACGATGCGCCAACAATGCACGGTTTTTGGGCGCCATATCCCCGATCAGCTTGGCAAAGCCACCCCAGAATTCGTCGCCGCTAACGCCGCTACCGGGCAGCGCCTCGTCATCGACAAACCGGGCCAGCCGCTCATCCACCTGTAATCCGTGTTTGTCGATGCGCTGGGTCATAATCCACTCCTGTTCCCATTCTTGCATGCCGTCGCATGCCGTTTTGGCACACCTAGCGTGAAAGTTTCCTATCGGCAACAAATCTGGTCAGATTATTTGACCGAAATGTGCAAGCGATCTGCGCTTGATTGAGCCTTGGGCTATGATACACCCCCGAAATGATCCGCCGCAAAGACACCAAGATCGTCTTCAGACGTGTTTCCGCCCTATTTGCCTTCATGGCCGCCATTTGGGGCATTCAGGTGTTCAATGACTTCTCCGGGTATGGCCTAAACGCGCTGTTCGGCCTGATCCCGCGCCACATTGGCGGCGTCGACGGGGTTCTCGGCATGCCCTTTTTGCACGGAAGCTATGACCATCTGATGTCCAACACCCCGCCGCTTTTGCTGATGGGCGGGCTACTGGCCCTCACGGCGACCCGGGCACTGATCGCCGTGAACGGAATCATCGTGGGGCTGGGCGGCGCGCTTGTCTGGCTGTTTGGGGAAACGGCCATCCACGTCGGCGCATCCGGCCTGATATTTGGCTGGTTCGGGTTTCTGGTGGCACGGGGTATGATAGACCGATCTCCCGTCACTCTGGCCACATCGGTGCTGATCGTAGTGATCTATGGCTCGATCGTGTGGGGCATGGTCCCGGGTCAAGAGGGCATTTCGTGGGAAGCGCATCTTTTCGGAGCGCTATCCGGCGTCGCTGCCGCGATCTTCGTGCGCTCCAACGTGCACGCCCCACGCTTGCGCAACGTCGATCAAAGCTAGGCCCGGCACCCACGCGCCTTTTTGCGAATGGTTCTCAATATCATTGACCTTGCGAACGATTCGCAATATCTCTGCGTTAGCCAAGCGCTGTTGAGCGTCTCGCAAGCATTACACCTAAAGGAACACATGTATGAAACGCACCAAACATACCTTATGCGCGGCCAGCATGGCGGCCGCCTTGGCGCTGCCCGCAACATCGGCGCTTGCTGACATCACCGTTTACGCCACCACCGGCTATCTGGGCGATGCGGTTGCCAAAATCGCGCCCGACGCCGAAGTCATCACAATGGTCGGGCCGGGCGGCGATCCGCACACGTACCAGCCTTCCACCCAGGATATCCAAACCATTCAGGGGGCAGACGCAGTCGTTTGGAACGGCCTGTTTCTTGAGGCGCGGATGGAAGACCTGCTGATGAGTCTGGGCGATAAAGCACTGGCGACAGCAGAGGAACTGCCGGGCGCGATGTTGCTGCCATGGGAAGATGACCTCAACGACCCGCATGTCTGGAACAGCCCCGTGGCATGGTCCGCGATTGTAGGCTATGTGGCCGATCACTTGGGCGAAATTGACCCCGACAACGCCGAAACATATGTGGCCAACGCCAAAGCCTATATCGACGAAATCCGTGATGCTGATGCGCAAGCCACACAGCTGCTGTCATCGATCCCTGCGGCAAACCGCATCCTGATCACCGGCCATGACGCATTCGAATATTTCGGCGATGTCTACGGGCTTGAAGTGCAGGCGACAGATTTCGTTTCAACCGAGGCGGAGATGAGCCCGGCAGAACTGGCAGAACTTGCCAAATTCATTGCCGACAACAAAATCCCGGTCATCTTTCAGGACAATCAGGCCAATCCGCAGGCCATTGTCAGCTTGAAAGAGGCCGTGAAATCGCTCGGCTGGGAGGTGGAGATTTCCGGCGATGAGCTGTTCGCCGACTCGTTGGGTGCAGAAGAGGACGTTGATGAATACATCGAGGCATTCCTGCATAACGCTCGGGCCGTCGCTACGGCATTGGGCGGAGGCTCCTGACCATGACGCCCATCGCCTGCGAAAGCCGGGATCTGTCCGTCGCCTATCGCGCGGACCCGGTTCTGCAGCACGTGGATTTCCGCGTGCCCGTGGGCAGTGTGATGGGCATCGTCGGCCCCAATGGGGCTGGCAAATCGACGCTGATCAAGGCCATGCTTGGCCTTGTGACGCCTCTGGCCGGGACGTCTGAGATTTTCGGTCGTCCGCTGGATGAGGTCCGCAACCGCGTGGGCTACATGCCGCAATCAGCCACTGTGGATTGGGATTTTCCGACCACGGTGATCGATCTGGCCGTAATGGGCACCTATGGCGAGCTGGGCTGGTTCCGCCGCCCGGGCAAGGCAGAGCGCGAACGCGCCATGGCAGCACTTGAACAGACGGGCATGCAGGATGTCGCCACCCGCCAAATCGGGGAACTCTCCGGCGGGCAACGCCAGCGCGCGTTCCTGGCCCGCGCCCTCGTTCAGGCGCCGGATCTTTACTTCATGGATGAACCGTTTCAGGGGATCGACGCAAAAAGCCAACAATCCATGATCGAAGTGCTGACCGGCCTCAGCGCGGCGGGCAAGACCATTGTGATCGTGCATCACCATTTGGCCAGCGTGCTCGACTTTTGCGATCATGTTACACTACTCAACAAAACGATCATCGCGTCCGGCCCCGGCGAAGAGGCCTTCACGTCAGACAACATCCGCGCGGCCTATGAGGCCAGCGATGGGGCCGAGGCGTTCCTGACAGCGGCAGAGTAGCCCGGCGATGGACCCGATTGAGTTCTTCAGCAACCACATCTTCCGTATGGTGTTTTTCGGAACCACCGTCATCGGGATCGTGTCGGGTGCGCTGGGCGCGTTTGCTTATTTGCGCAAACAGTCCCTGATCAGTGACGTCATCGGACATGCCGCCCTACCGGGTGCCCTGCTGGCCTTTCTGACCGCAGTGGTGATCTTCGGTGTCAATGGCCGCAACATGCTGCTCTTGATCGTGGGCGCTGTAATCACCGGCACGCTTGCCGCGCTTTTTGCCAATGTGGTGGCCGCCCGCACGAAGATTGCGATCGACACCGCCATGGCGATATCACTGACCACCTTTTTCGGGCTTGGCATGCTGTTGCTGCGCATCGTGGCCAACAACCCGTTTCCGGGCAAAGGCGGCATTCAGGATTATCTGTTTGGCAATGCGGCCAGCATCACGCGTGCCGACCTGACGACCAGTGTCGTGGTGGGGGCCTTTGCCCTGACAGTCATGCTCGTCTTCTGGAAGGAATTCACCCTCAGAACCTTCGATCCTGTGCTGTCCACCATGCTGGGGTTCCGCGCGCGCGTGATCGACACGCTCATGTTTGCCACTATCGTCATTGCCATTGTCATTGGGGTGAAGGCTGTGGGCTTCGTTCTAATGGTCGCCTTTGTGGTGACACCGCCCGCCGCAGCACGGCAATGGACCAACACCTTGCCGGCCATGGTGATCCTGTCGGCTTTCTTCGGCGGTCTTGGCAGTGGGCTAGGCGCCTACCTATCGATTTCTATGGGCAATGTGCCCACCGGGCCAGTCATCGTTCTGGTTCTCTTCGCCATCTTCCTTATCTCCCTTCTGGCATCACCGAAACGCAGCATCGTTGTCACCGCCCTGCGCCGGGTTGAGGCCCGCAAGGCGTTGAAACGAGAATTCAACACAGAAGGGGCACCCCGATGAGCTATGTCACCGGGGTCATGCTTTTGGCGGTTGTGACAGCACTGGCCTGCGCGCTACCGGGCGTGTTTGTCGTTCTGCGCAAAAACTCCATGATCGTAGATGGCATCGCGCATGCCGTTCTACCGGGGATCATTGTGGGCTTTGCGCTGACAGGCGATCTTGATTCCCCGTTTCTTATCCTGGGCGCGGCATTTGCAGGATTGCTGGTCGTTTTGGGCAATGAGTGGCTGGCCGATACCGGGCTTCTGGCCGGGGATGCCCCACAGGGTTTGATTTTCCCTGCCCTCTTCGCAGGCGGTATCATCCTTGTCAGCATCGATATGGAGCATGTCCACCTCGATACCAACGCCGTGCTGATCGGGGATCTCAACCTTGCGGCGTTTCCCGCAATCCTTTGGGACGGGGTCAATATCGGGCCTGAATACCTCTATGTTATGCTCGCAGTGCTTGGCATCAACGCGGCCTTCATTGCGCTTTTTTACCAAAAGCTGAAGCTCACCACCTTTGATCGGCAATTCGCGACCGTGCTGGGCACGCGATCCCGGCTTCTGAACACGGCGTTCATGTTTCTGGTGTCCATGACCGTGGTCGCGGCGTTCAAGGCCGTGGGTGCGATCCTGGTGATTTCGCTGCTCGTGGTTCCGGCGGCCACAGCGCAAGTTATCAGTAAACGCCTCTTCGTCATGATTGCACTGACAGTTTTGTTCGCGGTCGCGGGCGCAATCGCCGGGTTCTGGATCGCTTATGTCCTAAACACAGGCACCTCCGCGGCCATGGCAGTGTTCTATGGCGTGCTATTCGTGGGCGTGGTCCTTATCGACAAACTGATCACGCGTATTCGGCGCAATCGTCGACACGATGCGAATGAGGGTGACACACAAACCCGTCCAAAGCTGGTAAGTTCGTCACCGGTGCGATAGGTCATCCTCATCGACCGCACAAAGTCGTTTTCGATCCGACCAACCGGCACCGTTTTCACACCATGACAGAGACGTTCGCTGCAACACATCCTGACGACCCCCATCGCCTGGGCCGCAGCCATTGGCTACGCGCCGCCGTGCTGGGGGCGACCGATGGAATCGTGTCCATCTCATCGCTTCTGATCGGTGTGGCGGCGGCGGTGTCGAGCGGGGATATCGTGCTGGCCACCGGAGTGGCGGGCCTTGTGGCCGGTGCCATGTCTATCGCAGCAAGCGAATACATCTCTGTCTCTTCACAAGCCGATATCGAACGCGCGGAAATAGAACGCGAACGCAAAGCGCTTGAAAATGACCCCGAAGGAGAGCTGGCCGAAATGGTCGCCATCTGGCGCGAACGCGGGCTAAGCGCACCTACCGCCGATCTGGTGGCAAAAGAACTGACGCAAAGCGACGTGCTGGAGGCCCATCTTCGAGACGAAGTTGGCCTTCTGGAGCTGCATTCAGCAAGCCCCAAACGCGCCGCCCTTGCGTCCGGTTCGGCCTTTGCGGCCGCAGCGCTGCTGCCGCTTGCCGCCGCGCTTCTTGCGCCCGCAGGTTTCATCGTGACCAGCGTTCTCGTGGCGACGCTGATTGCATTGCTGGGCCTGGGGGCGCTCGGGGCCTGGACTGGGGGCGCGCCGGTCTTGCCTGCCATGATCCGCACCGCCCTGTGGGGGGCCGTGGCCATGGCCGCGACCTTTGTCGCCGGATTGATGGTCGGTGGCTTTGTGGGCTAGTCCACCAGCTACGCCTGCCCCAAATACCCACGAAAAACCTGTCTTGAGCGATTGTTGATCTGGATCAATGCGCATGCCGATAAGGACTGACAAAGTCGCACTTAGAAAAGTGACAAGAGAAACTCCAGACGTGCATCGCGGGTTAGGCAATAGGCCCGATGTGTTTCGGAACACCGCCACCTCAGAGCGCAGCAAAGGACACTGTGCATGTTGGACCATGAGAACGCCAAAAAACGCGATAAGCGCTCTTCATTGGATCGTGTCGCCGATCATGCGCGGCGTGTCTCTCAAATGTGCGATTTGTTGGAATCCATGGCCGATGATCTGCCGCATCGTCCTGTGCCGGTGTGGCGAGAGGCGACACGACTGTGCAATCAGATAATCCCCGGTCACTATCACGAAGTCCTCAATGTGCTGGTCCCGGTTTTGCAACGTCGCACAAAAGGCGATCTGGATTGCGAGAATCTTCTTCGCAGAGTTCGGGCGGATTTTGATGAAGAAGCCTGCCGGTTGTCGGAACTCAATGAACTTCTGGTCGAGGCGATTGATCCCGACGGCAACGCGCGCTCGGGCACGATTGGCCCCGAAACGCTTGGGTATGCGTTGCGTTGCTTCTTCACAGCGCTCAGGCGAAACGGCTCTTGGGAAATGGATGTTCTATTGCCCCTCGCCTCGCGACGCCTGAACGCCGACGATCTTGACGAGATGGCGCACATGCTGCCGCAAGCTGCTCCAAACCGGGTAAACTGACAGGCCTTCTGCAGTTAGAATCCGGCGCGCCGTTTCAGTTCAGCTTCATCGAGATGGGTCAACCTTTTGGTGCCTTCGAACGTGATCACTCCGTCTTTTTTGAGCCGCGTAATCTGACGGCTCACCGTCTCGAACGTCAGGCCTACATAGTCGGCAATGTCCGCGCGCCCCAGCGGAAGATCAAAACTGATCTGATCCTGACATCCCAGGTTTTGCATCTTCTGCGTCACGTAAAGAAAGAAACTGGCGACCCGTTCTTCCGCCGTTTTCCGCCCCAAAAGCACCATCCATTCGCGCGCAATCTGCAATTCGTCGAGGACCAGATTGAGAAGTTTGAACTCCAGTGACGGGTAGTCGTGCAACAGTTCTTCAAAGGGGATGCGAGGAAAAATGCAAAGCTCCAGCTGCGAAACAGCCTCAATGGAATGGGGCGCCGCCGTCGGCTCTTTGACACCGAGGGAGCCGTAAATGAAATCGGAGGCAAACAGCAGACCCACGATCTGACTTCGGCCATCCTCCGCGCCGCGCACCAGCTTGGCAACACCGGAGGTTACATTGGCGAAATCACGGGAGGCCGCACCCTCCATCACATGGGGTTGGCCCGGTTCAAGGCTCTTGCGGCGAGCGATAGAATTGAGATCACTCAGTTCATGCGGGGAAAGCGCGCTGCACAGACTGCTGTGACGAATGGAACAGTCTGAACAAGTCGCAGGCCTGTTCTTCAGCCTATTTTTCGGGCCCTGGGCGGATCCGTTCGCAACGGAGATCGACGGATTAGACATACATGCCTGATGTGTCAAAATGCGCATGCTGCAAGCATGTGCGGTAACCCCGTCCGCCTGCCAAAACGCAATGGTGCTTGGCACGCGCGCCGAGGAGCGGGAAAATGAAGCGTTGCCTGGACATAGTCGATTTCACTCCCGTTGAACCGAGTATATCCGCGTGCAAAGAACGCTCTTTGCGATTGCGCAATTTGACGGGCCACGCGGTCATTTAAGGGAACGGCAAAGCGTCGCATGCGTTTTATATTACAATAAAACAAATGCTTAATGCGCCTCATACGGCCAGCGCTTCGGGCTGACAAACCACCACTCGGCGGCGTTCAGTGCGTAAAATCCCGCTTTTCTGCCACTTGCTCATGCATCGCGACACAGAATGCAGCGTTGTCCCGGCCATTTCAGAGATGTCCTGACGGGTCAGAGGAAAGTCAATCTCGACGCCTGCATCGGTCTCTTTGCCTGCCTGATCCATCAAGCGAAGGATGGCCTCGGCGATCCGTTGTTCGACCTGCTTTGTCGCCATGCTGACGATCTTGTCCTGCATTTCAACCACGCGGCTGCCGACGGCCTGTCGCGTGGCGGTTTGAAATCCTGGATACTCCTGAATGAACCTGTCCCAAAGCGCTGAGGGCCAGGACAGTGCGACACCCTGTGATGCCGCACGAGCGGTCATGGTGTACTTGTCGCTCGCAAAGGCCTTCGCAATGCCGAACATCTGGCCTGGGGCCACATGCAGGACAACGACCTGATCACCTTCCCTGGTGGTGCGAACAACCCGCGTGAACCCATCCAGAAGCACAAAGAAGTTTTCCGCGCTGTCACCCTCGTCAAAATAGGTTCTGTTGGGTGCAACTCGGTGCACTGTGGCAAGGTTCAAAATGTCTCTTGTTTGCTGTTCGCTGAGATCAGCAAAGGGCAGAAGTTCGGATAGGTCAGCTTGCTTAAGCTCGCCTTCTCCGATGACGGCAATGGTTTCGGGGCGGTTCATATCAATGACCTTTCCAAACCGATCCTGGGGGAGGCCCGCCAGATGTGATCGGTGCATTTGCCCGGCAAACCTTCGTATCGCGAGAGCTGCTTCTCCGCGCTTGGTGCATTTTATTTACCACCGGCAAAACGCGAATAATTTGCGATAGATCAACATTTGAGCGGAAGACTGGCCGATATGCAGGATTTGCATGAGTAACGGGGGTTGTCAGTGCTTGGAGGTGAGGTGATGCTTAGGGCGGGATCCAAGACGTCGGTTATCGATATCACCGAACACCCGCGACGCGTCAAAATTGTCTTGTCGGTCAAAGGCCGGGCGCATCTTTTTCATGCTCTCAAAAGTCGCGCCGTGGCGGGTGTGTTCACCCTAATATAAGACAATGATGGCCTTGCGGGTCTTGACGACATCCAGGACGAAAACTGTCATGGCGTCGTTTCCTCAGAATAATTTCGAGCTTTGGACATTTTGCCAATCCCGGGATTGAACGAATTGGTGGGGTCGCACGCCGTATAATGCGCAGCGAGGGGCTCTTTGGCCTGGTAAAGATGGCCGACATTGTGCTCAGCGGGGTATTCCGCGCCGCGCTTGTCCAGGATCTCCAACATCTTTTTCTTGATCGCCTTGGGATCGACGCCCTTTTTGACGATGTAATCCTGATGCATCACATGGCACATCAGATGCCCGTAATAGACCTTGCCCGCCAGCTGATCAGTGATCTCTTCGGGCAGTTCTTCGAACCAATCGCGGTCGTTGCGCCGCAACGCGATGTCGAGGGCAAGGATATCTTCCACCTCACCGGCATGCACGTGGCCATATCGCACAGCAGCCCCTGCCGCGGCAAAGCGATGTAGCCCGGCAAGTTTTGCCTCCCGTGCATTACAGGCGACAAAATCCGCGTCTCTGCCCTTGAGCAGGCTTGGCAAATAGACGCCTGCCTCCTCAATCCCACCATCATGCATCTTGAGGATCAGGTGATGCTCGAAACGGTCGCGGTATTCATGAAGAAATTTCGGCAGATGCTCGGGCCAGATGCGCGATGCAAACTGCATGAACTTGTCGGTGAAGCCACGGGTCAGCGCCATCTTGTTGAGCGTCGCATCCACCTTGCCTTTGAGGGCAAAGAAGGTGGGCAGCCGATCTGTGCCCAGCTTGTCGATCATGACAAGCGTGTCTTTGCCGTATTTCGCCGCGATGTCGAAACATTCGCGGTGTACGTATTCCGCGGACACCGGCAGCGTCTCGAAATTCTTCAGAATATGGCGACGCAATTCTGTCAGATCGGCAGGATCGTTTGTGCCGATGTAAAACACCTGTTCGCGGTTATAGGTCGGGAAGGTATCCAACCGCACCGCAAAGACCATCAGCTTGCCTGCGCAACCCGACACCTCATAAAGCAGCCGTTCGTCATTGTTGTAGCGCGACGGCGTGTCTGCATCGCAATCGCGCAGGATCGTCGTGTAATCCGGATCGGAGGCGTTTTTGCCCTCAGGCGTCGGGGCGTCCTTGTCGAAATCGCCGCTTTGCAGCCGGGTCAGGATCTCTTCGGGGGTATCGCCCAGGTCGAGACCCAGATGGTTGACCAGTTTGATGTCTCCATTGCCCGTGATCTGCGCATAAAGCGCCAGCTCAGTATAGCTGGGCCCACGTTCACACAGCGACCCGCCGGAATTGTTGCACACCCCTCCTGTGATCGACGCCCCGATGCTGGACGACCCGATCACGGAATGTGGCGTGCGACCCAAAGGGCGCAGCTGCTTTTCCAGTTCAAAAAGCGTGGCACCCGGGAAACTGAGCGCCTGTTGGCCATCTTGCAGCAAATGCAGGCCCGAAAGGCGGCTCACATTGATCAAAACCACATCGCGGTCGTAGCTGCCTTTGGGGGTGGACCCTTCGGTGAGGCCGGTGTTGGACGCCTGAACAACAATGATGGTGTCCGCCTTCACGCAAGCCTGCAAAACCTGCCATTGTTCCAAAAGTGTCCCGGGGCGCACGACGCAAAGCGCGGCCCCCTCGCCGGAGCGAAACCCTTTGCGAAAGCGTTCTGTGGCCCGTTGGCCGGTCAAGACGTGGCGGGTGCCGACAATCTGACGGAGCTTGGTGATGAGCGCATCGTTGGTCATTCTGCGGCCAGCCTTATCTGAGGTGCGAGTGGCATCTCTTTGAACCTTAGGTTGCTGCGGCTGAGTTGATCAACACGTGTAAGACCCATCAGCTTTATGTCGCGTTCCATTTCCGCCCGCATCAGACCCATCGCCCCATTCAATCCGGCTTCCCCGGCAGCGGCCAGCAGCCAGGCCACAGGAATGCCGATGAAAAGAAGGCCAATGAAGCTTAGGAACATCGCGATCACCAGCGTCTCTTGGGTGGTTTCCACCAGGAAGGTCAGTGCCACCATGACGGCAGCAATGGCCAGGCTCGTCAGTGTATTTTTCACGGGCTCCTCCTCCAAAGGCGAGTGGGTTCAGACGCGGCAGTGGAATTGCTCACGCATCGACCATAGGTCATCAATGTTCGCCCCTGTTACCATTGTTAAACAAAATTTACCAGTTTGCACTGGAGGCAGTGAAACGACCCTCCAGTGATCCGCCTTGATCTGCGTGCCAAAAGCGGTGTGTGCTTCGTTTTTATCAGGTAAAGCGGGCATTTTTGGTTGGAAATCAAGCGAAGTCACAAGAAACTCAGGCTTGACCTGTAGATCATAGAGGTTATTTTTATTTACCATGAAAGGCAGCTTCGTTCGAACCACAGGATGACAAGACATGGCCAAAAGCACACCCCCGGGCATGCCATTTGAACCAGTTGGGCACGAATCAGTTGCAGATGCCGCCACGGCGCAGATCGAGGACCTGATTGCCTCCGGCGTCCTAAGGCAGGGCGCGAAGCTGCCGTCAGAGCGCGAACTGGCCGAAATGCTCGGCATTTCCCGACCGAAACTGCGCGAAGCTTTGCAGGTTTTGGAGGAACGCGGCTTGGTAACCACCAAACATGGTGAGGGCACATTCGTATCAGCCCTAACCGGTCAAGCCATGCTGCCCGCGCTTCTGGCACTTTATGGCAGGCACGAGCCTGCGTTTTTCGACTATCTTGAATATCGTCGTGAACAGGAATGTTTCGCCGCCAGTCTGGCTGCCGAACGCGCAACAAAGGCAGACAAGGCGCGGATCAATGATGTTCTAAAAGAGCTGCAGCGCGCCTGGAAAGACGGTGACGCCGACGCCTCCCGCGAGGCCGATTATGCGCTGCACAGCGCCATCGTGGATGCCAGCCAGAACGCCACCATGATCCATATGATGGCGTCCATCTTTGAACTTACGCGGCAAAGCGTCTTCTACAACCGGGACTTTCTGAAATCGATCGACGGGTCAGGAAAGATGCTGCTGGATCAACACATGGCGCTGGGTCAGGCGATCATCGACGGCGACGTCGAGGCCGCAAAAGCAGCAGCCGGAGATCACCTAGACTTCGTGGAACGCTCTTTCCGCCTTGGCCTAGAACAGCAAAGGCGCGAAGTACTCGCAGAGAAAAGGCGCCTTCTTTCCGTGTGAACCGGACCCCGGCACGGCCCAAAAATTCGTCCCCGTCCACGCCGGCCGCGCTAGAAGATCACGCCTTGTGCCACGGTTGCGCGGGACGCCATCAAGACGCGCTTTCGTGTTCAGCGGACAGCATACAAAGCATTTCCTGCGCGATCTGTGCCGCAGCAAGCGATGTGGTCTGCGCGTGATCGTAACCGGGTGCGACCTCAACAATGTCCAACCCGACGAAATTGATCTTGTTGCCGGCAACCTCATCACCCAGCGCACGGATGATCTGCAATACATGCAGCGTGCTCAGACCTCCGGGAATGGGCGTTCCTGTACCCGGCGCAAAGGCCGGATCCAGACAATCGATGTCGAACGTCAAATAGCACGGCATGTCGCCAATGCGGTCCACGATCAGTCCTGCGATGTCTTTCGGTGGCATCGACATGACATCAGGTGAATGTAGCCGCATGAAGGCGTCATCTCGCAGATACGCTGTCCGGATGCCAAGCTGGAGCGAATGTTCCGCCAGAATATCCCCGTCATTTGCTGCGTGGCGAAACATCGTGCCGTGCTGCTCTATCGGGCCCTCGCTGGTGTCCGTATGGGCATCAAACTGCAACAAGGCGACAGGGCCCGTGACGTGGCGGATACCGGTCAATGTGCTGTATGTCACGCTGTGGTCACCGCCCAGAGAAAACGGAACAGCACCAGCTTCTGCAATGGCCCTGGCTTGCTCAAAAGCCGCTGTGGCGAACATATCATGATCGGCATAGGCGTATTCGATGTCGCCTGCATCCATGACCGCCAAACGCGCGAAGGGATCATAGCCCCAGGGCCAAACCTCCCCCCAGGCAAGCTGTAGTGATGCCTCGCGGATGGAACGGGGTCCAAACCGACAGCCTGCGCGATTGCTTGTCCCAAGATCATAGGGAAGTCCGTAGACAACGACATCCGCCTTGGAAAAGTCACGTCCTGTCGGCCGCCTGAAAAAGCTTGGAAAGCCTGAAAAGGAATTGGCGGTTATCGTGCCTTTCAGGTCTTCTTTATCGCTTTTTTTCATCGGCTTCTGTCCGTTTCAATTTCGTTCGTTCTGCCCTAGCACACGTTCCAGCGTGGTCAGCAGTTGATCGGCATCCCTTTGCGAGAAGACCAGCGGCGGCCTGACTTTCAAGACGTTACCAAACATCCCGCATGCAGAAATCAGAACACCAGCACGGCGCATATCATTCACGATTTCAGTGGCCTTCATGCGATCTGGCTGGCGCGAACGCGGGTCCGAGATGACTTCAATCCCATGGAAGAGCCCCTTCCCACGTGCCTGCCCCAGACAATCAAAGCGCTGTCGCAAGCTTTCGAACCCAGCGGTGAGGTCACGACCAACTTGACCCACGCTTTGAAGAATATTTTCGCCCTCGATCACATCCAGCACGGCATTCCCCACAGCGCCTGCCACGGGGGTGCCCCCAAACGTGTTGAAATATTGCCGCGTCTCAGCAAATGCCTCAAAGATGGGTCTTTTCGCGGCAACGATGGACAGGGGATACCCCGCCCCCATCGGTTTGCCCATGGTGACGATATCCGGAACGATGCCAGAATCCATGAAGCCCCACATGTTGTCACCAAGCCGCGTCAGGCCGGATTGGACCTCATCCATGACCAGCAATCCGCCTTGACTGCGTACGATTTCGGCCAAGCGTGCCAGATAGCCCGAAGGCGCGGTGAAGATACCAGGGGCGTCGAAAATCGAGTCGATCATCGCCATCGCCAAACCAAATTCCGACCGCCCCAAGTCTGCTGCCACAGGGGCTGTCTGGTCGGCAAAAGCACGGCCGTCGACACCTGTTTCTTCCGACGGGGGCACCGGGATGGCGCGCGCAAATTCCGGAGTGGCGGATGCGCCGCCCCGATAGATCGAAAAATCCCCAACAGCGAGGGCATTGCCATGATAGGCGCCTTCCGAAACGATCACACCGCGATGCCCCGTAACAGTGCGGGCAATATCATACGCCAGCGCGTTGGCTTCTGTACCGCTGCAGGCAAAGACGCACATGTCTAACTCCGCAGGGAGCGTTTCAAGCACGCGTTCGGCGTAAGTGACGATGGTATCGTGCAGATATCGACTATGGGCATTGATCGCAGAAGCCTGCTTAGTCAGTGCATCTATAACATGAGGGTGGCAATGCCCCACAGAAGGGACGTTGTTGTAGCAATCCAGGTAGGCCTTTCCCGCCTGATCCCATATCGTGACGCCCTGCGCCCGCACAGCGTGCAACGGCTCATCATAATGATGATAATAACTGGGGCTCAGCACTTTTGAGCGGCGCTGAAACAGAACGTCGGGGGTTTCTTCATGCGCCATTGCAAAGGCCCCGAACCACATCTGGATGCATGTTGAGGATCATACGCAGCGCCTTCTCTGACGCTTGGGTCGCCGCGCGCGGACGCGCCTCAGCGGGCACCGTTTGATCCTTCATTCGGCCGAGCACCACACAGAGCATGCCGCGCATGATCATAGCATCATGGAGAAATTCAAGCTGTTCAGCGTCGATCGGAAATTCCTCACAAAACCCGTCGACAAGGTCCCGAAGGGGCGCAACTGAACCCTCTGGCATGGCTTCCACCAAGCTCACAGCGGACACCGCCAGATCCTGAACAACGGGTCCCTTGATCGCATCCCCAAAATCAATGACGCTCGACATCTCGCCCGCGTCATTCAGCAGAATGTTTCCGGGGTGCAGGTCGTTGTGAATGATCTGCGCCTGTAAGTGTTGCAAGCCTGGCAATGTGACCCGCGCCAACCGCTCTAGGTGAGGCGTCAAATGTTCCGTAAATTCCGGACCCAGCACCGCCAAAAAATCCGTTTCGAAAAGCTGGGGTGACACGGCATTCCAAGGGATGAATTCCAAAGCCCCAGGATGATCAAAACCTGCCATTGCGCGACACAAGCGCCCTTGCAACGCACCCAGTTTTCGCGTCCAATCTGCAATCTCGCCAAGGGTATGCGACTTCGGCGTACCGTCCAGATATGACACCAGTCTGACAGTACTTCTCTGACCATTCTTGAAGGTCCAAAGGACATAGGGCGCGCCAGTTCTGGTCGGCAAGATGTGCGGCGTCGACAGACCGCATGCGTTTGTCTCCAAATGCCGAAGAAGCGCCACTTGAAAGGCGGTGTACGTTTCCGTTTCCTCAGGATGACTGATTTTCAAGATCGCTTGCTTTGAGCCGCCTTGCGCGACCAGAAAGTTTTGATCGCGCTCGCCGGACAGCGGGATCAACTGCGGTTCAAGTCCATAAATCTGATCAACCAGATCACGGACCTCTGAAAGAGGATGCACCGGCGACTCAAACAGCCCCACCGCCTCTGTCAAAGTCTTGGTGCGCGAAATCAAGGACATATGGCACCCGACAGTTTCATGCGTCGTCTTTCCTCAATACAGCGGGTATCTGACGGTCGTTTGCCTGAGGTTATTGATAAACCCCCAAAGTTCAAATGAACAATTGCCCGGGGTCACGTTTCCAAAACGGTGATTGGTCTTCAGAACGCAAAATCACAGACGGCATCGGGCGTCCTGAGGATGGCTCTGACTGGAACACTCGGTCGAAAACGGCGGGTGGCCTGGCTGCGAAGTGGCGCCCCAGAAACGCGTGGCCTAGACTGACATGGCCTGTTTCAGTTCGACTGTATCAATGTCTCGCGCATATCCGTAGAGTTTGGAACAGCCCCGTTCCAGGACGAGGAAACGATCGCCAAGATCGGCCGCGAAATCGAAATACTGTTCAACCAAAATAATGGCCAGATCACCCTTCTGTCGCAGGGACCGGATGACGTTTCCAATTTGCTGAATGATATTGGGCTGGATCCCTTCGGTAGGTTCATCAAGCAGCAGCAGTTTGGGCTTCGTGACCAAGGCGCGGGCGATGGCCAGCTGTTGTTGTTGGCCGCCCGACAGATCGCCACCCCGACGAGACAGGAATTCCGCGAGGATCGGAAACAGTTCGAATATCTCTTCCGGTATCTTCCTTTCATTCGGTGGCAGGCAAGCAAAACCGGTTTCCAGATTCTCCTGCACCGTTAAAAAGGGGAAAATTTCGCGCCCCTGCGGAACATATGCCACGCCGTGTTGGGCCATGGTGAAGGCGCGGGCATTTTGGATGACATCGCCGTCCAGTTCGATGCGTCCCGCGCTATGGGGGTGCGTGCCGGAAAGTGCCTTCAGCAGGCTCGTTTTGCCCACACCATTGGTCCCCATGACGCACAGCACCTCACCTCGATCCACCTGCAGCGAGATGTCATTCAGGATTTGACTGCCGCCATAATGCAGCGCCAGATCCTGCACCTTGATCACGTTATCGCCCAAGATAGACCTCGATCACTTTTTCATCCGACGTGACATGGTCAATAGATCCTTCGGCCAGCACAGAACCTTCATGCAGGACCGTAACCCGGCAACCCAACCTGCGCACAAATTCCATGTCATGTTCAACCACCACCACGGCGCGGGTCTTGGCGGCGTTCACAAGGATATCGGTGGTGTGTTCGCGCTCCGCTCCTGTCATGCCCGCGGCAGGTTCATCAACCAGCAAAAGGCGCGGATCCTGCGCCAGCAGCATTCCAATTTCCAACCATTGCTTTTGCCCGTGACTCAGCTCCCCGGATTTGCGGGACAATGCGCCAAGCAGCCCGATCTCATCCGCCAGTTCGGCCACCTTATCCTGGTCGGTCTTGGCGGGTTTGAATCGCAGGACAGAAAATGGCCCGCGGGATTTCTTCAGCGCCAGCATGAGGTTTTCGGCCACCGTCTGATCTTCAAAAACGGTTGGGCGCTGAAATTTGCGGCCGATCCCTTCCTGCGCGATCTGGCTTTCCGTCATGGACAGCAGGGATTTGGACTTCTCCCCCCAAAGAACGTGGCCTTCGTCCGGTTTGGTCTTTCCGGTCACGATGTCCATGAATGTGGTTTTGCCGGCCCCGTTTGGTCCGATGACCGCGCGCATCTCTGCCTCAGCGATCTGGAAGGTCAGGTTGTTGATCGCCTTGAAGCCGTCAAAAGAAACGGAAACACCGGACACTTCGAGCAGCGCAGTCATGTGTCGGCCTCCTTTTCTTGCAAAGCACCCTGATCCGGCCCAAGCGGCGCCCCGCGCCGATTTGGATGGCGTCGGTCCGTGATCAGATCAAACAGCCCACCAATGCCGCGCGGGGCAAAAAGCGTGACCGCCACAAATGAAAGCCCCAACATGACAATCCACCAATCGACCCATTCTATGGTGTAGAAGCCCAGATTGATGTCAGGGGCCTGCCCGCCCGTGAACCACGTTGACAGGAGAGAGACAAACGCAGCACCAATGACCGCCCCATAAAGCCGGCCGCGCCCGCCAATCGCCACCCAGACGGCAAGGTAGATCGACGCAATCGGCGCAATCTCTGCTGGGTTCACGATGCCCGCCTGCGGATAATAGAGCGCACCCGCGAGCCCCGCGATGATCGCCGTCAGTGTGAAGACAAAGAGTTTGTACGCTTCAACGGAATATCCCAGAAATCGCACGCGCGCCTCATCATCTCTGATAGCCCGCATGACGGACCCGAATTTGCCCGACACGACCCAGGCGCACAGCAGATACCCTGCGCCCAGCGCTATCGCAGAGGCCCAGAAGAACCACATCGAAACGGTTGACTGCGGCACCGCCTCAAGCCCCGGCAGGTTTTGCAAACCTGACAGCCCATTGTTTCCACGCAGCCCGCTATCGTTCTGAAAAAGGTAAAGCGACAGCGCGAGCGTCATCGCTTGCGTCAGGATAGACAGGTAAACACCCGTTACCCGGCTGCGAAACGCCAACCAGCCGAACACAAGTGCAATCAGACCTGGCACCAGCACCACAGCGGCCAGTTGCAAAGGCAAAGAATGGGCAAAGGCCCAGATAGGCGGCAATTCGGATGCACCCACCACTCCGAAAATCTGGGTGGCGATGCCGTCCGCTATCTCTTGCGATGTGGGTGGGAGGGGTGTAGCCGCCAGGCTCTGCACCACGATAATTTCCGTGCGCGCATACATCAGCCACATGCCAATTGCGTAACCGCCGATACCGAAAAATGCCATGTGGCCGAGGCTAAGGATGCCGCAATAGCCCCAGACCAGATCCATTGCCAGGGCGACAAGGCAAAGACACAGGGTTTTGCCCAAGGTCTTGACGAAACTGGTGGAAATCACGCCGATACCGAACCCTTCAGCAAGCACGGTGACACCAACCGTAAACAGCGCAAGCAACCCGATAGAGATGACCACCGAGGGGTGTTTCATCACAAACGGCGTGCGCCGCGGGTTTGCTGCTGCAATATCGCTCATGCTTCTGCTGCCCGTCCTTTGAGCGCAATGATCCCGCGCGGGCGAAACTGAATGAAGAGAATGATGAAAAGGATCATGTAGGTTTGCGCCGCCAACGTATTGGACGGGTTCAGCCACTCAATCCCTTTTTGCAAAGTGCCGACCATGGACGCGCCCAGCAGGGTGCCCCAGATGCTGCCCACACCGCCCACAACAACGGTCATGAAGCTTTGCACGATGTAATCGGCACCCATCTCGGACGTTACTTTCGCGTAAAGCCCGATCGCCACACCGGCGATACCCGCAATGCCCGATCCAAACCCGAAGGTCAGCATGTTGATCTTGTCGGGGTTGATGCCCATCGAGGCTGCCATGCGGGGGTTCTGCGTCACGGCGCGCACCTCCAGCCCCAATCGTGTGCGGTTCATGACAAACAGAAACAATGCAAGAAACAGGATCGCCAGCACGAAGATTGCAATGCGGATATAGCTGATCGAAATCACGTCATTGATCACCCAGGACCCATCCAACCAACCCGGCGCCGTCAATGGCCGGGCCTGCGTACCGAAAATGTTCTTGGCAATCTGCTGCAGTGCGATGGACACGCCAAAGGTGGCCAGCAGAGTTTCAAGCGGCCGATGATACAGCCATCGCACCACCAACCGTTCCATCGCGACCCCTGCGGAAAAGGTCACCATGAAAGCAAGCGGAATGGCCAGAATTATCGACAGGGTGTGATCAGGTACGAAAAGTTGCACCACGTAGCCCGTATAGGCACCCATCATGATGAATTCACCATGGGCCATGTTGATGACACCCATAACGCCGAACGTGATCGCCAATCCAATCGCGGCAAGGAAATAGATCGACGCCAGCGAAACAGCATCAAGACCAAGATCGGCTGCCTGCGAGATCGCCACTTTGTTCTCAATGCTCGACAAGGCCGCCGCCGCCGCAAGTGCCACAGGAGGCGGCGCGGCAGTGTAGGTCTCATAAAAGGTGTAACTGTCCAGGATCGCTTGTTGCTGGGCCGCGCTCACAGTCTCCTCCGCGATGCCTGAGGCCACCAGCGCATCATAGGCACTTGCTCTGGCGGCATCGGTGCCCAGCGATGACACGGGAATGCCCGCAACCATCCCATCATCGATGTTCGCGACAAGGGTTTCGCGCCGCGCCTCGCTGGATATCAGCGCCGGAGCAAGCCCATCCTGAACCAAAAGCGCATAGGCTTCTTGCCGGGAAATATCTTCTCCGACGGTCAAAAGACGCACCACGCCCTCCCCATCGGGTGGGGTGTCCGCAAAGCTGCGGTTGACGCGCAAAAGCGGGTTCAGCGCGGCACGTACATCGACCCCAAGATCGCCCTGAAAATGCTCAATCGCAGCGATACGCTCCTCATCACTGTCTCCGAATTCGATGGTTAGAAGCCGCTCAAGCCGCGTCATACGTGCTTTGACGTTTGCGTCCGTTTCACCCTCTTTGACATCCCGAAGCGCAGCAAGATGTGTTTGCTTAGGATCGCGCGCAATCGCATCCAGCGCCGTCTGGCGCGCGCCCACTTCAGGATCCAGCAGTTGAAATTTCACCAAAGCTGCTGCGATCAATCCGCGAACACCGCTATTGGGTTTGAGCTGCCGAAAGCTCTTGTCGTCTACAGTGCCCAGATCAGAGCCATCCGCGACATCAAAAATCCGAATGGTCTTGCGATCAATTTCCTCAGCGAAGACGAAAAGCCCGGTCTCTTTGTTTCGCCAAACCTCTTTGTTCTGCCATTTTTCCAGAACGGTTTGCACCTCTGACAGCCCGCTCTCAACAAGGGCGTCAATCGTGGGTTGGATGGTCTTTCGCGACGGCTTAGCCAGGCTGTCACCATGAGCCTGCATCAATTGCTGTATGGGCGCTTTTTCATCCTGCGCCACGCTGGGCAGGGCCAATAGAATGCCGATTAAGACCGCGAAAACCCGTATCATGCCTTGCCCCAGATAAGCGAGGGGCGCGAACGCCCCCCGCTGTTGATTGGTGTGACGGATGTCAGATCAGTAGTTGGACTTGATCTGAACGCAGGTTTCGGTCTCGGTGTTGAACATACCGCAGCCGAGTTCCTTCCAATCAGAGACCAGCACCGCCGATTCCGGCAGGAAATCTGTCCAGGCATCGCCGGGCACTTCCGCCGTCTGGCTGATGATGTCGAACTGGCCGTCTTCCTGAATCTCACCAATCAGCACAGGCTTGGCAAGATGATGGTTCGGCAGCATTACAGCCGTGCCACCCGTCAAGTTCGGGAATTCCTGACCATACATTGCCGTGCGGACAGCATCCACATCGGTCGTACCCGCCTCAGTGGCCGCATTCACCCACATGTTGAAGCCGATGTAATGTGCCTCCATAGGGTCATTGGTCACGCGCTCTTCACCCATGCGGGCCTTCCACGCTTCAACCCAACCTTCGTTGGCGTCCGACTCCGCCGACTGGAAGTAGTTCCACGCCGCCAAATGCCCCACGAGGTTCGTGGTGTCGAGACCGGCAAGCTCTTCTTCACCCACCGAAAACGCAACGACGGGAATATCATCGGCGGAAACACCAGCAGCGGCAAGTTCCTTGTAGAAGCCAACATTTGCGTCGCCATTGATGGTCGAAATCACACCGACCTTTTTACCGTCAGCGCCAAGGGCCACCACATCCGCCACGATCTTGGACCAATCGGAATGTCCAAAGGGTGTGTAGTTCACGAAGATGTCTTCTTCGGCGATGCCCTTATCCTGAAGGTAGCTTTCCAGAATGTTGTTCGTGGTCCGCGGATACACGTAGTCCGTGCCCAGAAGGGCAAACTTCTCAACGCCAAGCTCTTCCAGGAAGTAATCCGTGGCGGGGATCGCCTGCTGGTTCGGGGCCGCGCCGGTGTAAAATACGTTCTTGGAGCTTTCTTCGCCCTCGTACTGAACCGGGTAGAACAGCAGACCATTGAGTTCTTCGATCACCGGCAAAACCGATTTGCGGCTCACAGAGGTCCAATTGCCGAAAATCACATCGACCTCATGGACCGTCAGCAGCTCACGCGCTTTTTCAGCAAAGAGCGGCCAGTCTGACGCGGGATCCACCACCACCGCTTCAAGCTGACATCCAAGTACGCCGCCGTTTTCATTCTGCTGTTCCACAAGCATTTCCATTGTGTCTTTCAGCGTGGTCTCAGAAATGGCCATTGTACCGGACAAGGAATGCAGCACGCCGACTTTGATGGGGGCGTCACAGGCCATTGCCGGCAACGCGCCTGCAAAACAAATCGCAGCGGCAGAACTTAAGAGTTTTTTGGACATAGGTTTTCCTTTTTCACGTCGCGTGCGGGCATTGCGCGAACTAGGACAGATCCCCATATGCCACTCACGCATTTGATTGCGTCGTGCGGTGGTGGTTTGGTTGTCAGGCCGGCATCACCGCACAAGTTTCTCGGCCCGTTGGGCACGCCTGTTTCTAGAAGGTTGTGTTTTCGAATGCCGAGTCACGTTCCCTCGGCAACCGCGCGAAGCTGAGACGTTTGCCTAAAAATCAGACAAAGAAGCTCAAGCCGCCATTTGATTGGGCATTTCCTGCCGGGGTCAGCTGTCCAAAAGCATGTTTTGACAGTGGTTTCGCTGCGTGATCGCGTGCCGTTTGGCCCAAGCCGCCCGTGCCGCGTTGGTGCCAAAATATGCGTTTGTTAAAAGGCTGGCATGGGCCATTTTGGCATCTATCCTCAGCCCCAGCCGATGCTCCGGATTCGTCACCGGCGCGAGCGTTTCCAGGATTTCGACAAATCGAAGCCGCTGCTCTTCAAAAATTTCGGCCTGAGGATCACTCAAAAGCCAGGCAAACTCCAGCTCCGCCGACATCCGGCCCGCACAAGTCGCAATGATTTCAGTTAGTTCGTCCGGTTCCGCAGCATAGGCGCAGACGCCAAATGACAAAAGAAAACCCGCAATCAGTGTTTTTATTCTGCTCATTTTTCAAGCTTTGTGCATGAAAAACCACCGATCAAGTGCTCTCTTTGCGAAGCTTTTGTTGTGTTGCACGGGCGCACAAACCGGATGCGTCAACTGTCGCCCCGATTAATCCACGTTTTGGTCGCTGATCTGTTCAAGATTTTGCCGTCTTCATGCATAGGATTGGTGACCTCGGCGTAAGCCCAAAGCGTCGCGCTTCAGCTAAAAGTGAATGTCCGCTGAATTCCCATACGATATCGAAAGTGTTGCACCATGACATGGATCGCCAGTTGGGTGGTCAGGTTAACCTTGAGGCCCAGCCAAGCAAAGCGAGCGCACATATACTGAAAAACTATAAGCTGTTTTCAAAAGAACTGGTGCCGCTGACGGGACGAACCTAGAACCGCTTAAGCTGCAATCCTTGCTGTCTGAATTAGAGGATTGGGCTGATATTTCCAACGGCTCGCCGGAGGTTATCCACAAGCTTCGAGAGTTGAATGAAGGGTCTGAACAGCAAGAGACAAACGATAGTAGAGCGAAGAAAAATACCATTAGATCACGGGTTCGCTCGGGGCCCACGCTATGATTGGTCTATCTTCAGAATTCGGCAACGCGGGTTTGCAGCCGAAACCACGTTCCGCGAATAGCAAGAAACGCACCCGCGATTGTCCGCCGCTAACGAGTTCCACGACAAGACCATGCGGCCGAACCAGCTCTGGCAGACCGACTTCACCTATCTGAAGGTCATCGGTTGGGGCTGGTTCTACCTATCGACGATCCTCGACGACGACAGCCGTTACATCATCG
>JBCCNB010000014.1:0-82555 GCA_039026055.1 Pseudomonadota bacterium | reverse complement strand
GGTCCATTCAGCGGCAATGCGCATGCGGACCTCCTTGATGAAGGCAGGGGGAAACGCGAAATTCAGGTCTTCGGCGTAAAACCCGGCCAAAACGATCTCTCCACCCTTCCCGATGCGGGTGATCAGATCATTGAGAATGTTGTCCGCACCAGAGGCGTCATAGACGGACATGTAGTCGCTGCGCGGGTCGCTCTGAGGATGCAGAACACTGTATGCGTCTGCGCCTGCCATTCGGGTCTTATTGATTTCCCAGACCATAGGCACAGGATGACCCAGCGCGATCGTTATCCGCGCCAGAAGCCTCCCAAGAACGCCGTGACCGACGATCAGATCGGGCGGCGTTTTGCCGGGGCCAACCAGTGCATGATGGGCCGTTGCCGCCAATGCCAGAAGCGCGCCATCCGCGCCCAGACCCGAATCGACCCGCGTCACACGGGCCGCATTTGTGACCAGTGTTGCAGCCGCACCGCCAAAAAGACCGTACGCATCGCTAAAGCAATCTGCACCCGGCACGAAGACAGTGTCGCCGGGTTTGTAGCCCGTGCCCGCCCGCGCCTCTATCACTTCGCCCGTGGATTCGTAGCCGGGCACCAGCGGGTAGCCCATGCCAGGAAAAGGCGGCATCTGCCCGGACCAAAAGAGTTTTTCGGTGCCGGTGGAAATGCCTGAATGATGGATATCCACCACGATATCACCCTCACCCGGCGGCTTGAGCGCCAGGGTGTCCAGCTGAAGATCCTGCGGACCTTTCAACAGGACAGCGAGTGTATCCATGATCGCATCCCTTTCTGCCATCGGTCGCAAGCTGCGACAGGATGACGTCTTCCTAGTGCCGTAAGTCTAAATGGACAGCCGCAGGTGTCAAGTTAACATTACACTTGACGTGTCAAGAAAATGTAGGCCTCAGCGGGCCTTAACGCAGCTCAGAGCGCTCGTGACAAAGGGACGGAGGGGTTTCGGCGTCTTGAAATCGGAAAAGCCCGCCTCTTCGGCCAGCTCCTTTATCCGCTCTTGCGACCGCGCGCGCCCGGTGCCCATGGCCATCGTGTAAAAGGCGAAATAGACATCCCCCGCCCGCTCTGGTCGCGCGCCCCCTGACATCGGCTCGGAAATAATGAGGCGGCCACCATCGGGAAGCGCATCATACACCTTGGCCAAAAGATCACGCACGGTGTCATCAGCATGATCATAAAGCACCCGAATGAGCGATATAGCGTCCGCACCTTGGGGCAGCGGTGTCTCGCGGAAAGAGCCCGGGTGCAGCGTCACCCGATCCGAAAGCCCCTCTTTACCGAAATGCGCCTCCGCTGCCGGGGCCACATCGGGCAGATCAATCCATTTGGCCTTGAGCGTCTTCTGCGACTTGAGAGCCGCCGTCAGAAACGCACCGGATCCACCACCCACATCAAGGAGAGTGTCGACACCTTTGAGAGACACCATCCGCAGCGTATCCGCCGCCACCAGCACCTGACTCCGCGCCATAAGGTCGGAATAGCGCTCTGCGGCGTGCAAAGACATCCCCTCTTGGCCGCCAAAGACGTACGGCCAGAATTGTTCAAGCTGCGTTGGCCCTTCCCCGCGCAAAAGCTTTTCAGGCTCAGCCATATCCGCGTAAAAGGCGCGGTTGTGGCGGATCATATCTTCCAACCCTGGCACGCCAAGGATCGCCGCCCCCTTGCGCGCAATGCCATAGCGCCCATCTCGGCGGCGCTTGAGCAGGTCAAGCGCGGTCCCCGCCTGCAATAGGTCGGTCATGCGATCTTCAGGGATGGAGGTGGCATGCCCCAGGGCGCGCGGCGTCTCCGGACCGTCCAGAAGGCGCTTCAAAAGCCCAAGCTCTATGAGGGTCGACAGCACCTGAGAGGCGACAAATCCTTGCAATATCTCGAAAATCTCGGCGCCGTCCCGCCGCGCAAAGCCACGCGAAATGGGCAATCTGTGCGCCCAATCCTGAAACGCAGGCTTGGCCACAAGGCGATTGAGCCACCCCGAAACACCACGCGGGCGGCCAGCAGCGCGCCCACCCGGATCGGTGTCAGCCACCATCAGGCTTTGTACTTTTCAGGGACCGTCGGCATGATCCGCTCGGCCTGCAAGCTGACGATTTTCGCCAATGCGGCCTCTCCCGGACAAGACGGGATCGACGCAATCGCACCGCCCAGAATATCCGAAAGATGATCAAACGCCCCTTTCACACCCAGCTGCGCCACCGCATTGGGTCGCCCGTGCAGATCATCCTGCCCCGCAGGTTTGCCCAGCGCGTCTTCATCCAAAAGCGCATCACGCAGATCATCAGCCACCTGGAAGGCCTCTCCGATCAAGGCACCAAGATCATACCACGGCTCTGGATCATGCCCGGCTGAAATCGCGCCCATCTGGGTCGCTGCAATGAAGAGCGCCCCAGTTTTGGACCTATGATAGGCACCGAGATCTATCTCTGCCTCACTCTCCCAGCCTTGGCCTGCACAAATCCCATTCGGCATGCCCGACCGCTCCGAGAGCGCCAACACTAGCTGCGCCACCCGATCCGGCCCTTGCGGCATGGCACGGGCCAGCGTTTCAAAGGCCAGAATGATCAGGCTGTCACCTGCCAGAACGGCCAATGGTTCGGAATAAGCGCGATGCACCGATGGCTTCCCGCGCCTGAGATCGGCATCGTCAAAACACGGCAGATCGTCATGCACCAGAGACGCACAATGGATAAATTCCAACGCCGCTGCTGAAGCATCCGTCAACATTGGCGCGTCATCACCGCAGGCCATGGCCACTGAAAGCAGGATCGTGGGCCGGATGCGCGCCCCACCGGGCAGACAGGCATATCCCAGCGCATCCGCCAACTGACGTGGCGCTGCACCGCCCTGAGAGGCTTGCAAAGCCGCGATCACCGCGCTGTCAATTCGTTGGGCAACCGGCATGGCACGTCCTTTATTGGTGTCTGTACGTAAATACAGACAGTTAATATGTAAATAATACTGGACACTTCAGTGGCTCGAGTCAACAATCATGCCATGAAAACCTCTGCAGCACTGGTGATCGGGGCCGGCATCGGCGGTCTGGCCGTGGCCGCGCGTCTGGCGCAGGCTGGCCTGAAGGTGCATGTGCTCGAACGTCACGCCATGGTCGGCGGCAAGATGCGCACCCTGCCATCACCTGCGGGTCCGGTCGATGCGGGCCCCACTGTGTTGACCATGCGCTGGGTGTTTGAAGAGCTGTTCGAAAGCCTCGGTGAAACCCTTTCGGACCACGTCCCCCTCCACCGCCAGTCCATGATCGCGCGGCATTTCTGGCCAGATGGCTCCACGCTCGACCTCTATGACGACCCCGCCCTGAATGAAGCGGCCATCGCTGACTTTGCGGGCGCGACGGCCGCACGGCAATTCCGTGCCTTTTCTTCCCGCGCGAAGGCCCTGTTTGAGGCCTTCGACGCCCCGGTCATGACAGCGCCCACTCCGTCGCTTTTGCCCCTTGTGGGTCACGTCATGGCAAAGCCCTGGCTGATCCCCAAAATGGCACCGATGTCGACACTGGCGCAGGTGCTGGATCGCGCTTTTGATGACCCGCGCCTGGCGCAACTCTTTGGTCGATACGCCACCTATGTAGGCGGCTCACCCTACCAATCCCCAGGTCTTCTTTCACTCATCTGGCACGCCGAGGAACGCGGTGTCTGGGTGGTGGATGGCGGCATGCACCAGTTGGCACGCGCCTTGCGTAATTTGGCCGAGGCGCGCGGCGCCGAATTCAGCTTTGATTGCCATGTTTCTGAAATCACGACGAAAAATGGCAAAGCCACGGGCGCCATACTTGCAGATGGGCGTCATTTGGCGGCGGACATCATCGCCTTCAATGGCGATCCTCGCGCGTTGGCAACTGGTCTCTTGGGCAAAGCCACATCCAGCGTCGCCGCCCAAACCCGCCGCCTGCCCCGCTCGCTATCGGCCGAGGTCTGCGCCTTTGCCGCCACCCCGCATGGCCCGGAACTGGCGCATCACAACGTCTTTTTCCGCGACCACGCAAAGCCGGAATTCGATGCGCTGGAGCGTGGTGAATTGCTGCCGGACCCAACTGTTTACCTCTGCGCCATGGATCGCGGCCTGCCAGGGCCGGTTCCGGCGCTTGAACGCTTTGAAACGATCGCGAACGCCCCACCGGTTGATGAGTTTCGGCCAGATGATACCCCTGAGGAGGCAACCCCATGCCCGACACGTACCGTTCAGATGCTCAAGACCTTCGGTCTGACGCTCACGCCGGAACCGACCACGATGACGACGCCCGCCGGTTTCAACGCGCTCTTTCCGGGGACGAACGGCTCGCTCTACGGGCAGAGCCCGCATGGCATGACAGCATCGCTCAGACGACCAACGGCGCGAACGGCGTTGCAGGGGCTTTATCTGGTGGGCGGGGGCGCGCATCCGGGGGCGGGCGTGCCGATGGCCACCCTCTCCGCCAGGCACGCGGCCGCGGCGATCTTGAGCGACCAAACTTCAATCTCGCCGTCCCGCCAAACGGTTACGCCTGGTGGTATGTCGACGGGATCGCGGATGGTGGCGGCAAAGCCATCTCCATCATCGGGTTCATAGGGTCGGTTTTTTCGCCATGGTACGCCTGGTCAGGCCGCAAAGACCCTGAAAACCATGTCTGCATCAACGTGGCGACCTACGGACCGGGCGGGCGGTTTACGATGACAGATCGCGGCCGCAGCGCGCTCAGCCAAAGCGTAGACGAATTCACCGTCGGGCCCTCTGCCATGAGTTGGCAGGATGGTCGACTGGTGATTGACATAGATGAGATGGGCGCCCCACCCATGGTGGCGCCAGTGCGCGGTCGCGTGGTGCTGACGCCATCGGCCGTCACAGATGTGGAGGTTCCGTTGACACCCGAGGGCACCCACATCTGGCGCCCCTTCGCGCCCACCGCGCATATAAGTGTGGATCTGGAAACCAAGGGCTGGCATTGGGACGGGCACGGCTATTTCGACGCCAATTTCGGAACCCGCGCGCTCGAACAGGATTTCACCTATTGGACGTGGGGCCGCTTTCCCCATCGCGGTGGTGCCAGCTGCTTTTATGACGCCACGCGCGTGGATGGGTCAGACTTAGCGTTGGGCGTGCATTTCGATGCGGACGGCACCGCACGCGTCATGGATCTGCCGCCAAAAACCGCGTTCCGCCGCAGTCTTTGGGCCGTCCACCGCGAAACCCGAGCCGATGCAGGCTACCGCCCCAAACAAGTCCAAAACATGCTTGACGCACCGTTCTACAGCCGCTCATCCATTCGCACACAGCTAGACGGGGAACTTTGCGAGGGCGTCCACGAAGCGCTCGATTTGCGCCGCTTCAGGTCACCGCTTCTGAAACCCATGCTCGCTGTGCGCGTGCCACGACGTGCGGGTTGGCGGTTCGGCTGAAAGATTCAATGCCTCCGGCGGGAGTATTTTTGGCCAAAAAGAAGCCGAAACTGAGCCTGCTTCTTTTTGGCAAGAAACACTCCGGGGGTATGGGGGTTGGCCCCCATTCCAACCTCAGCCGTTTTGAGCAGCCTCTGGGTTCAGGCGAATGACAGCCAAGTTCAGCGCCCCTGCCACGGTCGCCCAAACAAGGTAAGGCAGGAACATCAAGCCGGCCCATGTATCCACCATCCAAAGCGCGACCATCGTAACCGCCACCGACAGCCACAGAACGACCAGAACGATCATACCGGCCTTCAGTTTCTGAAGACCAAAGAAAACAGGCGTCCAAAGCGCATTCACCGCGATCTGCAAGGACCACAGCGCCAAGGCCACGCCATTGCCCGGCAACGCGCCCACCCGGGCGCCCGCGATCGACATCAACACGTAAAGCGTGGTCCAGGCCAAGGGGAAAAGCCAGTTGGGCGGCGTCCAGGAAGGTTTTTGCAACCGCTCATACCATTCCCCGGGTGGAAAGATCGCGCCCATGGCCCCGGCGGCCACACAGGCTGCCAGAAAGATCGAAAACAAAAGCCAGAACATCGCGCTACCGCACCCCCTTTGCCGCAGATGCAAGTGCTGCGTTTCGTTCCCGGTCGCGTGTTTTGAGCCCGGCCATCGTGGCCAGGATCCCATCGCTCCAGTCCGCCGTGATCGGCGCAGGCGCGGCGGCGGCGTTCACCAGAAATGCGGTCTCGGCCAAGGGTTCTGCGTGAATGAGCGCCGAGCGCGGCATGAAGGTCGTGCCAAAACTGCGCGCCAGCGACACCATCAACCAGCCCAGTTTCTGCCCATCCGTCGTGTAGGCCCGGTGATTGATCGCGTCATAGTCCATCCGACGCACCTCATCGCCAATGCCCGCATAGATAAAACGCGCGGCAAAAATGCCGGGGCGGCAATCCAGTGGCAGCGCGCCAACACCGGATTCAGACCGCTGATACAGCCGATGCGCTTCGTTCAAAAGCCGCCGCTCCAGCAACTCCAACTCCGGCGTCATTTGCGGCTCATGCAAGAACGTGTCCGGTGTGATGCCCATTTCTTCAAGCCATTCGAGCGGCAGGTAAAGCCGCCCTTCGCGGGCATCCTCCCCCACATCGCGGGCAATATTCGTCAGCTGCATCGCCACGCCCAGATCGCAGGCCCGGGCCAGCGCATCACGGTCGCGCACACGCATCAGAACGCACATCATGGCCCCCACGGCCGAGGCAACGCGCGCGGAATAATCGCGCAATTCTGACAGTGTCTGATACCGCCGCTCCATCGCGTCCCACGCCAGCCCCTCAAGCAGCGCTTCAGGCAACGCCCGGGGCATGTCAAACTCTTCAATGATTGCGGCAAAAGCACGATCTGCCGGACCATCCTCAGGCATGCCAGCATAGGCGCGGTCAAGCCGCTCATGCAGTCGCACCACAGCACGGGCTTTCTCTGTCTGCAAATCCACCGCATCATCGGCCAGCCGACAAAAGGCATAAAGCGCCAGGGCCGGGTCACGCAGTCGTTTGGGCAGCAGTTTGGACGCCGCGTGGAACGATCGGGACCCATGCCGGATCGCCTCCACGCAATGGGCCATGTCCTTTGGGTCAATCATTCAGCTGCCTCGCGCATCACCTGTTCTTCAAACGCCACGTCAGGCACCAGCTGGGCCAGCACCTCGGCGCTGGAGATCACGCCAGGAAGGCCTGCGCCCGGATGCGTGCCCGCTCCGACCAGATAAAGCCCCTTGGCCTCTTCGCTCACATTGTGGGGTCGGAAATAGGCGCTTTGCAGGATGCGGGGCTCGATAGAGAAACCCGCCCCATGAGGGCTGAGATAACGGTCGCGGAAGGTTTCCGGCGTGAACACCTCGGAAGCGCTCAGATGGTCGCCGAGGCCTGGCAACATCTCATCTTCCAATACTTTTTGCACCTTCTGGCGGTAAGGCTCTGCCATGCGCGCCCAATCCACCGGGTTGTCATGGCCCAGATGCGGCACCGGGCTGAGCGCATACCAGGTATCGTCGCCTTCCGGTGCCACGGAAGGGTCCGTGATAGAGGGGCGATGGACATAAAGGCTCATGTCATCGGCCAGCTTGCCGTTGATGAAAATGTCCTGCACCAAACCCTTGTAACGCGGGCCGTTGAGGATGGTGTGGTGGCCCACATCTTTCCATTTGCCACGGGTTCCCTTGGTGCCAAAATACCAAACGAACAGCCCCATGGACCAGCGCGTGCGTTTCAATCGTGGCGACGTCCAACGCCGTTTGGGCGCGTTGCGCATCAAGTGGTCATAGGTGTGGCCCGCATCTGCATTAGACACCACGATATCAGCGCGGATCTCTTGCCCGCCCGTCAGGCGCACGCCCGCCGCATGGCCGCCCTCCATGAGGATCTCATCGACCTCGGCGCCCTGCTGCACATGGCCGCCCTGAAGCCCCACAACGCGCGCCATGGCACGCGCAATCGCATCCACGCCGCCCATGGCGTAATGCACGCCGTAGGCTTTCTCCAGATGGCTGACGAGGGCATACATGGAGGTGACCTTAAACGGATCGCCTCCGATAAAGAGTGGGTGAAAGCTCAACGCCATGCGCAGCCGTTCATCCTTCACGTAACGCGACGCAAGGCTGTAAATCGACAGGTCTGCCCGCAGCATGGCGAAGGCCGGGATGACCTTCAGCAGTTCCAGCAACTCATGCATCGGGCGGCGGCCCATGTTTTCAAAGCCCAGCCAATAGCGCCGCTCACTGGCCTTGAGGTATTTCTCATAGCCCTTCACATCGCCCGGTGAGAGGCGATTAACTTCGGCCAGCATGTCATCGGTGTTCTGACGCGCGCTGTAGCTGCTGCCATCGGGCCAGCGGATTTCATAGAAAGGATCGAGCGCATGCAGCGAAACATCTTCGTAGAAATTGCGGCCACAGGCCTCCCACAGCGCCTCAAAGACCTGCGGAACGGTGACAATCGTGGGCCCTAGATCAAACCGGTGGCCGTTTTGCCAAATGGCCGAACCGCGCCCGCCGGGCGTATCAAGCCGATCCAGTACCGTCACGCGGTAGCCTTTGGCCCCCAAACGCATGGCCGAGGCCAAACCGCCCAGCCCTGCACCAATGATCACAGCATGAGGTTGGGGCACTGGGTGTGCCGATAAGGTATCTGTCAACATGTCTTTAGACTACATGTGTCTAGTTAAATTGACAATCAGCGATTGCTGTTCTTTATTGGGGATATAGTTCCCGCGCGTAATGCGTGGGCGATGCGCCAATTCAAACGATGTCAGGGGTGAGTGAAATCACGACCGTCAGCATCAGCTTTTTCCGCTTCGCGCCGGGATGGGCGCGGATTTGGGCGTTTGCCATGATGGGGCTCGCCCGGCCGGCGATGGCGCGTGTGGATCACATCGGATTCTGGAAACTTTGCGGATCGGGCACAGGTGAAGGGTTCACCCCGGTGCCCAACACGGGCGTCTATGCGATCCTGGCCACATGGCCCGATCTGGACACCGCGCAAAGCCAAACCAGAGAGGCGGGAATTTACAGGCGCTATCGCAGGCGGTCTGAAGAAGACTGGACCGTGTACCTGTCCCCCACCTCTGTGCGCGGTCAATGGTCCGGCGTGACACCCTTTGAGGTGACCCGCGCATCTGAGGCAGGCCCCGTGGCTGCGTTGACCCGTGCCACCGTCAAACCCCGCGCCGCGCTTAAATTCTGGAAACGGGTTCCGGATATCAGCTCGGTCATCGGGTTTGACGAAAGCGTGGTCTTCAAGATCGGCATCGGGGAAGTGCCACTGATGCAACAGATCACTTTCTCTATCTGGCCGGACACCGCCACCATGGCCAATTTCGCCCGGCATGACGGGCCCCATGCCCGCGCCATCAAGGCCGTGCGCATGGGCGACTGGTTTCGCGAAGAACTCTATGCCCGGTTTCACGTGGCCGCTTGTGACGGCACATGGGAAGGCAAACAACCTCTTGAAAGCATTGGAATATCCAAATGACCGTGCATTTCCCGTTTTCCGCCATCGTCGGCCAGGACGACATGAAAACCGCGATGATCCTCACGGCGATTGATCCCTCCTTGGGCGGGGTTTTGGTCTTCGGCGACCGGGGCACGGGCAAATCCACAGCCGTGCGCGCCCTCGCGGCCCTTCTGCCTCCGATGGAGATGGTGGCGGGCTGCCCGGTCAACTCCGCCAAGGTAAAGGACTGTCCCGATTGGGCGGATGTGCAGGACAAATCCATTGTCGAGCGTCCCACGCCGGTGGTCGATCTGCCCTTGGGCGTGACCGAGGACCGCGTGACCGGGGCCTTGGACATTGAACGCGCGCTGACCCAAGGCGAAAAGGCATTTGAACCCGGTCTGCTTGCGAAGGCGAACCGGGGATATCTCTACATTGATGAGGTGAACCTGCTGGAAGATCACATCGTCGATCTGCTGCTCGATGTAGCGCAATCTGGGGTCAACGCGGTCGAACGCGAAGGGCTGTCGATCCGCCATGCCGCGCGGTTTGTGCTGGTCGGCTCCGGCAACCCCGAAGAAGGCGAATTGCGCCCGCAATTGCTGGACCGGTTCGGCTTGTCGGTCGAAGTACGCTCTCCCGACACGGTGGCGGAGCGCGTGGAAGTCATCCGCCGCCGCGATGCGTTCGAGCATGACACAAGCCGCTTCATGCGTAAATGGAACGGTCAGAACACGCGCATTCGCAAAGGCATCATCGCGGCGCGCGAGGCACTCACCAGCACAAAAACCCCCGATGACGTGCTGGAAGATTGCGCGCGCCTAAGCCTTGCCCTTGGGGCAGACGGGCTGCGCGGCGAACTGACATTGCTCAAATCTGCCCGCGCGCTGGCCGCTTTCGAAGGCGCATCCTCCGTCACCCGATCCCATCTGCGCCGCGTGGCCCCTCTGGCGCTCAGCCACCGCCTGCGCCGCGATCCGCTGGACGAGGCCGGGTCCTCCACCCGCGTCGACCGAACCGTGGCGGAAACTTTGGCATGAACAGCGCGGCCTGGAAACGGGCCCTGCGCGCCCTTTCTGCGCTCTGTGTAGACCCGGCGGGTCTCAAGGGCCTCACCGTCCGCGCCCGCCCCTCGCCCGCCCGGCAGGTGCTGGAAGATCAATTCCCCCGCATGCCCTTGCCCTTGCGCCGCATCCATCCGGATCTGACGGACACGCAGCTTTTCGGCGGGGTAAACGTGGCGGCGTCCCTGACGGAAGGCCGCATGGTGCGCGACAAAGGACTGTCGGAGATACCCGCCACACTGGTCCTCGCCATGGCGGAACGGGCGTCTGCGGGTCTCGCAGCACGGCTTGGCCTTGTGCTGGATGGCGCGTCGGAACACGCATTGATCCTGCTTGATGAAGGCGCCGATCCGGAAGAGGCAGCGCATGAGACCCTCACAGAACGGCTGGCCTTCCATGTTGACCTATCCGAGGTGCGTTGGAACGACGCCAAACCCTTGATGCCTGCGCCCGCTGACCTCGATGACGCCCGCATGCGCTTGAGCGCTCTGCGCCTGACAGACACACAACAGGAAACCCTCGTCACCCTCGCTGCTGCTTTCGGCATCGGCAGCTTGCGCGCGCCGCAAATTGCGGCCAATGCAGCTCGAGCCTTGGCAGCCCTTGATGGCGAAGACGCGGTGACGGATGACCATCTGCAAGAGGCCACTGAACTCGTCTACCCATCCCGCGCCACGCGGATGCCGGAGGTGGAAGAACCCGAAAGCACCCCCGACCAACCCGAGGCGCAACAGGACGACGCGGGTGAGACAGGCGAAAACACCCTAACTGACATTCCGCAAGAGATGCTGATCGACGCCGTGCGCGCGATGTTGCCACCAGATTTCCTGACCCGTCTCGAAAGCCGCGCCCGCGCCAAGCGCGCGGCCACGGGCAGCGGTGCGGGCCTCAAACGCGTAGCCACCCGACGCGGTCGCCCCCTGCCCCCGCGCCCCGGGCGGCTCGATGGGCGGGCGCGGATTGACGTTGTCGCGACATTGCGCACCGCCGCGCCGTGGCAAAAGCTGCGGCGACAGGGGCGCCCCGATGCCCCACACCTGATCATCCACCCCTCCGACATTCGCCTCAAACGTTATGAGGAACGCTCCGACCGGCTGGTGATCTTTGCCGTCGATGCGTCTGGTTCCGCCGCTATGGCGCGCATGTCTGAAGCCAAGGGCGCGGTGGAAATGATGTTGGCGCAGGCCTACGCCAAGCGCGATCAGGTGGCCTTGATCGGCTTTCGGGGTGACGGGGCGGAAATCCTGCTCTCGCCAACGCGCTCGCTCGTGCAGGCCAAAAAACAGCTCTCAGGACTGCCCGGCGGGGGCGGCACGCCACTCGCCTCGGGCCTTCAGGCTGCACTTCAGATGGCGGAACTGGGACGCGTGCGGGGCAGCTCTCCCGCGCTGGCGATCCTCACCGATGGGCGGGCCAATGTGGGGCTGGGTGGCACGCAAGGCCGCGCTCAGGCGCGTGAAGATGCGCAAGCGATGTCCCATGCGGTTGCAAGCCAAGGGTTGAAATCAGTGGTCATCGACACCGCCAATCGCCCGGGCCGCGAAGGCGCGGAACTGGCGGGCTGGCTGAACGGCGATTACCTGCCCCTGCCCCGCGCCGATGCCCGCACGATCAGCGCGGCGACGGATGCCGCCCTGACAGGATAATGGACCGCGCGCGAGACCTGGCGGATTGGCCACTGGCCGATCATGCCCGATCTGTCCGCATGCGCCCTCATGACTGGCATGTGGTGGAGATGGGACAGGGCAATACCATCCTGATGCTCCATGGTGCAGGCGGCTCAACCCATAGCTGGGCGGGGCTGATGCCTCTTTTGGCCGCAGATTATCATATCGTGGCGCTGGACCTGCCCGGTCAGGGGTTCACCCGCGCGGGCACAAAGAGGCGGCTCAGCCTGGATCACATGGCACAGGATGTCCTCAGTCTGCTGCAGGATCAGGGCTGGAGACCCGATCTGATCATCGGTCACTCCGCCGGGGGTGCGCTTGGCCTGCATCTGGCATCTCTGCTGGATCATCCATCGCGCGTCGTGGGCATCAACGCGGCTTTGGAGCCTTTCGAAGGGATCGCGGGTTGGCTCTTTCCGACCATGGCCAAGATGCTCGCGCTCAACCCGTTCACGGCGATGGCGCTGACCATGGGCGGACAGGCCTTGCCTCGCGTGCGCAGCCTCATTGGCACGACGGGGTCTGAGGTGCCGGACGAAAGCCTGCAATGCTATACAAAGCTCTTTTCCGATTACGCCCATGTGGACAGCACATTGCAGATGATGGCGCAATGGGATGTAGATCTGCTCACCGCGCGGCTCTTTGCGCAAACCACGCCAACGCTCCTGATTGCGGGCGCAGGAGACATGGCCGTGCCGCCCGCTGTATCCAAACGCGCGGCTCAGACAATGCCCAATGCGCATTACATAGAACTGGATCGCTTGGGTCATCTTGCCCATGAAGAAGCGCCGGAAAGGATAGTGAGCGCGATCATGAATTGGGTGCCCGGCGAGGCAGTCCGTCAGGACTGATGAGCCCTACCTTGCCCCAGAAATCGCCGCCTCAATCAACGCACGCATCTCTGCCACGCTAGATTGCCTAGGGTTCGTGCCAGCCGCCGCATCCAGCAAGGCTTTGCCAGCCAACCGCTCAGCACTGTCCATCTCCACCCCAAGCTCTGACAGGCTTTTAGGGATCTCCAACCGATCCAAAATCCCCTCAATTGCCGCACAAAATGCCTGCCAGTCCTGCGCGCCCAGCCCCATCGCCTCCGCCATCCGCCGCGTCTTCTCCGGCAAGTCCGGCAGGTTGTAGCGGAGCACCACCGGCAGCACGATGGCGTTGGTGAGCCCGTGCTGCGTGTCATATTCCGCCCCCACCATGTGAGAAATGGCATGGACATGACCCAGGCCTTTTAGAAACGCGATGCCCGCCAGACATGAGCCAAGCAGCATCTGCCCTCGCGCCTCCAGATCATCGGGCTGCGTCACAGCCCGCTCCAACGCCCCTGCAATGAGCGCCAAACCCTCCAGCGCCATCGCGTCACAGAGCGGGTTAAAGTCGGGAACGATATAGGCCTCAATCGCATGGGTCAGCGCATCCACACCGGTCCAGGCCGTCAAGTGAGGCGGCAAACCAAGGGTCAGTTCGGGGTCCAAAAGCGCCACACACGGCTTCAAATCGGGATGCCATGCACAGAACTTCATGCCCTTACCCGTATCTGTCACCATCGCGGTGCTTTCCGTCTCCGCCCCAGTCCCCGACGTTGTGGGAATGGTGATGAGCTTAGGAAACGGGGCCGTAACGTCGGGCGCGGGTGTGTCGTAGTTAAAGGCCGCGATCGCATGACCGCTATGGGCCGTGAAGCAAATCGACTTACTCCCGTCCATCGCGGACCCGCCGCCGATGGCGATCACGGCATCATGATCGCCCGCGCGCACGACCTCAGAGCCCGCTTCGATCTCATCATCGCGTGGGTTGGGGGATATGTCGGAAAAGATCGCGTTTGTCAGGCCTGCCGCGCTCAGCAAGCTGGCAAGCCGCCCGATAAACGGCAAATCACGGCTGCCCCGGTCGGTGACAATCAAAGGGCGCTCTACCCCATTTTGCGCGCAAAGGGATGCAATCTCATCCAGTCGACCCGGCCCGTAGGCGATGGGAACTGGAAAGTCGAAATCCTGTGCATCCAACACGCCCAACGCCATTGCTCTACTCCGCTTCCAGTCCCAACTCTTCCTGGCGCTTCTTACTCCAGGCGGCGGTGAGGCGGTCGGCGATGATCGCAATGATCGCCATGCCAATGCCCGCCACGATGCCCACACCGAAATCGCCGTCACCCAGCCCGATATAGACCTGCTGGCCCAGCCCATTCGTGCCCACAAGGGCCGCAATCACCAGCATCGCGATCCCGTACATGATCGTCTGATTGAGCCCCAGCATCATCACCGGCAACGCCAACGGCAGCTTCACGCGCCACAGTTGCTGCATCCGCGTGCAACCGATGCAAGTGGAGGCCTCGATCACATGAGCAGGTACCGACCGCAGCCCGTGTTCGGTGTAGCGGATGGCGGGCACGATGGCATAGGCCATTATCGCCAGCATCGCGGTAAATTCGCCAATTTTGAAGATCATCAGGAAGGGGATCAGAATGACGAACAGAGGCATTGTCTGCAGCGTGTCGTTGATCGGGCGCAGCACCTTGGAGACACCCTCAAATTCCGACGCCAATACACCCAAACCCGCCCCGATGGCAAAAGACAGCGCCACCGCAAGACCGCACAAATAGATCGACAAAAGCGCCTGCGGCCAAACGCCGGAGACGATGAGGAACATCAGCCCAAGCGCCGTGCCGATCGCCAGCTTTGGCCCGGAAAGCTGCCACGACAAAAGCGCGGCCATCGCGACCAACGCGGGCCATGGCATGCGGGTCAGGCCAAAGTAAATCAGCGTCAGCGCGAACAGCACCGCCACCGCTGCGCCAACTCCCTTGGTCCGTTCCACCCACAGCACCAGAACCGCAGCCAGTACACCGTAGCCAAGGCGCAGCTGCGTGGTAAACTCGAACCCCCAGCTGAATGGACTGATCGTTTCATTCAACCCGATCTTCACCGGCAGCATGATGAAGAAGAACGCAACCGTCTTGATCGAGTTGATCGCATCTTTGTACTCCACCACCACATAGGTGACCGCGTCATTGAGATAGCTCGCCGGGAAAATCTCCCACGCGCGGGGGTAGCTGCTGAGCGCGGGGAAAAGCTGCGCCAGGATCGCCGTCACACCCGCGAGCCCAACCGCGATCAGCCACATGCGATAGCGCGAATGAAAGGGTTCGTTGAGGATCGGTTCCTTGGGTTCGGCCTCCGCCGCAGCTGCTGTGATCCGGTCCATCACCATGGCCATCAGCGCGATCACGATCCCCGCCAAAAGGCTTTCCCCAAACTGCGCCTTGCGCATGGTTGAAAGCACTTCCCAGCCAATATCCGCCGTCCCGCCGATAATCGAAGCAATGATCACCATGGAAAATGCGGCCATCGTCGTCTGGTTCACGCCAAGCAAAATCTGTCGCTGCGCCGACGGCACGCGCACGCGCCAGAAAAGCTGGGCGCCCGTGGCGCCGGACATCAGCCCGGCCTCAATCACTTCATCAGGAACCCGCCGCAGGCCAAGCATGGTGTTGCGCGCAGTCGGCGGGAAGGCATAGAGGATCGACGCGATAAGACCCACCACAGGGCCAAATCCGAAAAGCAGCAGGATGGGCAAAAGATAGGCAAATGCTGGCACCGTTTGAAGCAGATCCATCACCGGTTTGATCACCCTCTCAGCACGGTCAGAGAAGAACGACAAAGCCCCAAGTGCGAAGCCAAGACCCACCGCCATGGGCACAGAAATGGCAACGAGTGACAGCGAATTCATCGACTCCGGCCAATAGCCGATCACAACCATGTAAAGCACGGCCAGAAATGTGAATGTGGCGAGGCCAAGACCGGACACGGCATAGGCGACAAAGGTCAAAAGCACCAAAGTCACCGACCACGGCAACCACTGCAGGAAATCCCGCACGGCGCTCATGGGAATGTCCATAAGCAATGAGAATTTCTTGAATGCCGGTCCGAACGCGGCCACGACCCAATCCATCGCCGCATTGAGCCAGGGCGTGATTGGCAGCACCCAACCATCGGGGTATTCGATCAGCCACTTGGCGGCATCAGACATGAAGAGCATCGCCAAGGTCATGGCCACAAGCCCAACCCAAAGCATACGCAGGGGCGTGGTGGCCATCACGCGGCCCCCCGATCGGCGGCCAGTGCTGCGATCACGCTGGAGGCGGTCACGATGCCCACGGCCTCGCCCCCCTTCATCGCCTTCACACCAGCCTTACTTTCCGCCAGAAGCGGCAGCAATTCTTCAACCGAGCATGTGCAGTCTTTCTCTGGCATCGCCTTGCCGGGCTTAGCTTTGCCATCCAGCACGTCATTTGCCGTTAGCACCCGCACCATGGGCACCTCTTCAGTGAACTCCCGTACATAATCATCCGCCGGGTTCACGATCAGATCGGCAGGCCTGCCCATCTGCACCACCTGCCCATCGCGCATGATCATCATGCGATCCGCAATCCGCAGCGCCTCCAGAAAGTCATGGGTGATGAAGACGATGGATTTCTGCAACGTCTTTTGAATGCGCAGAAACTCATCCTGCATCTGGCGACGAATGAGCGGATCGAGCGCCGAGAAGGGCTCGTCAAGAAACCAAAGCTCCGGCTCAATGGCAAGACTGCGCGCGATGCCGACGCGTTGTTGCTGACCGCCGGAAAGCTGCCTGGGAAAAGATGTCTCTCGACCTTCAAGGCCCACCAATTCTATGACGCGCGCCACTTTTTCGTGCTGTTCTGTCTTGCCCGCGCCCTGCAATGACAGAGGAAACGCAATGTTGTCCCACACGCTCAGATGCGGCATCAGCCCGAAGTTCTGAAACACCATCCCCATCTTGTGGCGACGAATATCAATCAGGTCCTTGTCTGATTTCTGCAGGAGATCCTCACCATCCAACAGGATTTCGCCGTGGGTGGCCTCCACCAGCCGCGACAGACACCGCACCACCGTGGATTTGCCCGAACCCGACAACCCCATGATGACAAAAATCTCGCCCACATGGACGTCAAAGCTGACATCCGCCGCCGCTGGAATCGCGCCGTCCCCGCGCATGCGGGCGCACAAGTCAGGGGTGGCCCCCTTGCCGACTTCCGATTTGAAATAAGGCGCGTTTTCCCCGGCATAGACTTTCCAGATATCCCGGCAGGAAAGCTTCACCTCGCCCAGGTTTTGATCCTGGCTTTTGTTCATCACATGTGTCCCTGTGAGCCTGCAATACTGCGGGGCCAGCCGTTTCGGCCCGCCCCGCATAAGTTACATGCGCAGTGCGCGCTTACTTCGCCGCTTTGCCAGCCTCGACCCACGGGGCCCAGGTTGCTTCATTCGCGCCAACCCACTCGGCCACCACCTCTTCGAGATCACGGCCTTTCTGGTCGATCTCCAGCATCATGACGTTTTGCACGTCATTGCCAATGGAATAGGCTTCAAAGATGGCATGCGCACCGGGGTGGCTGTCTGCAAAGCCCTTGTAGGCGATCTTGGAGATAGACGCCTGCTGGAACCCGCAAGCATTGCCCTTGGACTGTCCGCTTTCCTCAAGGCATTCGCCGTCTGCCGCATCCCATTCAACCCAATTCATTTCGGCATCGGCAAAGAGCCAGTGAGGCTGCCAGAACATCATCAGCATGGGCTCTTCCGCGGCCACGGCGGCTTTGATTTCCGCGATCATCGCGCCCTCGGAACCGCCCGCTACGGGGGCAAAGGGAATGCCGATCTGCTCTACCACGTCCTTGGAGCGCGTGCCCCAATCGGCGGGGTATGTGATCAGGCGACCATTGGGGAACGTATCCGCAGCGGCAAATGCCTGTGCGCAATCATAAAGCGCCTCGTAGCTGGGCAGCCCAGGGCACTTTTCTTCCATGTAAGGCGGGTAGATCCAGCCCTCCTGCGGTGTCAGGCCCAGATCACCAACCACGACAATATCGCCCGCCTCAACGGCTTTAGGATAGATATCGCCCACGTTGTTGGTCCAGGTTTCCGGCTGCACATGCAGCTCACCCTGCGAAATGGCGGCGAACTGAGGCACGGCGCCAGCGGTCACGTATTCTACCTCATAGCCCGCCTTTTCAAATAGCGTGCCAAGGATATGGGCCGAGACGTGCTGCCCCGTCCATTCGTTAATCGGAATTTTGATCGGATCTGCGGCAGAGGCTGCCGAGGCCAAACAAAGGCTCAGCACGGCAGAGCCGAGAAGCGTTGTCGTTTTCATGTGAAGTCTCCCTGTTTCCACTTATTAGTTGTCATTTTTTTATTGACTGACGAGTCAACAAAAACACACTCGCCGCCGTTTATCAAAAGGAATCTCGTCCGTTGCCGTCCCGCATCGCAGGCCCAACAATCGCTGTCAGACAGGTTCCCGTTGGGGTCTGACCTTACCCGAGTCGTTGAAGTTTTCAAATTTTTTGAAGGGTTTTGCAAAGCGGGCCGGTCTGGTGCAGTCTTCCCCGGTCATTGAATGGATACCTGCATGCCCAAACCCATCGCCGAGAACTGGTTTACTGTGGAACATCTGGGCGACGGCGTTTCGCGCATTTACGAGCCCCACATGGCTGATTGGTTGCGTTGCAACATCTGGCATGTGCGCGGGCGGGATCGCGATCTGGTGATAGACACAGGTATGGGCGTGCGGCCGATGCTGGAAGAGATGACGCAACTGACCGAAAGACCCGTCACCGCCATCGTTACGCATAGCCATTTCGACCACTCGGGCGGGCTTTATGAATTCAAAACCCGCTGCTGCCACCCTGCTGAGGCCGCCACCATGGCCGCGCCAACGGCTGCCAACACAGTTGCGGATACCGGCTATGTCCGGGCCGAGGCTTTCGCGGCGCTGCCTTACAAAGGGTTTCGCTATGAAGATTACTTCGTCCGCCCTGCCCCCATCACCGATCTGCTGAACGAAGGTGACGTGATCGAATTGGGCGACCGCGTGTTCCATGTCTTCCACCTGCCCGGCCATTCTCCGGGCTCCATCGCGCTTTATGAAAAGGACACGGGGCTGCTCTTTTCGGGCGATGTGATTTATGATGGTGAGCTTCTGGATGACCTGTATCATTCCAACGCTGATCACCTTGCCGATAGCCTGAATCGACTGCGCGAATTGCCCGTGCGCACGGTGCATGCCGGGCACTATCCGTCTTTCGGAAAGGACAAAATGCTCACGATCATTAACGAATACATGGCTGGCGGGCGTCGACCGGGCGATCTGGATGCTTGGATCCGCGGCGAAATCGACAAACACCCATGACAGGGCGAGTGGCTGTCATAACAGGTGGGCTGGCGGGGATCGGGCTGGCCGTGGCCGAGGCTCTGGCGCGCCAGGACGTGCGCGTGGCCATCGGCGCGCGGCGCGGGGGCGACCCGGGCCAGCGCGCGCGCATGCAAGCTGAGGTCAGCCCGGACGTGCATGTGGACGCGCTTGATGTGACCAATGAGGCTTCGGTCCAAGGCTTCATGGACGGCGTCACCCATGCTCTCGGCCCCGTCGACATTCTGGTCAACGCAGCCGGCATCACCCTACACCAAACCACCTCCCATCACGGGTTGCAGGCGTGGCGCGCGGTGATCGACACCAACCTCACTGGCCCGTTCCTGACAACCCGCGCCTGCCTGCCCGGCATGATCGCCCGGGGCTGGGGCCGGATTGTCAACATCGGCTCCACCGCGGCGCGGACTGCGAAACCGGATTACCCGGCCTATTGCGCCTCCAAGGCCGGGCTTTTGGGTCTGACCCGATCTGTCGCCCTGGAAGGCGCGCCGCAAGGGGTGAGTTGCGTTATGATCAGCCCTACATGGGTGGACATCGATATGCTGCGCGCGAGTGCGGCAAAGATGGCAGAAGCCACTGGGCGCACCATAGAAGACGAAATCGCCGATATCGCCGCTTCCAACCCGCAAAACCGCCTTGTCCAAGCGTCAGAGATCGCCGCCCTCGTGGCCTTCGCCTGTTCCGATGCCGCCCCATCGCTCACCATGGAAGACATCCAGATCAACGCAGGCGCGCAGTGGTAGCGAGACAGCCCGTCAGGACGGACGGGCGGCTCAGTCGCGCAAATGCATCTTCAAAAACGCCGCCCCCGCCTGCAGGGACGCCGCTGCCTCAGGCAACTCATCGTAAAACTCGAACACATGCCAAAGCCCGTCATAAACGTCGAGCCGCACCGCCTGCCCCGCCGCTGCCATGCGCCGCGCCAGTTCCGTACATTGGCTGAGCAGAATATCCCGGGTGCCTGTTGTGATCATCACCGGTGGACCATCGGCAGAAAACGCCCCGTAAAGAGGCGAAATCGCGGGTAGCCCCGCATCCGCCTGCCCCGCATAAAGCCCCGCCGCCGCCTGCAGTTGCGCGCGCCCCAGCGATGGATCGCGCGCATCATTGGCCTCCACGCTGTCACCCCCGTGGGTCAGATCGCACCAGGGCGACAAAAGCAGCACAGCGGGGATCTTTGCCACAGCTCGCTGCATCACCGTGAGCGCCAGGTTGCCGCCCGCAGATTCCCCGGCCAACGCCACCGGCCCCTCGGCTAAGAGCGCCTCATAGACCGCCCAGGCCGCGTCATTCGCGGCTGGCCAAGGATGCTCAGGGGCAAGAGGATACTCCACCGCAACAAATCGCGCGCCAGCCCCGGCAGCAAGGACAGCACTGACAATCAGGTCTTCGCTGGCACTGCCTGAAATGTAGCCACCGCCGTAGCAGTAAAGAACCGTTCCATGCACGTCCCCCTGAGGTCGGATATCCAGGCACGCCTGTCCACCGATCGAAACTTCGTCCACCTGCACCCCTGACTGCGCCAAGGCGCGGTCCGCCCGGGGCATGTAAGCTGACCGCGTCTCAGCGCGAAGCCTTCCGATGTTCTCTCGCGTCGCCACTTCACGCTCTGCGCGCGCAAATTCGGCCAGCAGGCTGCGCGCCTCGGCGCTCATATACGAGCCATCTGTCACGTCTGCTTCTCCCCTCGGATCACCATCATTGCAGGTTCCATCAAACCTGCCGTCATCATCAAGACCAAACCCGCGATCTCGCGCAGGCCCAACACCTCGCCTGCGAGCAGTGCTGCCGAGGCCGCCCCCACCACGACCTCCGCCATGAACAAAAGCCCTGCCACGCCGGGATTGAGCCGGGTGGGCGCGAATACGGTGGCAAAACAGGCGGGCATGGTCAGCAGGATCGTCACAGGCACAACCCAGATCAGCACATCTTCAAACTGGCCCAAAGTCGGTTGTGGAAGACCGCCCTGCGCTGTCAGGAGCAGCGCCACAATCAGGCATGCAACCGTCGCGCTGGCAAAGAAATTCACGCCATGTACCGCGAAACTGACCTTCGGATGGTTCATCAGGATCAACAAAGAAGACCCGGCCCAGACCATGCCGCTCAGCAAAGCGCACCAATCACCCAGATTTTCCGGCAAGGGCAACCCCGTATCGCGGCCGAAGACCACGAAAAGCCCAGTGAAACATAAGATTAATGTCAGGATGCGGGCTGGTGTGATCGGATCTTTCAGCACCAGCCAGCCCAGCAAAAACCCCCAGGCAGGCATCGCGTAAAACAGCACGATGACGCGCACGATATCGGTGTAGATGAAGGCCGTCGCATAGAGCGCGAAAGCGATGCCGCCGATAAAGCCACCCGACAACGAAAACGCCCCTGCCGTGGCATAAACGGCCCTGAACCTCCAGATCAGCGGCAGGCATAAAAGCAAGGGCAGCCCCGCCAGCACCACCATGGCCCAAGGCCCGGCAAACCCTGCCTCTTCCAGTGCCCGGATCGGGATCCAGAAAAGACCAAAGGACAGGCCAGAGAAAAGACCCGCGAAAATGGCGGCGCGTTCACCGGCCATGAAGGGACCATCGCATAGGGTTCAAGGCTGACATTCTATGCATCCATCCGGAAGGGAGCCATAAGTGGCCGGATCAGCCTTAATCTGTCAGTCCCATCACGTCGAGAGCCCGAATGTAGTCATCGCCTGATGCGCTGCGCCAGCTCCAAGAGAAATAGCGAAACCGCCGCCCAGATCAGGATCGCAAAAGGCCCCAGCCCCCAGCCCCGCACCCAGCGGTTGATCATGTTGCCGCGCGGATGCAGACCCCATTCGGCAAGCCAGTGTTGGTTGGTCCAAAGCTGAAACGGCCACCACGGCGACAGATAGAGGATCACCGGCACGCAAAGCGCGGTGAAGACGGCGCAGATAATCAGACGTGTCGGAGCCTCGTCACTCATGGCCGTTCAACCGTGTCGTAATCTGGTGTGAAGATCACCAGATCGCCACGTCGTTCCACCTGACCCTCCAGCGTGACGTATTCGCCGACCATATCGAGCATGACCTGCGGCCGCTCCGACCGACCCTGCCCGCCCAGCATCAGGAACTCTTCACCATCCACCGGCTGCGTCGACACAAAGACCGGCGGCACCCCCCCGATGATGCACAGATTGGCGCAGGCCTTATGCGCAATCCCGCGCCCTGGGCGCATCGCCCCGGACAGACATTTGCCATCGCAAATCTCCCCTGTCAGGCGCCAACGGCCAAGATCCTCAAGAGCAACCTCCGGCGCGTCTTGCTCGACCGCCACGAGCGCATCACCACGCCCTTGAACCTGCAACATATTGAGAGTGCCGCGTTCCAGTACGATGCCGCGCACACTGACCATCTGCCCATCAAGCGGCACACCCCGCCCGCCAAGCCCGCGTTTGGCCCCTGATGACAGCATGATCGTCTGACCGGTTGGCACACGATCTGTGCCCTGGGTGACGTGCAGCATAGGCTCAGGCGTCAGTTCCAAAAGCCCGGTCAGCGTCTGAGGCCCGTAGTCAAACCGAAACGCCCCGGGGCCGGGATCTTTCTGCGACGTCGAAATTGCCCAGGCCGCAGCGGCAAAAGCGAGGATCAAGAGCAGGCTCGCCAAGCCCAAAAACCCTTTCAAAGCCTTGGGCATCGGCATGTACCCCACGAAGAAGGCTGGCTCTTTCTTCATGCAGACACCTCTTCGGGGTGAGAACCTGGAACGGGCACTGGGTCGACCGGGGTGCCGGGCGGGTTGGGCTCTGTCCGGACAAGCACATCCGCGCCATCAAGGCGCAGGTCATAGGTGGGCACCTTTTCCGTGAAAGGTGCGGGTGACCTGCCAGTGCGCACGTCATATTGAAACCCGTGCCACGGGCAGGTCACCAGACAGGCGATGATGCGCCCCTCCCCCAATGGCCCATTCTGATGCGCGCAAGCGTTGGAGATGGCCGACAGCATCGCCTCATGACGGAAGACAGCCACGCGTTCACCCGAGGATAAAAGTGCGATCTTCGCACGGCCTTCCTCAATCTCTGAACAAGCGCAGACGCGTTCCCACGCGCCTTCGTCTTCAGCCAGCGGATCGCCCTGACCGCGCTCCAAAAACGCGGCAATCACATGCAGGCTGACCACCGTGACAGACCCCCCAATCACCAGCGCGCCAAAGACTGGTTCATGCCCGTCCTGCCCAGACCCCAGCATCACGTGGCCCACCACGGCAGCATAGGCCGGATAGATCAGATAATGCAGGGCCTTCCAAACCGGCGGGGTGAGGAACTTGAGCCAGAAATCATGGCTCGTGGCAGCAAGAACGCCAAGACAGAGAAGCGCGAAGATGCCAAGAGATTCAAACGGAAACCCGATGACTTGGGTATAGGCCAGGTTGGAGTTCAACAGCGCCTCATATTTGTCCACGGGCCCGCCGATGAAATACCAGTTGAGGATCGTCAACGCGTGGGTCAGCGCCACCAGCGCGGTCAACACGCCAAAGTGGCGACGATTGTAAAGCAGCGGCAAAAATCGCCGATCCAGCCGGGCCAAAGGGCCGATGGTCAGAATGAACGTCATCATGGTGAACGCACAGGCCCCGAAGGCGCGCCCATTGTGGACGGCAGGATTGATCGCCCGTTCGTGGGCCAACGCGTCGGGCGCGAGATAAATGTAGATGTTCAAAAACAGCACGACACAGACGATCAGCACCCCGTCATAGAGGTATTTGTTCTTGTTCCACTGAACGGGGATGTATTTGACGCTCATTCACTGCCCTCCCCGTTCAGTTGCTGAGGTGCGATGTGATCCGGCCAGGATTGTTTGAGCGCCGTTGACAGGATCAAGGCCGCGCCCACGGCCAGTGCCAGAAACACCGCGGCGATCATGTGCACGGCTCGTGGTGGCACGTGGCGCGCTTGCCAATTGTCGCGCCCCCTCGCAAGGACGGTCCAACGCCAAAGCACCAAAGGCCAGATCAGCACAATGCCAACGATCAGAAGCGGGCGAAAGGCCACCGCACCGTCGGCATCCTCATCGACCCGGTGAATGCCGAACAGAAGAAACAGAACGCCCACAGCCAAGCCCACCCAGCACCAGATTTCCACTGCTGTCAAAACTGTCTGGGCCGTCACCCGTTTCCTCCCTCAATGCCGTCAAGGTCCGGGGGCTCCGCGCGCGTCCGTCAATCGACGGGGCAGCACTTCGGGCCCGGGATCCCTCAGGTGTCTTGTCAGGGGTATCATGGCGACAATTGCGCATAACACAACCGCAGCAACACCATTCCATCCAATGATTTGATGCACTTGGCCCAGTAGGAAGGCTCCAATCAGCCCGCCGGTGTAGTATGCCGTCAGGTAGAGACCGTTGGCAGCCGCGCGATCGGTGGTTGCAGTACGACCCACGAAACCGGTCGCCGCAGCCTGCATGAAAAACGTACCCGCGCCAATTATGGCCAACCCTGCCAGCACCGGCCAGAGACTTGGGATAAAGGTCAGCGCGAGCCCGACCAGCACCACAGCAGCCGCCGCTTGGAATATACGCTGCGGCCCATAGCGGCTGATGGCTTTGGCCGCCATCGGCGTGGTGAAGAGCGCAGGCACGAAGACCAGATACACCAGCCCCAGCTGCTCAGGCGCAACACCCAAAGGCCCGGTGAGCTGGAAATTGACGTAGGTGAAGACGCCGACGAAAGAAAACAGGATCACAAAGCCCATCACGAAAGACGCCCGCAGCGCGCTATGGGACAGATGCGTTTTCCAGGCTTCGAGCGGCGATCCACGTCGCATCGGCGGGTCAGTATCGCGCGCCCCAATCAGCACCAGTGCCAGAACGGCCCCCATCAGATTAAGCGCGGCGAAGGACCAGAATGATCCGGCAAGCCCGACCCAATCCGCCGTCGACACGGCCAAGACGCGTCCAAAAAGGTTCGACGCTACATTGCCCGTGATGTAGGCCGCCATCGCCCCGCCCGCCGCTGTAACATCGCATTGCTCGGACAGGTATGTCAGCGTCAGTGTGAAAGCCGCTGCCATGAACACACCCTGCAAAACCCGCAGCACGAGGAACATTTCCACGCTATTCACGACGCCCAGAAAGAAGGTCGGTATGGACAACAACGCAAGGCTGACCCAAATCCCGCGCTTTCGGTCAATCCGGTCAGCAAACCATGCCACCGTCAGACCCGACAGCGCCATCCCGAACGTGGAGGCATTGACGGCGAAGCCCATGACGCCGGGATCAGCTTCAAAGGCCACAACCAGCTGCGGCAACAGCGCCTGAGACCCAAACAAATCAATAAGCGTCAGAAAGCTGATCAGCGCCACAATCGTGGATCGTCTTATGATGTCACGCGGCCGTTCCCCCCTCAGCGCGCCTTTGGCCAGATAGAGCATGGCGTGTCCTTACGTGCCGCCGCCTGCTTTCTTACGGGGTGCAGGTTTGGTTGGGATGATCTCAATGCCCAACTCCTCGGTCCCGGGCAATTTGTAGTCTTCAAACATCTCCCGGATGTTGGTGGACGAGCGTTTGCCCAGATTGTCGAAATTCTGGGTCAGCCATTCATCCGCCGTCTCGCGCCCAATCTCAAAGAGATGGCGCAGGAAAGCCCATTCAGCGTTGAGCTTTGATGAGGCATCCAGATCAATCATCCGCTCACAGGCGCTGATGATGTGCATGTGCATGTATTTGTACTGGTCGGGATCAAGCTGCCCCGCATCCAGCAACCGCCGCACAAAATCAATCGAGCGCAGGGAATGCAGAAGCGAAGAATTGAACGTTATTTCATTGAGCCGGTTTTGAATCTCGGCGGCACTTTTGGGCGTGCCTTTGCGTTCCACAGGGTTGATTTGCACAATGATGATGTCGTTGGAAGGCGAGCCCTGAAAGAACGGGAACAGTGGCGGATTGCCCATGTAGCCGCCATCCCAGTAAGGCACACCGTCGATTTCCACGGCCTTGTACATGTTGGGCAGACAGGCCGACGCCATCACCACGTCGAGCGAGATTTCGTCCTTCTTGAAGACCCGAATGCGTCCGGTTTCCACATTTGTCGCCGACAAGAACACGCCCATACCGGTGACACGCCGCACGCGATCAAAATCCACGATGTCTTCGACAATGTCGCGCAACGGGTCGTAGTCCAGCGGGTTGAAATCATAAGGCGAAGCCACCCGTTGCATGAAAGTGCTCCAGATGTAGCCGGGGGAGCTTTCCAGCGACCAATCCCCGGTCGCACGGGCGAAAAGAGACCGCTGAATGGGCGAAAAGCGCGCCGCGTCCGACACGGCGCGCCAGAATGTCTCCAAATGCGCGCGGGCGCCTTCCGCGCCGTTTTCATGCATGCCATGGGCCGCCACCACGGCGTTCATTGCGCCCGCCGATGTGCCGGAAATTCCCTCAATCCAGATCCGGTCATCCTCAAAAAGCCGGTCCAGCACGCCCCAGGTATATGCCCCGTGTGCGCCTCCGCCCTGCAGCGCGATATTCACGCCACGGTGCTCGGTATTGCGCCGTCCTGGACCTCTGGTAGGTGTCACGCTCATGCCGCCGTCCACCCGCCATCGACAGGCAGCGCCACACCGGTGATGTTTTCCGCCGCATCCGAGCAAAGGAAAAGCGCGACCCCGGCCAATTGTTCGACAGTGACAAATTTCTTGGTCCACTGCGCCGCCAGCAGCACGTCGCGCTTCACTTCGTCTTCGGTCATGCCCCGTGCCTTGGCCGTGTCGGGGATCTGCTTTTCTACAAGCGGCGTCAGCACGTAACCCGGGCAGATCGCATTGCATGTCACGCCGTCCTGCGCGGCCTCCAGCGCCACGGTCTTGGTGAAGCCCACCACGCCGTGCTTGGCCGTGACATAAGCAGTTTTGTAGGGCGAGGCGACAAGCCCGTGGGCAGACGCGATATTGATCACGCGACCCCATCCGCGCTTCTTCATCCCCGGCAGAGCCGCGCGCACGGTATGAAATGCACTGCTCATGTTGATGGCGACGATCAGATCCCAGCGGTCTTTGGGAAAGCTTTCCACCGGTTCCACCGTCTGTACGCCCGCGTTGTTGACCACGATATCAACGACACCGAACTGATCCTCGGCAGATTTCACGAAGGCCTCGATGGCATCTCCATCTGACATATCCGCGCCATCATAGACCACTTTGCCTTCGCCCATCGCATCGAGCCGGGCGCGATCCGCCTCAATCTGATCCGCATCACCAAACCCGTTCAGCACCACGTTGGCGCCTGCCTTAGCAAAGCCTTCTGCCAGCCCCAGCCCAATGCCGGAGGTGGAGCCTGTCACGATCGCGGTTTTGCCCTGAAGTTGCATGGTGGGTCTTCCTTTGTCATTTGGGATAATCGTTTGCCACTGCTCTACCCCAGCGGTCGCAGAGAGTGAACAGATCAACACGCGAACGTGTCCATATCGGCGCGTCAGTGCTGCAAATTGCGGCAGATTTCTATTAATCCGACAGAGCGCCTTCGTCTGGCCCCGGTCTGGCGATCCAAACATCAAAACGGCAGCACTTTATCGTCGGGTTCCCGGACTCTGTCCGAGCAGTAGCCCTGCAATTGCCATTTCGCCAGGCCCTGGGTGGGGCCAGGCGAAGGCGCGGCGGGCTAAAGCCCTCGATTCCGCGCCGAGCGCTGCAGTTGCGGGCGCTGTGCTTCACGCTATTTTGCCCCCGCATGAGCCTCTTCGTCCTCTCCCCAGACACGGTGTGGAACCCCAGCGTTCTCGACTTTCCCACCGCCCCGCGCAAAATACTAGAACGCCGGATGATCCTGCCGCGTCGGGACGTGACATGGGGCTTCGTCTTCCGCGCCATTTTCGAAAGCCAAATCTTGCGCTTTGTCATCGCCCTTCTGCCCTTCGGCATCGCTGCGGTCATTTGGCCCGGAGCCGCCTTGCCGATCAGTCAGGCGCCCGTCGTGATGCTCGCCGCCATCGGCATCATCGAATTGCGCGTATTGCGCATCCCGCGCGACAAACGCAAAGAAATGACGACCAAGGCCGAGGCCGCGCGCGCCTTGGACACGCTCAACTTCCGTGGCCGTCGCATTCTGGCACAGCTTGCCGCCGCGCGGGGGATCGAGACGGGCACGATCTTTCTGGTAGTGGAACAATCCGACATGGTCCGCGTCCCGCCCATGACCATCGTAAGCCTGCAACTGGATGAGGGAAAATCGCGCCTTGTGCCCCTGACCGCAGAAGAGCGCGCCATCATCCGCAAGGGTCTCTTTGATGAAGACTTCACCGAAAGCCACTTGTTCCTGGCCAACCAACGCGAAGGCGTGTCCTTCCGATCCGTCGCCTTTGAGGCACGCGGCGTCTCTGCCCATGCCCGCCTAGCCGCGTTTCTGGAGACCACCGCATGAGCGTCAATGCTCAGATCATCAGCGCGGGCGATGCGCTTGAAACGCTGCACGCGGGCTGGCAAGCCCAAAGCGAGGGACGCCTGACCGCATCATGGATGCTGCACGGTCGCCCCGGTGTGGGCAAGACGCAGGTTGTGACAGATTTGGCAACGCGCATCGGCGCCACGCTGTTCGACATCCGCCTGACAACCATTGAACCACAGGATCTGCGCGGCCTGCCTTACTACGATCACGATGCCAAAACCACGGTCTGGTATCGTCCCGAAGACCTGCCAGACGATCCCGCCAAGCCGTCGATCCTCTTTCTGGATGAACTCACCGCCGCGTCTCCGAACCTGCAGCCCACGGTCTACGGTCTTTTGCAGGAGCGCCGTGTCGGGCGGCACGTTCTGCCTGCGTCGGTGATGATCATCGCAGCTGGAAACACTGTTGATGATGGGGCGATTGCCTATGAGATGGGCACGGCACTGTCTGACCGGCTGATCCACCTGCAAGTGAATGCAGAGGCCAAGGATTGGCTCGAACGCTACGCCGTGGATCGCGGTCTGTCGCCGCTGGTCACCGCCTTCCTGCGCGCCCGACCCGATCTGCTGGACACCACTGAGGACGCGTTGCGCCGGGGCGACATGATCGCGTGCACGCCGCGCTCGTGGGAGCGGGTGAGCGATATCGTCGGCGCTGTCCCGGACAAAATCCTGCGCCACCGCATGATCGCCGGAACGGTCGGAAGCGCCCCCGCCGCCGAGTTTTCGCAGGTCGCCTCTGAAATTGAAGCGCTGGTCTCCTTGCAAGAAATATTCGACGCCCCCGCAGCCAAGCGCGCGTCCCTTTACCCCACATCCATCAACGGGTTGGTGGGCCTGATCTATGCGCTGGTAACAGAAGCGCGGGAGGCAACGATCAGCGATGTCATCGACATAATGGCCGACCTGCGCCACGTCAAAGCGCCCGGCCTGCCGCTTGCCGAAGTCACCAGCTTTGGGTTCGAAATCCTGATCCGCAAAGCCATGTCTGACGGCCTGGCTGAGGCCTTCCGCACCTCGGAGGCCTATCAGACATACGCGGCAGATCGCGCCGACGCGGGCGCGTTTTGACACATTCCTCGCGCGCCGCACCCGCGCTTGCCCGATTGCCAGAGGTGGACCCCGCGATTGCCGCCCTCGCCCTTAGGTGCAGCTATCGCGACGGGGATGGGCCTACTGTGACAGAGGGCGAAACCATCCGTTTGGGCCCGGAATTCCCCCTCCTGCCCATTTCAGAGCAAACTGGTGTCATCGCGCACCATGTTCTGCATGTGGCTTTGCGCCATTCGATGCGTCGTGCGGCCGCGCGGGAGCGGTTTGGCGCGAGCTTTCACGCAGAACGCTACGATCTGGCCTGCGACGCGCTGATCAACGAAGCGCTTTTGCAAGGCGGCCATGCCCTGCCGCGTCCTGCCGTGCGCGCGGGCGACATGGTCGCCATGCTGCCGCCCAAGGACCGCCCCGACAACGTGTTGGCCGATTGGGACAGTGACCGGCTTTACGCTGCAATAGCGGTTCAATCGGGCCAGAGCGCTGACAAGAGATCTGGCACGGACCAAAGCATCGAAACCTATGCCAAAACGCAAGGTTTCAAACCCGATTTGCAGGATGGCAGCAAAGACAACACCCAACCCGAGCTTTGGGCAGGCCGCATCGAACAGGCCATGAGCGCAGGTGCCCGTGCAGGCACCGGCATCGGCGCAATCATGACGCGCTTTGGTGATCTGCCCAAGGCAACCGTGCCGTGGGAAATCAAACTCCGCCGTCTGCTCAACAAGGCACTGGCCCATCACCCCCGCCCAACCTATCGCCGGCCAGGGCGCGCCTGGCTCGCTCGCGATGCGTTGGCGCGGCTTGCGGGCAGCGCACAGCCCGTTTTTGAGCCCGGCACGGCGCGTGAAGACCGCCGCCCTCGGCTTGTCATCTGCCTCGACACTTCCAGTTCAATGCCGCGCCAAACCCTCGATATGTTCGCCTCCGAGGCCCTCTCCATCACCCGTCGTACCGGCGCTGAGACCCATCTTCTGGGCTTCGACACCGAGGTCCACAGCCGAGCCGCATTTCTGAGCCCTTCCAGTCTCGGTTCGATGGAAATGCGCACCGGCGGCGGCACCGATTACGCCCCTGTTCTGGCAGAGGCGCAATCCCTTGACCCGTCGCTGATTATTATGCTCACGGACCTCGACGCCCCAACCGGCCCGGCCCCCTCCGCGCCGGTGTTATGGGCGGTCGCCGAAACGGTGGACGCCGCGCCGCCCTATGGGGATGTCCTGGCTATGAAGGATCCTCAAGCCGGAAGAGCCTGAAACGGTGCGGGTTGGCGCGCAGGGATTGATTTGGTTGCACGCCGCAGTGCTGCGACAGCAAATTCGCTGACAAACGTACCGATTGGGGGTTCAATCACCCAAGCGTCGTCGCACCCTTGGTCAGCTTGACCTTCTTCAGGTTCAGGACAGAGAGCGGTCAACCTCTCATTTTCGTCTATTTTTGAGGCAGGGCGAAAAAATTGAGAGCTTTTTTCGATTTTTCCCGACCTCTTTCTTGCCAACCAAAGGGATTCTTGATCATCAACGCTCACGCGCAACGGAGCGCTTACCTTTTCAGAAGCGCGACGCTGAGCTTCTACCCCATAAAAGCTACGTTTTCGCCCGATCCATAAGGGCGGCCACCAGCAAACAGGTAGATCTCCATGTCGCAAGGGTTCACCAAAGAACAGCAACGATATCTGGCGCAGGTCATCATGCGCCTTGAGTTGCACAAAGCCTTCGGCGGCGGCGCAGGCGATGCGCAATCCGAACCTCAGCAGGAAACAGTTTACGGCACGCCGCTTGACGATCTGTGCAAGGAAGAGCTTGCCAAGCACAAGACGCACCCCCTCGATATCTGGCGCACGGTGGAACAGTGGTCGCAGGAAGATCACCTTGCCGAAGGTTTGGATCAGTTCCTTTTGCGCCATCTGGGTTTCTTCAATGTCGCCCCCAACAGCCCCGGTTACATGATGCGCCTGCGCGCCCCGGCCTGTGTTCTGACATCTGCGCAAATGACGGCTTTGGCGGGCTGCGCGGATGATTTTGCCGCTGGCTACTCCCATGTGACGACACGCGGCAGTCTTCAGTTGCGCGAAATCCAACCACGCAGCGTGGTCAAACTGATTGAGCGCATGGAAGAGGCCAACCTGACCGCACAAGGCACCGGTGCAGATTCCGCGCGCAACCTGACGGTGACGCCCAGCGCGGGCTTTGATGTCGACGAATTGATCGACATGACCCCCCAGGCCAAAAAGCTAAGCACGCGCATCCTGCGCAGCCGGGATTTGCAGGGCATTCCGCGCAAGTTCAACATTTCGTTCGACAATGCCGGGCGGCTGTCCTGTCTGAGCGACACAAACGACATCGGATTTCTGGCCGTTGAGCTGCAGAAAAACGATCAGGGTGTCGACCCTGGCATCTGGTGTCGCATCGCCTTGGGCGGGATCACCGGGCACAAGGATTTCGCCCGTGATACTGGCCTCATGTGCCGCCCCGAAGAAACGGTCGATGTGGCAGAGGCCATGTTGCGCGTCTTTATCGAACATGGCGATCGCACCAACCGCAAGAAAGCGCGCTTGAAATACCTGCTGGAAAAGGAAGGGGTCGACTGGTTCCTCCAGAAGAGTCAGGAAAAACTCGACACATTCGGATCAGGCATCACGCTGCAACGGCTTGGGCCTGAACACGATAGACCCCGCGCCCGCATCGACCGGCAGGCGCATATCGGCGTGCACCCCCAGAAACAGGACGGGCTGAACTACATTGGGGTGGCCCTGGAACTGGGTCGGCTTTCCACCGATCAGATGCGGGTTCTGGCGGATGTGGCCGAAGCTTATGGTGCGGGCGATATTCGCCTTACAGTTTGGCAAAATCCGATGATACCGCACATTCCCGATGCCCATATCAGCGCCGCTTGTGACGCGCTGGAAGCGGCCGGAATGCCGCCCCGGGCGTCTGCCTTTGCGGCAGGCGCTGTCGCCTGCACCGGAAAATGGGGCTGTAAATTCGCGGCCGCCTACACCAAACAGGATGCACTTTCCTTGATCCGGCATCTGGAGGCGCGCTTCACGCTGGACAGCCCGATCAACATTCACCTCACCGGCTGCGTCAACTCCTGTGCGCAGCATTACATCGGCGATATCGGTCTTGTCGGTGCGGCAGCGCCGGGTGGTGGGGAAGGATACAACATCGTCATCGGCGGCGGATCAGATCAGGATCAGGGCCTCGCACGTCCGCTCTGCGGCCCTGTCGCGAGCGGCGACATATACGACATAATCGAACATGTGGTCGGCAGTTACCTGCAACGCCGCAACGGCAACGAAACGTTCCTGCAATTCGCCCGGCGTTTGTCCGACACCGAATTGCTGACGCTTCTGCCCAGCGAACTGCAATCTGCCGCATAGCCTTGAGGGAGCGCATATCATGAACGCCCAAAACCCGATCATCGCCCAAACCATCGAAGCGGCGATTTCAGCGGCTGAACCGCAGGTCGATCTGGTGCCCGAAGATGCCCCGTTCGACCCCGCGCAACGCCAATGGCTCAATGGTCTGCTGACAGGGCTATCGGCCATTGCGGCCTCTGCTGCGGCATCTGCTGAGGAAGCGCCGCTGACGGAGATGGCAGTACTTTACGGCTCTCAGTCTGGAAACTGTGAGGCGCTTTCGAAGGATTTGCGCAAATATGCCGGGCCCCAGGGTTTTGAGGCGAAAGTATCGGTTCTCGATGACGTAACGCCTGCCGATCTAACCACCATGAGCCATGTCGCCGTCGTGGTGTCGACGTTCGGCGAAGGGGAGCCGCCTGACAATGCCGCCAAGTTCTTCAAAGCGTTGATGGCCGATAATTGCCCCGAACTGCCTGCGTCCTTGAACTACTCGGTCTGCGGCTTGGGCGACACGAGTTATGCCGACTTCAACAAATGTGCCTTGGATATTGATGCGCGTCTGGCGGAACTGGGCGCCACGCGCGTGGCCGATGTGGTGACGTGCGACGTGGACTTCGATGATGACTACGGCGCGTGGAAGACATCCGTCTTCACGTCGGAACCTTTTGCAACTGCGTCTGCGGGCGTCGCGGCGGGCCCGGTGATCGACGCCGAACCCGCACCCGCCTTTGACAAAAATCATCCGTTCATGGCCTCTCTTATCGCCTGCGATCCGCTGAGCGATCCGGCTTCCGCGAAATGCGTAAACCACATTGAAATCTCCCTCGCAGGGGGTGGGTCCGATCTGGATTACTCAGCCGGTGACGCGCTGGGCGTGTGGCCTGTGAACTGCCCGGACGATGTGCAGGCCGTTCTGGATGCAGCGGGCTTGACCGGGCGCGAAACCGTCGCGTTGAAGTCGGGTCCTGCGCGCCTTTTGGCGGCTCTTTCGACCAAGCTCGACATTGTCACCGTCACGCCAAATACGCTTGAGGCGCTCGGCATCGACACACCGCCTGAGGGCGCACAAGTTTTGGATCTTCTCGGCATGACTGGTGCGTGCGACGCCCAAACACTTGCCTCCGCCCTGCGCCCCTTGCAGCCGCGGCTCTACTCCATTTCCTCATCGCCCAAGGCCCATCCCGGCGAGGTGCATCTGACGGTGGGCGAAGTGCACTATGACCTCAACGGTCGGGCCTGCAAAGGCGTGGCCTCCACGCATTTGGGCGCACGTTTGCAGGCGGGCGGCATGTTGGGCGTTTACGTGCAGAAATCGCCCCATTTCCATCCGCCATCCGATGACACAAAGCCGCTTATCATGATTGGCCCGGGCACAGGCATCGCCCCGTTCCGCGCGTTTCTGGAAGAGCGTGAAGCGCGAGGCGCGGCGGGCAAAAACTGGCTGTTTTTCGGTGATCAGCATGAGACACTCGATTATCTCTACCGCGATCAGATCAAGGACTGGCACGACGGGGGCCTGCTCAACAATCTCTCACTTGCATGGTCTCGGGACGGGGCGGAAAAAGTCTATGTCCAGACCCTGCTGGAGCGGCACAGCGAAGAGGTGTTTTCCTGGCTGGAAGAGGGTGCGGCGATATATATCTGCGGCGATGCCTCCCGCATGGCCTCTGACGTCGAAGCGGCACTTCTTCGCATCATCGCGTCGGGCCTGGGCGCGGATGAGGCAGCCGCTTTGAGCTATCTTGATGCGCTGGCATCCGATCACCGGTATCAGCGTGACGTGTACTGAGAGGCGAGTAGCGCTTAATTTTCAGGCAAAGTCCGCTCTGCATTTCACATCCGATGAAAATATATCGCATCAGCGCTTTACTTGCCGGTTGAGACGTTTCGTAAAGCGCTTGTGACACAAGACCTCTCCATAATCCTTGTCGAACCTGATCGGGACAAGGCCAATCAGATTGTAGAAAGTCTGGCCGATGCGGGCTTTCAGCGCATCCACGTGATCACGGAGGCCTCCAGCCTCAAACGTCAGATCGGCGCACTGAACCCCGATATCGTTTTGATCGATATGGCCAATCCCTCCCGCGACATGCTCGAAGAAATGGCGATCGCCTCGCAGCCGCTTGACCGGGCCGTGGCGATGTTCGTGGACCGTGCTGACGATGCGTTAACATCCGCCGCGATCGAAGCCGGCGTTTCGGCATATGTGGTGGACGGTTTGCGCCCCGACCGGGTGAAACCCGTGCTGGATGCTGCCATTGCCCGATTCAATGTGTTCCAGCGAATGCGCACCGAACTGGCCGAAACCAAACGTGCCCTCGAAGAGCGCAAAGTGATCGACCGGGCCAAAGGTCTGATCATGAAAGCCAAGGGCGTGGATGAAGACGCAGCCTATGCCCTGCTGCGCAAAGCGGCGATGAATCAGGGTAAGCGCCTTGCGGATGTGGCAGAGGCCCTGGTGGAGAGCGCGGGGCTTTTGTCGTGAACCTTCAGGACCTCAATATCGGCTTTATACCGCTTGTAGATGCCGCCCCCCTGATCGCGGCATCACAAATGGGCTTTGACGAACAAGAAGGGCTGCGGCTGACGCTCGACCGGTCGCCGTCCTGGTCCACCTTGCGCGACAAGCTGTGCTTTGGTCATCTTGATGCGGCACATATGCTGGCCCCGGTGCCGGTGGCCGCCTCTTTGGGCATCGGCGGGGTCAGTACGCCGCTACACGCGCTGTCAGTATTATCGGTGAATGGCAACGTGATCGGCGTCAGCCGGGAGATCGGCCAGAAAATGCGCGCAGCCGGGCATGGATTTTCTTTCGACGATGCGGGTGAGGCTGGCAAAGCGCTTATTGCAAGTATCGAAGACACGTTGCGCATCGGGGTACCCTTTCCGTTCTCCATGCATGCCGAACTGGTCTATTACTGGCTGACCGCGCTGGGTTTGCAGGCGCCGCAGAATGTCTCGGTGCATACGGTGCCCCCGCCGATGATGGCCGATGCGCTTAAAGCAGGCGAAATCGATGCCTTCTGTGTGGGTGAGCCCTGGGGATCTTCTTCTGTGGAAGCGGGTGTGGCGGATCTGTTGCTGCCGTGCTCTGCTATCTGGGCTTTCGCCCCGGAGAAAGTGCTGGCCGTGCGTGAGGGATGGATCAACGACAATACAGATCTGTCCCGTCGTCTCATTCGGTCTGTCTGGCGCGCCTCTCGTTGGCTTGCCGATCCGTCTTCGCTTGGATTGGCGACAGAGCTTTTGAGCCGAAAAGAATACCTCAACCTACCACCGGAAATCGTGGAATGCGCCCTGATCGGTCGGTTCACCATCTCAAACCGCGGCGATATCCGGCGCAGCGTTGGATTTGTTGATTTCTTCTCTGGCGTGGCCGGTTTTCCCTGGCGCAGCCAGGCGGAGTGGATTGGCAGACAAATGGCCAGCCGCTTTGGCCTGGATCGCGACGCGGCCGCAAAATCCGCTCAAGCGACGTTTCGCAGCGACATCTACCGCGACGCTCTAAAAGATGTGGCCCATGATCTGCCTTCGGCATCCTCCAAGGTCGAAGGTTCTGTCAGCGAACCCCTGGCGGTTGGCTCTGTTGGAGGGAGGTTGATTTTGCCACGGGATGCATTTTTCGATGGGCGCATTTTTGAACCTTCCCCGGTATGATGCATAAATTTTAAGCACGTGCGCCGAGCCCGGTGGTGCAGCTGCAAAGTAATGCAGAAAATTCTTCATGCCGGCCGGTTTGACTGTGCAAATAGCGCTCACGAGCAAAGACGCTCCAACCGATTCTTACCCGAATGATCGGGCTTACCCAAAGCAGCGCCGCTTTTAACCCGTGTCGAACCCGGCACGCGTTGAACGCGGCTTTTTTCGTAGGTTTCTCACATCTTTTGAGACCCACGCAAAGAAAGGAAACAGCATGATCGCAAGGACACTTCTGGCAGGGGTTGCGGCCGTATTCGTCGGCACCGCCAGTCACGCAGAATTCCTCGAACTCGAAAAAGATGAACTGACGTTGGGCTTCATCAAACTGACCGACATGGCCCCTCTCGCGGTGGCCTATGAAAACGGGTATTTCCTGGATGAAGGTCTGTTCGTGACCCTAGAGGCACAGGCCAATTGGAAAGTGCTTCTTGACGGCGTGATTGACGGCACTCTGGATGGCGCGCACATGCTGGCAGGTCAACCCCTTGCGGCGACGATTGGCTTTGGAACAGAAGCCCATATCATCACGCCCTTTTCCATGGATCTGAATGGCAACGGCATCACCGTGTCCAATGACATCTGGGAACAGATGAAACCGCATATCCCCCTCATGGACGACGGTCGCCCACAGCACCCGATTTCCGCTGAAGCGTTGAAACCGGTTGTCGAGGATTTCCAATCGCGCGGTGAGCCCTTCAACATGGGCATGGTATTCCCAGTCTCCACGCACAACTACGAACTGCGCTACTGGCTGGCCGCTGGTGGGCTTGAGCCGGGGTACTATTCCCCCGAAAACATCTCCGGGCAGATCGGCGCGGATGTGTTTTTGTCCGTGACGCCCCCGCCGCAGATGCCTGCGACATTGGAAGCCGGTACGATCCATGGCTATTGCGTGGGTGAACCCTGGAACCAGCAGGCCGTGTTCAAAGGCATCGGTGTGCCGGTCATCACCGACTACCAGCTTTGGAAGAACAATCCCGAAAAGGTCTTTGGCATCACCAAGGAATTTGCTGAAGAAAACCCCAACACGACCAAGGCTGTCGTGAAGGCCCTTATTCGCGCGGCCATATGGCTTGATGAAAACGACAACCAGAACCGTCCCGAGGCGGTGGAAATCCTGAGCCGCCCCGAATATGTGGGCGCGGATTATGACGTGATCGCCAATTCCATGACCGGCTTTTTTGAATTCGAGAAAGGCGACAAGCGCGATATTCCCGACTTCAACGTCTTCTTCCGCTACAACGCGACTTACCCGTTCTATTCAGACGCCATCTGGTATCTCACCCAGATGCGCCGCTGGGGCCAGATTTCCGAGGCGAAATCAGACGACTGGTATGTCGACGTGGCCAAATCGGTCTATCGCCCGGACATCTACCTTGAGGCCGCGCGCCTTCTGGTCGACGACGGCATGGCAGACGAGGGCGATTTCCCATGGGAGAGCGACGGCTTCAAAGCGCCCACACCGGCAGCCGACATCATTGACGGCATCCCCTATGACGGTCGCGCACCGAATGCCTATCTCGAAAGCCTGCCGATTGGCCTGAAGGAAGGACAGATCGTGGTCGGAAACGAAGTCCAAGGTTAAGCCGAACCCCCCACCCTACGGCCTGATCGTAGGGTGGGCTCTATCCCACCGCATCCCGCAGGAAGGCAATGACATGACTGCCATCGACCCAGAGAGCTTGACGTCTGACGCCGCCAAAGAAGCGCAAAAGGACGCGCGGCGCGAACGTCTCTTCACCCGCATCAATGCCGCAGATAAATGGTTCCAGGTGCTTGGCCTAAGCTGGATTTCCCCGGTCCTGCGCGCCGCTGCTGGTGACAACCCCAAAGCACAGATGAACGAAATCTGGCGGCTTCTTGGCGTTCCGTTGCTGGCCATCGGAGCCTTTCTGATGCTCTGGGGCACGATGGCCCCTCAGGTGCAAACATCGCTTGGCGCCATTCCGGGTCCGGGTCAGGTCTGGGAACAGGCCGTCAATCTGCATGAAGACGCCCAGGCGAAAGCCGCCAAGGAAGCGCAATTCTACGAACGCCTCGAGCAACGCAACCAACGCCTGATTGAGAACGGTCAGGCCGACCGCGTGAAGAACATCGCGTATACCGGCGCGTCCAGCTATTACGATCAAATCTGGACATCCATCAAAACCGTGTTCTTCGGTTTTCTGATCGCCACCATTGTGGCCGTCCCGCTTGGTATCGCTGCCGGTCTCTCACCATACGCCAACGCGGCGTTGAACCCACTCATTCAAATCTTCAAACCCGTTTCACCGCTCGCGTGGCTGCCCATTGTGACCATGGTGGTGTCTGCCACTTATGCAACTGACGGGGATGGCTGGTTTGCGAAATCCTTCCTGAACTCCGCCATAACAGTGACGCTCTGTTCTCTCTGGCCTACGCTGATCAACACGGCGCTTGGCGTGTCCTCGATCGATAAAGATCTGGTGAACGTCTCCAAGGTTCTCAAGATGAGCACCTACACCAAGATCACCAAACTCGTGCTGCCCTCGGCACTGCCGCTGATCTTCACGGGGCTGCGTCTTAGCCTCGGCGTGGGCTGGATGGTCCTGATCGCGGCGGAAATGCTCGCCCAGAACCCGGGGCTTGGCAAATTTGTCTGGGATGAATTCCAGAACGGTTCCAGTCAGTCTCTCGCCAAGATCATGGTCGCGGTGTTCACCATCGGCATCATCGGCTTCCTGCTCGACCGACTGATGTATGCGATCCAGTCGCTCTTCACCTTCACGAACAACCGGTGACCGACATGGCTATTTTGGAACTCAACGGCGTCTCAAAAAGCTTCGGTGAAGGTGCCGCCCGCACAGATGTCCTCAAAGACATCGACCTGAAAGTGGAGGAAGGCGAGTTTCTTGTCCTCCTCGGCTTCTCCGGCACGGGCAAAACCACGCTGATCAACCTTCTTGCAGGGCTCGACAAGCCGTCGAAAGGCACAGCCTCATTCAAGGGCGCTCCGATCAGCGGTCCCGGACCGGAACGTGGCGTGATCTTTCAGTCTTATTCCTTGATGCCATGGCTGACGGTGAACGGGAATGTGGGGCTTGCGGTCGATACCGTGTACCCCAAGCTGAGCAAGGCAGAACGCGCCGAGAAGGTCGCGCGCTACGTGGATATGGTCGGCCTGAGCCACGCCGCATCGCGTCGTCCGGCGGAATTGTCGGGCGGCATGCGCCAGCGGGTCAACGTCGCCCGTGCGCTGGCTATGAACCCCGAGGTTCTTCTTCTGGATGAGCCGCTGTCTGCGCTTGACGCCCTCACCCGTGCGAACCTCGCCGATGAGATCGAAGCGATCTGGGAAGGCGACAAGAAAACCTGCGTCTTGATCACCAATGACGTGGATGAGGCCATCGTTCTGGCCGACCGCATCATCGCCCTGACACCAGACGGCATGCTGGGTGAAGAATTCAAAGTGTCGATCCCCCGGCCCCGCGATCGCTCCGAAATGAACCACCACGATGGGTTCAAAGCACTGCGCGGGCAGATCACCAACTACCTCATGGATGTGGGCATCGAGGCCAAGGTCAAAGGCACCAAAACCCTGCCAAATGTCACCCCGATCCACGGCGTGCCCACGGCCGTCGCAAAAGCGCAGGATGGCCTCGTGGAAGATCGGTTTCTCGATTTTTCCGAGTTGCACAAGGTCTACCCAACACCCAAGGGCCCGCTCACCGTCGTTGAAGATTTCGACCTGAAAATCAACAAGGGGGAGTTCATTTCCCTCATCGGTCACTCGGGCTGCGGAAAATCGACGGTCCTGACCATGGCGGCCGGGCTCAACGACATCTCCAAGGGGGCAATCAAGCTCGACGGTCGGCATGTGGCAGGCGCCGATCCGGAGCGCGCCGTGGTCTTCCAGGCCCCGAGCCTTTTTCCCTGGTTGACCGCCAAACAGAACGTGGCTGTTGGAGCGGACAAGGTCTACCCCACAGCCAGCCGGGCTGAGCGTCAGGACGTGGTCGAATACTACCTTGAACGTGTGGGGCTTGCAGATGCGATGGACAAACCCGCCTCCTCGCTTTCCAACGGCATGCAACAGCGGGTCGGCATCGCGCGCGCCTTTGCCTTGTCGCCCAAACTGCTGCTGCTCGATGAACCGTTTGGCATGCTCGACAGCCTCACGCGCTGGGAATTGCAGGAAGTGTTGATGGAGGTCTGGTCGCGCACCAAGGTCACGGCCATCTGCGTCACCCATGACGTCGATGAGGCGATCCTGCTGGCTGATCGCGTGGTCATGATGACCAACGGCCCCCGCGCCACAATCGGGCAAATCACCGAAGTCGATCTGCCGCGTCCGCGCACCCGCAAGGCCCTGCTCGAACACCCCGATTACTACAAGTATCGCCAGGAGGTTCTTGATTTCCTCGAGGAATATGAGCACGGCGCCAAACCAAAAAAACCCGCTCCGGCGCCCGCCGCCGTGGCGGCGGAATAATCACGTCATGGCACGCGAAAAACTGGTGATCATCGGGGCGGGCATGGCTGCTGGCCGCGTGCTCGAACACGTGACCGAGGCCGCGCCAGACCGGTTCGACATCACCCTTTTCAACGCGGAACCGCGCGGCACTTATAACCGCATCATGCTCTCGCCGGTTTTGGCGGGCGACAAAAGCTATGATGACATTGTCACCCATGACGACGATTGGTACGCCACGCGCGCCATCAAAACGCGCTTTGGCGAACGCGTGACCCGTATCGACCGCGCCACAAACACCGTGCACGCAGAACGTGGCCCGGTCGCCTATGATAAGCTTTTGATCGCCACGGGGTCGGATCCGGTCATCATTCCGCTGCCCGGCCACGATTTGAACGGCGTCGTCGCCTATCGCGATCTTGAAGACACCGTGACCATGGCAGGCCTTGCCCCGGGCAGCAAGGCCGTCGTGATCGGCGGTGGCCTTTTGGGATTGGAAGCCGCCGCCGGCATGGCCGCGCGTGGCGTGGATGTGTCAGTGGTCCACCTCATGGGCCACCTGATGGAACGACAGCTGGATCCCGAAGCAGCAGGCCTTCTGAAAAGCTCGCTTGAGGCGAAAGGTATCGCGATCCAGTGCAACGCGGATTCCGAACAGATCTTGGGTGACGATGGCCATGTGCGCGCTTTACGGCTGAAGAGCGGCACGGAACTGCCCTGCGACCTGCTGGTCATGGCGGTGGGCATACGACCCTCAGTGTCGGTTGCTCAAGATGCCGGTCTGACAACCGACAGGGCCATTGTGGTTGACGATCAGATGCGCAGCTCTGATCCGGATATCATGGCGGTTGGCGAATGCGTTCAACATAACGGGGCAACCTTCGGCCTCGTCGCGCCGCTTTTTGACCAGGCGAAGGTGGTGGCGGACACCCTGCTTGGGCAGAAGGCCACTTTCGTGCAGCAAAGCTTATCCACGAAGCTCAAGGTCACCGGATGTGATCTGTTCTCTGCTGGCGATTTTGCGGATGCGATGGGGCGTGAAAGCGTCATCTACCGCGATCTGAATGCGGGCATTTACAAGCGCCTCGTGATTGAAAATGACCGCCTGATCGGTGCGGTCATGTATGGCGATACGGCCGATGGGACATGGTTTTTCGATCTGATCCAAAGCGCCACAGATATCCGCAATATGCGTGACACCCTGATCTTCGGCCCCGCCTATGCCCATGATGGAGATCCGCCCGAGGACCCCCTCTCAGCCGTTGCAGCCTGGCCGCTTGAACGCCGCTGCAACGGCCTGACCCACGCCCCCCTGAGCTACGAACCCCTGAGGCGCGCGGCATGATGGATGGAAGCCCCGTTTTGACCCGCCGATCCACTTGCGCATATTGCGGCGTCGGGTGCGGTGTCTTGCTGACCGCCGATGGCGGGGGCGGCGTCCTGGTAAAAGGCGACCCCGATCACCCTGCGAATTTCGGCAAGCTGTGTTCCAAGGGTCTGGCATTGGGCGACACTGTTGGCACCTCACAAAGGCTGCGCGCACCATTGGTCCATGGCAGGCCAACAGGGTGGGACGATGCACTTCAACTTGTGGCCGACCGTTTCACGCAAACCGCGCGCGATCATGGGCCAGACGCGGTGGCATTCTATGTCTCAGGCCAGCTTCTGACAGAGGATTACTATGTCGCCAACAAGCTGATCAAAGGCTTTATCGGCACCGCGAATATCGACACAAATTCACGGCTTTGCATGGCCTCGACCGTTGCAGGCCACAAGCGCGCCTTTGGCACCGACACCGTGCCCGGAACCTATGAAGACCTCGATGAGGCGGATCTGGTGGTGCTCGTGGGGTCAAACTTGGCTTGGTGTCATCCGATCCTGCACCAACGCGTGCTGGCTGCCAAAGCCAAACGCGGCACCAAGCTGATCGTCATTGACCCCCGCCGCACGGCCAGCTGTGATGGAGCGGATCTGCATTTACCGCTCGCCATCGGTAGCGATGTGGCGCTGTTCAATCATCTGCTGACGGAAATTGCAGCACGCGGCGCGGCCGATCAGGATTTCCTGCGAAACACAAATGGCTTTGGCGACGCGCTCGACACAGCTCAGGCCAGCGACCTGCGCGTCACCGGTCTTGACCCCAAAGATGTTGCTGCCTTCTGCGATATGTGGATCGGCACCCAGAAAGTGGTCACCGTTTTCAGCCAGGGTGTGAACCAATCGACCTCAGGGGCCGACAAAGTCAATTCGATCCTCAACTGCCACCTTGCCACGGGCCGCATCGGCATGCCGGGGTGCGGGCCCTTGTCGGTGACCGGTCAGCCGAACGCGATGGGCGGGCGCGAAGTCGGCGGTCTGGCGAACATGCTGGCCTGTCATCTCGATCTTGAAAACGCGGGCCACCGGGACGCCGTGAAATCCTTCTGGAACGCGCCCCAGATGCCCCAGGCGGCGGGCCTCAAAGCGGTGGACATGTTCCGCGCCGTGGGCGACGGGCAGATCAAAGCGCTTTGGGTGATCCACACCAACCCTGCCGTGTCCATGCCCGAAGCAGACGCCGTGCGCAACGCCATTGCGGGTTGCGATTTTGTGGTGGTCAGCGACATCACCGGTGCCACAGACACCGCACGTCTGGCCCATGTTCTGCTGCCCGCTGCGGGCTGGGCTGAAAAGGATGGCACTGTCACAAATTCCGACCGCTTGATCAGCCGTCAACGCCCAGTTTTGGCCCCTCATGGCGGGTCCCGCCCTGACTGGGACATCCTGTCAGAGGTTGGGCGGCGCATGGGCTGGCACGCCCCTTTCAACTACCAAAGCCCCGCTGAAATTTTCCGCGAACACGCAGCGCTGTCGTCCATCGCAGGCACATTTGGGAAAGATTTCGACATCTCCGGCCTGTCGGATCTGTCAGACGAAGACTATGACGCGCTCGCACCGACCCGCTGGCCCGTGACCGACACACGTCAGGGCGGTCGTTTCTTTGCCGATGGGCGCTTCTTTCACGCCGACGCAAAAGCAAAGCTGCTGCCCGTGCAGTATAAAGCCCCCGCCGCCAAAACCGGCCGCCGCTATCCGTTTCGTCTTAACACCGGGCGCGTGCGGGATCAGTGGCACACGATGACACGCACCGGTCTGTCGGCGCGTCTGTCGTCGCATCTGGCCGAACCCTTTCTGGATATCAACCCGTCCGACGCCGCGTCCCTGGGCATCACCCCGGCCGACCTGGTGGAGGTCAAAAGCCCCCATGGCGCCTGCATCCTGCGCGCCCGCATCACAAGCGATGTCAGCGCGGGTCAGGTTTTCGCGCCCATGCATTGGACCGCAGAAACCGCCCCTTCGGCACGCATCGACGCTTTGGTGACCGGTGCGGTCGACCCTGTGTCGGGACAACCCGAATCCAAAGCCAGCGTCGTGTCCGTCCAAAAACTGTGCGCCAAGTGGTATGGGTTCGCGGTCTGCCAGGACATGCCCGCACCCACCTGCGAATACTGGGCGCTGTCCCGCACAACGGCCGGGTACCGCGTTGAACTTGCCGGGCGCGATACCCCCGACGATTGGGAACGCACCGCGCGTGGACTTTTCAATCTGCCAGCTGCGCAGATTACGTCCTTTACCGATCCGGCCCGCACGCTTCATCGGCTCGCTTTTCATGAGGCGGGCACGCTTCGCGCGGCACTCTTTATCGCAGCAGAGCCCGTGGCCGTCATGCGCGATTACATCGCCACGCGCCCCGGCGAGCCAGTGGACCACATCCTGACCGGCCGGACCCCCGCCAATGTGCCAGACCCTGGCCCGATCCTCTGTTCGTGCTTCGGCGTGGGCATCAACACAATCACCCGGGCCATCGAAGAAGACGGTCTGTTGAGCGTGGACGAGATCGGCGATGCCCTGCGAGCAGGCAGCAATTGTGGCTCCTGCAAGCCCGAAATCGCGAACCTTCTCAAAACCCTCACCCTGCCGCAAGCCGCCCAGTAAAGGACCGCCCGCCATGAAAGCCTTTCCCATGTTCCTCAAGACAACAGCGGCCCGCGTGATCGTCGTAGGCGGCGGCGAACAAGCGGCCCAAAAGGCCCGTTTGCTTTTGAAAACAGACGCAAAGATCATTTTCGCCGCGCAAATCCTTGACCCTGAAATTGACGCTTTGGTCGATGCAGGGCGCGCCACCTGGTACAAAGGCCCACTGACCGAAGACTTCTTTGCAGGGGCCGCAATGGTGTTTGTGGCCACCGGCTGTTTTGCCATTGATGTCAGCGCCCACGCCATTGCCAAATCCGCGCGCTGTCTGGTCAACGTGGTTGACCAACCGCATCTATGCGACATAACCACCCCGTCTTTGGTGGATCGTGATCCGGTGGTGATCGCCATCGGCACCGAAGGCACAGCCCCCGTTCTGGCCCGGCAGATCAAGACCCAGATTGAACAAACCCTGCCGCAAAATCTAGGCGGCCTGGCCGCTCTGTCGGGGCGCCTGAGGCCGAGTGTGTCAAAACATGTCGAACGCGCCAAACGGCGTGCCTTCTGGGCATGGGTCTTTTCCGGCAAACCACGAGAGCTTTGGGATCGCGGCGTGGAATCTCATGCCGCGTCCATGATCAAAGATGCCATTTCAAAAGGCGCGTCCCATTCTGAACCACATCCGGGTGCGCTTTCGATCCTCGATGCAGGCGACGGCGCAGAGGCGGCCAATCCCGAATTGCAAACCCTGCGCGCCGTTCAGCGGCTACAATCCGCAGATGTCATTTTCTTTGACCAGCACGACCAAGGGCCAATTCTGGAACTTGCACGCCGGGACGCAGAACGGATCTATCTCGGCGATGGGGATGGCCAGACCGCATGGTCAAAGACGTGGGTGCAGAAACGTCTTGTTTTAGAGGCCAAGAAAGGCGAGCGTGTCGTTTTCCTAACGAGGGATTTCCAAGGCTATCAAGACGTTCCACAGAGTGTGTCACAGGGCATCAACGCCGACGATTTCACAGTGGAATTTGTGCCCTGCGGAAGGCCGCATGTGCCAGTTGAGACCCAAGATCAAACCATTGCAAAGGCGCGCCACCTTTACGCGCTGTAACCGCGCGAACCAGATTTCAGAAGAGTGGCTTCATGTCAGCTCAGCACCTGCGTCAACCACATGCCTTGGGTTGATCTAAAGGCACGTCCCGACCAGTGCCCTTGGTGTGTTCGGATTGAAACGAAGCAAACAAAGACAGTTACACTCATTCAATCAAGGGGAGTGGTGCCCAAGGAGAGACTCGAACTCTCACGCCCGTGAAGGCGGGGGATTTTGAATCCCCTGCGTCTACCATTCCGCCACTTGGGCACATCCGCTTCTCTACACCCCGCATCAATGCGGGGCAAGCGGGGCTTTGCGGGTTTTGTCGCACCCTTTATCGAATGCTCTGATCCAGATGCGCTGGTCCTGTGGAAATCAATTTGATAACGGTGTGCCGCGGCAAGGAGACAACGCCCATGCAGGCCCACCCTACACAGGATATCGCCATTTCGGATCGGCTTGATCTTCTGACCCAAGAGGCAGGCGGTGAAGATGTTACACTGGCCTGGGTTCTTGATACGCTGGGCGAGCGGGCGTTTGGGCTTTTCCTGCTGTTTTTGGCGCTGCCCTGCTGCATCCCGTTTCTCTATGGCATCCCACAGATTGTTGCACTGCCGATGATGTTTGTGTCCGTCCAGATCCTGATGGGACGGCGCGCACCGTGGTTGCCAGACAAGCTGGGCGCAAGGGCAATATCGTCGGACAGCCTGACAGGATTGGCCAGCCGCGCCGGCCCGTGGTTGCGCCGCATCGAGGCCTTGAGCAAACCGCGTCTGACCGCGCTGACCCGGGCACCATCCGACCGGTTGGTGGGCGTGGCGCTGGTGCTTTTCAGCGCGTCGATCCTAGTGCCTTTGCCCGGCACCAACACCGTGCCCGGTTTTGCCGTCGTCCTTGTTGCCATGGGGCTCTTGCAGCGGGACGGTATTCTGGTCATTCTAGGTGGCGTTATCGGAACCGCCTGGATCGGGACGCTTATCTTTGCAGGCGCAAGCCTGGCAAGCCTGATCAAAGGATGGATCGGGCTGTGACGGATCGGGTGCTCACTGGCTTGGCGGCGCTTGGATCTGCCGCACTTTTGGGCGGTGCATTTCTTTTTCAAGCGCTTGGCTACGCCCCCTGCCCGATGTGTCTGTGGCAGCGATACCCCCATGCCATTGCCATCGGGATCGGGGTCTTAGCATATTTTTTGCCCGGCCGGGTCTTGGCGGCCATGGGCGCTATCGCCGCCTTGACCACCGCCGGGATCGGTCTCTTTCACACCGGCGTGGAACGCGATTGGTGGGAGGGGCCGAGCACCTGTTCGTCCCAACCGATTGGCGGGCTGTCGGCAGAAGAATTGCTTGACCAGATCATGAACGCGCCACTCGTGCGCTGTGATGAGGTCGCCTGGCAACTGGCGGGGCTGTCCATGGCCAGTTGGAATGCGGTTTTGTCGTTTGGTCTGGCTCTGCTCTGGGTCATGGCCGCGTCGAAGCCCGCGCATTCCTGACGAGAATTCGGCCGACGTTTATCAAAGACGTCGCGGACCGGAGGCGCGCTTGGTGCTCAAAAGCAGACTGGTTTCAGATTGCGACACGCCGTCAAACCGCCTGATCTGGGACAGAACATCATCCAGTTCTTCCAGACTTTCCGCACCGATCTCCACGATCAGATCCCAGCGACCGTTGGTGGAATGCACCGACCGCACCTGCGGCAAGCCCTCCATGTGCCGCACAATGCGATCCTTGCCGCGCCCCTCAATGGCGATCATGGTCAACGCCCGCACCGGATCGACGGCTCCATCACCCTTTAGCACCACAGTGTATCCCACCACTTCTCCGGTACTGCGCAGCCTGTCCATGCGGGCACGGACCGTGCTGCGCGTCACGCCTAGGCTGAGCGACAAATCAGAAAGGGATGCGCGGCCATTGTGGCGCAGGGCAGAGATCAATTTACGATCAAGATCATCCATTTCGGCGATTTCACTATTCGAATTGTCAATTTTAAAGACAAAATAAACAATTCATACGCTTTCAATCAACGCGTATTGGCGAAGTATCGGGCAAAACATTCATTGAAGGACCCCGATATGATCCCACAGACCTGCATTTTGATCGGTGCGCCAATCGATTCAGGCAAAGCGCGGCGCGGCTGTGTCATGGGGCCGGATGCCTACCGTGTGGCCGGTCTTGCAGACGCGCTGGCCGGGTTGGGTCATGCCGTGGAAGATGCAGGTGATCTGCACCCCAAGCCTGTCACTGCCCCTAGCACCCTGCCCGGTCACCTGCACGCGCCCGCGGACACCATCGGCTGGACACAAGCACTGATTGAGGTGGGTGAAACCGCGATGGATCGGGGCCTACCCATTTTTCTGGGCGGGGATCATTCCATGTCACTGGGCACCGTTGCAGGCGTCGCACGTCACGCGGCGCGCACGGGGCGTGCGCAATTCGTGCTTTGGCTCGATGCCCATTCTGATTTTCATACGCCGCAAAGCACCGCCTCCGGCAATCTGCATGGAACGCCGTTGGGATATGTGACGGGGCGCGAGGGGTTTCATGGGTTTCCGAAGGTGACGACGCCGATCCCCCACGAAAACATCTGTATCCTCGGCCTGCGATCCGTTGATGCGCCGGAACGCGAGGTGATGCAAAAGACTGCCATCCACTATGCCGACATGCGTGCCATCGACGAAGCTGGAATCGCGCGACCGCTGGAGGCGTTTTTGCAAACGGTGGCAGAGGCAGACGGCGCGCTGCATGTCTCTCTCGACGTGGATTTCCTCGACCCGTCCTTCGCCCCTGCAGTCGGCACCACCGTGCCGGGCGGTGCCACGATGCGCGAGGCACATCTGGTCATGGAGATGATCTGCGACAGTGGGCTAATGACCTCCATGGATCTGGCAGAACTCAACCCCTTCCTCGATGACCGCGGCCGCACTGCGCAAACCATGGTCGACCTGACCGCCTCTGCGCTTGGCCGCCGCGTCTTTGACCGCCCAACTCAAGCCTTTGGATCGCTCGATGCCCAAACTGCCCCCCTCTGACAAAGCACTGGTTCCGTTTGTCTCCGTCGAAAACATGATGCGACTGGTGCATCATATCAGGATCGAAGAGATGTTGGTGGGGCTGGCTGACTACATCGAGGCCGATTTCAAACGGTGGGAGTTGTTCGACAAAACGCCCCGTGTGGCCTCCCATTCTGCCGAGGGCGTGATCGAGTTGATGCCCACCTCAGATGGGGAGGTCTACGGGTTCAAATACGTCAATGGCCACCCCAAGAATACGAAAGACGGCTTGCAGACGGTGACGGCATTCGGGCTGCTGGCGGATGTGGATACCGGCTATCCGGTGCTGCTCAGCGAGATGACGGTGCTGACGGCCTTGCGGACGGCGGCCACCTCGGCGCTGGTGGCGCGTTATCTGGCACCCCATGGGGCCACCACGATGGCAATGATCGGAAATGGCGCGCAATCAGAATTTCAAACCCTCGCCATGAAAGCGATATGTGGCCTGTCATCCGTGCGGCTCTATGACATAGACCCGGCCGCCACGGCGAAGGCGGCGGACAATCTGGCGGGCATCGAGCTGGAGGTTGTCCGGTGTCACTCTGCGGCAGAGGCGATGGAAGGCGCGCAGATCATCACCACCTGCACGGCTGACAAGCAATGCGCAACGATCCTGACCGACAACATGGTCGGCGAAGGCGTGCATATCAACGCGATCGGCGGCGATTGCCCAGGCAAGACAGAACTGGCGGCGGGCGTGCTGCACCGATCAGATATCTTCGTGGAATACCCACCCCAGACCCGCGTCGAAGGCGAAATTCAGCAACTTCACGAGGATCACCCGGTGACCGAGCTGTGGCAGGTGATGACGGGTGCCGCTCAGGGCCGCATATCGGCCGAGCAGATCACGCTTTTTGACAGCGTGGGTTTCGCCATCGAGGATTTCAGCGCGCTGCGCTTTGTGAGAGACAGGATCAAAGGCACGGATCTTTACTTCGACCTCGACTTGCTGGCCGACCCCGATGACCCCCGCGACCTCTTCGGCATGCTGCAACGCGCCGGTTAACGTCGACCCAGCCCCTCAGGGCTGCAGCGCGGGCCTGCCGGGTCGGAACCCGTCCAACCACGCGCGACTGTGGTTCGTCTCGCCTTGCAACAACTCGTCGCAGACCAGCTCCCCCATGATCGCGCCAAGCGTGATGCCGGAATGCATGACGGCCAGATAGGCCCCCACAGCCACCGGGCCCACCGCAGGCAGCCCATCACCCGGCATGGGCCGCTCCGCCAACATGGTTTCGGCCAGGGTCAGTGGCGCCCCGGGCAACAGCGCTTGCAAACGCGCCAATGCCGCCTCGGCCTCCGCTTCCAGATCACCCACGACATCGTTCTCGTCGCCCTGATGTCCTGGCACGACGGGCATGATCAAAGCACCGCAGGGCAACTGCCGCACCTCGCCGATCTCACTGACCAGAATATGGTTGAGCATGGGTTCAACGGGGGCCGTCTTGATCACCAGAGCAGGGCGATGCAGCATTGGCAATTCGTGCCCCAGCATAGTCATCAACGGCCCGCATCCGACCCCGGCGGCTAGCAGCACGTCATCGGCCTGCAGCGCGCCCGCCGCAGTCTTCACCCCGACCACGCGTTCGGTCGCCATTTCAAACCCAGTCACCTCCACCCCGCGCATGACGCGCACGCCCGCGTTCTGCGCCGCTGACAAGATCGCGGCCGTCAGGGCCCCTGGTTCTGCCACGCCCTCCTGCGGCAAATGCAGCGCGGTGGCCGGCGGCATGCCAACATGCGGCTCCATCTGCGCAAAACGCGCGCCATCCACCGATGACACGTCATACCCCATGGCCACCAACGCCTCTTGCCGGTCCTCCAGCCGCCCCTCTTCCCAACAAAGCGACCCGCACCAATTGATCGGCAGGTCCAGATCCGCCTGCAACCGGTGCCACGCTGCAATGCCTTCAACCCGCAGGCGGTAGTGATCTTCACTGAGGAAAAACGACGCGTTGATCCAGCCGAAAGAGGCGTCCGTCGCCCCGACCCGCCCGGCATCCAAAATCGTGACCCGCGCCCCGGCGCACGCCAGACGGTACGCCACGGCAGCTCCGATGACGCCCGCACCCACGATGATAACCGACTTTTGCATGGCAATTACTCTGACGCCCGCAAACGAGGCGGACAAGTCCAATGATCACATTGACAAGTCAGGCGAATTGGTGACCGTTGACGACACAAGGGGATGCGATGTTTAGCTTCTGCACAGATCCGGCCAGTCTGGATACATTCCGCTGGTTTGCCTGTTACTTCACGACGGGCAAACACATGCAGCTTTACTGGGCGGCCGGGGTGGTTCTGGTGCTCTTGATGATCACAGCGCCCGTAGCCCTCATGTTCGGCTTTGGCGGGGCATTGGCGGCGCGCTCTCGCATTGCACCGCTGCGGTGGTTTGGCAAAGCCTACATGGCCATCGTGCGGGGCGTGCCGGAAATCGCATTCTTCATGTTTTTCGTGATCGCCCTTGATCAGTTTCTTGAATGGATACGCCACAAGATCAAATGCCCAGATTGGTCAGAACCCATTCGCCAGGGCAATGATTTCATCGTCTGCGCCGCCGCCAAACTGCCGCTCAGCACGGCACCGCAGAACATCCATGAAGTCTACAATTTTTCGCTGGCGGTGCTGACTTTTGCCATTCTCTTCGGCGCGTTTTCGGCGCAAGTCCTCTTTGGCGCAATGAATGCCGTGCCCCGTGGTCAGATTGAAACCGCGCAGGCCTACGGTATGACACAGCGCCAAAGTTTCTGGCGCATCATTGTCCCGCAGATGTGGCTTTACGCGCTGCCGGGGCTGTCGAACCTCTGGATGGTGCTGATGAAGGCCACGCCCTTGTTGTTTCTGCTGGGGGTCGAGGACCTGACCTATTGGTCCATGCAATTGGCAAAGACGGTGCGGCCTCAATTCACAGATTACCCCCATGGCGATTGGCGGATGTGGTATTTTCTGGGGCTGATGATCTTCTACCTCCTGCTTACACGGCTGTCTGAAAAATTCTTTGAACGCCTGATGACACGGGTCAGCCGTGGCCAAGGGATCACCGGAGGCGCAGCATGAGCTGTTGGGACACGGTCACGGCCTACGCTTTCCGCAGTATCGGGTTCGGAGAACGGCTGCTGCCTCGGGGGGATTTCACCCTCTGCGAACACTTCGTGCTGATCGGGTCGGGGCTGATCTGGAATGTCTATTTCGGGGTTCTGGCCTTGAGCGCCGGGTTCCTCTTTGCCACGGCTTTGGCCATGGGAAAGGCGTCAGCCAACCCGGCCCTTCGCAAACCATCGGCATGGTTCATCTTCATCTTCCGCGGCTCTCCGCTCTTCATCCAGTTCTTCTTTGCCTATTTCCTGTTTTTGTCGATCAAGCCCCTCTCCCCGATCTTTGCCCCCCTGTCAGCGGCCTGGCTCGGCGCGCTGATCGTGCTCTTCTGCAACACAGCCGCCTATTCGGGAGAGATCTTTTACGGCGCTCTGCGCGCAGTGCCCAAAGGCGATGTGGAAAGCGCGGATGCCTACGGATTTTCCGGGTGGCCACGCTTCAAACGGATTGTCTGGCCCACCATGCTGCGGCTGGCCTGGCCCGCCTATACCAATGAGGCGATCTTTCTCTTTCACGCCACCACGCTTGTTTACTTTTCCGGGTTTCCAACATGGCAGCAGCGCGGCGACTCGCTCTACTACGCGCGCTACTTTGCGGATAAGACATTCAATCCATTCGTCCCCTACCCGATCCTGGCCTTCTATTTCATCCTGCTGACATTGGTGATCATTGGCATCTTCGCGCTCGTCAATCGCCGCCTCAACCGGCACCTGCCGCAAGAGGCGCGCCAAGGGATCAAACTTCGCGTGAACTTGATCCGCTGAGGTCAGCAAGACATGCGGCTCAGGCTCAGTCTTTCTGGAACGCCTTTTCCCACCGCAGCGGGCGCAACTCTTTACGAAACGCCCGTTCCAATTGACTGTTCGCATGGGATCCAAACACCCGCCCATGTCCCGGGATCAACCCGCGCGCACCCCATGACATGATGGTCTCGATGTCCCGACCAAGGGCAACTTTGTGATCATATTTCCGCCCGCACCGCAGCGTGGGTCGCAAATGTCCACCACTGTCGTCGGTGCCCGAAAACCAAACGATTGGCCGCGACCAGACCGGCAGAAACTTCGTCTCCAGAACTTCAAACAAATCCGCAAAAAACAGCGTGTGCGATGGCCGATGACAAAATACGGCCTCGCCTCTGTCGGCCCGCACCCGCACGACCAATTGATGCAATTGCCCGCGCCAAGCCTCCTCGGCGGCGTCGGGCGTCAGGCTTTCAACATCCCAAAGACGCGCGTGCGGATAGGCATCCACCCAAGCCCGCGCCTTGGCGTCATAATCCGAGTTGGGTGACACAATATGATCAACCGGCCCCAGCGCGGCCAACTCTGACACCAGCCCATCCGTCAGCGCATGGGGCGCGTAAACCCAGAGCCCGCCACCCTGCAACTGCACCACCACGGACCGCATTGGCACCGGCACAAAAGCACGCATCACAGGCGCGCCATCCACCAGCCAAATCCCGCGCGCGACAGGCTTTAGCGTATTGTGCGGCTCATACCCCGTCACGGTCCCTCGGTCACAGTCACCTTGACCATGCGATCGGGCTCACCCGTGATCGCGCCAGAGTCGGGATGCCCTTTCTTGATCTTGTCCACGATGTCCATGCCAGCCGTCACGCGCCCGACAACGGTGTACTGACCATCGAGGAAAGTCGCATCACCGAAGACAATGAAAAACTGGCTGTTGGCACTGTTCGGGCTTGTGCCCCGCGCCATGCCCACGATGCCCCGCTCAAAGGAGATATCGGAAAACTCCGCTGGAAGATCGGGCAAGTCACTGCCACCCGTCCCGGCCCAACGCGTGTTGCCGTCTTCCACCTCTGCATTCTCGCCATCGCCGGTTTGCGCCATGAAACCCCGGATCACACGATGGAAATAGACGTCATCATAAAACCCCTGCCCAGCCAGGGTCTTAATCTGCTCCACATGCTTGGGGGCAACATCATCCAAAAGATCGATGGAGATCGTGCCATTGGCCACACCCGACACCTCGATATCGATGCCGCTGGCAAATGCAGGACAGGCCATCAGCCCGCAGGCCGCGATGATCCCCAGTTTATGCATCAGAGGCGACCTTCACGCTGATCATCCGGTCCGGCGACATGGGCGGCTCACCGCGATTGATGGCATCCACATGCTCCATCCCATCGATCACGCGTCCATAGACCGTATATTGACGGTTCAGGAAATGATTGTCCGAGAAGTTGATAAAGAACTGGCTGTTGGCACTGTCGGGGTTCTGGCTGCGCGCCGCGCCCAGCGTACCGCGATCATGGGGTACGCCGGAAAATTCCGCCTTGAGATCGGGCATATCACTGCCGCCTGTGCCTGCCATGCGCAGGTTGAAGTCTTTTTCCATGTTGCCGTTGGCCACATCACCCGTCTGCGCCATGAAGCCATCAATGACGCGGTGGAAGGCCACGTTGTCATAAGCACCCGAGCGCGCCAATTCCTTCATCCGTGCGCTGTGCTCCGGCGCCACATCGGGCAAGAGCTCAATGGTCACGGTGCCGTCCTTGAGTTCCATCAGGATGGTGTTTTCGGGGTCTTTGATCTCGGCCATCGGGCTCTCCTGTCATCGTTGGTTGAACCGTAGGTAAGCCCTATCCCTCCGATTGCCAAGCGCCAGTAAAAGAGCGGTGTTGACGCGCCCGTGCCAAGCAGCCAATAGAGACGCGAATTTTGGGGCCACGGAGCGCGCAAATATGAGCTGGAAAACCCTCGATCAGATGGATCTCGCAGGCAAGACCGTGCTCACCCGCGTCGACATCAACGTGCCCGTCGATCAGGGTCGCGTGACGGACACCACCCGCATCGACCGCATCAAACCGACGGTCGAGGCGATCCTCGCCGCAGGCGGCAAACCAATGCTCATCGCCCATTTCGGCCGCCCCAAAGGCAAGGTGGTGGATGACATGTCCTTGCGTCAGGTCGTTCCTGCGCTGGAAGCATCGCTAGGCCACAGCGTACAGTTCATCGAAACCTTTGAGGGGGCCGAGGCCCTGACAGAAGAAGCCCGCGCCGCCGAAGTGCTGCTGATGGAAAACATCCGTTTTTACCCGGGCGAAGAGGCCAACGACCCCGATTTCGCCGCCCGAATTGCTGGCCTGGGCGATGTCTACTGCAACGATGCCTTTTCGGCTGCCCACCGCGCCCATGCCTCCACCGAAGGGGTCGCCCGCCACCTGCCCTCCTGCGCCGGCCGCCTGATGCAGGCCGAATTGCAGGCGCTCGAGGCCGCTCTCGGCACCCCCAAGCGACCCGTTACGGCGGTGGTGGGCGGGGCAAAAGTGTCGACCAAGCTCGACCTGCTCGGGAACCTGGTCGGCCGCGTCGACAAGCTGGTGATCGGCGGTGGCATGGCCAACACCTTCCTTGCGGCCCAAGGCCTGAACGTTGGCAAATCGCTCTGCGAACACGAAATGGCCGACACCGCCCGAGAGATTATGGGAAAGGCAGGCGCGTCAGGCTGTGAAATCATCCTGCCCTCCGACGTTGTTGTCGCCCGCGCGTTTGCCGCCGGTGCGCCAAATGAAACCGTCCCCGCCCATGCCTGCCCCGATGACGCCATGATCCTCGACGCAGGCCCCGGCAGCGTCGCGCGCATCGCGTCGGCCTTTGACGCCAGCCAGACACTCATCTGGAACGGCCCCCTCGGCGCCTTTGAAATCGCGCCCTTTGACGCTGCCACAAACGCCGCCGCCTCCCACGCCGCGGGCCTGACTGAGGCAGGCAAGCTCATCTCCGTCGCAGGCGGTGGTGACACGGTCGCAGCCCTCAATCAGGCAGGGGCAGCCCAACATTTCACCTACATCTCCACAGCAGGCGGCGCGTTTCTGGAATGGATGGAAGGCAAAACCCTCCCCGGTGTCGCCGCGCTTAACTCATAGGGCCCCCTTCTTTTTGGCCAAAAATACTCATCTAACCGACCAACAAGCGCTCGCCTTTGTTAGCGCCACCACATTTGCAACCCCGCCCCCTCTCCCCTAAAGCCTGAAAGAGCATTTCAGATCGCCATATCCAAAGGGGGACCCCATGTCGAAATCAGACCAAACCGCCAAGGTCACAACCGGCCCCGGGTTCATCGCCGCCCTCGACCAATCGGGGGGCTCCACGCCCAAAGCTCTGGGCCTCTACGGGGTCACGGAAGATCAGTATTCGGGCGAGGCGGAGATGTTCGACATGATCCACGCCATGCGCTCGCGCATCATCAAATCCCCTGCCTTTACGGGCGATAAGGTGGTGGGCGCGATCCTGTTTGAAATGACCATGGACCGGGACATCGACGGCACGCCCTCGGCGCAATACCTCTGGGAAAACCGTGGCGTTGTGCCATTTCTGAAGGTCGATAAGGGGCTCGCTGATGCGGCAGACGGCGTGAAGCTAATGAAACCCATGCCCGATCTTGACGCCCTTCTGACACGCGCCAATGAAAAAGGTATTTTTGGCACTAAAATGCGGTCTGTCATCGATGCGGCGTCACCCTCAGGCATCGCCGCCATTGTGGCGCAGCAGTTCGAGGTTGGCGCACAGATCCTCGCCCATGGTCTGATCCCGATCATCGAACCGGAAGTTACCATCTCCATCGCCGACAAGGCAGAGGCCGAAGACATCCTCCGCGATGAGATTGACAAACACCTCGACACCCTGCCCGCAGACCAACAGGTGATGCTGAAACTGACCCTGCCTGAGACGGCAAATCACTACAAATCCCTCGTCGATCACCCCCGCATCATGCGCGTGGTCGCGCTCTCTGGCGGCTATTTGCGTGATGAGGCCAATGGGCGGCTGTCCCAGAACACGGGCATGATCGCAAGCTTCTCCCGCGCGCTGACCGAAGGTCTGTCGGCCCAGCAATCTGAGGCGGATTTCGACACCACACTTGGTGCCACGATCGACAGCATTTACGCGGCTTCTGTCGCGGGCTAGGGTCCGGGGATAAGGTCTGACAAGGAACCTGCCCATGGACATATCCGCCAGCGCAACCTTCCGCGTTGCGGCCTGCGATCTTAACGGGCAGATGCGTGGCAAACGCGTGCCTGCGTCCCACATGGACAAGCTGGGCACCGGGCTTTTGCGTATGCCCATCTCAATCATGAACGCGGATATCTTCGGCGCGGATATAGAAAATTCCCCACTGGTGTTTGACACCGGCGACGCCGACGGCATCCTGTTGCCCACCGGGCGTGGCCCGGTGCCCATGCCTTGGCTGGAAACGCCAACCCCGCTGGTGCCCATGGTGATGCATCGCGAAGATGGCAAACCGTTTGAAGGCGACCCGCGCCATGCGCTTGCGGCCGTGCTGGAAAAATATGCAGCCCGAGGCTGGACCGTAATGGCCGCGACGGAACTGGAATTCACGTTGGTCGACGACAGCGGCGCAACACTGGCCCCAGCCAAAGATCCCGTGACCGGTCGAACACTGGACGCAGCGCAAATCCTGTCGGTGGATCAGATCGATCGGTTCGACGCATTTTTCGACGCCGTCTATAACGGGGCGGCAGCCATGGACATCCCGGCCCGCGCCACCACCAGCGAATCCGGGCTGGGCCAGTTCGAAGTGACCCTCACCCATCAGGACGCCATGCGCGCGGCAGATGATGCGTGGCTTTTCAAGACGCTCATCCGCTGCACTGCGCGCAGCCACGGGATGGCCGCCACCTTCATGGCCAAACCCTTCCTGCAGGACGCGGGCAACGGTCTGCATGTGCATTTCTCCGTGCTCGATAAAGACGGCAGAAACGTCTTCGACAATGGCGGGCCGGAAGGCACCGACACGATGCTTTCGGCCATCGCCGGGTGTATTGACGCGCTTGTTCCATCGACGCTTATTTTTGCCCCACATGCGGGCAGCTACGACCGCTTGGTGCGCGGGGCGCATGCGCCCACCGCCGCCTCCTGGGCCTATGAAAACCGCACCGCGGCCATACGTGTGCCGGGGGGCAGCCCTGCGGCGCGCCGCATTGAACACCGCGTGGCTGGTGGCGACACGAACCCATACCTGATGCTCGCTGTGATCCTGGGCGCCGCGATGGTGGGGATCGAAGATGAGCTAACCCCGCCCCCACCGATCAGCGGCAATGCCTATGAGCAGGACCTTCCTGAATTGTTAAAAGACTGGCACGCCGCCACGGGCCGTTTCGCCACTGACCCGTTGATGCCACGCATCCTGCCAGAGGAACTCATTCGCAACATGGTGCTGACCAAAGAACAGGAAATCGGGGCCTTGGGCGCTGTGCCCAAAGAAGAGCATTGGAAAGTCTACCTCGAAACCGTGTGATCGCATTTCCACACGTGGTCTTGTGAGGGACGCGCCATTCGGTCTATTGTAAATTTGATCAAATTACAGGTGCCCCATGCTCATCGGTATTCTTGTGACCGGCCACGCGCTCGACGAATTGATTGAGACGCGGGGCAACTATGACAAGATATTTGGCGATCTGCTGAACCAGTACGGGTTTGAGACCAAGGCTTGGTTCGTGGTCGATGAAGACCACCCCCAAAGCCCCGCAGACGCCGATGCGTGGATCATAACTGGCTCCAAACACGGCGCCTATGAGGATCATCCCTGGATCCCACCGCTTGAGGAATTCATTCGCGCCGTCTACGCCGATGGTCGGCCGATGGTCGGCATCTGTTTCGGACACCAAATCATCGCACAAGCCCTGGGCGGGAAAGTCGTGAAATATGATCACGGTTGGGCCGTCGGACACACAGATTATCAGATCGACGGCGAAGACATGCGCCTTTTGGCCTGGCACCAGGATCAGGTGATCGAAAAGCCCGCAGGCGCGACGGTGATCGGATCGAATGCATTCTGCGAGAACGCGGCCCTTCTTTACGACAATCGCATCCTCACCATCCAACCACACCCGGAATTCGACGGTGAGATAGTGCAAAAATTGATCGACCTGCGCGGCAAAGGCTTGGTGGAGCCCGATCGCCTGTCAGCAGCGCAAGCGCTCCAACATGAGGCGCATGATTCCGCACGCTTCGTCGAACGCATCGCTCGTTTTTTCCGTGAAGGAGCCTCTCATGGCTGACTGGATCAAATCCCTTCCCCAAGCCGCGCAGGACTACCTTGAAGGCCGCAGGCTGGATGAGGTGGAATGCGTGATCTCCGACCTGCCGGGCATCGCGCGGGGCAAGGCGGTGCCGGCCTCCAAATTCAATCGTCAGGATTACTTCCACCTGCCGGACTCGATCTTCTACCAGACCATCACTGGCGGCTGGGGCGAGGCCGCAGGCGACGAAGGCTTCATTGAGCGTGACATGGTCTTGAAACCCGACATGGCCACCGCAACCGCCGCACCCTGGACAGGCGACTGGACGCTGCAGGTGATCCATGACGCCTATGACCGCGAGGGTAACGTGATCGGATCAAGCCCGCGCAACGTTCTGAAACGCGTGGTCGGGCTCTATGAAAAAATGGGGCTGACGCCCGTCGTGGCACCGGAGATGGAGTTTTACCTGGTCGCGCGCAACGTCGACCCGGCCAAAGATATCAAGCCCATGATGGGCCGTTCTGGGCGTCCGGCGGCCGCGCGGCAAGCCTATTCCCTGACGGCGGTGGATGAATTCGGCCCCGTCATCGACGACATCTACGATTTCGCCGAGGCGCAGGGATTTGAAATTGACGGCATCACCCAGGAGGGCGGCGCTGGGCAGTTGGAGATCAACCTGCGCCATGGCGATCCGGTGAAGCTCGCCGATGAGGTGTTCTATTTCAAACGTCTCATTCGGGAGGCCGCGCTGCGCCATGATTGCTTTGCCACGTTCATGGCCAAACCGATCGCCGATGAGCCAGGCAGCGCCATGCATATCCACCATTCGGTGCTGGATGCTGAGACAGGCCGCAATGTCTTTTCCGGGCCGCAGGGCGGCGAGACGGATGCGTTTTACCACTTTATTGGCGGGTTGCAGAAACACATGCCCGATGCCATCGCCGTGCTGGCCCCATACGTGAATTCCTACCGCCGTTACGTGCGCGACCATTCTGCCCCGATCAACCTGGCATGGGCGCGGGACAATCGCACGACGGGCATCCGCGTGCCGCTGTCACCGCCTGAGGCACGGCGGGTGGAAAACCGCATCGCAGGAATGGATTGCAACCCGTATCTTGGGATCGCCGCAAGCCTTGCCTGCGGGCTTCTGGGCCTCAAGAACGAAATCCGCCCAGACGCACAATTCCAAGGGGAGGCCTATGACGGGGAGGCCGAGATACCAAACGAGTTCGGTGCAGCGTTGGATTTGTTCGAAGAGGCGACGGGTTTGCATGACGTCCTTGGTGCGGATTTCTCTCGCGTTTATGGCATCGTCAAACGCGCGGAATATGACGAGTTCCTGCAGGTGATCTCACCTTGGGAACGTGAGCATTTGCTGCTCAATGTCTAAGAGATCTCTTGCATTCGCCTTGGCCATCGTAATCAGCCTCGGGGTGGGCTTTTTTGCAGGGTCCACTTTCCAGCAGCTACGCAGCCTCGGCCAATGGTTGAAGACCTTCGAAACCACGCAAGACGCGGAACCGTCCCTCCCCAGCTTTGCCAAGGAAGAACCAACCGAAATGCGCCGGGCCCTTTGGCCCGAAAACGTCGATGTCGAGAACCCGGATTTCGCCCTGATCCTGACGGCAAATGCCACTGGCGATTTGCCTGTCCTCATCGACGATGGCGCCGCTCTGCGTGAACACGCCTTGAGCGCTTCTGTGACCTACGACCATATCAACACCGGTCAACGCGTCGGGATCGCTCTGTTCACTCTCGGTCAGGGGTTGGGCAATTTTACAGACTACGCCCACCTGATCCACGATGGCGCCGTGATCGAAACACTCAGGTGCTGGCAATGCAATGTGACGGACCCTGAGTTCCGGGGCACCAAGCTCACCGCATTGATTGCTGCGGGGCGACCCGTATCTCGGCAAAGTTCAGATTTCAGCACCGAAGATGCCTTTTCAATCGCGCGTGACCAAGCTGCGGCAGACCCGGACGTTTGGATTGACACCACAAAGCCACTGGGCCGTCAGCGAACGGAAGAACAACCCCTCTGGACGCTCACAACATGGCGGCGCGTGAACGAATGAACCTGCTTTATACAAATGATCACAAAGGGGCATACCCGCCGAGTTGGTACGCCGCAACGGCCGACCCGCCCGGGCCTTACGATGCGCTTGCGGGGGATGTGACGGCAGATGTCTGCATCATTGGCGCGGGCTTTACAGGCCTCTCAGCGGCGTTGCATCTGGCCGAGGCCGGACGCCGCGTCGTGGTGCTGGAGGCGCAGCGTGTGGGCTTTGGTGCGTCAGGGCGCAATGGCGGGCAGCTTGGATCCGGGCAGCGGATGGATCAGCACTATGTCGAAAAGCTGGTGGGGCGCGAGGATGCTGACAAGCTTTGGGCCATGGCAGAGGAGACCAAAGCGCTGGTCAAATCACTGATCAGCAAATACAAGATCGACTGCCACCTGAAGCCGGGGATCGCTCACATGGCATTCCATCGCGCTGAGGTCGCAGAAGAGCATGACTACGCCGATTTTCTGGCAGAGCGCTACGGCTACACGCATCTGGAAAAGCTGGACCACGACGCGGCCCGGGCGATTTGCCCGTCACCCAAATATGTAGGCGGCTCGATTGATCGCACGGCCGCGCATCTGCATCCACTGGCCTATGCCTTCGGTTTGGCCCGCGCCGCCGTTGGGGCCGCGGCGCAAATTTTCGAGGGCTCAGAGGTCACAGGGATAGAGGAAGGTCGCCCAATCACGATCAGGACCGAGCGAGGCCGCGTCACGGCCGAGCATACGGTTTTCGCCTGCAATGGGTATCTGGGTGGCCTACAGCCCAAAGTGGCCGCGCGCGTCATGCCCATCAACAATTTCATTGCCGCAACCGAACCACTTGGCAAAGACGCAACGCGCGTTTTGGCTCAGGACGTGGCCGTCGCGGATTCGCGGTTCGTGCTGAATTACTTTCGATTGAGTCATGACAAACGTCTGCTTTTTGGCGGGGGCGAGACCTATGGCTACCGCTTCCCCACCGATATAGCGGCCCTCGTGCGCAAACCGATGACAGAGATTTTCCCGCATCTGCGCGATGTGCGCATTGACTATGCTTGGGGCGGAACGCTGGCCATCACAATGAAGCGTTTGCCGTATCTGACGCGCCTTGGTCCAAACATGCTGTCTGCATCGGGCTATTCCGGCCACGGTGTCGGCAACGCCACCCATGCCGGCAAACTGATCTCGGATGCGATTTGCGGCGATGGGGACGGGTTCGACACCATGGCGCGCATTCCGACGCGGCCCTTCCCGGGCGGGACGTCCTTGCGCCATCCGATCCTTGTACTGGCCATGACGTGGTTTGCCCTGCGCGACAGGTTGGGCGTGTGATCCCAATGCGGGCGCTCCGCATGATCGCGGCCATTGTTTTTCTGGCGCTTGCGGGGCTTTTCGGGATCGCCTTTTATCTTCGGCACGTCACGAATTGGGACTGTTTCAACAGTCAGGGACGCTGCTTTGATCCTGCGACAGGCACGGTGATTTTGGAGCAGGCAGGGGCCGTTTGGCTGATCCTGTCTGTCCTCAGCCTCATAGCTTCCATCATGTTGATCTGGTCCTTGAAACACCGGCATTGAGCGTCTTTGCGCCCGTCAACAAAGACGTAAAAAATTCACTTTGCGGCACGACCTGGTTGAGCTAGATATCCCGAAAATCAAAATGAAACTTTCAGGAAAGCTGAATTTATGACCCGAGCAACCCCCAACACCTATGAGGCGGAGCCCATCCCAGCAGAGGCCCGCGCTGAGATTGACCGAATGCTGCAATCCGGCGACCTCTTCCGATACACAGCACCCGAAGACGCACCCGTCACCCTGTTGGAACAGGAATTTGCCGCGTTCATGGGCTGCAAATACGCGCTGGCCGTGTCCTCTTGTTCGGCAGCGCTTTTTCTGTCGCTGAAAGCGCTCGGCCTGCCCCGCGACGCCCGCGTGCTGATCCCGGCCTTCACCTTCGCCGCCGTGCCGTCCTCTGTGGTGCATGCGGATTGCGTGCCGGTGTTGTGCGAGGTGGGTCAGAATTACCGGATCGACGTGGCGGATTTCGAGGACAAGCTGGTCGATAACATCTCCGCTGTGATCATCAGCCATATGCGCGGGCACACCTCGGATATGGATGCCATCATGGCGCTCTGTGACGCACGCGGCATCCCAGTTATTGAGGATGCGGCCCATTCGCTGGGCACCACGTGGGGCGAGCGTAAAATCGGAACCATCGGCCGGGTCGGCGCATTTAGTTTTCAATCCTACAAGCTGGTCAATGCGGGCGAAGGGGGCATCATGGTGACCGATGACGCCGACCTTGTGGCGCGGGCGGTGATCATGTCTGGGGCCTATGAGCATAATTGGGCCAAACACGGGCGTATGGAAGAAACAGATCTCAAGGCCGCTTTTGCCCGCTGGCAGAACAAACTGCCGCTTTACAATCTGCGCATGTCAAACCTGTCGGCAGCGGTGATCCGGCCGCAGATCGAGCATATAGATCGGCGCGTGAGGGATGGGTTGGCGAACCACGACTACGTCGCACAGGCGCTGGATGCCTCGCCTTGGATGCAGGTGCCCGCACCGCTTGCGCCGGAAAGCCGCGCGCCCGACAGCATTCAATTCAATCTGCTGGGCATGACGGAAGAAGACAGCAAGGCCTTCAGCAAGGCTGCGGGGGAGAGCGGAGTAAAAGTACAAATATTTGGCCTGTCGACGGACAACGCGCGCGCCTTTTGGAACTGGCAGTTTCTGCCTGAGGCAACACCAGAGTTGCCCAAAACCCGCGAGATGCTGATGCGCGCCTGCGATGTACGCCTGCCTGCACGTCTGACCCGGGACGACCTTGACGCGGTCATCGACGTCCTTCTGACAGCCGTGCAGGATGTAATGGAAGAACCGCGCGCCTTCGGCACTTGACGCACGCGCGCCCCGCGCCTTTCATGTCGCCATGACACAGGATCTGTCACAAGGTGCCGCCTGGATGGCGGGCAAGGTCATTCCCATTCATGATGCCAAAATTGGCGTCACTGATTGGGGTCTGACACATTCCGATTTGGTCTATGATGTGGTGCCGGTGCGTGAAGGCGCGTTTTTTCGATTGCCTGACTATCTGAACCGTTTTGCGACCTCTCTGTCCGAGGGGCACATGGATGTGGGCATGGGCACGCCGGAGATCATTGACGCGCTGCACCAGATGGTCGCCGCTTCGGGCCTGCGCGCGGCTTATGTGGCACTGGTGGCGGCCCGCGGCACGCCCATGGTGCCCGGCAATCGCGACCCGCGATTTTGCAACAATCACTTCTACGCCTGGTGCGTGCCCTATGTGCATGTGATCAAACCCGAGACAGCAGAGGCAGGCGCGGACGTTTTGCTATCGGACAAAGTGCGTCGCATTCCCGATGACAGCGTGAACCCGAGGGTCAAAAACTATCATTGGGGGGATTTCACCCAGGGACTGTTTGAGGCCAAGGAGAAAGGCTTTGAAACCGTGCTACTGGCCGATCACGCGGGCAACGCGACCGAGGGGCCGGGCTTCAACCTATTTGCTTTGAAAAACAACCGCGTCATCACGCCTGATCGCGGCGTTTTACAAGGCATCACCCGGCAAACCGTGCTGGAAATGGCTGAGGCGGAAGGGTTCGGCATTGAAACCCGCGCCCTGCCCATCGCGGAATTGATGGAGGCTGACGAGGTCTTTCTCAGCTCTTCCGGCGGTGGGGTGCTTCCGGTCCGTCGGATCAATGACCGGGTGTTTTCAAATGGCGGCGCAGGTCCTGTCGCGATGCGATTGCGCAAACGCTATTATGATCTGGCCCTCGATCCCGCCTATCGGACCGAGATCATGTATGCCTAAAGCATCTCCACCTGATCTTTCAAAAACGGATAGGCCGAAATGGCTGGGTCCAAAACGCTATGTTGCAAGATGGGCCGCAACGTTGCCGCGACCTGTGCGGGCATGTCCTGCAATAGCTCCTTGCGTGCGGTCAGGCTGATCGTTCGGCTGAGCGGCTCCAGCGGCAGGGCCATGACATCGATCTGATCTGCAAACCGCTGCCCCCGCATCAGCGCCAATGGCGTCAGGATCGACCACCCTGCACCCTGCCCCACCAACGCCAGAATCGCGTGGTAGCTGTCCAACTCGAACCGATGCGGCAGGCGCACATTCTGGCGCACGAGATGCGCGGTGATCAGGCGGCCCATGTAGTGGCGCTGCGTGTATTGGATCAGAGGCAGACGTTTGAGTTGCTTTAACACGTCGACAGATGCGTCAATCGTGCCCTTGGGGGCGGCCACAATAAAACGTTCCTTGAGAAGCGGATGCACTTCCACCCAGTCATCATCCCCGCCCAGATCGGCGGCCACGATCACATCCAGACTGCGGGCGTCCAGCAATTCATAGAGATAATGGCTTGCCCCCGTTTCCAACAAAAACTGACTGCCTCGCAATTGCCCTGCCATATGGGTCAGAAGCTGCGGGGTCACATCGGCCTCGAAATCCTCGATCATGCCCAGGCGAAACCGCGTCAGAACCGACAGGTCCGACATGGCCAGCTCCGCCTTGGCCAAAGCGGCCTCATTCAAAATAACCTGGGCGCGGCGCTTCAGGATCTCGCCCGCAGGCGTCAGGCGCACTGGCCGCGCGTTGCGCTGCAAAAGCGTTGCACCCACAGCTGCCTCAAGATTGGTCAATTGTTGGGATACAGCCGAAGGGCTCGCCCCCAGCCGTTTGGCTGCGGCCGAAATGGAGCGTTCATCGGCAGTGGCCATGAACACTTCTATCCCCCAGAGCGTGATCCGTCCCGGGCTGTCGACCATCCCCAGGCCCTTTTACTTGCTCATCTTGGAAAGCTTATCCTGCAGATCGGAAAGCTGCTTTTTGATTTCATCCAGCTCTTCTTCCGATTCCTCAGGCTCCGCAATGTCCTCCGCGGAAGAGGATGGCATCGTGGACATGCCCGGCATCGCACCCGTCATGGCCTTCAAAAACGCCTCTTGCTGAGCGCGCATCGCCTCCATCCCGGGCATACTCGACAGCGGATTGGCCTTGGCCATATTTTCCATCATTTGCGATTGCCCGCTGCGCAGCATCTCAAAGGTGGTCGCCAGAAAATCCGGCACCATCGATTGCGCCTGAGACGTATAGCTGCGCACCAGATCATTGAGCACGTTGATCGGCAGCATGTTTTCCCCACGGCTTTCATGTTCGGCGATGATCTGCAGCAGATATTGCCGGGTCAGGTCATCGCCGGATTTCAGATCGATGATCTGCACGTCGCGGCCCGTGCGAATGAATTCCGCAATATCTTCCAAAGTGACGTAATCAGACGTCTCCGTATTGTAGAGCCGCCGACTGGCATAGCGTTTGATCAGCAGGGGTGTTTGAGTGTCTGCCAAGGTCGTCTCTCCGCTATGGCCTTTATGCTGCAAGACAGCATAGCACCTGCCGCGCAAAATGAAAGAGGATGCGAAAAAGCAAAGAGCGGGCACGAGGTCCGCTCTTTGTCATCGCTCAGGTACCCGGCAGGGAGGATTGGGACCTTCGCGAAACATGTGTCCCGCCTTACGGCAGCGCCATGTTACTTGGCAGCAGCTTTCTTAGCAGCGGCTGTCATGTCATCGGTGGCTTTCTTGACCACTTTGGTCGCGTCTTCCTGCAGGTCTTTGCCCGCAGCCATCAAAAGCTCAACCGTGTCCATCTGGACCTTCTTCGCGATCTCGGCGAATGCGGCCATGTTCTCGGCGGCCACTTCGGCGTTGGCGGATGCGAAATCGGTCATCGCCTTAGCGTAGTCGGCAGGCTCGGTCTTCGCTTTGGTGACTTCGGTCAGCTTGGCGAGCGTTGTCTTGGCCCATGTGCTGGACACTTCAGCGGACTTTTCAGCCGCTTCGAGGGCCACACCGGAGAGCTTCTCGCTCAGCGCGGCTTGGTTCTTGAAGGCGTCTTCCATTGCTTTGGTGTCGACAGGGAATGCGCCCATCATGTCTTTGAGGACGGCGTTGAAGTCTTGTGCTTTAGCCATTGTATGTCTCCTTGGTAAGCGTTCAGGCGCTGTTGTCTTTCTGCGTCTGTTCTGGAGATACATGCTGCACTGCGGCATTTCAAGTCTTTTTTCTGCACTGCAGCAAAATAGCTTACCTTAGGTCAATTTCCGCCGATAAGGCCCGTCGTGCCCTTTGCCCTTCACAGTTAATGAAAACGCTTGCCCTGGACTTCAGCTTCGCCATGGCTGAGCCTTAGCCCTTGCACCGCAATGCCTGCCACTTCATCCTGCGCCTCATGAGCAGTGAACCAACATGGGGCGTCGTGTCCACCATCAAGGCGCCCGCACGCGACATCTTGAACTTCGCCGCATATCACATCGACCTTGGGGCGCAGCGGGTGTTCATCTATCTCGACGCTCCGAATGACACCGCGTTTGCCGCACTGAAGAAACATCCCAAATGCAGGGTTATTGTCACGGATGACGGATACTGGAAGCGCCGCAAGGGCCGCCCTGAAAAGCATCAACCGCGTCAGACTGCGAATGCCACCCATTGTTACAACCGCGACCCGCAGGTGGATTGGCTGGTTCATATCGATGCCGATGAATTCCTCTGGTCGCCTGGCGCGCGCGCTGTTTCCGACCAACTGGCGAATGTTCCCATTGAGGCCCGCTCTGCCCGCGTGAAACCGATTGAAGCGTTGGAGGCGGACCCGGACGATCCCCCGCCCCCGGGCCAAACATGGTGCAAAGGGTTTTCCCACAACCTGCGCATTCGACGGGTCGAAACCAATGCGATCTATCCCGACAATGGCGATCACCTGAACGGCGGTTTTCTGAGCCATGTCGCCGGCAAAGTGTTCCTGCGCACGGGCCAAAGCAATGTTGTTTTCCGCATTCACAACGCGTTCTTCAATGGCGAGGCTGATCCTGACCCTGCACCGCTGGACAACATGCGTCTCGTTCACATGCACGCCCACTCTTGGGACCATTTCCACGGTCTCTATCAATTTCGCCTGGCCCAGGGGTCCTACCGCGAGAGCCTCAAAGCTGCGCCAATACCGGACGGCGCCGCGCTGAACATGAACCAGCTTTTTGCCGCTTTGGAAGAGGAAGGCGGAGAGGACGCGCTGCGCGCCTTTTTTCATGAAGTGTGCATTGCCACGCCCGAATTGCGCGCGCGTCTGGACGCATACGGGCATCTTTATCCGGTCACCCTCGATCTTGATGCCAAACGGGTCAGACAGTTCGCAGACGCGGGCTAAAAAGACAAAATTGCGGGAATTGCTTCACTATTTCGCGTTTTGACCCATCTTTGATTGACCACCACCGGCAAGCTGCCGTACATGAGCCATCCGGCGAAGACCGCGAAACGCGCTGTTTTCCCAACATTCGATACGAAGGCGGGCCAGGCCAGTGTCCGCAGACCTTGTGGACACATATGACGAAATTCTCTGAGCTGAACCTCAACCCGAAAGTACTAAAAGCCGTAGATGAGGCGGGCTACGAAAGCCCGACACCGATCCAGGAAGGGGCGATCCCCCCCGCGCTGGAAGGTCAGGACGTCTTGGGCATCGCCCAAACGGGCACCGGCAAGACGGCCAGTTTCACCCTGCCCATGCTGTCGCTTCTGGCCCGAGGTAGGGCACGCGCGCGCATGCCTCGGTCGCTGGTCCTTTGTCCCACACGGGAACTGGCCGCGCAGGTTGCCGAAAACTTTGACACCTATTCGAAGAACCTCAAGCTGACCAAAGCGCTGTTGATCGGCGGCGTCAGCTTCAAGGAACAAGAAGTCATCATCGACAAAGGCGTCGACGTTTTGATCGCAACGCCCGGGCGGCTCTTGGACCACTTCGAGCGCGGCAAGCTCATCCTATCCGACGTGAAAGTCATGGTGGTCGACGAAGCCGACCGCATGCTGGATATGGGGTTCATCCCCGATATCGAACGCATCTTCGGCCTCACCCCGTTCACCCGCCAAACGCTCTTCTTCTCCGCCACCATGGCCCCGGAGATTGAGCGGATCACCAACACCTTCCTGCAAAATCCCGCCCGCATCGAGGTGGCGCGCCAGGCCACAGCCTCCGAGACGATTGAGCAGGGCGTGGTGATGTTCAAATTCTCCCGCCGGGATCGCGCCGACAGCGAAAAACGCGCCGTGCTGCGAAAGCTGATCGACAATGAAGGTGACGCGCTCACCAACGCGATCATTTTCTGCAACCGCAAGACGGATGTAGATATTTGCGCCAAGTCACTCAAAAAATACGGCTATGACGCCGCCGCCATTCATGGCGATCTGGATCAATCCCAGCGCACCCGCACGCTGGAGGCGTTCCGCAGCAAAGACCTCCGCTTGCTTGTGGCCTCTGACGTGGCGGCCCGTGGGCTGGACATCCCGTCCGTCAGCCATGTGTTCAATTTCGATGTACCCGGTCACGCCGAAGACTACGTGCACCGCATCGGCCGTACGGGGCGCGCAGGCCGCGATGGCAAGGCGATCACGATCTGCAACCCGCGCGACACCAAATCCTTTGATGCCGTCGAGGCCCTGATCCAAAAAGAAATACCGCGCCTCGACAATCCGGTGCCCGTAAAAGGCGGCGATACGGCGGAACAGACGGAAGAAAAGCCAAAACGCTCCCGCTCTCGCAGACGCGATGACGAAAAAGCAGATGCGCCCAAGCGCGAACGGCCCGAAGACACCACCAATGACGACCAGCCGCGCAAACCTCGCCGGTCCCGCCGCGGGGAAGACCGATCTGACAATGGTGGCACCGTGGGCATGGGCGATCACATGCCAAGCTTCATTGCCAAAAGCTTCGATGACCGTCGCACGGGCTGAATCATGCCCTAGCGTCACCTTTTGCGCTATCAGACCTGTATGAGGTGCAAGGGGCCACTTTTCACGCCCGTCATACTCCCCTATAAGCGCTGAAAATAAAGACGTTCGAGGACACCATGGCGAACAAGACCAATGATGCGGATGTTGCTTTCATCCGGGCTCTGGCAGAACTGCTCAATGAAAACGATCTGACCGAATTGCAGGTCAAACGCGAGTATGGCGAACATGACGGGCTGAACGTGCGCGTCAGTCGCAAAGCAGAAGTGGTCACGCAAATCAGCGCGCCAGTCATGGCAAGCGGCGGCGGCACCGTGGCGCCCACGCCCGCCGCACCTGCTCCCACAGCACCTGCGGCAGAGGCAGCACCCGTTGAAGACCCCGCCGATCATCCCGGCGCCGTCACGTCGCCCATGGTTGGCACGGTCTATATGCAGGCCGAACCCGGCGCGCCCGGATTTGTGAAAGTGGGCGACAGCGTCTCCGAAGGCGACACACTTTTGATCATCGAAGCGATGAAGACGATGAACCACATTCCCGCGCCGCGCGCAGGTACGGTGAAGCGCATCGTGGTAGAAGATGGGGCGGCCGTCGAATACGGCGCGCCGCTCATGATCATCGAGTAATCCCATGTTCGATAAAATCCTCGTGGCCAACCGGGGCGAGATCGCCCTTCGCGTGATCCGCGCCGCCCGCGAAATGGGCATTCAAACTGTCGCCGTGCATTCCACCGCCGATGCCGACGCCATGCATGTGCGCATGGCCGACGAAAGCGTATGCATCGGCCCGCCCCCGGGATCTGAAAGCTATTTATCTATCCCAGCGATTATCGCAGCGTGCGAAGTGACCGGCGCTCAGGCGATCCATCCAGGCTACGGTTTCCTATCTGAGAACGCCACATTCGTGCAGATCGTAGAAGATCACGGGCTGACCTTTATTGGTCCCACCGCCGAACACATCCGCGTCATGGGCGACAAGATCACCGCCAAGGATACGATGATTGAGCTGGGCGTGCCATGCGTCCCAGGCTCGGACGGAGGCGTGCCCGATCTGGCCGCTGCCAAGGCGCTTGGCGAAAAGATGGGCTACCCGGTAATCGTCAAAGCCACAGCAGGCGGCGGCGGGCGCGGTATGAAAGTGGCGCAATCAGCTGCTGACATTGAAACCGCCTTTCGCACCGCGCGGTCCGAAGCAAAAGCGGCCTTCGGCAACGATGAAGTCTATATCGAGAAATACCTAACCACCCCGCGCCACATCGAAATTCAGGTCTTTGGCGATGGCAAAGGCAAGGCCGTACATCTGGGCGAACGGGATTGTTCGCTACAACGCCGCCACCAGAAAGTGTTCGAAGAGGCCCCCGGCCCCGCGATCAGTGAAGAAGAACGCGCCAAGATCGGCAAAGTTTGCGCCGATGCAGTTGCGCGCATCAATTATACCGGCGCGGGCACGATCGAATTTCTCTACGAGAACGGCGAATTCTACTTCATCGAAATGAACACCCGCCTGCAGGTCGAACACCCGGTGACCGAAGCTATCTTCGGCGTCGATCTGGTGCGCGAACAGATCCGCGTGGCCGAAGGGCTGCCCATGTCGTTCGGGCAAGAGGATCTGGTCATCAACGGCCACGCCATCGAGGTGCGCATCAACGCCGAAAAACTACCCGAATTTGCGCCCCGCCCCGGCAAAATCACGCAATTCCACGCGCCCGGCGGCCTTGGCGTGCGGATGGATTCAGCGCTTTACGATGGCTACTCCATCCCGCCCTACTACGACTCGCTGATTGCCAAACTGATCGTGCACGGTTCGGATCGCGCGGCCGCATTGGCGCGTCTGAGCCGGGCTTTGAACGAACTGATCGTCGATGGGATCGACACAACAGTGCCGCTGTTCCACGCACTTTTGGCCGAAGAAGACATCCATTCTGGTGACTACAATATTCACTGGCTCGAAAAATGGCTGGAAACCAACCTTCAGGATTGATGATCCTCCCTTGACGTGAGCGGTATGGGCATCATCCTTGGCAGGCAAACCGCCGGTTCCAAAGGACCGACCATGAAGGACCTCGATCCGCCTCTCACACCGGAACTATTGCTTCGCGCCTACGCGTCGGGGATTTTCCCGATGGCCGAGTCGCGCGGCGATCCGGGGATGTTCTGGGTTGATCCCCGCATGCGGGGTGTCCTGCCGATTGATGGATTTCATGTCTCACGTTCTCTGGCAAGGCGTATGCGCAAGGGCGATTACCGCGTCAGCCTGAACAAGGATTTTACGGGCGTGGTCGCGGCCTGCGCCGAACGCGCGGACACATGGATCAGTTTTGAGATTGAGGCGCTCTATTCCGGCCTGCACGATCTGGGACACGCCCACTCGTTGGAGATTTGGGAGGGCGATGTGCTAGCCGGCGGGGTTTACGGCGTCGCCTTGGGCGGGGCGTTCTTCGGCGAAAGCATGTTCTCTGCGCGCACAGATGGATCGAAACTGGCGCTTGCGCATCTCACCGATCATCTGCGGCGCTGTGGGTTTTCTCTTTTTGACACGCAGTTCATCACGCCGCATTTGACCAGCTTGGGTGCCTTCGAAATCCCCCGCCGTGAATATCGCCTGAGGCTGCGCGAGGCGTTGGAGATAGACACGTCAATCCACCACCAACCGCTTGATCGCAGCGGTCACTCGGTGATGCAGCGCACCACCCAGACGTCATAACGCGAATGCTCCAACGCGTTGAGCGCAGGCGATGAGGCCAGCATCCAACCGCTGAACATGTCACGTCCTCGCGCCACATCGCGGATCACAAGATAGGCATAGGCCTCCGCCACCGCGTCCCCCTCAGGATACCGGCATTCGGTCATGCGGACCGACAGCGTGCCGAAAAAAACCTCGCCCCCATTGGCGATCTCAAGCTCACTGACTTTGGCATCGGTTTTGTCGAGGCCCCGCAAAACGGCCCCCTGCCCCAGCGCGACATTCTGCGCCTGCGCGGCAACAGGGATGGTCAGCGCCACAATGAGTGCGCCAAGCGCATGTCTCATTGGTCGCCCTCATCCCCGGCGACGAATTTGGTCAACAAAGAAATCAGGCTGACCGACCCTTGGGTGAACTGAATTTCATCGCCCGGCGCGAAGGCAAAGGGCGACCCACCAGGCAGGATTTCCACGAAATTGCCGCCCAGAAGCCCCTCGGATGAAATGGCGACTGCGCTGTCATCGGGCACGTCTATGCCGTCGCGCACCGAAAAGGATGCCATGGCGCGGAAGGTCTCCGCGTCCAATTCCAACCCTGTGACGCGGCCGACCTTGACGCCGGCCAGCCGGACATCCGTGCCCACATTCACGCCATCGGCGCTTCGGAAGCTGGCGGTCAACTCATATTCTGATGCATTGCCGGACACGCCCACGACCTGACCGGCATAGACCATGAACCCAACGGCCACGGCCAGAACTGCCGCACCCACGATCGTCTCAGTTGTTTGCTGTGCGGACATATGGATCACCTCGACGCCTGTTTTCACGTCTGTCTAGCGCCATATCAAACCAGACCCCAGAAAATTCGCAGAATTTTCGTTCCAAAAATGTGCTGGGTCAGCTCGCCGTGGCGCCTTCTTTCTGCGCATCGGAATAAATCATCAAAGGTGCCGCGTCTGAATTTACAGCCTCTTCGTTCACGACCACCTCATCGACATCGTCCATTCCCGGCAATTCGAACATGGTGTTGAGCAGAATGTCTTCGAGGATAGACCGCAGCCCCCGCGCGCCTGTCTTGCGTTCAATCGCACGCTTGGCAATGGCAGACAGCGCATCCTCAGTGAACGACAGCTTCGCATCTTCCAACTCAAAGAGCCGCTGATACTGCTTGACCAGCGCGTTCTTCGGCTCGGTCAGGATCGTAACCAACGCATCTTCGTCCAGATCTTCCAGCGTCGCGATGACCGGCAAGCGGCCCACGAATTCCGGGATCAGCCCGAATTTCAGAAGGTCTTCGGGTTCAAGATCGGTAAAGATCTCCCCCACGCCGCGGGCATCCACATCCCGCACGTCGGCGCCAAATCCCATGGCAGAGCCCTTGCCCCGCTGCGCGATGATTTTATCGAGCCCCGCAAAGGCCCCGCCGCAAATGAACAGGATATTGGTCGTGTCCACCTGCAGGAATTCCTGCTGCGGATGCTTGCGCCCACCCTGCGGCGGCACGGCGGCCACGGTGCCTTCCATCAGTTTCAAAAGCGCCTGCTGCACCCCTTCGCCTGATACATCACGGGTAATCGACGGGTTCTCAGATTTCCGCGTGATCTTGTCGACCTCGTCAATGTAGACAATTCCGCGCTGCGCGCGCTCCACATTGTATTCAGAAGCTTGCAACAGCTTGAGGATGATATTCTCTACATCCTCACCAACGTAACCCGCTTCCGTCAGCGTTGTCGCATCGGCCATGGTAAAGGGAACATCCAGGATACGAGCCAGCGTTTGTGCCAGCAGCGTTTTACCGCACCCAGTCGGACCAATGAGCAGGATGTTCGACTTCTGCAGCTCAATATCCCCGGACTTCCCGGAATGGTTGAGCCGCTTGTAGTGGTTGTGCACAGCCACAGACAGAACACGCTTGGCCATCCCCTGCCCGATCACATAGTCATCCAACACATCGCAAATCTCACGCGGGGTCGGCACACCCTCGGAAGATTTCAAACCAGCGGTCTTCGTCTCTTCCCGGATGATATCCATGCAAAGTTCGACGCATTCATCGCAAATGAACACCGTCGGCCCTGCAATCAGTTTGCGTACTTCATGCTGGGATTTACCGCAGAAGCTGCAGTAGAGGGTGTTTTTGCTGTCGCCGCCTGAACTGTTCGCCATGTTTCAACCTCTGGCGGCGTGTTCCGACGCTTCACTTCGCGCCGCACCGCCGCTGTTTGCTCCGATATGAGGGCTAGCTTAGGGCAGGCCCTCGGGCATCACAATGTCAAAATGCCTATCCCGGCTGCGTCCCGCCCGGCGCGCCCCATACGCGCCGAACGGCCTTCTGATGTGCCTTATTCTTCCTCACCCTTGGGGCGATTTTCGACGATTTCGTCGATCAGTCCCCAATCCTTGGCCGTCTCTGCATCCATGAAATTATCCCGCTCCAGCGCGTCTTCCACTTTTTTAAGCGTCTGACCGGTGTGCTTGACATAGATTTCATTGAGACGCCGCTTCAGTTTGAGCGTCTCTTCGGCGTGGATCATGATATCCGTCGCCTGCCCTTGGTAGCCTCCCGACGGCTGGTGCACCATTATTCGGCTGTTGGGCAGGGAGAACCGCATGCCCTTTTCACCCGCTGTCAGCAGCAACGACCCCATGCTGGCGGCCTGCCCGACCACAAGCGTGGACACCTTTGGCTTGATGTACTGCATCGTGTCATAGATCGACAGCCCACTGGTCACCACACCGCCAGGGCTGTTGATATACATGGAAATTTCCTTGGAAGGGTTTTCCGCCTCAAGGTGCAAAAGCTGGGCGACAATCAGGCTCGACATGCCGTCATGCACAGGGCCGGAAAGAAACACGATGCGTTCTTTCAACAGCCGCGAAAAGATATCATAGGCCCGTTCCCCGCGGCTGGTCTGTTCGACCACCATGGGAACGAGAGTGTTCATGTAAACGTCATAAGGGTCCTTCATGGGGGCCTGCCTGTCTTATGTTTGCCGATGATTAGCGGTGAGTTGCTAAAATTGTATTAGTACCGCGCCCATGACCCGACCGGACCATCGCGTGGTGAAATGCAACGTAAGTCGGTCAGGGGGGAATGACCAGATGACGAGGGCGGAAATGCGCAATTTCATTCAAGTCAGGCAATAAGATCTGCAATTCAACTTGCTTGCGTTAAGTCGCTGTTAATGATGCGGTCGCGCCAAGCCTATGAATTTGCAGTGAGGAAACCGAATCCATGGCCGTCACCTTGACCAACCGCGCCGACATCACCTTGCAAACGGCTTGGTCGGTTGGGTTTGAGGGTCAAGCCTTCGACCTCTCCGCGCAGGCACGCGCACAGATTTCCCACTGCCGCGCGGCCTTTGAGCGACTTCTGGCAAGCGACAACCCGCCCTACATATACGGATCCACCACCGCACCGGGCGCGCGGGCCAAGACAAAGCTCTCGGACGCTGATCAGGCCAAATTGGTGGAACTGCAAAACATATGGGCCTGCCGCGAGATCGGCATGGGGTCGAAACACATCCCCGAACACGCCGCACGGCTTATCCTTCTGGCGCGGGTAGCAAGCCATCTGGAAGGCAACACCGCTATCAGCCTGCCCACTGCCGAATGGGTCGCGGGTCTGAGCCACAAACCCATGGGCAAAATTCCCCTGGAGGCCGCAACTGGCCCTGGAGAGGTCATGCCGCTCAGCTGCCTTTACCCCGATCAATGGGACATCACATTGCAGGCCGGTGACATCATGGCGCTCTATAACGGCTCACCTTGTGCCACCGGCCTCGCCCTCGACGCCGCGTTAACGGCCAGACGGCGCCTCTCGCTGGTGCAGCAAATCATGGCTTTGGTGATTGAAGCCGCAGGCGCCCCGCTGGAGGCCTACGATCCGGCCATCGCCGACGTCAGCACCGATCCGCATATGACAGCTGCGCTAAATATCTTGAACGATCACCTGCAAGAGGTGCCCCGCACGGGCAGACTACCCCATCAGGCACCCGTCAGTTGGCGCATCATTCCCACCATACTGGCTGCCCAAGAACAGGCTGTGACCCAGGCCGAAGAAACGGCCCTTCATGCCATTCACTCGGTCGCGCAAAACCCATTGTTTGTGCCACCTTCACCTGACCACCCCGATGGAAGGGTGCTGTCCAACGGCGGCTATCACAACCAAAAGGCCAGTCGCGCGATTGACGGGCTCAATGCGGCGGGCGCGGATATCTGCGTGCTGATGGGAAAGCAAACCGCGCGGCTGATGGATGGTGCGCCCTTCGGCCTGCCCAAACTTCTGGTGGACCCAAGTTCAGGCGTCGTGGGCAGCGAATTCATTGCGTGGGCTCAAGCGGGCATCGGCGAGCGCGCGCGCATGGCGGCAACACCGGCAACCCTGCCCACCGGGCTGGAAGATCCGGGCGGCGGTCAATCCGATGTCGCCTCGCCCATTTTCCTCGCCTATGAACGCCACCTCGACATCTCTGACGCGGTGGCCGCCTCAATGTCGTCTCTGTGTCTGGCGATGGTGCAGACCTACCGCCTGTCCGGTCGGATGCCGCCTGTCAAACTCAAACCTATCCTTGATGCGATCGCCGCCCACGTCATCCCCTTCTCAACCGACCGCTTTGCGGAGCTCGGCACCTCCATGCGCTGCCTCGAAACGTTGTTTGCGGAGGCCATTATTGGACAGGGCCAGATCGCGCCTTTGATCACAAAACCAATGAGTTAGTAACAGACCACCATGACCGATATCACCATTTCAGATAGCACCGCAGAAGACATCGCACGCATTCAGCAGATCGTCGAGGAAACCGGGCTCTTCCCGCCGGAACTCGTGCCCGATTTGATGGACCCGTTTCTCGACAGTGAAACGTCCGAGTTCTGGCGCAGCGCCAAGGTCGGCCATGTTCTGGTTGGATTTTGCTACACGGTGCCGGAAATGCTGGCAGAGGGCGCATGGAACATCGCAGCCATCGCCGTGGATTCATCCAATCAGGGCGCAGGTATCGGCGCTGCAATGCTCGCAGATGTAGAAGAGGGCCTTCGGGGTCGGTCGCAGAGGCTTGTCCTCGTCGATACGTCCAGCACCGAAGATTTCGCCCGCACCCGTGATTTCTACGTCAAGAACGGCTTTGACGAAGAAGCTCGCATTCGCGACTTCTGGTCCGATGGCGATGACAAGGTCGTGTTCCGAAAAGCGCTTTGAACCAGGGGCATGAACGACACTTAAAATAGCGTTCCGCGCGGCAGGGCAATGATCTATGATATTGGTGCGGTCGGGGGGACTCGAACCCCCACGAGTGTTACCTCACAGCGACCTCAACGCTGCGCGTCTACCAATTCCGCCACGACCGCACGTGGTTTTGTAAGCCCCGCGCTTCTACGCAATCGGTCTGGTGATGTGAAGGGGTAAAATAAACGCCGCCAACCAAACAAAAAACGCGGCGAGAGGTCCCGCCGCGTTTCAGATTTTCAACTCAATTCGAGCAGATCAATCGCCCAGGCTGAAGACCGGAAGCTTACCCTCGGTCGCCGATGTCGGCACCGTCGCAGTCGTGTCCGCACCCGACAGTTTCAGCATCGCCTCGCGCAGTACGTCGATGCGGTCAGATTGATCAGGCGCAAAGACCGGGGCCGAACCGCTGTCGAGCGCGCCCAGCGCGGTCTCATACCAGTTGATTGCCATGTCATCGCTTTGCGCAGCACCAAACCCACCTTGCAGGTGATGGCCCACAAGCTCGGCCACCGGGCGATCCCCCAGAGCGGTCAGAAGCAACGCACCCGCAAGCGCGGTTTGCATGTTGTCTGTCTTGTACCCGCTCGCCATGCAAATCTGCGATGTCGTGCGCAACTGCTCCGCGCTCATGCCGGAATTCAGAATGACACCATTCACGTCATTCAATACACCCGTCGCCGGATTGTTGCCCAACGATGCAATCTGCGCAGTTAGCAAGTTACCAAACTGATCACATTGCGCTTCAATCTGCTGCGGCGTGGCACCCTGCACTGTGGCCATCAGCTCCTCACCCGAGGCCAACGCATAGGTACGCGCCAGACAGAACTGTTCGCTCAGCGTGAAATCAGGGTCCGACATGGTGGAAACAGTCGTAAACCCGCCATTGGAACTGGTCAGGAGATTGACCTTGGAACAGAAGCTTGCAAGCGACTTCTGCTTCGGCTGTGTGTTGAAGATTGGCAGCGTCGCGGTGGTGGTTTCCGGCTGCTGTGTCTGGAACGTCGGCACGCTCGGTTGCAACGCGTTGGAGGCCAGTTGCGGCTGCGGCTGCGCACTCACCTGACAGGTGCCACCCACGCAATCAAAGCTATTTGGCGTCGGCGCCTGCATCAGTAGATCATTGCGTCGATAGCCATTCGGCGTTGAGGCAAAGACCATCGTCTTGCACGCGTTCGCGTTGCACCAGAAGCTCGAACCGGCCAGACCGGTGTCGAGGATGTAGTCGGTGCTGCCGTCACCATTCAGGTCGGCGAGCTGTATGAAGCCCGACCGCTGCAGCAACTGTTCGGCCGAAGGGTCAGAACTGTTGGCAACCTCATCCACGGCCTGTGACACCTCCAACGGCAACCCGGCATATCCAGCCGTCCGCGTTGGCGTCACCGTGCCATCGCGCTGCAACTTCAGCACGGCTCGCACACCGTCCGGCGACTTGGCAATGGCAGAGGCCACATCGGCCCCACCCGCCACCGCGCGGCTGTAGGCACCAAGAAGCAGCGTCTTTTCATATTCGTTCAACCGACCTGTCGCCGGATAGCCCATATAAGCCTGATAGCCGGAAATGGCCGACCGGGATCGTGGACCCAACGCACCATCCGCAACACCCGCCGGGAATCCGAAATAGTTGAGGGATGTTTGCACCTGACGGTTCTCCGACCGCTGGGCAGACGCCTGCGGGTTCACATACACGGTGCGCGTGCGCGTCGTTGTGGTTCGCTGACGCTGATTATTCTGATGATTTACAATTCCGGCGCCCACGGCGCCACCGATCAGGCCGCCGACAAGGCCGCCTACAAATTCATCCGCTTCGACGGTCTGTGCCGGAATGGCCATGACCGACGCGGCCAACATGACCGCGGTAAGCTGCTTCAATCGCATAACACTATCCTCCAGGTGAAGAGCATCCAATAATGCTGAGCAAAGGGTAACATGGCTTTAGGTTGTAGACGCAAGGAGATTTGCGAAAGATTTTTCCTTTGCAGGCAACCCTTTGCTGAGTTTTTTTGGGATAGGAGCGAATCGTTGCCATTTTTTTGCAGGATTTGAACGCAGGATGGTCAGCTGGATCACATCACCGGGACTGACCGGTTACGAAGAGGCCTGCCGAGAAATGGAGGCCCGCGCCGATGCCATTGCCCGCGGCGACGCCGAAGAGGCGATCTGGCTGCTTGAACATCCGGCGCTTTACACAGCAGGCAGTGCCGCCAACCCCGCGGATTTGCTACAACCGGATCGCTTTCCGGTCCACCCGACACGGCGCGGCGGGCAGTATACCTATCACGGCCCCGGACAGCGGGTCGTCTATGTCATGCTCAATGTCGGCCAGCGCGGCCGTGATGTACGGCGGTTTGTCCAACAGCTGGAGGCGTGGCTTATCGCGACGCTGGACCAGTTCAACATCGCAGGTGAAATCCGCGAAGGTCGCGTTGGCGTCTGGGTGACGCGCGAGGACAAACCGCTCGCCGCCACCGGAGAACGGCCCGAGGACAAAATCGCCGCGATCGGGATAAAGATGCGCAAATGGGTCAGTTTTCATGGCCTTTCGATCAATGTTGAACCCGATCTGGACCACTTCTCAGGCATCGTGCCCTGCGGCATTGCCGGGCACGGTGTGACGTCTCTGATTGATTTGGGGCTGCCCGTGGAAATGGGCGATGTAGACACGGCACTCAAGAAAACATTTCCAATGATTTTCAATTCGTTACCGTCGACGTGATCCCCACCCACCCCAAACAGCACAGCATCGCGAAAATCCGGCCTCCCGTGGCAAGAGGGGTGCGACAATACGCTACTCAAATCCATGCCAAAACCACCGATGTCGCATTGCTCCGTGGAGAACTGGCTTTTAGAGTGACAGCTAACCAAGCAATCACGCTCGGGTCGCGCCACTAGCCCAAACGGGAGACAGCCAATGGCAGACGCAGCCGTACACGGCCACGGAGACGGACATGAAGACACCCGCGGATTTTTCACCCGCTGGTTCATGTCAACAAACCACAAAGACATCGGTATACTCTACTTGATCGTTTCGGCCTTTGTCGGCCTGCTGGCGGTAGCCTTCACCGTCTACATGCGGTTGGAATTGATGGAACCGGGTGTGCAGTACATGTGCCTGGAAGGCGCGCGCTTCATTGCATCCGACGCAACCTGCACGCCAAACGGACATCTTTGGAACGTTATGATCACCTATCACGGCGTGCTCATGATGTTCTTCGTGGTGATCCCCGCGCTCTTCGGGGGCTTCGGCAACTACTTCATGCCGCTGCAAATCGGCGCCCCAGACATGGCATTCCCGCGCATGAACAACCTCAGCTTCTGGCTCTACGTCACCGGCACATCGCTTGGCGTAGCGTCCCTGCTCTCTCCGGGCGGCAATGGTCAGCTGGGTTCAGGGGTCGGTTGGGTTCTCTACCCGCCGCTTTCCACGACAGAGGCAGGCATGTCCATGGACCTCGCGATTTTCGCAGTCCACGTCTCGGGCGCATCGTCGATCCTGGGCGCGATCAACATGATCACGACCTTCCTGAACATGCGCGCTCCGGGCATGACGCTCTTCAAAGTGCCGCTATTTTCATGGTCGATCTTCGTTACAGCCTGGCTCATCCTGTTGGCCCTGCCAGTGCTGGCCGGTGCCATCACCATGCTGCTGACAGACCGCAACTTCGGCACCACCTTCTTTGATCCATCAGGCGGTGGGGACCCTATCCTTTACCAACATATCCTATGGTTCTTCGGCCACCCGGAAGTGTACATTATCATCCTGCCTGGCTTCGGTATCATCAGCCACGTCATCGCGACCTTCTCTCGCAAGCCAGTCTTCGGCTACTTGCCCATGGTTTGGGCGATCATCGCCATCGGCGCGCTGGGCTTCGTCGTCTGGGCGCACCACATGTACACCGTGGGTATGTCTCTGACGCAGCAGTCCTACTTCATGCTGGCCACCATGGTCATCGCGGTGCCGACAGGCGTAAAGGTGTTTTCTTGGATCGCCACGATGTGGGGAGGCTCCATCGAGTTCAGAACGCCAATGCTCTGGGCCTTCGGGTTTCTCTTCCTCTTCACCGTGGGTGGGGTCACCGGGGCTGTCCTGTCCCAGGCCGGTATCGACCGTGCCTACCATGACACCTATTACGTGGTTGCGCACTTCCACTATGTGATGTCGCTGGGTGCTGTGTTCTGTATCTTTGCCGGGATCTACTACTGGTTCGACCCCTCGCTCCATTTGGGCTGGTTGCCACCACTAACCCTGAGCTCCGTTGATGATGTGAAGATGTGATGGAGTGACAGCTGGCTCGTTTGGTTGGTGATGGTAGGACACGATTGC
>JBCCNB010000013.1:0-89469 GCA_039026055.1 Pseudomonadota bacterium | reverse complement strand
TTTCAGGATGAGACGACGGGTGTGAGTTACTACCGGGCGGAGGTGTCATTGCCAGCAGAGGAGCGCGCTCGGCTGGATCCGGATGTGGAATTGCGGCCCGGCATGCCAGTGGAGGTGTTCATCCGCACCGATGATCGCACGCCGATTGGGTATCTGGTGAAGCCGCTTGCGGATTATTTCGCCCGGGCGTTCCGAGAGTAGGGGCAGCTCGTCGCTCCCGTGTGGGCGAGCCTCGCCGGTGATCTCAACAGCGGACTTTTTCCAGACCGGGGTCGAGCATGGGTTTGATGGAAGCTTTGGCCGGGATGCGGTCGCCTGCGATGTCTATGAACCATGGGCCGGCTTCGACCAAGTCGGGCGTGACTGGTTTGTCCAGGACCACGAAACCAATGCCCACGGCGCCGCCGAGCGTGTGACCGTAGCCGCCGATCTGAATGTAACCCACCTGAGTCTCGCCCAGATAGATCAGTTCATTGCTGTACATCAGCGGCTCTGGGTCGCTGAGCAGGAACTGCAGCATCCGTGTTTTCGGCGCGCCGCTTGCTTTGATATCCGCCAGTGCGTCGCGACCGATGAACCCGCCCGGCTTGTCGAGTTTCACAGCAAAGCCCAATCCCGCCTCAATGGGGTTGTCCGTGTTATCCAGATCAATTCCGAAGTCGCGATAGGCTTTCTCAAGCCGCAGGGAGTTGAGAGTTTGCATGCCCGCGTTGCGGACGCCCAGATCGGCACCTGCCTCCATCAGTAGATCGTAGGTCTGCACCGCTTGGGTGGCGGGCACATGCAGCTCCCAACCAAGTTCGCCAATGAAAGTGACGCGCATGGCCAGCACGTTCGCATAACCCACGTCGATCTCTTGCGCGGTCATGTAGGGGAAGGCGGCGTTTGACAGATCCGAGCCCGACACACGGGCGAGGAGCTCGCGCGATTTGGGGCCGTGGACGTTGATCTGCGCGCGGCCTGCGGTGACATCGGTGATGGTGACGAAGTCCTCCGTGCCGATGTCGCGGCGCATGCGCATCTCAGTATGGCCGTGGGAGTTTTCGCCGACGACGACCATGAATTTGTCCTGTTCGAGCCGCGTTACGGTGAGGTCGGCCTCAAAACCACCGGCCTCATTGACCCAAGCGGTGTAGACCACGCGGCCGGGTTCCACGTTGACCTCATTGCAGCTGAGACGCGAGAGGAGCGCGCAGGCATCGCGGCCCTGGACGAGGAAGGAGGACATGGAGGTCATGTCCATCACGATCACGTCCTCGCGGGCGGCGCGGTGTTCTTGCCCGTGCCAGTCAAACCAGTTTTGGCGGAACCAGCTGAGCTTTTCGATCTTGGCCATTTGGGGCGAGGGCGCGAACCAATCGGGTTGTTCCCAGCCGTTGCCTTCGCTGAAATAGGCGCCTGCTGCTTTCAGCCGGTCATAGAGGACTGAGCGTTTCACGTTGCGCGCCGTCTTGGGGCTTTCGTTGTGAAAATGCTGGCCGAAGAGTTTTCCGAGGAGTTCGGGCGTGCGGTCGCGGCGGAAGGCGGGGGTGGCCTCGCATTTGGTGAAGCGGTTGACGTTGATGCCGGTGACATCCAGTGGGGGCAGGCCATCAACGATCCAATGGACCAGCACCATGCCGGTGCCTGCGCCGGTGAGGATGCCCAGCGAGTTCATCCCGCAGGCGACCCACATGTTGCGCAGCTCGGGCGTGGGACCGACGAGGGGAGCCAAATCCGGCGTGAAGCTTTCGGGGCCACAGAAGAGTTTCTTCACGCCATAGTCCATCGTCTTGGGTACGCGGGAATAGGCGAGTTCGAGGTCGGGGCCGACGCGGTCCCAATCGGGCTCGATCTCTCCGAAGGCGAAATCTTCGGGGATGCCTTCCAGTTTCCAGGCGGCGGCGCGGGGTTCAAACAGGCCCAGCATCATGCCGCCGACCTCTTCGCGGTAATAGGTGTAGGTGGAGGGATCTTCGAGGACCGGCAGATCGCGGGGCAGGTCGGGGATTTTTTCCGTGATCAGGTAGTAGTGTTCGGCGGCCTGAAGGGGCAGATTTAGACCGGCCCGGGCGCCCAGTTGGCGCGACCACATTCCGCCACAGAGGACGACGTTTTCAGCGGTGATGGTTTGGCCGTCTGAGGTGCGCACGCCGTTGGCGGTGCCGTTCGCATGCAGAATGTCTTCAACCCGGACGCCTTCGAAAATCCGCGCGCCGCCCATGCGTGCGCCCTTGGCCAGTGACATGGTCACGTCTACCGGATTGGCCCGGCCGTCTTCGGGGATGTAGAAGGCCGACGTGACATCTGATAGATCGCCGATGGGGAACATCTCTTGTGCCTCTTTGGGCGAAATTTCATAACAGTTGATGCCGAAGCGCTGCATGAAAGGGGCGATGCGGCGCATTTCATGCGCGCGTTCTTCGTTGTTGGCGATCTGGAGGTAGCCCACATCGCGAAAGCCGGTGGGCAGGCCCGTTTCCTGTTCGAGCCGCGCGTAGAGATCGCGGCTATGAGTGTAGATTGCGCAGTCGGCTTCCGTCTTGAGCAGGCCCGCAACGATCAGACCTGCGGCGTGCCATGTTGTGCCTGCGGTGAGTTGGGCTTGTTCCAGTACGACCACGTCTGTCATCCCCAGCTTGGTGAGGTGATAGGCGGTGTTCATCCCGATAGAGCCTCCGCCGATGATGACGGTTTGAGCGTGGGTGGGGAGAGTGTTGGGCATCGGGCAGCTCCTGCGTTTGGGTTGAGATAGCAGGGGGCCGGCGTTGTGGCAATCGACTGAATGGACGTTCAATGACGGCGCGACTTGATTTCCGTGCGGGCGCGGGATCAAGGCCCTTGGGCCGCCGCGCCTTCGTCAGGCCCCACCCAGGGCCTGGCGAACGTGTTCGGTTCGAGCGTCGCTTAGATATACGGCGGGAGTGAACGATCAAGTTCTGCTTTCCGTAGGTTAGGATCGCCAGACAGGGGCCTGACGAAGGCGCTCTGTTGGATGGTGAAGAAAGGTTTTTCTTGCTTGATTGGGAGCATCGCGAAATCATTGCGGCAGCCAAAAGGGGAGCCAGATGTCGGACGAAGATCTTTACGACAGCGAGCATATCAACTTTCTCGAAGACCTTTGGGGCGACGGATACCTGTCCCCCGGCGGCGCGGATGAAGTGGCACGGGTGCTGACGGGTGTGGATCTGACGGGCAAGCATGTGCTGGATATCGGATCTGGGTCAGGGGCGATTGCGGTGGCTTTGGTGCGCGATCATGGCGCGGGCCGGGTGACAGGGATTGATGTCGAAGACCCGGTTTGCATGGCGGCGCGTGCGCGCGTGGAGGCCGCGGGGCTTTCCGATCAGATCACGATCACGAAGGTATCGCCCGGCCCTATCCCCTTTGAGGACGACAGCTTCGACGTGGTCTTTTCAAAGGATTCGATCATTCATATTCCCGATAAGGCCGCCATGGCCGCAGAGGCCTTACGGGTTCTGAAACCAGGTGGGCAGTTTGCCGCCTCCGATTGGCTGATGTCCCATGATGGAGAGCCCTCGCCGGAGATGGCACATTACATCAAGATGGAGGCATTGGATTTCGCGATGGCCTCGCCCGATCGATATCGTGCGGCGATGGAAGGGGCGGGGTTCGAAGAGGTCGAGCTGGTCAATCGCAACCCATGGTACGCGGAGGTTGCGGCGGGAGAACTGGCTGAGTTGTCGGGCAATCGCAGCTATTGGGTGGCGCGCCATGATCCGGCCTTCATCGATCATCAGATCGAGATATGGACAGCCATGCTGCCCTGCCTGCAAAAGGGCGAACATTGCCCCCATCACATCCGAGGACGCAAACCCGCATGATCACTGCGCTGAGCTTTGACGACCTGACCCTGGAAACCGAACGGCTGGTTCTCACGCCCTATCAGCCTGAAGATGTGGATGTCGCCAAGAAGGTGCTCTGCGATGACAGGGTCATGCGCTACGTGGCCGACACGATGACGCCCGAAGCGGTGGAAGAGCACATGATCAATGCCGTGAAACGCGGGGCCGGGGGACGGATCGGGATTTGGCTGATCACCCGCAAGGATACGGGACAAAAGATCGGCGATGCCGTGCTGATGCCGGTGCCCATCGAGGAAGACGATTATGACTGGTCACTTCTGGTGCCTGATGCTTATCCGGATGCGCATATTGAGGTGGGGTATTTGTTTGTGCCAGATGCGTGGGGGCAGGGGTTCGCGACGGAGACCTGTACCCGCGTCCTGCGTTTCGCTTTTGAAGCCACGACGCTCCAAGAAGTGGTGGCCTGCACCGATCTGCACAATGACAAATCGCAATACGTGCTGCAAAAATCCGGCTTGCGTCGGAACGGCGTGAAGCGCGTCTATGCGGAAGATAACGTACCCTGGTTTGAACTGACTAAAGCGGAGTGGGCGGCCTCACACGAGACGCGCTCGGAAGCGAACGAAGCATGGACCCTTATGCGTCAAACCAGTTCCCATCCGGATCGCCAGGGTAAACCCCCAAATAGGGCCCGTCAGTTTGATAGCCCATCAAGCGGCGGACGTTCTCCGGATAGCTGTCCGCGACCTCGCGGGGCACGGTGAGATACTGGTTTTCTTCCTGCCGCAGCCACCCGAGCGAATAGGTGGTGATCAGCCCCGTGCGCGGTGCGTTTGAATTGTTCTGTCCGCCCGCATGAATGGCGCTGCCCAGATAGAACAGGACAGACCCGCGCGGCATTGCGGCCTGCGTCACCTGATCCTCGGTCACGTCCTCAATCTCGCGCATATCGTTCGATCCCGGCACCACCCGCGTGGCCCCGTTTTCTTCGGTAAATTCCGTCATCGCCCACATGGCGGAGAACTGAAACTCCACGCCCGGGATGCGGATGGGATAAAAATCATCGTCGCGGTGCAGCGCCTGATTGCCCTCACCGGGATGGATCTCAATCGCCGTCGACGATCCCAGCCTGTAAGTTTCCGCATGGCGTTTGAGCACGATGTCGGCGACGCCCATCACCAACGGATGCGCTAGAATATCTGCAGCTTTGCGGGACAGCCCCAGAATGCCGCCCAACCTCCGCGTTTTGTAGCCGTTGAAATCGTTGGCGAACTTGTCGCCCTGTTCGTCGAAGGGCGCTTTGAAATCTTCCAGCACCTGGTCCAGCAAGGTATCCGGCACCATGTTTTCGACGATCACGGCACCGTCGGCCAGAAGCCGCTCGGCCGCCTGCGCAGCCTCGCTTTCACTGCGTGCAATGTCAGGCATTGTATTCCTCGCTAAGCTCTTCGAGGCCTTGTTCCATGATGGTGAACATCTCATCGACCTCCCGTTCAGAGATCACCAGAGGCGGGGAGAAGACGGCCATATTCCCGAAGGGTCGCAGCATCAGACCACGGCGTTCGCAGGCTGCATCCAGCTTGTTGCCGAATTGCAGATGTGCGGCGTAGCTTTCGTCAGACAGATCAGGGCGGCATTCCAGGCACCCCAAAAGGCCCATCCCACGCACTTCGCCTACGATGTCGAACCTTTCACCAATGGCATGCAGACGGTCCTGAAACACCTCGCCAACGCGCTGCACGTGGCCGAGGATGTCTTCGCGTTCCATGATTTCCATGTTCTTCAATGCGGCCGCACAGCTGACCGGGTGACCGGAATAGGTGTAGCCGTTGTAGAAAAGTTCGTCTTCGCCCGCGTCGCGCATTTGGCCCATGATCCGGTCTGACATGATGCAAGCACCCAGCGGCAGATAGCCCGAAGTAAGCCCTTTGGCGCAGGTGATCATGTCGGGCACAATTCCAAAGACAGCTTCAGAGGCGAACCAATGGCCCAGCCGCCCGAAGCCGGTGACCACCTCATCGGAGATATACAGGATGTCGTATTTCCGGCAGAGCGCGTGTGTGCGGGCGTGATACCCCTTGGGCGGTACGATCACGCCGCCGGAACACAGGATCGGTTCGGCGATGAACCCGCCAATTGTATCGGGGCCAAGGTCGAGGATGATGTTCTCCATCTCTTCAATCTTGCCGTCGCACCAATCATTGGGCGACATGCCATCAGGCCTTAGGTTCGGGTTGATGTCTGGCAGAAAATGGACAAGGTCGTGGGCTTTGTCGAAGCGGGTTTTGAAGCGTTCCTTGCCGGTCATGGAAGACGCCAGGTAGGTCGATCCATGATAGGCTTTTTCCCGTGATAGGATGCGTTTTTTCCCCGGGCGGCCAAGGATATTGTTGTACAAACCCACAGTGCGCAAGGCAGTGTCGACGGCGGTCGATCCACAGGTGGTGAAATGGACATTGTTGAGATCCCCGGGCGCGCGGCTGGCGATTTCATGGGCGAGGATCGCGGCGGGCTCCGACGTGGAGGACCAAGGCGAAGCATAGACCATCTTGCGCACCTGATCGGCGATGGCTTCGGCCATTTCCTCCCGCCCGTAGCCGATTTGCACGCACCACATGCCGCCGGGGCCATCAATGAACTTCTTGCCTTCGCTGTCCCAGAGATAAACGCCGTCGCCAGTGTTGAGGCGTTGATATTCATCCTCTCGCCAAGACCCGATACCACCCCAAGGGTGCAGGTTGTGATCGCGGTCCCATGCGGTGAGGTCAGAGGGGCTGGGCGAATTGGCGGGGGGTGTCATGAAGGTCTCCTGTCGGGTGTTCCGGTTCTCTGCACGATAGGTCCGACACGCGAGTCGCGCAAAGTTTTTTTGAGCGCTCAAATAAATTTTGGTGACGATGCCTGATGGATGTGCAAAATTACACGCCGGAAAAGGACTGCGATGAACACGATGTCTGAAGTGAAAAAGCCCCGCAAGGAGCGCAAGGAAAACGCCGATCGCCGTCGTCGGCAGTTGCTTGATGCAGCGCGTCGGTCGATCCTGGCCAATGGGCTGGCAAAGACAACACTGGCCACCGTGGCGGAGGAGGCTGGGCTGTCGCAGGGCGTGGCCGTGTTCTATTTCAAATCCAAGGCCGGGCTGCTGACGGAGACGCTGCGGGATGCCTATCAGAATTATGAAACGCTTTGGCGGGCGGCGCTGACTGGTCAGGGCGGTCCGGCGGATCGCCTGACGGCGGTTCTGGAGGTAGATTTTCATGAAGATGCCTGCGGGCCGGATCGGCTGCCGCTGTGGTTCGCGTTCTGGGGGGAGCTGCGGTTTTCAGAGAACTATGCAGAGCTGGCGGACGCGTTTGATGCGCGCCGTCATGAGGCACTGCTTAGCCTCTGGCAGGAGATTTTGCCCGACGCGGAGGCGGATGAAATTCGGCAACTGACAGATTGGATGGAAACCCTGACGGATGGATATTGGAGCAGCCTGCACCTGACGCCTGATGCGATCACCCGATCGGAGGCACTGGAGGCGACAAAGGCGCTATTGCGCCGTCTCGTTCCGGGCGTTCTCTGACCTCGTTGAGGCGCGCCCGCAAGGGACCGAAGAGCGGCGGATCACACGCCCAGTTTGTCCAGCAGACGCAGGCGCAGGATTTCGGCCTCAACCATCGTTTCGCGTGCAAAGGAAAAGGGCAGGGGTTTGATTGTGGTGACCGGGAAGGCCAGGTCTTCTTCCGGCACACCTCGCGCCCACTGGGCCATGACGCGGCCCATCGCGGTGGCAATCGCCACACCGCGGCCGTTATAGCCCAGACCCGCTTTCAGCCCCGGGGCAATTTCGTGCAGATGGGCGTAGTGATCTCGCGTCAGGGCCACAAACCCGCCCCAGGCGTAGTCCCATTCGACATCGGCCAGTTGAGGATAAAGTCGCGCGGTCACGTTTTTCAGCCGCTCAAACTGTCGTTCGGTGGAGGCGTCGCTATAGGTTCCGCGCCCGCCCATCAGAAAGCGTCCATCCGCATCCAGCCGGAAGTAGAGCAGCAACCGCCGCGCGTCTGACAGGGCGTGCAACTGGGGCAGGATGGACTTGCGGATGTTGTCTGACAATGGCTTTGTGGCCACCTGCACAGAGCGTACCGGGATGATCGATTTGGCGAGTGGCCCGTGCAGGTCGACCTTTGAATAGGCATTGGTACAGAGCATCACCTGCGGGGCTTCGACCGACGCATTTCCGGCATGGACCCTGTGGCCTGTCGCTGTCTTTTCAATCCTGGTCACGGCAGATCCGCCATGGATCACTGCGCCCATCTGTTCGGCGGCGTCAGCAAGGCCGACTGCGTAGTTGAACGGCTGCAGGTTGCCCCCGCGCATGTCGATGAGCCCGCCGAGGTAATCATCGGTGCCGGTGAGCTTAGCCATCTCATCGCTGCCCAGCGGGCGGACGTCTTCGCCCAAGCCTTGCCACTCATGTGCGAGGCTGTGCAATTCATCCAGGGTTTTGGGGGTGTGCGCCGCGCGCAGCCACCCGGGCCTGATCGCGTCGCAATCTATCTTGTACTTGTCGATAAGATCAAAAACCAGATCGCCCGCTTTGCCGGACATCTCGATCATCCGCTGACCATGCGTGTCGCCAAATTTCTTGCGGATCACGCTTGGCGCATCTTTGAGGCCAACATTGATTTGACCACCATTGCGACCTGACGCGCCCCATCCCGGTTGCTGAGCCTCAAGAAGGGTGACCTGCACGCCAGCTTCTGCAAGGTGCAGCGCGGTGGAGAGGCCGGAGAACCCGCCGCCCACCACAACCACATCCGTTTTGGTCTGACCCGCAAGCGGCGGAAAGTCGGGCATGCGGTTGGCTGTGGCCGTCCAGAGGCTATTGGCGATGACAGGACGTTCATTGGGGATCATGGCTTACCCCAGAATCTGGACGATCTGTTGGGCATTGAACCGACCGCTCATGTAGGCGCCGTTCACCAAAGCGGAAATTGCCCCGCCTGCGGCCTCTCCTCCGAAAAAGACCTTGTCGTCGATCGGCGCGCCCAGTTTTTCGCGTACGCCATAGGTGCCTGGTCGGATAGCTCCGTAGGCACCCAGCGTGTTGGGGTTGTCCGCCCAGTCCGTGGCGTAGCCGCCTTTGAAACGCTTACGGGCGTCGCTGCCAACGCAGCGCACCAATTCCCCGAGCGCGTAATCCACAACCGCGTCCTGACCGGCAGCGTACAGATCCCACGCTAATGGACCGCCAATGAAGCCCATCGTGTAATCCCACCCGCAGGGCCAAGACACGAAGAAACAGCCCTCGCCCGCTTTGTCCTCGGGCAGTTGATAGGCGACCCAGTTGTTTTCGCCCAGATCGAACCGTGCGCCATCGAACATCAGCGGGACCTTCATAAGCAGACCCATAGGGATGTCGCTGATCGCCTGTTGTTTTTCGACGGACAGGGCAGGGGTGAATTTGATTTTCTCTGCCGCCAACACGCCAACCGATACGGTCACCAGACAGGCCTTGGCGCGGATCGTGCCATTCGCGGTTTCAACGGTCACACCGTCACCGGAATAATCGACTGCGGTCACCGGCGTGTTCAGCGAAATCGGCAGGCCGTCAGCCAGCGTGGCCACAAGAGTGCCCAAGCCCTCTTTGACGAAATAGCTTGGCTGCGCATCAGCGGAATTCCAATAGGCTTTCGTGGAAATCTGATCGAGCGTCACGCCGTAATCCATTGCCCCCATCCAGGACTGCACGCTTGCCCCCCACGGCACGTCTGGCACGACGGTCGAAGCGGGCACGTCCTTGCCTGCGCGACCGGCATCGCCCAAGGCGTCGAGGATGGCGGTCCATGCGTTGTCATATGCCACCCAATCTGACCCCGTCGCCGGGTTGCCATCAATGTCGAAAAGGTCCGAATCAGCGTTGGAATGGTTCACCATCGTAAAGCCATTCTCATAGCCAAGTTTCGTGTAAGGGTTGTTATTTGCGCCGTTGATCCATGAACAGCCCATATCAATGGGCTGCCCCAGACGCGACGATTCCGTATGGGCACGCCCCCCCACACGACCGGCGGATTCAACGATTACGAACGATACACCCGCCTGTTGCAAAACCCGCCCAGCCGCCAGCCCTGCGGAGCCTGCGCCGATGATGACGACATCCGGATTGGTGGAGATGGATTGTGCCATGAGGGGGGTTGCTCCTAATGCTGTAAGGCCACCCAAAACGGCGCGGCGTCCTAGTTTTTCTGTCATTTTTTAGCCTCGCTTTTGCAAATTTGGGCCAGGTAGGGTGCTCGGGTTGTGCAGACTGATTTGGCATGCCCAAGGCCAACGCCGGATGTTTGGGCAGGCGTTGTTATGGTTCTAACTTTCAGGCGCGCGGCTCTCATAAAACATTGCCCTTTTGGCTGCATGGTTTAGGGTTTTGACGTGGCTGCCCAACTTTCGGGCACCGATTAAATTGTGATCTCGGATGGTTGGGTTGTGCTTGACTCGATTCGGGACCTGCATAAATGATTGAATGATCATTCAATGAGATGTGCGGGAGCCTGAAAAGTCAAACGAAGAATTCCAGATAATCCGGGTTTGCTCGGAAGGGTCACGCAACAAAAAGGTGCTCACGAAGGTAAAAAGCACCATCAACAGTAGGGAGAACCAAGCATATGGACGTACTAGATCAGCTAGGCGCGATGCGCGAAGGAAAGATGAGCCGCCGGGCCTTTACCAAGAGCCTTCTTGCGGCGGGGGTTGCCACGGCGACCGTGCCACTGGGCTCACAAAAGGCTCGCGCATCCGGCGAGCAAGGCACCTTTTTTACCTGGGGCGGATATGATGATGCCGGTTTCTTTGATTCGTATGTTGCGAAAAATGGCGACACGCCGGATTTCGCAGTTTTCGGTGCATCGGAAGAAGCCCTCACAAAAATCCGTGGAGGCTTTGTCGTGGATGTGGCTCATCCTTGTAACTCAGGTATGCCTCGTTGGGCTCAGACGGGTCTGTTCCAGCCTATTGATACAACGCGTGTCGAAGGGTTCAGCGACTTGATACCAAGCCTTGTCGATCTTCCTGGCAATGAAGCCGAAGATGGAAAAGTTTGGATGGTTCCATGGGACTGGGGTCAAACCTCTATTACATATCGCACCGACCTCTTTGAATTGGAAGGTGAAGAGTCTTGGGATATGCTTTGGGATCAGCGTTATGCAGGTAAGCTTGGTTCAATCGGATCGGGTGGTGATGCATGGTGGTGCGGTGCCATCAAAGCGGGCGTTAAATTTGAGGATCTCGACACTGAAGAGGCCTTTGAAAAAATTTCGGCTGTAATGCGGGAGCAAAGGCCTCTGATCCGTACCTACACAGATGATATGACAACACTTCAACAAGCTATTGCTTCTGGTGAAATGGTCGCCGCAATGACTTGGAACGACTCGGCCACTTTGCTTATAAACGAGGGACACCCTGTCAAGTTTGCATCACCGAAAGAAGGCGCGTTGACATGGACATGTGGTGCTATGATCCACAAAGATGCACCTAACCCAGACCGCGCATACGACATCATCTCTTCTTTAATAACCGTTGAAAGTGGTAAGTATATGATCGGTGAGTTCGGCCTTGGGCATTCCAACGCTCGAGCGTTCGAAGAATTCTCTGATGAGAAACTGACAGAACTGGGCCTGTCCAGAAAACCTGAAGACATCTTGTCGGCTGGTCACTTTCAAATCCCTATGACCCAAGACTGGGAAACCCGCATGAACGAGACGTTCGAACAGATCAAAGCGGGCTTCTAAGCCAACCCACAAAGAACCCGCCGGCACAGACCGGCGGGTTTTTTTCTTATTCTTGACCCGAAAAGATACGCACCCAATGGCTGATACATCTCTTTCGCAGGCGCAGACAGACACGGCGGCACGTGAGACCCAAAGGATGAAAACATCCTGGCTGGGGTCTTTGCTTTACAAGCGGGAGTCGCTGCGCGGCTACCTTCTGATGTCGCCTACCATGCTGATCCTGACCATCGGGATCATAATTCCCTTCTTCATTCTTGTGGCGATGAGCCTTTGGACCCGCGACGGGTTCGGTTTTGACACCACTCTGACCATGGCCAATTACGTCCGGTCCCAGAATGAACCGATTTTCAACGCGCTGTTGCAGAGATCCTTCTGGATTTCCGGCGTGGCCACGGTGGCCACCATTCTGGTCTGCTATCCGATGGCCTATTACGTGGCCTTCCATGTCCACAAAAATAAGATGATGTGGATCATCCTGATGACGCTGCCCTTCTGGACCAGCTACCTGCTGCGCGTCTTCGCGTGGAAGGTGGTTCTGGGCTATGAGGGCGTGATCAATTCCGGATTGATATCAATGGGCATGATTGAGGAACCGCTGAGCTTTCTGCTGTATTCCCAGACAGCTGTGATCATCACGTTGGCCCATGCCTGGGCAGCCTTTGCGATCCTGCCGATGTATGTGTCGCTGGAAAAGATCGACAAATCGTTGTTGGAGGCAGCGACCGATCTGGGTGACGGGCCTATGGCGCGTTTCTTCCGCATCACGTTGCCGCTGTCGATGCCAGGTGTTATCGCGGCAAGCTTCCTGATCTTCATACCGACCACCGGGGACTACATCACGCCTGCGTTGCTCGGCGGCCCTGATGGGGCGATGATCGGCAACTTCATTCAGCTTCAGTTCGGCCCGGTGAACAACTGGCCCATGGGCGCGACATTGTCGATTGTTCTGATGCTCTGGATTGCAGCCATTGCGCTGGTGTTCCTGTTCCTGACCCGCAAAGCACAGGATAAAATCGCATGAGCGCCCGAGATACTGGAACCTATATCAAGCGGCCGAACCGGCCATTGCAGATCTACGCGGTGATCTTCCTGATCGTGCTTTATGTGCCGGTCCTGTTCATCCCGATGTTCAGCTTCAATGACAGCATCTATGTGAAGTTCCCGCTGCAGGGGTTCACCTTCCAATGGTACGTTGAGCTTTGGTCGCGCGATGCGGTTTGGGCCGCGCTTTGGAATTCCGTCAAGGTCGGCATTGTCGTCGCTGGGATATCCACGATCCTGGGGGTCGTGGCTGCACGGGCGATCACGCGGTATCGCATTCCGGGCAAAGGCGCGTTGGTCACGTTCATCATGATGCCGCTCGTCATCCCAGGGATCATTTTCGGCGTCGCACTTCTGGTGTTGATGAGCCGGATGGGGGTGCCTCTCACACTCTATACAGTGGGGCTGGGCCACTTGATTGTGTGTCTACCCTTTGCCGTTGCCACGCTGTTGCCCCGCTTTGAAGGGTTCGATCCGTCGATGGAGGAAGCAAGCGCCGACCTCGGCGAAAACGGATGGTGGACGTTCTGGAGGGTGACATTCCCGATGGTCTTCCCCGGCGTGGTGGCGAGCCTTCTGCTGACCTTTACCATCTCATTTGATGAGTTCATCATGGCCTTTTTCCTCACCGGCACGGACCCGACCCTGCCGATGTATATCTGGGGCCAGCTGCGCTTCCCGCAGGAATTCCCGTCGGTGCTGGCGCTGTCATCGCTCATCCTTTTCATTTCCTTCCTTCTTGTGTTCATCGCCCAGCGTGTCGGGCGGATGGGCCTGGAAGACTAAACAGGTGCCACAATGACCAACGACGCCTTCATCTCCATCCGGAATGTGAACAAATACTTCGGCAGTTTTCAGGCCATCGACAATGTGTCCATGGATATCGGGCAAGGGGAATTCTTTTCCCTGCTGGGGTCGTCAGGCTGCGGCAAGACCACGCTGTTGCGGATGCTCGCGGGGTTTGAAAGCACGTCGGACGGGGAAATCATGATTGACGGGCAACCGTCAGCCGATGTGCCGCCGCACCACCGCCCGGTGAACATGGTGTTCCAAAGCTATGCGATTTTTCCGCATCTCAACGTGGCCGACAACATTGCCTACGGGCTGCGCAAGCAACGCCTCTCGAAAGAGAAGAAGAAAGAGATGGTCGATGAGATGCTCGAGCTGATCAAGCTGCCGGGTTACGGCAGCCGGAAGGCCAACGAGCTGTCGGGTGGTCAGCGTCAACGGATCGCGCTGGCCCGAGCGTTGATCCTGCGTCCCAAGGTGCTGTTGCTCGATGAACCGCTGGGCGCTTTGGACAAACAGCTGCGCGAACAGATGCAGCTGGAACTGCGCGCGTTGCAGCGGCAGGTTGGCATCACCTTTGTGTTCGTCACCCACGATCAGGAAGAAGCGCTGACCCTGTCGGATCGGATCGCGGTGATGTCGGGCGGAAAAGTCCTTCAGGTGGACACGCCAGAGGGGCTTTATGAAGCGCCCAAGACGCGTGAAGTGGCAAGCTTCATCGGCAATATGAACTTCTTTGAAGGCACGGTGCGGCGCAACGGAGCCAAGAAGGCGGCGATTGAAACGCAAGGGTTGGGCAGTATTCCCATCGATCTGGAAAAAGTCACCAAACCTGATGGTGCGCCGGTGCAAGTGGCGCTGCGCCCCGAAAAGTTTGAGCTGCTGGAGGAAAAACCGAAAAGCGGCACGTTTGTCACCGCCAAAATGGACAAGACCGCTTATATGGGTGATCGCAGTCATTACTATGTGACGCTTGATGGCAAAACGGAGCCTGTGGCCGTCTCTTCCACCAATTCCTTTGTCGCCCGAGATGATGACCGTTGGGCGAAAGGGGATGATGTCTGGCTGCGTTGGTCGCCTCAGGCGGTCGTTGTCCTTGATTCAGACTGATTTGAATGCCTGCCATGAATGAGGTCACCAAACTGAAGGAAAAACCGACCCGACGCACCGAATCCAAAGAGGTGCGGCGCCAGCAGTTGATTGATGCCACGATCACCTCGATCGCCCAGAACGGCATCGCGGGCACGACGATGTCGACGGTCACAGAAACCGCTGGGCTGTCGCTGGGCATCGTGAATTTTCACTTTGAGAGCAAACAGAAGCTTTTTGAAGAAACGCTTGTCCACATCGCGCGGGAATATCATGACCACTGCAAACGGGCCTATGATGAGGTGGGGCCCTTCGCGCGCGAACGCGTTGTGGCGCTGGTGGATGCACATTTCCATCCCATCATCTGCAACCACAAGAAACTGGCCGTTTGGTACGCATTTTTTGGCGAAGGCAAACGCCGCGCGATCTATCGCGATTTGATCGATAATTTGGACGATGAACGCTGGGATATGACGACGACTCTCTTTCAGGAGATCATTGATCACGGCGCCTATACTTGCCCGCCTGCAAAGCAACTCGCGCTTACGATGGAGGCGCTGCTGGATGGGATCGCGCTCAACATCTTGATGTATCCTGAAAGCTATACCGCCTCGGACGGGCGTAAGCAGGTCTATACATACCTTGCCGCGCTCTTCCCCAAACACTTTGAAATGCCGTCCTTTTGACGGCCCTACACACGCGCCACGTAAATCCGAATGAGGACAACGGAGCCAAGATCAATGGCAAGAGATCCCCGCTACGACATCCTGTTTGAACCGGTCAAAATCGGCCCGGTGACGGCGCGCAACCGCTTCTATCAAGTGCCACATTGCACTGGCATGGGGTATGTGCGACCGCGCACCCTTGCCGCGATGCGGGGAGTGAAGGCTGAAGGCGGATGGGCGGTCGTAAACACCGAATACAATTCCATCCATCCCACCTCTGATGACCTGCCCCACCCATCTGCGTCACTTTGGGATGACAGCGATGTGCGCGCCCATACGTTGATGACGGATGCGGTGCATGAATATGGCTCGCTCGCGGGCGCGGAGCTTTGGTACGGCGGTGCGCGCTCGGCCAACATGATGACGCGGCTCGTGGCGATGGATGTCAAAGCGATGCCCAACTTGGCAGGCCAACCCTATTCGACGCGCGCAATGGACAAAGAAGACATCAAGACCTTCCGCCGCTGGCACCGCCGCGCGGCTTTGCGGGCGAAAGAGGCGGGATTTGATGTCGTCTATGTCTACGCCACGCATGGCTATTTGGTTTCGAACTTCCTGAATCCACGCGTGAATGATCGTTCCGACGAATACGGTGGTAGCTTGGAAAACCGCGTGCGTCTGGTGCGGGAATTGATTGAAGAGACCAAGGACGCCGTGGGCGATCGCTGCGCTGTCGCGGTGCGGTTTTCGGCAGATGAAGAGGCGGGCAAAGACGGCGAGCCGATCTTCGGCGAACGGCGCGATATGTTTGAGATGCTCGCCGAACTACCCGATCTTTGGGACATCAACATCGCCAACTATTCCGTCGAAATGGGCGCGTCGCGCTTCACCAAGGAGGCGGTGTTGGAACCCTACATGGAGTGGGTGAAATCGAAGACCACAAAGCCTGTGGTGACGGTGGGGCGCTTCACGTCTCCCGATACGATGGTGTCACAGGTCAAACGCGGCATCACAGACTTCATCGGCGCGGCACGACCGTCGATCGCCGATCCTTTTCTGCCCAAGAAGATCGAAGAGGGGCGGCTCGAAGAGATCCGCGAATGCATCGGCTGCAACATTTGCTATTCCGGCGACAGCATCGGCGTGCCGATCCGCTGTACCCAGAACCCCACAATGGGCGAAGAATGGCGGCGCGGCTGGCATCCTGAGTTTCGCCAGGATCAGCCTGAGGAGGGCAGCGTTTTGGTTGTGGGTGCGGGCCCGGCGGGGCTTGAAGCCGCCCGCGCTTTGGGCAAGCGCGGCTATCAGGTGATGCTGGCTGAAGCAGGACGCGAGATTGGCGGTCGTGTCACGCGAGAGGCATCTTTGCCGGGGATGAGCGAATACATTCGCGTGCGTGATTACCGGCAGCAGACGCTGATGAATTTGCTGAACGTGGACATCTTCCCGGAAAGCAAAATGAGCGCTGAAGATGTCTTTGCCACGGAGCCTGATCATGTCGCTATCGCCACCGGCTCCTCCTGGCGGCGGCAGTGTTTCGACGAAGAGACGTTCTATGACATTGCGACAGGTGATGCCGCGCTGCGGGTCTTCACGCCGGACGACATCATGGATGGCAAACTGCCCGATGGTCCCACGCTCGTCTTTGATCAGGACAATTACTACATGGGCGGGGTCATCGCCGAACGCGTGCGGCAAGAGGGACACGCGGTGATTTACGTGACCGAAGATGACAGCGTTTCAAGTTGGGCTGGAAAAACATCAGAGCGATGGCGCGTGCGGACGCACATGACCAAGCTGGGTATACAGATTGAGACCGCCCATGCGCTGACGCATTTTGACGGGCAGAATGCAAAGATTGAATGTGGCTATGGCGGGGGCACGCAGGATGTGCCTGTGACCAATATCGTCCTTGTCACGTCACGCGTGCCGAATGATCAGCTTTATCACGACATCCTCGAACATGCGGGTGGCGCACCGCTTCCCTTCACCCTCACGCGGATTGGCGATGCCGAGGCCCCGGCGATCATCGCGGCGGCGGTTTATGCCGGGCATCGCTACGCCCGCGAACTCGACACCGATGTGGATGTTGATGTGCCCTTGATGCATGATCGCGTGGATGTGGGCGCTGAGCCCACACCCCTTGCCCGCGCGCGTTGGAAATAGGAGGCTGCCATGCCGTCTCAGAAATACCTCGACACGCTCAAGCAGTATTATGAGGAAGAAGTGGAAGGGGAGGCCTATTTCGCGGAAGCCGCACGCCATTATGACGATCCATTGGTGCGAGAGAAACTGGAGCTTCTGGCAGAATGTGAACGGCATGCGGCGGAAGCTGTGGCGCCCTTGATCCGCAAATATGCGCTGACCCCGAAACCGGCAGCAGAATTGCAGACAAGTGGTCGCAAAGATGCGCAAGACACAGAGGTGGACTGGGACAAGATGGTTGCGGGGATGAATGAAACCTACCCCGGCTATCTGAATGACTTCAAAGGCTTGGAGGCGCTGGGGCCTGTGGAAGATCAGCAACGGCTCAACTTTCTGACCGAACATGAGGTGGCCGCGATCGAATTTTTGCGTCTTGAGGCTATTGATCCAGACATCAGTGCGGCACCGTTGAAAGACTACCTTGCCACTGACCCTGGCGATTGGGTCATTGCGGCGGAGTGATCATGTTGCGGTTTACCATGATATTCTGCCTCTTGGGCGGTATGGCCGTGGCGGAGACCGAAGCCAGCCCGACGACTGAACAGGACAGTGCCATCCCTGCCTGCGACGCCTGCGCGGCCAGGAAGAACGGCAAGCGCGTTCTGTGGGAATATCTGGCCAAAAAACGCGCCGAGGAAGAGGCCGAGGCAGAACGACTGGCGGAGGAAAAAACGGATGACTGAAACGCCCAAAGCCGCAGGTTTTTCGATGCCCGCAGAATGGGAGGAGCATACCCGCACATGGATGATGTGGCCCTGCCGTGATGTGGTCTGGCCGGATATGGACGCCACGCGCCGCAACTACCGCGACGTGGCCCACGCGATCCGAGATTTTGAGCCGCTGACGATGGTCGTCAGGCCGCAGGACATGGATGGCGCGCGTAACCTTCTGGGCTCCGATATAGACCTGATCGACCACCCCATCGATGACAGCTGGGCGCGGGATGCGGGCCCGAATTTTCTCAAGAACGCGGCCGGAGAGGTGGTTGGGTCCTGTTTTGAATTCAATGCCTGGGGTGGAAAATACGATCCCTATGATGGCGACAACGCCGTGGCCGAAGCGATATGTGAAGCGGCGGGCGTGCCCACCTTCACTTCCCGGCTGATTGCCGAAGGCGGCGGTGTTTCCGTCGATGGCGAGGGCACGGTGCTGACGACGGAAAGCTGCTTTCCCAACGCCAACCGCAATCCAGATTGGTCCCGCGATCAGATCGAGGAAGAATTGATGGAGGCGCTGGGCGCCGAGAAAGTCATTTGGCTGCCCGGCAATGTGGAAGAAACGGAGACCGACGGCCATGTGGATGGTGTTGCGGTCTTTGCTGCCCCGGGTGTCGTGCTGATCCAAAGCGATGAGGATCAAGAACACTACTGGCGTCATATTCACGAAGCCAACCGGGCATCGCTGGATGGTCAAACGGATGCCAAGGGGCGGGATTTAACGCTGATTAAGCTGCCCGATGCGTGGAAGCTGCAAACCGGTGTTGAGGGTGAAGAGTTCTGCGACAGCTACGTCAATCTCTACATCTGCAATGGCGGCGTGATCATGCCTCAGTACGGCATCCGCGAGGACGGTTTGGTGGCGGAAATTCTGCAAGATGCCTTCCCCGGCCGTCGCATATCTCAAGTGCCCATCCCAGATATCGCAGGCGGTGGTGGTGGCATCCACTGCATCACCCAGCAAGAGCCGCGCGCCGGTTGACACCCCGCGAGGTGTGCCCGTCAAGGGGCGACGAGCGGTACGCTAAACTGCCCTATCCAAAACCTCCCCGCGCCGTTCCGCCGATCGCATCGCGTTCAATTCCGCTTGTGCCTGGGCAATCTGCGCCGTGGCCATGGCGGCAACACTGCGATCCGCCGAAGACGGCTCTGCAGGGGCGAGGGCGGCGGCTTTGACCACGAGCATCTTGTCAATCGTCGCCGCCGGGTCGCCTTGAACGGGGGCCACATCAATCTGCACCTGCCCACCCACGGCATATCGCTGCCCATCCGGGCCGGTCTGATAGTCATAGGTGGGGGCAGAGGCGTAAGGCCCGCCCACGCGCTTATGGGCCTGTTCATGATCGCGCACTTCACGGTCGCGGCTGCGCAACTGATCGACAACGCGTTGTTCTTCCTCGCTCAATCCATCGGCGCTGTGCTTGTTCTGACCCGAGCTATTGTCAGCATCCGTCGCTTTGGTTTCACCGACTTTGGTCGCGCCACTCTCCTGCGACCGGGCGGCCATCTCTGCCTGGCGGGCCTTGATCAGGCCAAAAATCGCGCTCTCCTGCGGCGCTCTGACGAGGATATCGGCGTCAATGTCCATAACCCCATCAGGGTTATCAGCCATGTCTTAACCGGCGGTTGAGGCGCGCCTTCACAAAAGAGCGAGGCGCGCCCGGTTCAAAGGCTGCAAAACGCCGCATCCAGCCCCTCTGCCACCTGATCCACATCTTCCATTGAAAGACACAAGGGCGGGACCATGCGCAAGGTCGACTGAAACGGCCCCGATTTCGACAGGATCAGCCCCGCATCCCGGCAGGCCTCAAAAACCGCAGCTGTTGTGTCGCGATCCGGCGTTTTCTCTTCTCGATCGCTCACCATTTCAATCGCCAGCATCAGGCCCGTGCCACGCACGTCGCCAATGGCGCGATGCCGCGATTTCAACTCCTGCAAGCGCTCCAAGAGCGCGGCCCCAACGATCCGCGCATTTTCTTGCAAGCCTTCATCGCGCATGACGGCCAGAACCGCACGTGCAGCAGCCGCAGAGGTTGGGTTTGCGCCATAGGTGTGGAACATGAATCGCTCCGCCATGGGTTCCGCAATTGGCTTGCGGGCCACCACGGCGCCGATGGGAAATCCATTGCCCAGCCCCTTGGCCATCACCACGATATCGGGCACCACGCCGTCGGCCTCGAACCCCCAGAAATGCGCGCCGGTGCGGCCGAAACCCGATTGCACCTCATCAGCGATGTAAAGCCCGCCCGCCGCGCGCACCCGTTCAGCGGCACCCGACATATAGCCGGGTGGCATCTCGATGATCCCACCATAGCCTTGCACGCTTTCGACAAACATTCCCGCCACTTGGCCGGAGGTGGCCGAGGCGAGGACGCGGTCGATCTCATCCAGATAGGGCTCTGTGCCCGGCCCGAAGACCCCGCGATACTGGTTGGGCTCGGCGACAAAGGCCACATTGCCCGGCATACCGGGATGGCGCCAACTGGCAATCCCGGTGATCGACTGCGCCGCCGCCGTGGGGCCGTGATAGGCCGTGCGCAGCGCCAGTAGGTCGAGATTGCCCGTGTAGGTCCGTGCCATCGTCATCGCCAGATCGATGGCCTCCGCCCCTGAATTCGTCAAATGCACCACCCACTCTTCGCCCTTGGGCATCGTCGCGGCCAGTTCTTCGGCCAGATGGGCAGGTGTGGGGTGGTAGAACATGGTCGTACAATGGGTCAGCTCCCGCGCCTGTTCCATCGCGGCGTCCACCACGCGGGGATGGGAATGGCCCACAGAGATGCAGACGTTCATGCCCAGCAGATCGGTGAAACGGCGATCATCCGTGTCCCACAAATACTGCCCCCGTCCGCGCTTGAAAACGATGGGTTCCCGGAATGGAATGAACTTTTTCAGCGACGCTGAATAATACTGATCGCGCCGCGCGGCGGTGCCTTCAAAGCTCCAATCGGTATGCAAAGGATGGTCCTTCATCATGCTCACTCCTGATTTTTGAGGCGCAGGTTGCCGGGATCATAGGGCACCTCTTCGAGGATCACCGCCGCGCGCTTCTCGCCCAACAATGATACGGAAAGCCCATCTTTCGCCCCCGGATCGCGCAAATACGCCATGGCGAGTGTTTTCCCTGTGCGGTGGCCGTGCGCGCCCGAGGTGACAATCCCTACCGGGCGTTCCCCTTGCCATACGGTATGCGCGTAGAAGGGATCGACCTCCCCCGGCACAAGTTCGAGCAGCACCAGTCGCCAAGGATCCTTGCGCATGAGCCCTACGCTTTCGCGCACGAACGCCCCCAAACCGGCCTCAAGCGGGCTGCGTTCCGTGGTCAGGTCCGCGCCCCAGGCCGGGTAGCCTTTCTCCAGCCGCATCGCATTGGCGGCAAATGCGCCATAATAACCGATGTGATGCATGGTGCCTGCTGTCTCCAGCGTCAGGAAAACCCGCGCGGTGTTCTCAGCGGCCACGTGCAATTCCCACCCCGGTTCGCCAATGTAGGACATGCGCAGAGCGAGGCAGCGTTTGCCCGCGATGGTGATCTCTCGATGCGAGAGCCAAGAAAAATCGAGCGGATGGTCGCAGACATGGGCCAAAACCTTGGCCGCGCGAGGGCCCATCAGGCCGATCACGCCGATGTCTTCGGTGACATTGCTGACGGTGACATCATGGTCCTGGGCCACTTCGGTCAGCAGATCGAAATCCATCTCTTCGGCGCCCGCCGCAGAGGTCATATAGGCCCCGTCCTCCCCCAGACGTACCACGGTGAATTCCGACCGGACCCCGCCTGCGGGCGTCAGCGCATGGGTCAGCCCGATCCGGCCGGGCTGCGGCGCGCGATTGGCACCGACGGCTTCCAGAAACGCAGGCGTGCCGGGCCCTATGATGCGGAATTTGGAGAAAACCGAGAGGTCGGCCATTGCCACCGTCTCAGACGCCGTGCGGCATTCGCGACGCACATGGGTGAACCAGTTCGGGCGGGTGAAGCTCAGCTCGGCCGTGTCGCCCTGACGGTCGGAAAACCAGTTGGGTCGTTCCCAGCCATGGGCCACGCCCATCACCGCGCCGCGTTCCAGCATCAGGTGGTGGATGGGGGAATGGCGGATGTCGCGGGCTGCGGGGCGTTCCTCGTAGGGATAATGCACGCCGAACTGAAGCCCGAAACATTCTTTGGCTTTGGCCACGCGGTAGTCTCGATCGGCCCATTTGCCGAACCGTCGGCTGTCCACGGCCATCGCATCCATGGGCGGCGCGCCATGGGTCATCCAATGGGCCAAAAACCACCCCGCGCCGCCGCCTTCCATCACCCCCATGGAAGAGCCCGTCAGCAGCCACGCATTTTGCAACCCGTGGGCGGGACCAATCAATGGGTTTGCGTCGGGGGTGAAGGTGATCGGCCCATTGATCACCGATTTTACACCGCCTTTGGCGAGCGCAGGGATGCGGGCCATCGCGGCCTCTATGATGTGCTCCACCCGGTCAAGATCGGGTGGCATGAGGTCTGCTCCAAATTCCGGCGGGACGCCGTCGACGGACCAGACCTGCGCGTCCTTCTCGTAAGGTCCCAGGATCAGCCCATCGCGTTCCTGCCGCACATACCAGCTTTCTTCGGGGTCGCGGATGATGGGCAGTTCGGGCAAGCCTTCGGTGATGCGCGCGGCCACATCCTCGACCGTATCGGTCACGAGGTATTGGTGCAGCACCGGTACAGAGGGGATATTCAGCCCCATCATCGCGCCGATTTCCCAGCCCCATGTGCCGGCGGCGTTGACGACGTGCCGGGCGCGGATGGAGCCGTCTCCCAGATGGACCCGCCACGCATCGCCATCCCGGGCAATGGCTTTGACGGGGCAGTGACGTTTGATCACCGCCCCCGCGCTTTGGGCGACTTGCGCCATGGCGTTGGTGGCGAGCGTCGGGTCCACATGCCCGTCATCGGGTTCATAAATCCCACCCAGCAGGCCATCTAGGTCGGCCAATGGATGTAACTCTGCGATCCGGTCCGGCGTCAGAATTTCGAGCGGATAGCCTGTGAAATCTGAAAGGCCCGCCACATGGCGGAACTCGTCCATCCGGTCAGGGTTACGCGTGATGCGCATGGCACCCGAGGGATGAAACCCGCAGCTTTGGCCGGTTTCCTGAGGCAGGATATCGCGGTAGAGTCGCACGGAGGTGGCGCGCAGTTCTTGAATGGTCGGATTGTGCGCGAAATGGGTGCAGAGCCCTGCGGCGTGCCAGGTGGAGCCGTGGGTGAGGTCATTCTTTTCCACCAGCACCACATCAGACCAGCCCATCTTGGTGAGATGATAGAGCAGCGACACACCCATCGCGCCGCCGCCGATGATGACAACCTGCGCGTCACTCATGTTTCATGTCCTTTGGCGCGCATTCTGGTTCCGTCGGGGTCAAAGGGTGCATGGCGCAATGGTTTGGCTTGATAGTCTTGCGCGGCGACCCGCACGGTGAAAGCCCGCGCGCAGGTTTGGTCCATCGTTTCGCTTGGGGCGACCTGCACCAATCCAAAAGCCAGATTGAGCCCAGTTCGCGGCCCCCGCGCGCCCGACGTGGTCAGCCCAACATGCGTGCCGCCTTCATAGATCGGTTCGTCATGAAGCATCAGCGCTTCACCCTCCACTTGCAGCAGGATGAGCCGCTGCGTGATGCCTTTGTCGCGCTGAGCAATCAACGCGTCCTTGCCGATGAATTCTTTGCCCCAGTCGACCGTAAAGCCAAGCCCTGCTTCCAGCGGTGTGACCTCTGGCCCCAGATCGTGACCCCAATGTTTGAATGCTTTCTCGATCCGGCAGCCATCAAGCGCAAAATGCCCCATGGGCCGCGCGCCGGTGGTGAGAAGGGCTTTGAATACCGCTTCCGCGCCTTCCGTGGCGACTGTTAACTCATACCCAAACTCGCCCACGAAACTCAGCCGGGTGGCGCGGATGCTCTGCCCGGCCAACTCAAGGTGAGTGCTGTGACCGAAAGCGAGATCAGTGAACGTTGGGACAAGGGACTCCAACTTCTCGCGGCTGGCGGCACCCATGAGACCGATTGTGCAATATTCTTCTGTGATATCTTCAACCGACCCCAGGTGTCGCAGCAGATAGGCCATGTCGCGTGCCCGCGTCGCGGCCCCCGAGGTGATTTCAAAGAGGTCTTTTGAAAGCCGCGTCACGGTCACGTCCATCTCAATCCCGCCACGCGGGTTCAACATTTGACAGTAGATCGCGCGCCCGACCTTCCTGTCCATTTGCGCGGTCGTCAGGCGGTTGAGCGCCTCCAACCCCTGCACGCGAAACTTCGAAAACGGGCTGAGATCCAGCAGAACCGCGCTATGCTCAATCTCCGCCGCTTCCTGTTCCGCGATCGGCCACCACGGTTGTGCAGTTACGGAATAGGCAAGGTCGCGATTTGGGCCGTCCTGCGCATACCAAAGCCCGCGTTCCCACCCGGCAGTGATGCCGAATTGGGCGCCTGCTGCTGCCCATGCATCATGCAAAGCAGACCGCCGCAAACCCCGCCCTGCTTGCGGCTGTTTGTAGGGCCAGTGCATGGCGAAAAGGTCGGCCACTGCTTCTTTCATTCGGGCTTCCATATGGTCCGCAGTGGCGGTCAGCGGGTCAACGCGTGCCACGTCGACCTCCCACATGTCCATGGATGGGCGACCATCCACCACCCAATCCGCCAGCGCCCGCCCGATGCCCGCCGATGACATCACGCCAACAGAGTTCATGCCCGCCGCCACGTAGAGCCCGGTGACTTGCGGCGTTTCTCCCAACAGTGGTCTTGTGTCGGCCGTAAAGCTTTCGGGACCGTTCATGAAATGCTGAATGCCTACCTCTGCCAACCCTGGCATCAGCTCAAGTGCTGCTTCCATGAAGGGGGTGAATTGCTCCCAGTCTTCGGGCAGTTCCAGAAAAGGGCGTGACCCTTCGGTGCTGTAAGGATCCCAGCATTTGGCATCGGGCTCAAACCCTCCGATGACCAATTTTCCTGTGTCGCCCTTGATATAGATGCCCCTGTCCAGATCACGCAGCACAGGCACAGGGTCGGGCAGGTTGGGGATTGGCTCTGTCACCACATACATGTGCTCCACCGCCTGTAGCGGCAGGGGAACGCCTGCGGTGGCAGCCAATTCGCGGCTCCACGCGCCGGTGGCGAGGATGACTGTATCAGCCTCAATCGCGGTACCATCGCGCAAGGCGACGCCGGTCGCTTTGCCATGCTCCGTCATCAGGCGCGCCACCTCGACATTTTCACGGATCTCTACGCCACCGGCTTTCGCCCCGCGTGCATAAGCCATGCAGAGATCGACCGGGTTTACATTGCCGTCCTCCGGCACATGCAGCGCGCCGACATGGCAAGACAGATCAAGCCCCGGCATGGCCACTTGATCAGCGCCGATCATGCGCGGGGTGAGGCCGTGCGTGACGCCAAGATCAGCGATGCGGCGCAACTCATCGAGCCGTTCGGCCCGCCTCGCCAACCAATAGCCGCCGGTCTGTCTGTAACCGGTGGCGAGACCTGTTTCGGCCTCCAGCTTTGGGAAAAGTTCGAGCGCGTAACTGGCCAGCCGGGTCATGTTCGGTGTGGCGCGCAAGGGCCCGACGATCCCTGCAGCATGCCAAGAGGTGCCGGAGGTGAGTTGATTGCGTTCGAGCAGCACAACATCCCGCGCGCCGCGCTTCGCCAGATGGTAGGCGATTGATAGCCCAATGGCGCCGCCGCCGATAATCACGATCCGAGCCATCAGAAGTAATCCCTGTCGGGTTGTTCGGCCTTTCGCATGGCAATGTAGTCTTGCAATTCGGCATCGATGCCAGGGTCGAGGCCGGGGTCCTCATAGTTTGCCAGCTGTTCTTTCCAGCGAGCATTGGCCCGGGTGGCTGCATCTAGGCTGCCCTCGGCTTTCCATTGCTCAAATGACGCATCATCGGGCATCCATGGCCTGAAGAGCGCAGACATAAAATTGCTCTGGGTATGCTCAGATCCCAGAAAGTGACTGCCGGGACCGGTGCTGGCGATAGCGTCCATGGCCTGCGCATTTTCGCTGAGGTCAATGCCGCCAAAAAACCTGCCGAGTTTGCCGCACAAGTCATGATCCAGCATGGTTTTTTCGAACGATGTGACCAAGCCGCCCTCTAGCCAGCCGGTGGCGTGGTTGACCAGATTGGCCCCGGCAAAAAGCGACATCATGAGGCCCCAGGCGGCCTCCTGCTGGCTTTGGCCGTCGGGGAGTTTCGAGGACGATAATGTGCCGACTGTATGGAGCGGCACCCCAAGACGTCGCGCCAATTGCCCGGCACCCAGTACCATCAGACCGGCCTCTGGCGTGCCAAAGGTCGGCGCGCCGGTTTGCATCGACATTGTAGAGGCGAATGAGCCCATCAGGCAGGGCGAACCGGGATTGATGAGTTGCACGAGGGTCAGGGTGGCCAGCGCTTCCGCCCGCACCTGTGCTAGCGTTCCGGCGACAGTGGTGGGGGACATGGCACCTGTCAGAACCCACGGCGTGCAGGCCACTGGCTGGCCCGCGCGGGCATAGACCTTGAGTGAGCCGGACATATTGGCATCCATCACCAGCGGGGCATTGGTGTTGCAGACAGCGTAGAGGGTGGGCGTGTCGGTGTCGCCAAACACGATCCGCGCCATATCGACAGCATGTCCCGCGCGTTCTTCGCCGATGAAAGCGCCCATGAAGCAGCGATCCGACCAGCGGATATGGGCGTAGAGCATATCGAGATGGCGTTTGTTGGCGGGCAGATCGACGGGTTCGCAGACCACGCCGCCTGAATGGTGCAGCCAAGGCAGGGTTTGGTGCAGCTTCACCAGCCGTGTGAAGTCATGATGCGTGGCATAGCGGCGGCCCGCGTCGAGGTCATGCACGAATGGCGGGCCCCAAGATGGGCAGAGGACAGATGCATCGCCGCCGATCTGTACGGAATTCTCTGGGTTGCGCGCCTGCTGTTCGAACTGCGCTGGCGCGGTGGCCTGGATGGTTTTACGGCAGAACCCGGGCTCAAATCGTACGCGTGTACCCTCTACGTCGCATCCGGCACGGGCGAAGATGTCGAGGATGTCGGGATCATCATGAAACTCCATGCCCGTCTCGGCGAGGATCTGATCTGCATTGGCCTCGATTTGTTCCAGACCGTCTTCGCTCAGCACAGGCATGGGCGCCAAGGCGCGGCGCAGATAGGGCGCGCGTGGCATGGTGCCGCTGTCTTTGCGCGGTCGCCTGCGGTGGGGCCTTTGGGTGTTCATATCCTTACGCTACGCCTACGGATTGACAGACGTCCATGAAAAGCCGCTAGTATGAATGAAACTGATACTAAGGTTGTGGCCATGACCTATCCCCGACAATTCAGCCCCGGCATGATCCGCTCTCTGGAAGTGTTGGTGGCCGTGGCAGAAACCGGGCAGATGCGGTCGGGGGCCAAACTTCTCGGCCTCAGCCAGCCGGCCGCTTCACACCACATCGCAGCACTTGAGCGCGAGTTCGGTGTCGCGCTGGTTGACCGGTCCACGCGGCCTGCGCGGCTGACGCTGGCAGGCACGCGGCTTCATGCGCAGGCCGTGCGAATCCTCAACGCCATGGTCGACATGGAGACCGAGATGCGCCGTACGGGGCGCCCGTCGATATCCATGCTGCGTTTAGGGGTGCAGGCCTCGGTTGCCACGACCCTGACAGCGCCGCTCGTGACGCTGGTCAGGGATCGATACGGCGTCGAAGACATGACGTTGCATGCCGGGCAAAGTGGCGATCACGAACGGCTCTTGCGCACAAAACAGGCCGATCTTGCCATTACATCGGACCCGTTTCTCGATCTCGACGGGCTGGAGCGACACAGCGTGCTTCGCGAGAGTTTCCTGCTTGTTCTGCCTGCCTCCTATGATGGCCCTACTGACAGTCTGGACGCCGTACAGGCGCGGCTTCCGCTGGTCCGGTTTGCCAATTCCACTTATGCGGGGCGCCTGATCATGCAACACCTGCGGCGTCTGCGGTTTGAACCGGGGCGTGTGATACAGGCAGATCGCTCCTCCATGATCACGTCTTGCGTGGCGCAGGGCATGGGCTTCAGCCTCCTGACACCCACGCTGTTGATCGACGGCATGGTCGAAAACATGGCGCTGCGCATCTGTCCGCTGCCTGTGGCGGGGCTGTCGCGGGCTTTAACGGTCGTGGCGCGCAAAGGGGAGCTTCTTGATCTTCCTGCCGCCGTTGCGCAAGAGGCGCAGGCTGTCCTTGGGCGTCAGGTTGCTGCCTTTGTCGGAGCGATCGGGACGCAAGCCTTGCGGGCGGATCCGAAATGATATCAAGCAAACCAGCGCTTTGCGCTTTAGCTTGACTGATTTGATGCCTCCGGCGGGGATATTTCAGGCCAGAAGAGGCGACTACGCTTGCCTCATGTTTCTTCTGGCGGAAAAATATCCTGGGGGTTCGGGGGCTAGCCCCCGATCAGGTTCTCGGAAAATGATCAAGACATGACACAAAGAAACATACACACGGATATTCTCATCATTGGCGGTGGCACGGCAGGTTTTGGTGCTGCGGTGGCGGCCGGGCGGCAAGGGCAGTCTGTTGCGCTCATTGAGGCCACGAGCAAGGTGGGCGGGGTAATGGCGTTTTGTCCCGGCATGCCCTGGGGCGGTGGCTATCCGGTGGATCGGATCATCGGCGGGATTTTAGAGGAGCTGACGGCGCGGCTGGAAGGCATGTCCCCCCCTGCGGCTGAAAAACGCCCCTGCATGTTGGACAACTTTGGCCCTGAAATCATCTACGACCACGATATCGCCACCCTGACCATGTTTGAGATGCTGCGCGAGGCTGGGGTGACGCTCTTTCTGGGCGCAACCGCGCATCAGCCAAACATGGACGATGCGCGTATTGTGTCCGTGACCTGTAGTGATCGGCATGGTCCCTTCACGGTGATCCCGCGCATGGTGATCGATTGTTCAGGCGACGGGGATATCTCTGCCAAGGCCGGGGTGCCTTATGCGCTCGGGGATGCCAGCGGAAATATGATGGCCGTGACCATTTCTTTTCACATGCTGGGCGTCGATTGGGACCGCGCCTTTGCCGATCCCGATCCATACTTCACAGCTTATGCCGCGCGCGGGGTAGCCGAAGGGCGGTTGCATTCTGATCTCGCGAAGCTCTATCTGATGCGCGGCTTTCATCCCGGCGATGTGTTCTGCAATTCCGTACATGTGCGCGGCGTAGACGGCACCGATCCGGCGGCTGTGGCGGAGGCCACGCAGGACGGCCGCAGGCGGTGCCATCAATTGGCGCAATTTCTGCGCACGGACGTGCCGGGATTTGAAAATGCCCACATGAGCCAGCTGTCTCCAAATGCCGGTGTCCGAGAGACGCGCAAGCTGGAAGGCATCTATCGCGTCACCGGGCAGGATCTGGCGCGGGGGATCAAGTTCGAGGACGGAATCGTGGCCTGCGACAACCCCGTCGACGATGTGATGCGTGCGGATGGCGCGATGACCCATGATGCGGCCCTCCGTCAGGGCGACTATTACACCATCCCCTTCCGTGCCCTTTTGCCCGAGAAAATAACAAATCTGATGTTTGCCGGTCGCCTGATCTGCGCCGATCCGGTGGCGTTTGCGTCTGTGCGGGGAATGCCGCAATGCATGGCGATGGGACAGGCCACAGGCACCGCAGCGACGATGGCCATCGCCGCCGATTGCGCCGTGCAGGACGTGGATCGCGCCGGTCTTGTTCAGGCTTTGTCAGACCTGGGCATCAACCGATTGGCCGATACCACCGAGGCAGCCCGTCAGGGATGAAAAGCGTCAGCGCCCTTTCCAGACCGGATCGCGCTTCTCGGCAAAGGCCTTTGCCCCTTCCAACTGATCTTCCGAGGCATAGAGTTTATCCACGGTTCCGAATTGCCGCTTGGTGATCCGGTTCATCGCTTCCTGAAAGGTCATCGCTTCGGCCTCGCGCACAATCTCTTTGATGGCGGCGTAAACCAGCGGCGGGCCGGAGGCGAGGTGATCGGCCAGCGCGCGCGCCTCCGCCATCAGATCGGCGGCAGGGAGCACGCGATTGACGAAACCCCACCGAGCGGCTTCTTCGGCATCAAGCCACCGACCGGTCAGCAGCATTTCCATCGCGATGTGATAGGGGATGCGCTTGGGCATCTTCACGGAGGCCGCATCGGCCACGGTGCCCGACCGGATTTCAGGCAGGGCAAATTGTGCGTGATCGGCGGCCAGGATGATATCGGCTGACAGCGCCCATTCTAGCCCGCCGCCGCAGCAAATGCCATTGACGGCGGCAATGACCGGCTTGTTCATTGCCCGCATTTCCTGCAGCCCGCCAAAACCACCTACGCCGTAGTCGCCATCCACCTCATCGCCATCGGCCGCAGCCTTGAGATCCCAACCTGGGCAGAAGAACTTTTCGCCCGCGCCGGTGATCAGTGCGACGCGCAGGTCCGGATCATCCCGGAATTCGGCAAAAGCCTGCCCCATCACACGGCTGGTTTGCAGATCAATTGCATTGGCCTTGGGCCGGTCAAGCGTCAGCTCAAACACATGGCCACGGCGTTCAGTGCGAATAGGGCTGTCAGTCATTTCGGTCTCCTTCAGGGGCAACGCGTATCAGGGCGTCAGCGGCCACGGCACGGTCAGGGGTGCAGATAAGAGGGTTGATCTCTACTTCCTCAACGCGGTGGGCATTGGCCGTCACGTAATCTTGCACCGCCAGCACCGCCTCTACAATCGCGGCACGCTCTGCCGCTGGTTTCCCGCGATACCCATCAAGGATCGGGGCCATGCGCAAAGTGCCAAGTGCCGTATCAATCTCCGCCGCGGTGGTGGGCAGAAGCAATGTGGCGCTGTCCTGCAAAATCTCTGTGAGTGTGCCACCTGCAGCGAGCGTCAGGACAAACCCATGGGCCGGGTCGCGAAGAACGCCGATCAGAAGTTCCGTAACCGCGCCGGTGATCATCTCCTCCAAAAGGAAAATGTCGCCCGCCATGGTTTCAGCGGCTTCCCCGACGGCCCGCGCGTCCTGCAATCCAAGCGCCACGCCGCCCGCTTCCGTCTTATGCGCCAACCCTTCGAGTTTGAGAGCCACAGGGAAGTGCGCGCTGTTGGCAGCGTCCGCAAGGTCAGCACGTCGCGCCCGTATCGATGCCGGCACTTGAAGGCCGTGCCGAGCCAGCGCAGTCTTTGCGTCGGCTTCCGTCAGCGTCTGCGCCTCGCCAACCTCCGCAGGCAATGTGACAGGTGCGGCCTTTGTCCGTGCGCGCCCCAGAAACGCGGCGGCTGCAATCGCCTCCAACGTGTCATCCAGCCCCAACATTGGGATCATCCCGTCGGCCATGATCCGCGCGGTGACGCGGTCTGAAAATGTCTCCGGCACGGTGGCCACAAGGGTGAGAGGCTTGCCCGTCTGTTCCACCGCCAGACGGCCGCCTTCATAGATGCAGTCCCATGCGCTTTGGTCGCATCTGTCCTCACGCGGGAAATCCACAACGAGACAGCCAAGGGCCACATCTCCGCCCAGCGCTGCGGCAAATGTTTGCCCCATGCGTGGGCCGTCGGTCCAGATAAACGTGTGGTAATCCAATGGGTTGGCGAGTGCGACCATTGGCCCAAGGGCCGCTCTCAACCCGTCATGCTGCGACGGGTTGAGCGGTGGAAACTCAATGTCTTGCTCGAGGCTCGTGTCCGCCATAAGACTGGCTTCACCGCCCGAACAGGACATGGAAACGATCTTGTTGGATGGCAGAGGGCCTGTGAAATGCAGCAGTTTGAGCGTTTCCAGAAGCGCGGTCAGACTGCTGACCTGTGCGATACCGAGCCGTTTCAGCAACGCTCGCGCTCCGGCATCCGATCCGGCCAAAGAGGCCGTGTGCGATACCGCCGCCGCCTGCGCCTGATCAGACCGACCTGCCTTGAGCGCCACGATGGGTTTGCCCAAACTGTGCGCGCGTGCGGCCATCGCTTCAAAGACGCGCAGATCGCCCACACCCTCGATATGCAGACCAAGAGCGGTGACCCGCGGATCATCCAAAAGCGCATGCCCGAGATCCGAAAGACCAAGCTGCGCCTGATTGCCTGCTGTTCCAAGATATGCCAGTGGCAAGCCCCGTCTTTGCATGGAGATGTTGATCGCCATATTGGAGCTTTGCGTCAGAACAGCAACGCCGCGATCCACGCGATCCCCGCCATGCTGATCGGGCCACAAAAGCGCACCGTCGAGGTAGTTGATGAACCCATAACAATTGGGCCCGATAATGGGCATGTCGCCTGCGGCGTCCAAAAGCGCGGCTTGCAGGCTGTCACCATCCCCGGTTTCCGCCTGTGCCTCCCGAAAGCCCGAGGCAAAACACACCGCGCCGCCTGCGCCGATAGCCAGCAATTTGGCGACTGTTTCGATGGTGAGGTTGCGATTGACGCCGATAAAACTGGCGTCGGGCGCGCCGGGCAGATCATCGAGGCTGGCAAACGCGGCCACACCCGCCACCTCTGATTTCTTGGGGTGTACCGGCCAGACGGGTCCCGCAAAGCCCATCTTGCGGCATTGCTCCACTACGGATGTACACCACGCGCCGCCGCCGATCACGGCGATAGACTTGGGTTGGAGTAGGCGGGAGAGGCCGGACATAGATTCTATGCCTCCGGCGGGGATATTTTTGGCAAAAAGAAAGACGCGTTACGGTTTGTTAACCATGATCGGCGACTGTTTACTTGCGGTACAGGCGGGGACGCCGATGACCGTGCAAAGAGAAAGGCCCTGAGCCTTTTTGAGGGGGAGATTGATAATATCTCCTCCTTTCTTTTTGCCAAAAATATCCCCGCCGGAGGCATAAAAGTTTCAAGCTCCCAGTGGCCGCAAGAGATCACGGCTGATGATGTGGCGTTGAATCTCTGACGTGCCGTCCCAGATGCGTTCCACGCGGGCGTCGCGCCAGAAGCGTTCGATGGGGAAGTCGTCCATCAGGCCCATGCCGCCATAGATTTGCAGGGTCGCATCCGTCACCCGGGCGAGCATCTCAGAGGCATAGAGTTTGGCCGACGCGATTTCCCGGTTTGCCGGCAGTCCCTGGTCCAATCGCCAGGCGGATGCCAGGGTCAGCCAGTCAGCGGCGTCGATCTCGGTGACCATATCGGCAATCTGGAAGCTGATCCCCTGGAATTTGCCAATCTGCTGACCGAATTGCTTACGCTCCGCCGCATAGCTGAGCGCCATGTCGAAGCAACGCCGCGCGCGGCCAACGCTCATGGTGGCCACTGTGATGCGCGTGGCGTAAAGCCATTCGTTCATCACCTCAAAGCCACCGTCGACTTCGCCCAACACTTGCGCATCAGGCAGGCGGCAATCGTCGAATTCCAGGATCATGTTCTTGTAGCCGCGATGGCTGACAGATTTGTATCCTTCGCGGATGGTGAAGCCCGGTGTGCCGCGATCGACCAGGAAGGTGGTGATGCGTTTTTTGGGGCCTTTGGGCGTGTCATCCTCGCCCGTGGCGATGAAGACGATGATGAAATCGGCATGGTCCGCCCCGGAGATGAAGTGTTTGGTGCCGTTGACCACCCAATCCCCGCCCTCGCGCCGGGCGGTGCATTTCATGCCGCGCACATCGGAGCCTGCATCGGGTTCGGTCATCGCCAGCGCGTCCATCCGTTCGCCGCGTACGGCGGGCAGGAGGTAGCGTTCTTTCTGCTCACCGTCGCAGGCCATCAGTATGTTCTGGGGGCGTCCGAAGAAATGCGTCAGCGCCATGGAGCCTCGGCCTAGTTCGCGTTCGACCAGAGCGAATTCGAGATGGCTGAGCCCTGCGCCGCCTACTTGTTCTGGGAAGTTACAGGCGTAGAAACCGAGGTCGATGGTCTTTTGCTTGATTGCTTCGGCCACGTCATGGGGCACTTCGCCGGTGCGCTCGACCTCCGCCTCATGGGGGTAGATTTCGTTTTCCACGAAGCTGCGGACGGTGGAGACGATCATTTCCTGTTCTTCGGTCAGTCCGAATTGCATGGTTTTATCCTTCAGCATGCGCGCTTGCGAGCGCTTCGACTTTGGCGCGGACGTGGTCCGCGGGTTCACAGGTGCGTCGGGTCTCAAGGCTGACATGCAGCATGAATTGGTCGCAGGTGGCCATGAGTTCCCCATCAGAGGCGCGTTTCATTTCGTGGAAGCAGCGGAGTTTCTTGCCTTCGCCTACGGTGACTTTGGTATGGACCTCGATCTTTTCACCGGCATGTGTTTCGGCGAGGTACTTCACGGTCGTGTCGACGGTGAAATAGCTGAGCCCCGAGGCGACGTAGTCATCATCGGCCCCTACGGCGGCCATCACCACTTCAGCGGCGTCGGAGAAAAGCTGACCGTAGCGGCCTTCGTTCATGTGGCCGTTCATATCCGTCCAATCGACAGGCACAACGCGGCGTTGGGTGACCATGGGCAGACCATCGCCTGGCATATGCATCAGCCGATGGTCATGGGCCTTTGCCACGGCGCCAGCGCCCCAGTCGTTGCCCTTCAGCGAGCGAATGATGCCAATGAGGTTGTCATCGCGGATGCGTTCGAGATCGCGGGGCCCCAGATCACCCGCTTGGGCGTCGCATTGATCGCCGACCTTATTCACGAACTCATCGGTCAGTTCAGGCACGTCCATCAGTTTGGTCCAGGGCCATTTGAGGCAAGGCCCGAACATGGCGAGCATGGCGCGCATACCGCCTTCACCGCCGGCCAGATGGAAGGTCTGCATTGTGCCCATTTGCGCCCAGCGGAGGCCGGGACCGAACCGAATTGCCGCGTCTATTTCGTCGGCGGTGGCCACGTCATCGTGGAGCAGCCAGAGGGCCTCTCGCCACAGGGCTTCTTGCAGGCGGTCGGAGAGGAAGCCCTCGATTTCCACGCGGCAGTGGAGGGGGTACATGCCCAGGGATGTGTAGATGTCCTTGGCGGTCTCAATGGCGGCAGGGTCGGTCTTTTTGCCCGCGACCAACTCCACCAGCGGCAGCAGGTAGACGGGGTTGAATGGGTGGCCAACGATCAAGCGGCCGGGGTGTTCCATTTCGGCTTGAAGATCGGTGGGCATGATACCGGAGGTGGAGGAGGCAATGATGCCGTCGGTGTTGACCGCTTCGATCTGGGCGTAGACGCGGCGCTTGATATCGACGCGTTCGGGGACGGCTTCGACGATCAGAGAGGCGCTTTTGGCGGCCTCTTCCAGGGTGGCACAGATGGTGAGCGTGCCCTCAGCGGGCATGTCGTGGTCGACCAGCATGGGTAGGGCGCGGCGGGCGTTATCCATCACCTCATTGATCTTGCGCTCCGCCTCCGGGTCTGGGTCAAAGACGCGGACATCCCAGCCATTGAGCGTGAGCCGCGCGGCCCAACCGCCACCGATGACGCCGCCGCCGATGATTGCTGCTTGGTTGGTCATGGGACGCTCCTTCATCTTCAAACCAATGCTTCCGTGTGCCCGTCCACCGCCATCACCTGACCGGAAATCTTGGACGCCGCAGGGGAGGCGAGGAAGAGGGCCATATCGGCAAGATCATCGCCATTGACCCATGTGCGCATGGAGGTGTTCGCGACGTAGGACGCGCGCAACTCCTCTACGTCCCGCCCTGAAGCGGCGGATTCATTGGCGAGCACCCGTTCCATCCGGTCGCCTTCCACCGCACCGGGCGCGATGGCATTGACGCGCACGCCTTCGGGGCCGAGCTCCATAGCCAGTGTTTTGGTGAGGCCCACGAGGCCCCATTTGGCGGTGGCGTAGGGCGATCGCAGGGGATAGCCGAAAAGACCTGCAGTGGAGCTGGTGATGAGGATAAGCCCTGAGCCTTGCGCCCGCATGACCCGCGCGGCCCAGCGGCAGGTGAGGAAGGTGCCGTGGAGGTTAACGGCGACGCAGGCCTGCCAATCGTCATAGGTCAGATCCTCGATCCGGGCGGCGGGGCCGCCGGTGCCTGCATTGGCGCAGACCACGTCTACGCCGCCCCAAGTGGTTTCCACATCTCCCAGGAAGGCATTCATTTGCGCCTCATCGGTCACATCGGCCTGGGCCACGATCATCTCTGGATGGGTGCGGGATAGCTCCGCAGTTAATCTTTCTGTCGCTGCCGCGTCAGCATCGCAAACCGCAAGGCGCGCACCGGTCGCGGCGAAGCGCTCCGCGACGCGTCGCCCGATGCCGGTGGCACCTCCGGTGATGAGAACGCGGGGGGCGCTCACCCTTTCGGGGCTCGCTTGGTGAGGCCGAGTTTATCGCGCACCTCTTGCGGGCCGATGACGCGGGCACCGAGGCGTTCAATGACCTCACGTGCGCGGGAGACCAAATCTTCGTTTTTGGCCAACACGCCACGGTCGAGCATCAGGTTGTCTTCCAACCCCACGCGGACATTGCCGCCCGCCAGCACAGCAGCGGCCACATAGGGCATCTGGTTGCGGCCCAGCGCGAAGGCTGAGAAAGTCCAGTCGGACGGCACGTTGTTGACCATCGCCATGAAGGTGTTGAGGTCGTCGGGCGCGCCCCATGGGACGCCCATGCAAAGCTGCACAAGCGCAGGGCTGTCGAGCACGCCGTCCTCGACCAGCTGTTTGGCGTACCAAAGATGCCCGGTGTCAAAGGCCTCAATCTCCGGCTTCACGCCGAGCTCCGTCATCATCCCGCCCATCGCCGTCAGCATACCCGGCGTGTTCGTCATGACGTAGTCGGCTTCGGCAAAGTTCATCGTGCCGCAATCGAGCGTGCAAATCTCAGGCAGGCATTCGGCCACGTGTTCGACGCGTTCCGATGCGCCGACCATGTCGGTCTGGTTAGACAGAGGAAAGGGCGCCTCGGGCGAGCCATAGATCACATCGCCGCCCATCCCGGCGGTGAGGTTGAGCACCACATCGGTCGCGCTGTCACGCACGCGGTCGGTGACTTCGCGGTAAAGCTTCAGGTCACGGCTGGGTGCGCCGGTTTCGGGGTCGCGCACATGGCAATGCACCACTGCGGCACCGGATTTGGCGGCGGCGATGGCGCTGTCGGCGATGTCCTTGGGGCTGCGCGGAACATGAGGGCTGCGATCCTGGGTGGCACCGCCACCGGTTACGGCGCATGTGATAAAGACCTCACTGTTCATGGTGAGCGGCATGGCTTCCTCCCCTCGGCTCTGCGTTGCGCGGAGGATACCGCTCTGGCATGATTCTAAAATTTGCCGTATCAGTCTAAAATCATGCCAGAATGGACAAAACAGCCCGACCGCCCTGTGCGTATTGCGATCCTGCTTTTTGATCGTTTTTCCAACCTCTGTCTGGCCAATTGCATAGAACCACTTCGTGCCGCCAACACTTTGGGCGCGCGGACCGTGTTCGACTGGCAGATTGTCAGCCCGGATGGCGCTGCGGTGCGGTCCTCCAGCGGAATTGATATCCTTGCCAGCGGGCAGGTGAGCGAAGTGGCATCGCTGGATTATCTCTTCGTTATGGCAAGTTACGCCCATGACGGTCATGACACGCCCGCCAATCGACGCATGCTGCGCCAGATGTCGCGGCGCTGTGATGTCATGGTGGGGCTGGATGCAGGGCCGTGGCTGCTGGCCTCAGCAGGCCTGTTGGACGGGCGGCGTGCGACGGTGCATTGGGACCTGCTGGATGCTTTTACGGAGCGATTTCTGGAGGTGGAGGCCGATCGCGCCCATGTCATGCGTGACGGGTCGATGATGACATGCGCAGGGGCGATGTCGGCGTTGGGGCTGACGCTTGATCTGATCGCCGATCATCTGGGATTGGCAGCGCGGTTGGACGTTGAGGCGCTGTTTTTACAGGGTGACCCACCGGTGGGCCCATCCGATCAGATCGCGGACCCTCTCGTTCGGCAGGCGTTGAGCCTTATGCGCGACCATGTTGAACGGCCTTTGCCATTGAATGCCCTTGCCGCGCAACTGTCCTGTCAGCCCCGCACGCTGGATCGTCATTTTCGCCGCCGCCTCGGCGCACCACCGGGAACGGTCTACCGACACATGCGCCTTTCGGCTGCGCGCAAACTTATCGAAGATACGCACCTGTCCGTGTCCGAGATCGCCGTGCGCTGCGGATATGACAGCCCTGCCGCGCTGACCCGTGCCATCCGTCGCAGTTATGGCGCACCCCCACGCGCCTTGCGCCAAGCGCAGATTGGTTGACACAGCCGCATAGCGCACCCAGCTTCAAAGGAAGGCCGGAGGGTAAGATGCGCGTATTGATCATGATGATTTTGTTGGGTTGCCTTGCGTTTGGCGCGGCGCAAGCGTCTGAAAAAGAACGCTTTGTAACCGCCAACATCCTTGCGGTTTTCTATCATGAATTGGGCCATGCGGTGATCGATGTGGAAGAACTGCCCATCTTTGGACAGGAAGAGGATGCCGCCGATGTCTTCTCCATCTACATGATCGACGCGATCTACGAAGCGGCCCCCGCCACGGAATTCGCCTACGGCACCGCCCGAGGCTTCATGGCCGAGACGGAAATGGCCGATCGGAATGGAGAGGAAGAGGATTGGTCCGGCACCCACGGCCCCAGCGAACAACGCTATTACAACGCGATCTGCATTTTCTACGGTGCCGATCCGGGTGCGCGGTCAAGGTTTGCCCGCGATCTGGGTCTTCCGCGGGATCGGGCTGAAAGCTGCGCGGAAGAATATGAACAAGCCGATGACAGTTGGGGGCGCGTGCTGGATGACCTCATGGGCCGTGGGGGCGGGAACAGCCTGCGTTTCATTGGCCCGCCAACCGCCTCCCGCGCTGCGGAGATCCTGGCAGAGGAGGCTGCGTTTCTCAATGAGGTGCTGAGGTTGGCCAGCCCCATTACCGTGAGCGTCATGCCCTGTGGGGAGGCCAACGCCTATTACGATCCCTTAGCGCGTGAAATACAGTTCTGCGAAGAGTATGAAACGCACTTCGAGGACTTGGTGCGGTTGGTGCAGTAGCGGCGCGCAGTCTTTCAAGGACTTCGGTCTCAGTCGTCAGTTGGACCCGAAAAACCCGGTCAATGCGCGCCTGACCAACCCGGTCACCGACGGCCGTTCCACCACCGCAAAGGGCATGGGCCGACACACTTCCATAGCCGCAACACCCACACGCGCAGTGAGCGCGCCGTTCACAACTCCCTCACCAAACCGGCGCGAGAGTTTGGACAAAAGCCCGCCGCCCGCAATGGAGCCCAGCAGATCGTCGCCCACGGCCACGGCGCCGGTTGCCACGAGATGCGCCATCACCGCGCGGGCCAGCCGCCAATTGCCCACAACGCCCGACCGCCCGCCATAGATCATCGCGATGCGCCGGATCATGCGCAGATTGGCCGTAAGTGCCGCCAGCACATCCGCCAGTGCCAGCGGCACCAGCGCGGTCACGGTCGCCACCTGCCGCGCGGCCGCTTCAATTTCGGCCATTGCGGCCTTGTCGAGCGGTGTCAAAACCGATTGCTCGGTCAAACCCAAAAGCGCATCTGCGTCGAACTGCTCGGCTTCGTGCGCGGTCAATTCGTCGAAGCCCCACCGCGTTTCGGCCCGTCCGCGATAGAGCCGTTTAATTCCACTGACGACGCGACGGGCGTCTTCCAAATCGGCGGAAGTCAGCGCCTCAGCCGCCATGGCCTGCAGCGTGTCGAGCCGTTTCAACTGGGCGATCATGGCAAGCTCCCGCAACGCGATCAGCAGCAACAACACCCCAAGCGCTGCCATAAGGCCCGTCACGCCATATCCCAGCAGCGGCATCCGTATGATGAGGCCTGTCACGAAATCCCAAGCGGCAATTGAAACCAGCGTGGTCAGCAACACACATGCCACGGTCCAGAACCATCGCGCCAGCCGCGATGGCCGGTATGATAGCACGCCGCTTACCTGTTGCATCGCCTGCCCTTCAGCCACATCGGGCAGGCTGTCGGGTCGCTCATCCGGCACTGGCTGCGCTTCATCTGGGCCGGGGCTGGCGTCTTCTTCCAATTCAATCAGAACGGGGCCTTTGGTCATAACCTGTCTCCGATCAGAAACTGGGCCGCGCGATCAAGCCGAATGTGTGGCGGCCCCTCGCCGGGTTTCAAGCGCAGTGCCGCAGGCGCAAAGCGCATGGATTGGTAATCACCGTCGAGCCATGCCTCGGCCCCACTGCTTGCCGGTTGCAACAGCCGGATCGGGTCATCGGGCAGCGCGCCGGGATAGAAGGCCGCCGTTTTTCCGCGCGTGCCGTCGTCATTCATCAGTACGCCGCGCACGCAATCCAAGCTGTCGCCATTATGGGTGCGGGTTTCCTCTGTTGTGGCGCGCAGGGCGGCAAGCGCCAGAGCCTCCGTCTTGGCGCCGGCGAAATCCGCCCGCCTGCGCGCTTCGGCCAAAAGCGCGTTCATGATCGCGTTGATCGCACCGTGCTGGGAATGGTGCAGATGATCGGCCTTGGTTGCGGCAAAGAGGATCCGGTCCACCCGCCGCCCGCGCAGAAGCTGGCCCAGAAACGTGTTTTGCCCGGGCCGGAACGCGGCCAGAATATCGCTCATGGCCCCGCGTAAATCCTCCACCGCTTGAGGCCCGCGATGAATGGCGCCCAACACATCCACCAGAACCACCTGCCGGTCGATGCGGGCAAAGTGATCTCGGAAAAAGGGCTTCACCACCCGGGATTTATAGGCTTCGAACCGCCGTGCCATTTCCCGGATTAGCGATTTTCGCGGCGCGCTGCCCGTCTGCGGCAGGGGCGCGAAGGTCAGCACCGGAGAGCCGTCCAAATCCCCTGGAAGAAGGAACCGCCCCGGCGTGCAATCGGAAAACCCGGCACTGCGGGCTTTGTGCAGATAGGCGGTGAAATCTCGCGCTAGGCCTTGCGCCACAGGTTCATTGAGCTTGGCCGTGGCATCTACGCCCTGCACGTGAGTGAGGTAGTCCTTGGCCATATCCCGCGTTTGCATCCGCGCCAGTGTCGCCTCGGACCACGCCGCATACCCCTTGTCCAGCAATCCCAGATCCAACAGCCATTCGCCGGGGTAATCCACGATGTCCAGATGCACCGTACGCGGACCCGAGAGCCCACTGAGCAGCCCGTTTGGCCGCACCCGCATCGACAGGCGCAGCTCTGACACCGACCGCGTGCTTTCGGGCCAATGGGGTTCCGGACCGGTGAGCGCACTGAGATGCGTCTCAAAATCAAAACGCGGCAGGGTGTCATCGGGTTGGGGCTGCAAAAACGCCGCCTCAATACGCCCGTCCCTTGCGGCCAGAAGCCCGGGCATGCGCCCGCGATCCATCAGATTGGCCACAAGCGAGGTGATAAAAACCGTCTTTCCCGCCCGCGACAGGCCGGTGACACCCAGTCGGATCACGGGTTCAAACAAGACCCCACTGACGCGCGCGCCAATGCCTTCCACCCCGCGGGTCAGCCCGTCTGCCAGATTTGAGATGACCAATTTATGCGTCTTTCTTCATGTCACCCGGCAAGATAGACATCGAAAGGCCCAGTTGCCAGACTTGTGGCCCTTGGATTGGCCCGTTATCAGATTGGCCCATGCCACGCTATGCGCTCAAAGTTGAATATCACGGGGGGCCGTTCGCGGGGTGGCAGCGACAGGCCGATCAGCCGTCCGTCCAAGGCGCGATTGAAGCGGCTTTGGCGAAACTGGAGCCGCGCGGGCACACCATTGCAGCGGCTGGTCGCACAGATGCGGGTGTGCATGCGCTGGGTCAGGTGGCCCATTGCGATATGGAAAAAGTCTGGGATCCATTTCGCCTGTCGGAGGCGCTGAACCACCACCTGAAACCTGCGCCGGCGGCCATTGTGGGCTGCGCCGAGGTGGATGGCGACTGGCACGCGCGGTTTTCGGCGGTGGAGCGGCGGTATCTTTTCCGGCTTCTGATGCGTCGCGCGCCTGCGACCCATGAGGCAGGACAGGTCTGGCAGGTGGCGCATGGTCTAGATGCACAGGCCATGCGGGAAGGGGCCAAGTATCTGACTGGCAAGCACGATTTCACTACATTTCGATCCACGATGTGCCAGGCTAAAAGCCCGGTGAAAACGCTTGATGAGATCAGGATTGAGGAGGTCGCGGGCCAAAGCGGACCGGAGGTGCGCTTCTATCTGCGCGCACGGTCATTCTTGCACAATCAGGTGCGTTCCATCGTCGGAACACTGGAGCGGGTGGGGGCTGGGTCATGGCCGCCTGAAGACGTGAAGACAGCACTTGTGGCCTGCGATCGCGCGGCCTGCGGGCCTGTTTGTCCGCCTCAAGGGCTTTATCTGGCGGGTGTTGAGTATCCGTCCAACCCCTTTGGCGAGCGTTCGTGAATTCCCTTTGATATCCCCCCGCGACAGCGCTACACCCGGCCCAGCGGTCCCGTAGCTCAACTGGATAGAGCAGCTGACTTCTAATCAGCAGGCTGAGGGTTCGAGTCCTTCCGGGATCGCCACTTTCCAAGAATGCTCCGAAAATAGTACTTAAAATCAGTACATTGGGCTCTCAAAAGCCTTCGTTCCGCCAGGAAAATTACGCATCAGATATGTCCGTTACAGGTTAAATTGGCGCGGGCGAGGCGTGTGCGCGACATACACGTTAATGGTAATTTTCCCGCGTTAACCTTACATTAACCATTGTGACGCCCGCACTCTGGCGCGGCGAAATTGACGGCCATGACTATGACTCGCGTTTTCGCACTTGTTTGCCTTTTCACCGCCTTTGCGACGCCTTCGCTTGGCAATGTTCGGGTCGTGGATGGTGACACTCTGAAAATCGACGACCAAAGCTATCGCATTTATGGGATAGACGCCCCTGAGATCGGCCAGACCTGCGGCGCGTTCGCCTGTGGCAAAGAGGCGGCGAACGCGCTTTTGGGGCTTGTATCAGGCCAACGGGTGACGTGTGAGGCCGTGGAAATCGATCGGTATGGTCGAAAGGTCGCGCGGTGTTTTGCCGGGCAGCGCGATATCGGGGCCGCGATGGTGGATGCGGGTCTTGCCTGGGCGTTTCGCAAGTTTTCCTTGGATTATGCAGCGCACGAAGATGCGGCGAAGGCGGCGGCTGTTGGTGTCTGGGCCCATGAGACCTCTGACACATCGCCGCCATCGGAATTCCGTGAAGAACACTGGCAGGCCTCTGCGCAGTCAAGTCCGCAAGCGGGGTGCCCGATCAAAGGCAATATCAGCGACAATGGACGGATTTATCACGCCCCGTGGTCGCCTTGGTACAGCCGTACAAAGATCAATGAGGCAAAGGGCGAACGCTGGTTCTGCAACGAGTTGGAAGCGATTCAGGCGGAGTGGCGTGCACCGTATTGGCCGTGATCTTTTACCGCCATAGTGACGCGTAAGACGCAAAAAACCCCTGCAACTTGGCCAGCATTCGGTTGCCCGGACCGGGATGGGGCAGGGACCCGCTGACAAGCCGTTCCACCACGGTTTCCACGGGGCAGGGCATCTTTGTGACCGGATCATAGTAGCGCGGATAGTCAATCAGCGCAGCATGGACGAGCGCGGTAAGCGTTGGTCGCGCAGAGCGACGCGCGGGCACGCGGCCAAGGTCGCGGGTGAGGCCCCATCCGGCGTAGAAAGGTGCGCCCGTGGTGGTCACCGATACGCCGCGCAACAGCGCCTCAAAGCCAAGAAGGGAAGTCATTGTCCAGACCTCTTGAACCTCATTCAAAAGTGCTGCGGGATCGGCACGGGTGAGGACCCGGTCGGCCAGCGTCTCAAGCGCGTCCTCGGACACTGCGCCATCGCGCAACCCTGCCTCCACATCCGGATGCGGTTTGTAGAGGATCACGGCATCTGGGTTTTCGGCCCGCGCCCGCTCCAGAAGCGCCAGATTGCTTGCCACCGCCCCCGCGCCCAGCTCGATAGAGGCGTCATCTTCCACCTGACCAGGCACCAGAATCCGGTGGCCCTCAGGCAAGTCTGGCAGATCAAGACCAAGATTGTATTTACTGAGCCCCGTCGACGTCAGACGCGCGATCAAGCGCTCCGCGCGCTGCTCCTGATCGGGACGCAGCACTTCTCGCGCGATGATCCACTTTTCCAGACGGCTGGCGCGCGCCGGATCGTAGTAGATGCCCAAATCATCGCAAACGAGCGACAAAGGCGGGATCAGATCGGCCCCCAATCCACGCGATCGCAGGAACCCGTCCTCGACCCGAATGGCATGCGCCGGCGCGTTTTCCTGCTGTGATGCCCAGACCATAGCGGGCCTGTCACCCGGGTTTGATCCCTCCAAAAAGCGCATGGGTCCATGTTGGCCAAAAAATGACCGCAGGGGCGCGCGTTTCCATAGGCGCATACCATGGGCATCCCAGCCTTTGTGATCTTCGCGCCATGCCCGCGTTTGCGCCTCCAGCAGCGAAAGCGCGTCTTCCAGATCGCACAACGCATCGGTCTGCGGGCTGTACCATTTGGGATAAAGCACCATCGCACCGGCAAAAAGCTGCGCCCGGGTCAGGCGACGACCGCGGCGGGGAAAGGCCAGAGGATGGCGATCATCCGTCAGATCCCAACCTGCATAAAACGGCCGCCCGAAGACGCGCGGTTTGTGGCCTGCCAGGATCGCCTCAAACCCCAGTTGAGAGGACACCGTGTAGACCGCAACCGCCCCCTCCAGCAACGCCCAAGGGCTGACCGCTTCGGAAAAAAGCCGGATGCGATCTGTCGCCTCGGCCTCAGAAAAGTAACCCGGCCTATGGCCCTGCATCGTCTCCGGATGGGTCTTGATCAGGATGGGCGCACCGGGGTTTTCTTCCTGCGCCCAATAGAGCATTTCCTTGAACGTCGCCTCAGTTGCGCCACCATGGGTCACGGAGGCGTCGCCATGGGTCTGATCGATCACAAGCACATAACCCGGATCAGGGCAGGGGGCTGTGGGATCGAAGGCGGTGTATTTCGTCAGATGCGCCTCTTGTAGCCGCGCCATGGCTCCGCGCGCGCGATCAAGAAGCACAGTGTCATCCAGTGGATGGTCCGACAGAAGGGTTTCCAGATCGGACGGGGTGTCACCGTCAAAATGAACGCCGGTGCGGTCGATCATCAAGCCCAAAAGTGGCTCCCCTGCGCGACCGGGCCGTAGCGAGCGTAGAAAGGCATCCTCGACCCGCATGAGATCAGCCCCGGTGGCCTCTGCGACGGCCTCCCCGCGTTTGGCGTAAGGGGAATGGCCCCAAACAGCGATCAGATCATTGGCGCCGGGTTTGCCGAGGCTGAGCGGATACCCCGACAGTTCCATGATCCGCCTGACACGGGACTGACGAAGAAACCCCGCGTTGAAATAATAGGCCCGCCGAGGCGTATCAGTCTCGGCGGGCCCGTCTGTTTCATTCAAATGCATCAGTTCCCGGTCAGCGTATCCGAAGCGGTCGAGATGGAACCAACCGCGCCCAACGTACCGGTCAGGGCAGAAATCACTTTGCTCCACTGGGCAAACGGCGCTTCCGTCACATAGATCGTATCTTCATCCCGCACGGCGAAATCGCGGGCGCGGAACATGCCATTGGGCCGGGTCAGGTCCAGCACGTAGACCATGCGTTGCGCGCCCTGCAGATCGTTGCGTCCGAGCACTTGATTGGCGATCACAGCCGGTTCGTTGCGGAATACGAAGACACCCGTAGGATCGGCGGTGTTGGTGCTAAGACCACCCACTTGGGCAATGGCCTCAACCGCGCTGATCGTGGGGCTGGCGAAGTCGAGACGGGCTTGCGCGCCAGTCGCCCCGAGGGCTGTGAAGGCACGGCTGTCTTCTTCCACGAGGATGCGATCACCGCCGCGCAGGGCAATGTCAAAGCTGGGGTTGCTGAAGATGTCCTGGAACCAGACCTTGGAGCGTTGATTGCCCCGGGCCACCGTGACCTGCGCCACTTCGGGATCAATCGTTACACCACCTGCAGCGGCCAACATGGTCGACAGCGTGCGCGTTGGCCGTTCAATGGGGTAAACGCCCTGAGCCGTCACGCCACCGATTAGCGACACAGATGCGCCGTCACCGGCCAGCCGGCGCACTTCGACCTGCGGATCGGGGGTTTGTTCATTCAGCTTGGAAGTGATTACCCGGCGGATGGCATCGGGGGTGTTGCCCGCCGCACGGATGCGACCTGCATAGGGCACAAAGATAAAGCCCGCGCCGTCCACTTGCACTTCTTCGAGGAAGGTGTTGCGCTGCGCTTGCGTGGTCAACAAGCCGTCATCCACGTTTTCCCAGATGGTGAGGCCAAGCGTGTCGCCAGGCCGGATCGTATCCGACCCAATTAGGCCCGCATTCTTGAATTCTTCGGTGAAGCCGAGTGCGGGTTGCACGGCTGTGGCCCGTGTCACGCGGTCATTGACAGAGACCACGAAAGCATCCCCGCTGCGCTGCACCGAGCCTTCGAAGATCTCTCTTTTGTTGGGGCCCACACGGGGCAATGCGCATGATGCCACGATGGACACCACCATGAACAGGGCGACGGTCTTCGCCCACCGATTGGAACGGAGTTTCACTGCTCGGTCTCCTCGACCTGTTATTGTTCTGCCTCAATTTTGTTTGATAAGGTACAGGAATCTGTGGATAAAATCCAGTACTACAGGTTGTGTCTAGGGCGTGACAGCACGCAACTGTTGCCTCGGAGCCGCGGTGCCGGAAATCAGCGCATCATAGGGATCATCAGGCGAAAGCATCAAATCAACGGCCTGTCGCAACAGCTGACGGCGCCCGTTGGTGGAATAAAACCCGCCCGCGATCTGACTGGTTTCCAAGAGGTAGCGGCGGTAGTCTCCGTAGGCTTTGCGATCCGGCCGTTCGGCCAGTGCAAAGAAGTCCTTGAGTGGTTTGGTGGACACAAATTCCGGTTTGGCATAGACCGCATCGCCGAATGTCTTGAGCGGAATGCCCCGCCACAGAACCTGCTGGGCGGCGGTGGAATTGACGGTGACCGCCGTGCGTGCCTCATCCAGAAGTTTGGCCAGCTTGCCGCCACGCACGAAGTGCACGCGTGCTTCAATGCCATGTTCTCGGGCCAGATCCATCAGTTGCCGCCTGACGGGCACACGGCCATCCTCCAGAGGGTGGGCTTTGACCACGAGATGGTGATGTTTGGGCGCACCTTTGGCAAATCCATCGACCACTGTGCGCAGGAAATCAGCCATCGTGTCAAATGGCGAATGGGCCTGGAATGAGCTGTCATGTTCCAGCTGCAAAAGCGCCAGATGATAGGGAAAGCCGCCCTGCCGGATCCGCCGCGTCGCGACACGGCGTTCGACGGCTTGGAAGGGCATAAGCACCAAGCGTTTGAGATAAAGGGCAAATTCCTGCTTTACGGTGAGCGCGCGATGGGGGCGGAATTTGCGGTAGCCCTGATTGAACAGCAAAACCGCCCCGTGATACATCGCGCCATACCAGATGTGTTGGCGCATGTCGCCCCAGCTTGCAGGGGGCAGGGCCGTGTCCATGTCCGAATTTTCCAGTGCGTTGCGCATGGCATCCACGCTCATTTTCATCAACTTGGAATGCCCGTTCGATCCGTCACGCTCATAGGTCACCCAGTAGGGTCGCATATAGCCTTCCTCGAACACATGAACTTTGATGCCTTTTGTCTTGGCATGGGCCAACGCATCAGCATGAATTGGGCGGACATCGCCATAAAGCACCAGATCGGTGACGCCTTTGTCCTTGACGATGGTCTTAAAGGTATCAGACCAGTCTGACGTGCTGCCTTTGAACGGGATGTAGCTGTCAGCATCGCGCCAGAAGAGGCTGTCACCTGCATTGAATCCCACGCGCCAGACCTGCGCGCCGGAATGCTGCACCATACGACCCAGACGTTGAAAAAAGGGCCCATGGGGACCCTGCAAGAACAAGAAAACGCGTTTGTCGCCAGTCAGCATGCCGCAAGAACCGATAACTGATTGTTTTTGCCAATATACGTAGGATTTAGGCGAAAATAAGACTTGCTATGCCTTGCCTGCGCTGTGGTGCGAGGATACGTCCCAAGGAACTGCTGGATCAAGGAGTTTGCCATGTTCACAGGCATTGTTACAGATATGGGTCGCATTGCTCAGGCCGAACAACGCGGTGATCTGCGCGCGCGGATCGAGACGCGCTATGACATGTCCCGCGTGGATATGGGGGCTTCGATTGCCTGTGATGGGGTGTGTTTGACCGTTGTGGCCAAGGGGGATGGCTGGTTTGACGTAGATATCTCTGCTGAGACCGTATCGAAGACCAATCTTTCGTCTTGGGCCGATGGCAAGCGGGTCAATCTGGAGCGGTCATTGCGGGTTGGTGACGAGCTGGGCGGGCATATCGTATCGGGCCATGTGGATGGCGTGGCGGAGGTGATTTCGCTGCAAGATGAAGGGGATAGCACGCGTGTGGTGCTGCGCGCGCCCGAGCATTTGGCGCGGTTCATTGCGTCCAAGGGATCTGTTGCACTGAATGGCACTTCTCTGACGGTGAATGAGGTGGATGGGTGCGATTTTGGCATCAACTTTATTCCGCACACCAAACAGGTCACAACCTGGGGCGATGTGGCCTTGGGCGACATGGTGAACCTGGAGATCGATACGCTGGCGCGTTATGTGGCGCGGATGCGGGATATGGAGTGATTTTATCCAGGTTGTTCAGTGGGTTGCGCTGCCTGGATTTGAGTATTTTTAGCCAAAAAGAAGCGGCAAGGGGTTAGCCCTCCATCGCTTCGAGTTGGGCGAGGGCGGCGCGGAGTTTGGCGTCTTCCTCTTCGCGTAAGCTGAGGTTTTCCCGGGCTTCCGCGACCACGTCTTCGGGGGCGCTTTCGACGAATTTCGGGTTGTTCAGACGCCCGCGGAGGCCGCCGAGTTCCTTGGCTAGCTTGCCGAGGGTTTTTTCCAGACGCGCTTTTTCTTCTGCAACATCAATGACATCCGCCAAAGGCAGGCCGAAGCTGCCGCCGTCGACGGCGACGGTGATGCAGCCTTTGGGGAGGGTGTCGGTGAATTCGACATCTTCCACGCGCGCCAGGCGTTTGACCATGACGGCGTTGTTGTCCCATGCCTGTTTGCCGGCCTCATCCAGTTCGGTGCAGAGGACGGGGATGGTGAGACCCGCGGGCACGCGGACCTGTTGGCGGGCGGAGCGGATGGCCTCGATGGTGGAGATCACCCAGTTCATTTCCCGGTCGGCATTTTTGTCAATGAGATCAGCGCCGTAGCTTGGCCAATCGGCATGGACCAGCATCTTGTCGGAGGTGCCCAGCGTGCCCCAAAGCTCTTCGGTGATGAAGGGCATGATTGGGTGGAGCAGGATCAGGCATTGGTCGATGACCCAGGCCATTGTCGCTTGGGTTTCCGCCTTGGTGGCGGCGTCGCCGTCGTTGAGGAGGGGCTTGGAAAATTCCACATACCAGTCGCAGACCTTGCCCCAGACGAAGGCATAAAGCGCGTTGGCGGCGTCGTTGAAGCGGAACTGGTTCAGAGCGTGATCGACCTCTTCGCGGACGCGCGCCGTCTCTCCGATGATCCATGTGTTAACGGTTTGTGAGGCCGTCGGTATCACGTCGGTATCACGTCGGTATTGCGTCGGTGTCACTTGGCCAGCCGTCGCTTCGTTAAGTTCTGCAAAGCGCGCGGCGTTCCAGAGCTTGGTGCCGAAATTGCGGTAGCCCGCGATGCGCTGGGTGGAGAGCTTCAGATCGCGGCCCATGGCGGCCATGGCGGTCAGCGTGAAGCGGACGGCATCGGCGCCGTATTCGTCAATGAGTTCCAGCGGGTCGAGGACGTTGCCCAGGGATTTCGACATCTTCTTGCCCTTCTCGTCGCGGACGAGGGCGTGGACATAGACATGGTCGAACGGCTTTTGGCCGACGACGGCCAGTTGCATCATCATCATGCGGGCGACCCAGAAAAAGATGATATCGAAGCCCGTGACGAGGACGGAGGTGGGGAAGTATTTTTTCAGCTCGTCTGTGTCCTCGGGCCAGCCGAGGGTGCCGATAGGCCAGAGGCCGGAGGAGAACCAAGTATCGAGGACGTCGGGGTCGCGGTAAAGAGGAGTGCAAAAGCCGTCTTTGTCGATGTTCTCGTCCACGTAAGCCACTGCATCTTCTTCAGATTGGAAGAAAATCACAGGCCGGTCATAAAGCTCTTCGACCCGCTCTCTGACTTCATCTTCTGTGGCACCACAAAATGCGAAAGCCCCGCCTGAAGACTCAAGGTTTCGAATCTTTCCAAATCCGGCGACAGTAGCTTTTAGAATTTCATTCTTCGGGTCCTGCTCTAAAGCTGATCGCAATTGCGCCTCTAGCTTATGAGCGGGAAAGTACCAAACCGGGATCTGATGCCCCCACCAGAGCTGGCGGGAGATGCACCAGGGCTCGATGTTTTCCAGCCAGTTGAAATAGACCTTGCGGTCCTGCTCGGGCATGATGTTGGTCTCGCCAGAGCGGACGGCCTCGATAGCGGGGCCGACGATTTTGTCGGTGTCGACGAACCATTGGTCGGTCAGCATAGGTTCGATCACGACCTTTGAGCGATCGCCAAAAGGCTGCATGATCGGTTTGTTTTCCACCAATGGGACGTCGCGGATGATGGTTTCGCCATCTTCGCCCGTTTCCTCCACAGTGGTCATGACGGCCAAACCTTCGGACGTGATTTGCTCCACCACGACTTTACGCGCCTCGAACCGATCGAGGCCACGGATGTCGTCGGGGACGAGGTTGAGGGTGTCGACTTCGGCCTCGGTGAACTCCGCGCCACCGGCAATGTCTTGGGCGCGGGCGGCGGCCTCGGCGTAGGGGGCGCCGTCATCACGCATCGCGCCTTTCGTGTCCATCAACCGGTACATCGGGATGCCGCCGCGGGAGGCGACGCCGTAGTCGTTGAAATCATGCGCGCCGGTGATTTTCACAGCACCCGAGCCGAAATTGGGGTTGGGGTAGTCGTCAGTAATGATGGGGATCAGGCGGCGGTGCTCTTTGGGTCCGACGGGAATTTCGCAGAGCTTGCCCACGATTGGGGCGTAGCGTTCGTCACCTGGATGCACCGCGACCGCGCCGTCGCCCAGCATGGTCTCTGGCCGGGTGGTGGCGATGGAGATGTAATCGCGCGTCTCTTGCAGGATCACATTCCCGTCTTCATCTTTCTCCAAATACTCATAGGTATGACCTTCTGCCAAAGGGTACTTGAAGTGCCACATGTGACCGGGGGTTTCGATGTTTTCGACTTCGAGATCGGAGATGGCGGTTTCAAAATGCGGGTCCCAGTTCACCAGCCGCTTGCCGCGATAGATGTAACCTTGCTCATACATCTCGACGAAGACCTTGATGACGGCATCGTGGAAATTGCCCTCTTCCCCCGTGGGCGCACCGGGCGCGCCGGACATGGTGAAGGCGTTGCGGGACCAGTCGCAGGACGCGCCGAGGCGCTTGAGTTGGTTGATGATGGTGTCGCCGGATTCCGTTTTCCAGGCCCAGACTCTTTTAAGGAACTCTTCGCGGCCCATGTCACGGCGCGACGGCGAGCCCTCTTCCGCCAGTTTGCGTTCGACGACCATTTGCGTTGCGATGCCCGCGTGGTCCTGGCCGGGCTGCCAGAGCGTGTCGCGGCCGCGCATGCGGTGCCAGCGGATCAGGATATCCTGCAGCGTGTTGTTGAAGGCGTGGCCCATGTGGAGCGAGCCCGTCACATTGGGCGGGGGGATCATGATGGAGAAGGTTTCCGCGCCCGGTGCCGCGTTGGCGCCGGCTTTGAAGCAGCCAGAGCTTTCCCACGTCTCATAGATGCGGTTCTCGGCGGATTGTGCGTCGAATGTTTTGTCCATCGGTCGGGCCTCATGTTCGTTGGGGCGTGAGATAGCGCGTGATGGGCGTAAGGGGAAGCGGTTATGGGTTGCGAAGTGGGCGCGGGTTGGGGAGTGTTGGGATATGGTTGATGATGAACGTTACCCGCCCCGCTCTGCCTTTTCGCTTTTCCTGCGGATGGGAGGGTGGGTTGTGCTGATTTTCACGGTCGTTCTGGTGATCCTGTCGCTGGTTGGGCAGATGATTTTCAACACGGCGGAACGGTTTGAGGTGGAGGGGCGCGATGCGGTGGCCGTGGTGGTGGACAAGTATGTCACCGAGAGCCGGAATTCGGATGGGGATCGGACATATACCTATTACTTCGTGCTGGATTTCGTGACGCAGCGGCGGGAGGAGATGCAGGTCACCAAGTCTGTGGGCAGCGGGAACTATCGCGCCACGGAAGTGGGGGGCGAGATGGATATCCGCTATCTGGAGAGCGACCCGGAGACCGTGGAGGTGCAGGAGGGGGGCTATGCGCTGGGGGCGGCGATTTTGCGTTGGGTGGCGCTTGCGATCGGGCTCTTGTGGTTGGCGGGGCTTTGGTTGACCGGGCGCTGGACGGTGGAGGCGTTGCGTGCGCGTAAATATGGTAAAGTTGAGGACGCCGAGGTGGTGGAGGTGGTGAAGACCTCTGTTCGCGTGAACAACCAGCCGCGGTTTCGGATTGTGTGGAAGGATAGTGACGGTCGAGAGGGGCGCAGCATGTTGCGCAAAGAGCGGGATGTTGAAGGCTGGCACGGGCGCGACGCCATTCGGATTTATCAGGGGCTGAAGCGGTCCTGGTGGGCGCGGGATATTGGGGATCGTAAGGGCCTTTGACCTAAGCCTTAGTCCTTTGGCCCGGGCCCGATGAGTATTTATGGCCAAAAAGAAGGTGGATGAGACGCCCCAAACCGGTGGGATGATCCATGCGGGTCGGGGCGCCTTCTTCTTGGCGCGGTCATCGGCTCTCCAGCCTGTACCGCGAAACCAACGTCGCGCATCTTGGTAAAGAAAAGGTTTCGGCCTTCTTTTTGGCCAGAAATACTCATGCGCGATCGTTCGGGTTACTCCCCGGCCCAGATTTTCTTGCGCCGTTCCCGCATCTCCACATCGCCCTCAGGAGTTCCGTTGTGGAAGGTGCCGAACCACTGGTCCCACGGCGTCTCCCACGTGCCGTAATTGCAGTCGAAGAATTTGTGATGCAGTTGGTGGAAGAAGTCTCCCAATCCGAACTTTGCCGACTTGCCCAGTTTGATGTTTTCGAAGCCCGCATGTGAGGTGGGCGCGCCGATGAGGTGGTGGAAGATCAGGAAGAGGACGTGGATGGGGTGCGCCGAGAGAAGGAAGAAGATCATCGTGTCGAAGAGCAGGAAGAAGCTTTCGACAGGGTGCATGGCGAGGCCGGACCAAGGGCCGGTGTTTATGTTCTTGTGATGCCAGAAATGGAACCAGATGTAGAGCTTGCCGACATGTAGCAGGCGATGGAGCCAGTAGAAATGGAAACCTGCCCAGATGGGGATTAGCAGAATGAGTGTGAGGAACCAGATGGGCTTGTCAGCGAACGTGATCATGGTGGCCCAACCATTGGCGTAGGCGTGCCATATCAGCGTCTCCCAGAAGACGGTGAAAGCCAGCGCGGGGCCGAGGGTCCAGAACATGTTGTCCCAGACTTGGTTCTTGAAATGGAAGACCTTGGAGCCGCGCGCCATGGGGCGGAGGTCGTAGCGGTAGTCATCAGACTGGGTGCGGAACTTCCAAAGGGCGAGATGTAGCCCGCCTGCGACGACCAACAGGATGACGAGGTTGCGCAGCCAGATCTCGAAGATCCAGTCGAATTGCAGCGTCTCAGCGCGGGAGAGATCGGGGGTGAACCATGTCCAGACCACCCACGCCACCACCAGAAAGAGGAAGCGTTGGGCGACGGGGTTCCAGCTGCGCAGGAGGTATGTGAGAGACGCCAGAGGTTTGGCGGGCCAGTCCCAATAGGGGGCCGGTTTGATGGGCAGGTCTGGCGTGAAATTCCAGACCTTGCGGGGCGCGCGCTTTGGTCTGGACATGGCTCAGGTTACTCCGCTGCGGCGCGCTGGGCGGCGACGTCTGGGTCGACCAGGGGTTTGCGGGTATCCCAGTCGATCACGTCTTTGCTGTACGGCTCGCGGGCGAAGACCTCTTCGACCATGGGGGCGAAGAATTTTAGTGGCAGCGTGTCGTAATCGGGGTCGAAACTGGCCTGATCCCAGCGTTCGCAGAACTGGGCGCAATCGTCGAAGAAGCGGTGGCCTGCGTGGCGGTCGCGTTTGTTCTGGTCCATGCCGTCGAGGTGGTGGCCATAATAGACCATCTGGAAATCGCCATGGGTTTCCACGCACCAGCGGCATTGTTCGCGGACGAAGGGTTTGAGGATCGTGGCGGCATATTCATCGTGATTGTAGGGCGCGTAAATGTCGCCGATATCGTGCAGAAGCGCAGAGACCGCCCAATCTATATCGGCCCCGTCGCGCCATGCCCGCGTGGCCGATTGCACGGAGTGGCCAAGGCGGGTGATCTGGTATCCCGACAGGCCTTCATCCAGTTCCACCAGCGCCTTCAGCAGCCGTTTGGCGGTGTCCTTGGTGTGGTCGATTTCATGGGCCGTCAGGAATTCGTAGTCTTCCTTCGTGCCGTCTTTCATCTGGGTAAAGCTGACTTTGTCCATCACGCGTCCCTCGTTTTTAAGAATAAAGCCCCTGTCCTTTGTCCGTCGCGCCATCCATCAGCGCGGCGGTCTGGGCGTCACGGATTTCATCGTAGAGCGCGAGGCTGGCAGGCGTAAAGGGGTCTGTGGGCGGCGCGAAATTGATGAAATTGCCGGTGCGGTCGGCGCCGCGGGCGAGGATGGCGTAGTCTTTCGACGCGACCTGTTGGGCAATCTGGGGCGTGCAGTAGCGGATGGCGACAGCGATGCGGCGATCATCGGTCACGTTTGGGCCGGATCCGTGGATCATCAGGCCGTGGTGCAAAGACATTTGACCGGGTTGGAGTTCGGCCGGGACGCGGTCCTTTTCCGCCACGTCAACTTTGATCTCCTGGCCACGAGAGAGGAGGTTGTTTTTGTCGTAGGTGTCCTCATGCGGGAGGATCGGGTTCTTGTGAGAGCCTTTGACGAAGTTCATGCAGCCTGACGCGGTGGTGGCAGGGCTTAGCGCGATCCAGGCGGTGAGCAGTTGGTCGACCGCGCCGAAGCCCCAATATGTGAGGTCTTGATGCATAGTGACGATGGATTTCGTCTGTGGCTCCTTGATGAAAAATTCCACGGACCAGATCAGGATGTCGGGGCCAAGGATGCCTTCGATCACGTCGAGGACGCGGGCGTCAGCGGCAATGCGGTGGGCCATGGGTATCACGCAGTGAGAATTGACGCGTTTGTAGGTGTTGAGCGGATGGGGGAGATCTGCGGTGAGCCAAGTTTTTTCGAGATTTTCCAAGTCATTGCGCAGGCGCCCGGCCTCTTGCGCAGAGAAGACGGGGATAGGGCGGAGATACCCCTCGTCTCGATAGCGACTGACATCTGCAGGATCGAGATGGCCGTCGTTCAGGGATACGGGGCTCAAAGGGGCTTCATCGAGCATCGCGTCACTCCTTGGCGGTGTTCTTTGGGCAGATTAGCTGAAGTTCCTCGGCTTCAAAGCAGTTCTGCTGGACGCTGAGCATAAGTTCAACTTATGCTCGATCTGTGAGTATCCCTATTCCATCTCTCAATTGGGTGCGTGTGTTCGAAGCCGCAGCACGCCATCAGAGTTTTGCGCGCGCCGCAGAGGAGTTGAACATGTCTGCCGCCGCCGTCAGCCAGCAGGTGCGGGCTCTGGAAGATCGGGTGGGGGCCGCGCTTTTCAAACGGGCGGCGCGTTCGGTGACGTTAACTGATTTGGGGCGGGCCTATTTGCCGATTGTGCAGCAGTCGCTTTTGAGATTGCAGACAGCCACGGATGGGCTTTTTGGCGAGTCCACGGCGCAGCTGGTCCATGTGCAATCCGAGATCCTCTTCAGTCATGGTGTTCTTTCAAAAGGGTTCGGTGATTTCATCCGCGCCTATCCGAAGATCACATTGCAGTTGAATTCCGCCTTGCAAGCGGACATGGGCAGTGGGCTTTTTGATCTGCGGGTGGTGTTTGGCAACCCGCTCATCTATCGCATGGAAAGCGATTTTTTGGTGGGGGAGCGGCTGTATCCGGTGGCGCGGGCGGATGTGGCGGACACCATTCAAGACCCAAGTGACTTGCTGGAACATCCCCTGATCGAGGTGACAACCCATCGGACGGGCTGGGCTTATGTTCTGGGTGAGATGGGGCAGCCGCCGGTTGAGGCGCGGACCCTTTATGCCGATAGCACTTTGATTGCCATGGCGATGGCAGCGGAGGGCACAGGCGTGGCGTTGGCGCGGGCGCCCGTGAGTGACAAGTCGATGGTGGGCGCGGGATTGGTGCCGTGTCTTCCGGGATTTGAGGTGGCGGGGCGGGAAGGGTATCACCTGATTTATCCCGAGCGCGCGGCGTTGCGGCGGCCGGCACGCGCGTTTCGGGAGTGGTTGTTGGGGTTTTGTAAGGACATTTGAGCAATGCGTCCGCCCTTGCGGGCCGTCTCGCCGGGGCGTATAGGCGCGGCTTGAACCTCAAGGAGACGCTCAATGCACGGCAGCGCCAATGTGAACATCATGATCAAAGCCGCGCGCAAGGCGGGGCGGTCGCTGGTGAAGGATTTCCGCGAGGTGGAGAACCTGCAGACCACGATGAAGGGGGCCGGGGATTTTGTCTCCAAAGCCGATATTGCGGCCGAAGAGATCCTGAAGGAGGAGCTTTTGGGTGCGCGTCCGACTTATGGTTGGCTGGGTGAGGAAGGCGGTGGGCAGGACGGTGCGGATCCGACCCGGCGCTGGATTGTGGATCCGCTGGATGGGACGACGAATTTCCTGCACGGGCTGCCCCATTGGGCGGTGTCTATCGCTTTGGAACACAAAGGAAAGATCGTCGCCGGCGTGATTTATGATGCGGCCAAGGATGAACTGTTCTGGGCTGAGAAGGGCGAGGGCGCGTGGCTGAATGAGAGTCGGCTGCGGGTGTCGGCGCGGGCGCGGATGATTGAGGCGATCTTTGCCACGGGCGTGCCGTTTGCGGGGCACCGGGATTTGCCAGCGACCCTGGGTGATTTGGCGCGTTTGATGCCAACTTGCGCAGGTGTGCGGCGCTGGGGGTCGGCGGCGCTGGACATGGCGTATGTGGCTGCCGGGCGATACGAGGGGTTTTGGGAGCGGAGCCTGAATGCCTGGGACGTGGCGGCCGGTGAGATTATCGTGCGCGAAGCGGGTGGGCTGATTGAGACCGTTACGGGTGAAGGTTCGGTCGTTGAGACGGGCGACGTGCTGTGCGCCAACGAAGCGATTTTCGAGAAATTTGCGAAGGTCATCCGCGACTGACGTTGCCGGCGGGTGACGCGCGTACCCTAGACCGGACTTGGTTGCATTTTGTTTCCGGGTGGGGTGGTGCGCAGTTTTGCTTGCCAAACCTGCCTTCCGCTGAGGTAGCGAAAAAGGGGCAAGAGTTCACAGAACTTCAGGAACTCTCGGCCTGAAATGATTGGCGTTAGCCTGCTGGGCCGTCTTTTGGCACCATCCACCGCCTGACGAATGTGTTGAGCGTCACCGAACAACGTTGCCTTGCTGGTCAAAACACAGGATCGCCAGGCCGGAGCCAGCCAAAAACGCTCAGATGCGTCCGAACCGTTGATTTCTTGAGCCAGTTTCACAACCATTATCAACCCCATTCACACAAACGAAAAAATGACGGTCTGCGACCCGAATTTGCCGTTCTTTTGCTTTTGAAAAACCCTTTAGACGCTATGTTCTGCATCAACAGGTTTAGCGCGAAGGGGCCAGACGCCATGTCCAGCGATCCTCTTGTTGTTTTCACACCGTCGGGCAAACGCGGGCGTTTCCCGGTAGGCACCCCTGTGCTGACAGCAGCGCGACAGTTGGGCGTCGACCTTGATAGTGTCTGCGGCGGGCGCGGGATTTGTTCGAAATGTCAGATCACGCCCTCTTACGGAGAATTCCCCAAGCACGGGGTGACGGTGGCGGATGACGCGCTGACGGCGTGGAATGAGGTGGAGGACCGTTACAATTCCCGTCGCGGGCTGAAGCCGGGGCGCCGGTTGGGTTGTCAGGCGATGGTGATGGGCGACATCGTGATTGATGTGCCACCTGAGAGCCAGGTGCATAAGCAGGTGGTGCGCAAGGCGGCCTCGGCCCGGATCATTGAGATGGATGCGGCGACCAAGCTTTACACCGTGACGGTGGAAGAACCCGATATGCACGAGCCTTCGGGCGATCTGGAGCGGCTGGAAAAGGCGCTGATGGCGGAAGGTATGGAAGACATGCTGATGCCGGAAGTCAGCCTGCTGGGTAAGTTGCAGACGGTTTTGCGCAAGGGAAAATTCACGGTCACCGTTGCGATCAACAAATCCCATCAGGACCGCGCGTCGCGGGTGTTGGAAATTTGGCCGGGCGAATATGACGGCGGTATTTACGGGCTGGCGATTGACCTTGGATCGACCACAGTAGCGGCGCATCTGACCGATTTGAAGACCGGTGAGGTCGTGGCGTCATCGGGCATCATGAACCCGCAAATCCGATTTGGCGAAGACCTGATGAGTCGCGTGTCCTACGCGATGATGAACCCCGGGGGTGAGGTGGAGATGACGCGCGCGGTTCGCGAAGCCATCAACACGCTGGCCGAGGAGATTTCCAAGGAGGCGGGGATTGAGTCGAGCCTCATCATGGAGACTGTGTTTGTCTGCAACCCGGTGATGCATCACTTGCTGCTTGGCATTGATCCGGTGGAGCTAGGGCAGGCGCCCTTTGCGCTGGCAACCTCTGAGAGCATGACGATTGACGCCAAGGATCTGGACCTGCCCGCGCTAAATCCAAGGGCGCGGGTTTATGTGTTGCCCTGCATTGCCGGACATGTGGGTGCGGACGCCGCCGCCGTGGCGCTGTCAGAAGAGCCCGGCAAATCGCAGGATTTGGCGCTCATAGTCGATGTCGGCACCAATGCGGAGATTTTGCTGGGTGATACAAGTCGTGTTCTGGCCTGTTCGTCGCCCACGGGCCCCGCTTTTGAAGGTGCGCAGATTTCTTCCGGGCAGCGGGCGGCGCCAGGGGCTATTGAGGCCATTCGGATTGACCCGGAGACCAAGACACCACGTTTCCGCGTGATCGGCTCGGATAAGTGGTCTGACGAAGAGGGGTTCGAGGACGATATTGCCGGGACCGGGATCACCGGAATTTGTGGGTCTGGCATCATTGAGGCCATCGCGGAGCTGCGCATCGCGGGGCTGATGGATGAAAGCGGACTGATTGGGTCGGCGGAGCAGACAGGCACCTTTCGCTGCGAACCTGACGGTCGGACCAATTCCTATCTGGTCTATGATGGCACCCCATCAGGCGGGCCGCGGGTGACAGTGACACAAGGGGACATTCGCGCGATTCAGTTGGCGAAATCGGCCCTTTACGCCGGGGCGCGGCTGCTGATGGATCAACGCGGCGTGGATAAGGTGGACCGTGTGGTGCTGGCGGGCGCGTTTGGTGCGCATATATCGGCCAAGCATGCGATGGTGTTGGGGATGATCCCGGATGTGCCGCTCGACCGTGTGCAGAGCGCTGGCAATGCGGCAGGCACGGGCGCGCGATTGGCACTGTGCAACGTGGGTGCGCGACGGGAAATTGAGAAGGTCGTGCGCCAGATCACCAAGGTGGAGACTGCGATTGAGCCCAAGTTCCAGGAGCATTTTGTCAACGCCAATGCAATCCCGCATAAGACCGATCCGTTCCCGGAGCTGAGCCAGATCGTGAACCTGCCACAGGTGAGTTTCAACACCGGCGGGCGTGGGGAAGGTGAGGGCGACGGAGGTCGCAGGCGTCGCAGAAGAAGAGCGTGACGGCGCGCTGGGGCTTTTGCTGAAAAGTTAGGCAACCAAATTTTGAGCTACGGGATATTTGTGCTTTAGTCTGGTGAGTTCCGTTCCCTTTTGACAGGGTCCGGCTGCATCAGCAGGAGCCTGCCCATCCTTGACCAAAATCTAATATGTTCTGCATCGACCGCTGATCCCTTGCCCCGTGCGCATGGCGAGGGGTTGATCAGGGTGCGGCATAAGGCGGGCAAGAGCGTGCTATCCGATCTGCGCATGTCTGGATGTCTCAAGGTTTTGTTTTCTCGCGGCGCGCCTCGGCTTGATGCCATTGTGATCAATTCCGCAGGTGGGTTGACCAGCGGGGACAGACTGTCGGTTGAAATTGGTCTTGAGGAAGGGGCCAGCGCGTCGGTCACCACGCAAGCCGCCGAACGTGCCTACCGTGCCGCGGAGGGCGTGGCGCGGGTGAAGACCCGGTTGCAGGTGTCTGATGGCGCACAGATGTTGTGGCTGCCCCAGGAGCTCATTCTGTTTGACGGGGCGAAGCTGGAGCGGTCTTTGCAGTGCGATCTGGCCATTGGCGCTCGGCTTTTGCTGGTGGAGCCGGTTGTGTTCGGGCGTGCGAAGATGGGGGAGGCGTTGCGGGACATCTGGTTTTCCGATCGCATTTCCGTGGATCGGGCCGGTGTGCCGCTTTATCGGGACGCCACGCGGCTGATCGGGAACATGGAAGATGTGCTGGCGGGTTCCGCAGTAGCGCGCGGGGCGGGCGCGATGGCGAGCGTTGTTTATGCGGCTCCGGATGCCGGGGGTCAGTATGCTGCCATTCTGAAAGGTCTGCCCGAGACAGCGGGGGCGTCGCTTCTGCGAGATGATCTTATGGTGCTGCGGATGCTGGCGACGGATGGATTTGCGCTGCGCCAAGCTTTGCTGCCGGTATTGGACCGGCTGACCGATAATTCCATGCCCACATCCTGGAGGCTTTAGATGAACCTGACACCCAGAGAGAAAGACAAGCTGTTGGTGGCCATGGCTGCGGAAGTGGCGCGCAAAAGGTTGGCGCGGGGGGTGAAGTTGAACCATCCGGAGGCGATTGCGCTGATCACTGATGCGGTGGTTGAGGGCGCGCGGGATGGGCGGTCTGTGGCCGATATGATGCAGGCGGGGGCGCAGGTGATCACCGCTGAGCAGTGTATGGAAGGGGTGCCGGAGATGATCCACGAGGTGCAGGTGGAGGCGACCTTTCCGGACGGCACAAAACTGGTGACGGTGCATAATCCGATCAGGTGAGAATTGAGTATTTTTGGCCAAAAAGAAGTGTGGGGGATGCGATGATACCCGGAGAGATGTTTGTGGCAGAGGGGGAGATCACCCTGAATGCGGGCGCGGAAGCTGTGACGGTGATGGTGGCCAATACGGGCGACCGGCCGGTGCAGGTCGGGTCGCATTATCATTTTGCGGAGACCAATCCGGCGTTGGAGTTTGACCGGGGGGCGGCCCATGGGCGGCGGCTGAATATTGCCGCCGGAACAGCGGTGCGGTTTGAACCCGGGCAGCGGCGGGAGGTGGAATTGATCCCGGTTTCCGGAGCGCGGCGGGTGTTTGGGTTTAACCAGGCCGTGATGGGGGATCTGTGATGCCGGCAACGATCAAGAAATCTGATTATGCGGCGATGTTTGGGCCGACGGTGGGCGATAAGGTGCGGCTCGCGGATACTGATCTCATCATTGAGGTGGAGCGGGATTTGATTGCCGAACGCGCTGGGGCGGCGGAGGGCTCTGGCGGGAACGCGATGCTTTACGGCGAAGAGGTAAAGTTTGGCGGCGGCAAGGTCATCCGGGATGGGATGGGGCAAAGCCAAGCCACGCGGGCCGAGGGGGCTGTGGATACGGTCATCACCAATGCGCTCGTGCTGGATTATACCGGGATTTTTAAGGCGGATATCGGGCTGAAGGACGGGGTAATTGCCGGGATTGGCAAGGCGGGGAACCCTGATACGCAACCCGGTGTGGACATTGTTGTTGGGCCGGGGACGGAGGCGATTGCGGGGGAGGGCCGGATCCTGACCGCAGGTGGGTTTGACAGCCATATTCATTTTATCTGCCCGCAACAGATTGAGGACGCGTTGCATTCGGGGCTGACGACCATGCTGGGCGGCGGCACGGGGCCCGCCCATGGGACGCTGGCCACGACCTGTACGCCGGGGCCTTGGCATATTGGGCGGATGTTGCAGGCGGCGGATGCGTTTCCGATGAATTTGGCCTTTGCGGGGAAGGGGAACGCCTCGCTGCCCGCAGCATTAGAGGAGCAGGTGAAAGCGGGGGCCTGTGCATTGAAGCTGCATGAAGATTGGGGCACGACGCCCGGCGCGATTGATTGTTGTTTGACGGTCGCGGATGCCATGGATGTGCAGGTGATGATCCATACCGATACGCTGAATGAAAGTGGGTTTGTGGAGAATACCGTGGCCGCCCTGAAGGGCCGGACCATTCATGCGTTCCACACCGAAGGCGCGGGCGGGGGGCATGCGCCGGATATCATCAAGATTTGCGGGGAGGAGCATGTGCTGCCGTCCTCGACCAACCCAACGCGGCCTTTCACGGTGAACACGATTGAGGAGCATCTGGATATGCTCATGGTCTGTCATCATCTTGACAAGTCGATCCCCGAAGACATCGCCTTTGCCGAAAGTCGGATCCGGCGGGAGACAATTGCCGCCGAAGACATCCTGCATGACATGGGCGCGTTTTCGATCATTGCGTCCGACAGTCAGGCGATGGGGCGTGTGGGCGAGGTGATCATCCGCACATGGCAGACAGCTGATAAGATGAAGAAACAGCGGGGGCGGTTGCCGGAGGAGACAGGCGACAATGACAATGCCCGCGTGCGGCGCTACGTGGCGAAATACACGATCAACCCGGCGATTGCCCACGGCGTATCCGAGCATATCGGGAGCATTGAGGTGGGCAAGCGCGCCGATCTGTGCCTGTGGAACCCGGCGTTTTTTGGGGTGAAGCCGGAGATGGTGCTGCTGGGCGGCACCATTGCCTGCGCACAGATGGGCGATCCCAATGCCTCTATCCCAACGCCGCAGCCCGTCTATTCGCGGCCGATGTTTGGGGCTTATGGGCGGTCGGTGGAAAACTCGGCGGTGTGTTTTGTGTCTGAGGCGGCAGCGGCTGAGGGCGTGGGTGAGGCGCTGGGCCTCGCCAAGGCGACGCTGGCGGTGAAGAACACGCGAGCGATCGGGAAGAAGGATCTGAAGCTGAACGACGCGACGCCCGAGGTGGAGGTGAACCCCGAAACCTATGAGGTGCGCGCCGACGGGGAGTTGCTGACATGTCAACCGGCAGAGGAACTGCCGATGGCGCAGCGGTATTTTCTATTTTGAAGCCTGAGGCAGTTCTAGAAAGGTTCAATGACTTGAAAATCATCCCTGTCTTCAAAAAGGTAGCCGTTTTGCCCGTGTGCAGGCGGGACACGTGCAGGCAGGATGCGTCCCGGCGTGTGGCGAGGGGAAGCAGGAACAAAAGGTTTGGTGACAACAACTGTCGTTTCGGTCACCATCCAGTGACGGGTGTCATTGCGAATGTGGTCTGGCAAGGCGGTGTGATCGAAACGCCGCCGGTTACTCTTGCGTATGGTCAGGGTGAAACTGCACCCATCCACATCGGCATTCGGGCGCGCATTGATCAGCTGGCTGCGGATCTCCGCCTCCCGCGCTTTGAGCGTTCGGATGGCAATGCGCAGACCGCCCAATTCATCGACAAGTTTGGCAAGCTGGTTCTCAGAGGTCATACTGAGCAGGTTTCCATATCTTGGTAAAAGGCGGATTAACATGACAAAGCTTCTGGCTGGTTTCCTCTTTCTTCTGAGCCCCACGGCCGCGTTCGCCTGTCCCACGGTGGATGATCTTGGCCGGGGCATTGAGTTCCGCTTGGCCAATGGTGATGTTGAGGTGCACAAGCAACTGCGCCCCGATTGGGTGACTTTGACCGTGACCTATTCGGATGGGGATGGGGTTCTTATGGAGATGTATCGCGGGCTCTACCTGCAATCGATGGTTCCGATGGAATCGGGCCTGCCGCAATTGGGGCTGCGGGATGATTTTGCGACCCAGGCCGAGCTTTTGCAGTGGCAGGCACCGCAGCCGGATGCATCCTGGGCAAACCAGACGCCCGGCGGCGGGCAGGCGGTTGCAGGGTCGATGGATAGCACGATGATTGCCGGATGCAGGTACGCAAGTTTTGAGGTCGTGATAGAGTTCAATGACGACGCCGGATACAAAGAGACCTATGATTATTTGCCGGATCTGGGTTTGGGTCTTTTGGTGAAGACGGACGCAGACGATGAATCCGGGGTGGAGACCTATAGCTACATCTCTATCAAGCCGGTGGAGTGAAGGATGCTGACCGCGCTGTCCTATCGTGACCATGGCCACGCAGAGCCCGCTGACCAGGTGGAGTTGACCTATGATGCGCGGTTTCTCCGGCGCAAGACGGTGATCATGGCGTCGGGCGCGCGGCTGCTTGTGAATTTGCCTCAGACCACTTCATTGGATGATGGGGGTCGTTTGGTCACAGCGGGTGGCGCAGAGATTGAGGTTGTCGCTGCTCAGGAGGCTTTGCTTTGCGTCACAACCGGAGAGGGTCTAGCGCGGCTCGCCTGGCATATTGGGAACAGGCATACGCCCTGTCAGGTCGAGGGCGATCATCTGCTGATCCAGAATGACCCGGTGATCCGCCACATGTTGGAGACGCTGGGTGCCACGCTGAAGGAGGTTCAGGCTCCTTTTAAACCGGAAGGCGGAGCATATGGGCATGGGCGCACCCACAGCCATGAGCACGGGGCCACAGCGCATGCCCATTGACACCCATCTCATAACGTTGACCCAGTGGTTGTCCCCCAGTTTTCCGGTGGGGGCCTTTGCCTATTCCCACGGGCTTGAGGCGGCTGTGGCTGACGGTTGGGTCGCGGATGGCGCGGGATTGCAGTGTTGGCTTGGCGATGTGCTGGTTGCGGGGTCGGGGCGCTGTGATGCGATTTTGCTGAGGCTGGCGGCAGAGAATGAAGGGCAGGATTTGGTCGCGCTCAACGCAGAGGCTTTGGCCTATGCGCCTGCCCAAGAGCGGCGGCTAGAGGCAGAGAGGCAAGGCGCGGCCTTTGCCCGCACTGTACGGGCCGTTTGGGAAATTGACCTGCCGGATCTGGTGCTGCCGGTGGCCGTGGGGGCCGCGTGCGGACGGCAGGGGATCGATGTGGAAATGGCCCTGCCGCTTTACCTGCATGCGATGGTGAGCAACTTGGTGGCCGCTGGGCAAAGGTTGATGCCTTTGGGGCAAACGGAGGCTCAGGGCGTGCTGGCAGCATTGCAGGGGGAGATCGAGGCCGTGACAGAGGCGGCGCGCGGCGCGGCATCGGAGGACATGGAGAGCCACGCATTCCTGTCAGACATTGCTGCGATGCGCCACGAGGGGCTGGAGCCCAGGGTGTTTCAATCATGAGCCAGGTGAACGGGCCGGTAAGGGTTGGCATTGGCGGTCCGGTGGGGGCGGGGAAGACGACGTTGACGGCGCGGCTGTCGGAACGGTTGAAGGAGCGTTTTTCCATTGGCGTCATCACCAATGACATCTACACGCAGGAGGATGCCGAGGCGCTTGTGCGGATGCAGATTTTACCGTCTGACCGGATCATCGGGGTGGAGACTGGGGGGTGTCCGCATACCGCGATCCGCGAGGATGCCTCGATCAATCTGGCGGCAGTGGAGGAAATGCGCGGACGGCATCCGGATCTGGATGTGGTGTTGATTGAAAGCGGGGGCGATAACCTGTCGGCGACGTTCAGCCCGGAACTGGCGGATGTGACGATCTATGTGATCGATGTGGCCGCCGGCGAGGAGATCCCACGCAAAGGTGGGCCAGCGATCCGGCGGTCGGATATTTTGGTGATCAACAAGACCGATCTGGCGCCGCATGTGGGGGCGTCTTTGGAGGTGATGGAGCGGGACGCGGGTGTGGCGCGGGACGGGCGGCCGTTTGTGTTTACGTCTTTGCGGGGTGGTGAGGGCGTGGATGCTGTTGTTGCTGAGTTAATGCAGGTTACGGGGTTGGAAGAGCCTGCGTAGAGGCTGGGTGCCCGGCGCGGAATCAAGGGCGTAGCCCGCCGCGCCTTCGCCCGGCCCCACCCAGGGCCCGGCGAAATGGCAATTGCAGGATGTCGCTCGGATGTTGTCCAGGAAACCAACGATAAAGCGACGCTGTTCAGATGTCTGGATCGCCAGACCGGGGCCATGCGAAGGCGCTCTGTCAGATGGTTGTGATCCAGCTTGTACTTTGATCTTCAGCCGGTCGGTATTCGGCACCGAGGGGGCGGTTCCATCCCAGAGACGCGATATGGTCGAAAATAACCCTATAGTTCAGCTCACCATGATCAGGCGGGCCGCGGTCGGGGACGGAGGCGAATTGGATGTGGCCGATCAGGGGCAAGAGGTCCGTGAGGCGGGTGATCACGTCGCCTTCGGTGCGGCCCACATGATAGCAATCGAACATGAGCTTGAGGTTGGGCAGGGCAAGCGTTTCGATCACATCGCGGGCTTGGGTGGTGGTTTCAAGGAAGTACCCCGGCGCATCATGGCGGTTGAGGGGTTCGATCAGGATCGTGCGGTTCGTGGCCGTGCAGGCGTAGTGGAGGTTGGCCTCATATGTGGCCAGCGCCTTGGGGCCTTGGGTGAAACCGGCCATGACGTGGATGGCGTCCGCCCCCACGGCATCGGCATAGGCGATGGCTTGGTCTATGGCGGCGCGGGCCTCTGGTTCGCGACCCGGTAGGGCGGAAAGGCCGTTTTCGCCGGGCGCGCCGCGCACGGTGTTGAGACCCAGAAGCGGCAGGCCGGTATCACGCAGAGCAGCGAGGGTGTCGGCGGCGGGGGTGTCATAGGGCCAATGCACCTCCACCGCGTCGAAGCCTGCCGATTTGGCGGCGCGGATTGCGTCAGGCAGGGGGCGATCCTGCCACAAGAAGCCCAGATTGGCCGAAAAGCGCGTCAATCGTCCCAGTCCACGTTGAATTTGGCCACCAGCGCCTGCACCTGGGCGTCGCTCAGCATGGTCGTGGGCGCGTCGCGCATCATCATGGCGAGGCGCGCGGTGGCTTCGAGTTCCTCAATCGCGTTGCAGGCGGAGGCCACGGTTTTTCCCGCGACGACCGAGCCGTGGCTGGCGAGCATCACGGCGGAGCGTTTGCCGCCCAAGGCGCGGACGGCCTCGCCCATCGCCTCATCGCCGGGCAAGAAGAAAGGCAGCAGTTTGACGCGGCCCAGAAGCATGATGGCGTAAGGGGTGAGCGGGGGCAGGAAGTTGTCCGGATTCAGGTCGGGCGTCATGGACCATGCGATGGCGTAGGGGGAATGCAGATGCACCACGGCGCCGGTGTGGGGCCGAGTGTCATAGAAGGCAGTGTGGAGCGGCATTTCTTTGGTGGGCTGGTCGCCGCCCACATGGGTCCCGGATGCGTCAAAGCGGCTGAGGCGGGCGGGGTCCAGTCGGCCAAAGCTGGTGCCGGTGGGCGAGACGAGCAGCCCGCCATCTTCTGTGCGGGCGGAGATATTGCCGGTGCTGCCATGGGTCAGGCCGCGATCAAAGAGCGAGGCCGACAGCACGCACATCTCTTCACGGAGTTTGGATTCTCTCATGCCTTAAGAACCTTGTCTGCTTTCTCAAAGAAGTCTTCGGCGCCGAAATTCCCTGATTTGAGGGCGGCGACCAGATCGGCACTGGCTCGCAGGGCGGGCACGCCGGGATCAATCTCAGGCCCTATCGTGAGCTGGCCGAGGTTCAGTGCTTCCACCACTGCGCCGGACGTTTCGCCGCCTGCAGTGATGATGCGGGTGATGCCGGCCTCGACGGCGCTCCGGGCGATCTGAGCAAAAAACCCTTCGATTGCTTCGGCGGCTTTATCGCGGCCGTATCGGGTTTGGACTTGGGCGACGGTGTCGGGATCGGCGGAGGTGTAGATGAGGGGCAGATCGCCTGCCTCCAGCGCCCAAGTAACCGCATCTTGCGCGGTGATCCGCGCCTCGATGATGTCAGCGGCAGTGAGACCGCGCGCCGGGTGGTGCTTGGCGTGATGGGCGACTTGGGCGCGTGTGGCGCCCGAGCAGGAGCCCGATAGCGCCAGGGCCTGACCGGGTTGGCCTTGCCAATGGGGTGTGCCGGGGGTGCAGTCGAAATTGGCGGGCAGACCGAGGGCAACGCCAGACCCGCCGGTTATGAGTTTGAAATCCGCGGCTGCGGCCCCGATTTCCATGAGGTCTTCATCACGGATGGCGTCGACAATGAGAAAGCGAGCCGCGTTCGCGGCGAGCGATTGCCTGATCGCGTCCGCGCCTTGGAAGACTGTTTGTGCGGGGATGTGGCCCACCTCGTGCGGTGTCTGCAATGCAAGCCAGCGACGTAGGTCAGGATCTGTCATCGGGGTCAAGGGATGGTTTTCCATTCCGCTTTCGTGGAGCAGGCGATGACCTACGAAGAGGTGCCCCTGATAAAGCGAGCGCCCCGTTCCCGGAAAGGCAGGGCAGACAATCACGCTCTCGGCATCAAGCGCGTCGGTCAGCGCGTCTGCAACTGGGCCGATATTGCCCTCAGGCGTGGAATCGAAGGTCGAGCAGTATTTGAAGAAGAATTGTGTGCAGCCTTGCGCACGTAGCCAGTCGAGAGCCGCAAGGGATTGTGCCACGGCCTCAGCATGCGGGATCGAGCGGGACTTGAGGGCGATGACGCCTGCCTCCACCTCTGGTGCGGCGGGGGTGTTGGGAATGCCGGTGTATTGAACAGTTGCCATGCCTTGTTTGGCCAGCGTGTTGGCCAAATCGCTGGAGCCGGTGAAATCATCGCCGATGCAGCCGAGTTTCATGATTTTGCTTTCGGCAGAGTCAGCCCAGCCTCTGCGGCATAAAGTTTGGCCACGGCGGCGTCGTCTTCACGGCCCAAGCCCATGTCCACTGCTTGTCGATAGCGCGCGAGCGCGGTTTTGGTGATGGGGGCGTCAAACCCTGTAGCCTCAGCCGCTTCGAGCACGATGCCGAGGTCCTTGGGCCAGATATTGACCTGAGAATGAGGAGTGTAGTCACCGGCCACAATGTGGGGCGCGCGGTTTTCCAACATCCAGGAATTTCCGGCGCACTTGGTGATCACCTCGACGAATGTGGCCGGATCAACGCCCTGGGTCATGCCGAACGTCAGCGCTTCGGCCATTGTCGCGATGTGGACACCAGCCAGTAGTTGGTTGACGGCCTTCATCGCCGACCCTGGCCCGGCGGTGTCGCCCAGTTTGAAGACGGTTTCCGCTGTGGCCTCAAGCACGGGCGCGGCGGTCGCGAAAGCCTCTGGTGTCCCGGATGCCATGACGCCCAGTTGGCCAAGCCCCGCCTTCACCGAGCCGCCGGAGATGGGTGCGTCGAGGTAGAGCACGCCGTGATCCGCGCAGCGTGCTTCCATGGCTTTGGCAAAGTCAGGGGGCACGGTGGCGCAGGCCATGACGACGGCGCCGTCAGGCAAGTGGGGCACAACCCCCGCGTCACCGAAGAGCACGTCCTCGACCTGCGCGGCGTTCAGGACGACCGTGACGGCGGCTGTGAGCGTTGGGACAATGTCGGCCAGAGCGCCGGTTTGGCCGCCCTCACCCGTGAAGCGCGCGACATTGTCCGCGACCACATCAAATCCGTAGGTCGAAAGCCCCGCAGCGACACAGGATTTGGCCATTCCATAGCCCATGGACCCAAGTCCAAACACGGCAATATTCATGTGGTTCCCCCGGGGACGTCCCGCCGATTCACGCAGTCTTGACGACTTTATCTTCTGGCCAGCTGGCCAGCAACTTGGTCGCCAGATCCTCGTTGAAGAGCGCGAGGATGGCGTTGGAGATGGTGGGGGATTTGTCCATGATCTTCTTGAGCGTTGCCTGATCCCATATGATCACTTCCGCGCCGGGTTTTGCGACAACTGTGGCCGACGCGGCCGTTCCTTTGAGAAACGCAAGCTCGCCCAGAAAATGGCCTTGTTCCAGAATGGCCGATTTGGTGCCGCGACTGATTTCAACGTCGCCAGAGTAGACGAAAAAGAGTTTGTCGACGGGGGCATCCCGGGTCAATAGAACGGTGTCTTCCGTGATTTGCCTGCGTTCTGCTTTTTTCATGATGCGGCGGAAATGACCGGGGCGCAGGGTGTGGAAATTCTCAAAAAGCGCGCGTTCGGAGGCGCTCATCCCGAAGGTCGAGCGTTCGTGGATGATGATGTAGGACGAATAGATATTGGCGGCTGCGATGGCGAGCGAACCCCAGATCGCCTCCCACAGTGGAATGTCGGAGATGAAATAGTAATAGAGGATGTAGAAGACAGTTCCGGCGAGGACCTGGACGCGCAGGATCAATTCATCGCGGGTCAAAAAGCCAAGGACGTAAAACAGAAGGGCAAGGTGGACATACACCCTTGGCGGGGTGAGCTGAGCAAATAGGTCAGCCCCGAAAAATTCAGTTAGCATATGGAAATATTCACCTTAAGAAACTTCTTTTCCTGTCTTAAACGAGATGATGCAAAAGTCACGGATTGATTGCCGCGGCGCTTGACCGCTTGGGCGCGCTAAAATATGTGGAAGGCCGCGCGGCGGGTATGGTGAAAAGGTATCACGCGAGCTTCCCAAGCTTAAGTTACGGGTTCGATTCCCGTTACCCGCTCCAATCCTTTCTAACTTGCGCATATAACGCGGAAAGGCTGCTTCTTATGCAGGTTACAGTGGCGATTGACGGGCCTGCGGCGGCAGGCAAGGGCACGCTGTCCAAGGCGGTGGCGGCGCATTTCGGGTTTGCCCATCTCGACACGGGATTGCTTTACCGCGCGACGGGACGGCGGGTTTTGAGAGGCGATGAGCCCGTGGCGGCGGCGCGTGGGTTGTTGCCGGAGGATCTGGAGGGCGACGACCTGCGCACGCCGGATGTGGCGCAGGCGGCAAGCCGGGTGGCGGCCGATCCGCAGGTGCGCAGTGCCTTGGTGAATTTTCAGCGCGCTTTTGCCCGGCGGTCGGGCGGTGCGGTGCTGGATGGGCGGGATATCGGAACGGTGATTTGCCCCGACGCGGAGGTGAAGCTTTATGTCACCGCGTCAGATGACATCCGCGCGCAGAGACGGTTTGAGGAATTGGCAGGCAAGGGCCATGTAGTCACGTTTGACGAGGTTTTGCGCGATCTGCAGGCGCGGGATGCGCGGGATGCGGCGCGGGCTGCGGCCCCGATGAAACCGGCCGAAGACGCGGTCCTGCTGGATACATCTGAGATGGATGTCCCAACGGCCGTAGCGCGCGCCGTTGCGTTGATTGAAGCGGTGATCGCCAAATAGGGCTTTAGCGCGCGACCGGGTCGCCTTCGGGCTCCGTGCGCGGCAGCGGCAGGATATGCGTGAGCCGCTTGAGATCTTGATGGACGGGTACGTCCGGGTTGCCTTCACATACCAGCATCACATGGGCGGCGGCCGCACTGCGCTTGCCCCGGCGCGTGGCTGCCAGAGCCAGCATCACGCGACGTTCGTTTTCCGTCAGGATTTCCCGGCAGTTGATGCAATGAGGGTTGGAGAAGATGAAGGGCGATTTGCGGATCAGGTGGATCGCGCTGAACAGATCGGTCATGGCGCAGATGATGTCTTTGGAAGCGACTTCGCCGAACACTTCTGCGGCGTCCTGCACATCGACGCGTCTGAGCGGGCTGGAAGGATCGCCCATGAACAGAAGAATCGTGCGGGCGAGCCTGAGACAATTGTATTCCACCGGGTCGAGATCGACATCCGAGACGTAACACTCCCCGCGTCCGGGGCGCTGATTTCCGCAGCCTTTGGGATATCCGTGCTGTGCCATGGTGCATTTTCCGCGTGGCGGACCCCGGGAGGGGCGGGGTCGATTTTCAAAAGGCCGAGGCGGGATGCCGGAAGGCGTCTGGCAGGGCAGCTTACGAAAGCGTTTTGTGCAATACGCGATGAAGGGCTTTGTGCAAAACGCTTTGACGCGCGAATAACTGACAAAAAAGATCAGAATTTGCAAGAGGCGATCTGGTCGCAGGGGCCAAACCGATTGAAAAATGCAAAGAAAACGCGCAGGCCCGGTAGGGGGGCTTGCGCGTTTTATCGTCTACCGCCTCTAGGGCCGGTCATTTCAGTAAAGCATGCGTTAGGCCGCAAGAGCTTGGGGTTGCCCCGCTTCCATTGTCGCGATGGCCCGCATCGCATAGGAGAAATCCAACCGGCCCAATCCGCCGCGACGGTGAATGCGCGCTGCGAAATAAGGGCGACGGTTGCGCACTGTTTTGAAAGTGAACTGTCCTGTCATTTGTTTTTCCATCCATTTTTAACGTCCGACTTGTTGCCGGTATGGAAACAGTTAGGCGGTGAAATGTGAAACAGTTGGGCTGAAATGCGGCAATTGTTCGAAAATCCGAAATGATGACTTAACGGCGGCTTAGCCTGATCATGATAGGCCCGTTGCTCATTCTCAATTCGGATCACGGGGCGGGCGATGCGCAAGACAGTCCTTATTCATCCCGGGTTTCACAAAACCGGCACGACGACGGTTCAGCGGGGTCTTTGGTGCAGGCGCAAGGCCCTGGCGCATCAGTTGGACATGTTGATTCTGAAAGATATTCGACACGTGTCGCTATCTGCCAAAGCCTGTTCCACGCAACCAACGCCCGGCAAGCTGTCCAACCTTTTTGTGGCCATGGCGTCGGTTCTGGCGTCAAGGGACCGTCTGGATATGCGCCCGCTCCTGATCAGTTCTGAGGCGCTTGTGGGGCAGATCCCCGGGCGGAATGGTTTTCATTCCTACGCCCATGCGCCCGTTTTGTTGGACCGGATGATCCAGGCGATCCGCCGCCATTTTCAAAGCCAAGTGGATCTTATCGTGTGGTTCACCACGCGTGATCCCGAAAGCTGGCGAAAAAGCGTTTATTTTCAGAATGTCAAAACCGACCGGGTGACCGAAGGGTTTGCGGCCTTCGAGGCCAAGCTGTCGCAGGCGATGAGCCTTGATCAGATTGTCCACGCAGTCCGGACGCATCTTGCCGGCGAGGCGCGGGTGCTGTCTTCGAGGCTCGAGGGCGCAGGAGCCCGTCCCCTTGGGCTTATGTCTGCAGTGTTCGATATCCTTGGCGTGCCATGGCAGGACACTGTCCCCCCTGTTCGTCAAAATGCGCAGAGCTTTGTTCTGTTGGATGCGCTTTTGCGGCTCAACCGATCAGCGCTGTGCGATGCCGATGTGTCGGCGGCCAAGAACAACGTGCTGACTTGGTACAGGGACTATCAGCGACAGGCCAGACGGCAGGGTGACGACGTCAGGCCATAAATTCCGGGTCGGTGGGCACCTGCAATGCGGTCACCAGGCCGTTGGTCTGATGCGCCATGCCGATGATCGCGAGGAGTTCGCCATATTGCGTCTCAGTCATGCCCTTGGCGCGGGCCGCAGCCGTGTGGGAATGCGTGCAATAGCTGCATCCGTTTGCGACCGAGACAGCGATGTAGATCATTTCCTTGGTAAGTGGGTCGATCTCACCCGGACCCATGACCTCTTTCAGTCGGTCCCATGTGGCCTTCAAAAGCGCCGGATCATGGGCCAGTGCGCGCCAGAAATTGTTGATAAAATCGCTGCCCCGGGTGGCGCGGATATCGTCAAATACAGCTCTGGCCTCTTCGCTGACGTTGTCATCGCGCAGAAGGTCTTGTGTCGCCATCAGTCGCCCACCTCATCTGAGGCGTGTTCCTGAAGCACTTCCATCGGCACGATGTTGAGTGCGGCCGTATGCGTTGCCGCGAGCCGCACCTTGGGCGCGCAGCCTTCCTCATGGGCCTGTAGGAAGCGACTGGCGCACAGGCACCAGTGATCACCAGGTTTGAGGCCTGCAAAGCCGTATTCAGGCTTCGGGGTGCTGAGGTCATTGCCCACATATTTCGAAAACGCGAGGAATTCCGCTGTCATCAGCGCGCAAACGGTGTGGGAGCCGCGATCCTCGGCGCAGGTGTTGCACGCTCCGTCCCGGAAAAACCCTGTCAGCGGGTCATCCGAGCACGGCTCCAGCGGCTGGCCCAGCACGTTGACGGACGGGTCCATCATGGTTCAATCGCCTTTCATGTCCTCATAGAGGATGGTTTCAAACCCTTCGAATTTGGGCGGGCCCATGATCGCTTTGCGCCCTTCGGATTTGCCGACATTGGCGTGGGCTGCGCGGAAATGATCGGATTGGGTCCAGTTTTCAAAGTCGGCTTTGCTTTCCCAGATCACGTGGCTGGAATAGGTGCGGATGCCGTCTTCTTCTCCGCCCTTGAGCATGCGGAATTCGATGAAGCCTGGCACCTCTTTGAGGCGGCTTTCGCGGGACGCCCACATGTCTTCGAAATCTCCAGCGCCTTCGACGCTGACACGGAACCGGTTCATGGCGATATAGTTCATGGGTAACCTCCTGAGTGGCTTTGCTGTTATCTAACTACAGGGGCTGGCGATGGGCTAGCGGAATTTGTTGATGAGGCGTTGAAGGGGGGATGTGTCCTCCTCGTGAGGTGGCTCATGCGACCTGACGGACGGCCTCGATTTTGATTCAGACTTTGAAGAACGGGGGGGCGCGGTGCGCAAGCTGACGGCGTTGAGGAACTTGTCATGGTTGCCTTCGGCCAGATCCTGCGCGCCGTCAGAGAGGCCACGCAGCAAGTCATCCAGCCATGCCTCATCCGATTTCGCAAAATCCGACAGGACATAGCCGCTGACGCGGTCCTTGTGACCTGGGTGACCGATGCCAAGCCGCACGCGGGCGTAATCTGGCCCGATATGTTGGTGCAGCGACCGCAGGCCGTTGTGGCCCGCGTGCCCTCCGCCTGTCTTGACGCGGGTCTTGCCGGGGGCGAGATCAAGTTCATCGTGGAAGACGGTCACATCTTGCGCGTCCAGTTTGTAAAAACGCATCGCTTCGCCCACCGCCTGACCAGAGAGGTTCATGAAGGTTTCAGGCTTGATCAGCAAAACCTTGGCGCTGCCCAGACGGCCTTCGGATATGGAGGATTGAAACTTGCCTCGCCACGGTGCGAAACCATGGTCTGCTGCGATCCGGTCCACGGCCATGTAGCCGATATTGTGCCGGTTGCCCGCATATTTCGGGCCAGGATTGCCAAGGCCTGCGAAGATGAGCATTGCGCCCTCCGGGGTGAGTTGCGCCCGGTTTAAAACGAGGCATGCGCACAATCAACATGCGCCAAATGGAAAGGGCGCGAGGTGTCCCCGCGCCCTTTCATGTAATCAGTCAGAGATGGCGTTACTCTTCGCCGCCCTCAGCCTCGTCATCAGAGGTGGTGGGCACGTCTGCTGCATCCACTGTTTCGTCCGCATCCTCGTCATCCTCGGATTTAAGAGCGGACGGCGCGGAGATGTTGGCGATCATGAAGTCACGGTCGATCGTTGGCTTGGCACCTTCGGGCAGTGTCACATCCGAGATGGTGACAGTGTCGTTGATGTCGAGACCCGAAAGATCCACTTCGACCTTCTCAGGGATGTCACCCGCCGTCACGAGCAGTTCGATCTCGTTGCGAATTACCGTCAGAACGCCGCCCTTCTTGAGGCCAGGGGCCTCTTCTTCGTTGACGAACTCAACGGGGACGAAGAGGTTGATCTTGGTGGTCCGGCGTAGACGCATCAAATCCAGATGCGTGGGCAGGTCCTTGACCACGTCGCGCTGCACGTCGCGGCAAATAACACGCACGTCATCGTGGCCATCGACCTTAAGGTTGAAAAGCGTGGACTTGAAACGCCCGGCTTTCAGCATCTTGAGCAGTTTGTTGAAGGGAATGTTGATCGGCAACGGATCAGTGTCGCCCCCAAAAACGATCCCGGGAACCATGCCGTCGCGGCGTGCTGCACGAGCGGCGCCCTTGCCTGTCCCCGTGCGTTCCTGGGCGTGAAGATCAGGAATTTCTCCAGCCATTTGATGTCTCCAAAGTTAGAGCAGGGTGCCTCCAAGGCTGTCACCCCGCGTTAAGTGCGCCGTATAGGATGGAATGCTGGGTTTGAAAAGGACTATTTCGCGCGCTTTGCTGCTTTTGGACTTGAGTATTTGTGGCCAAAAAGAAGGTGTGTCAGATCGCTTTTCTTTTTGGCAGAAAATACTCCCGCCGGAGGCACCCTGGACGTGCGGCAGGCGCGGGCGCGGGTCAGTCTTCCCAGCGGCCCGAAAAGCCCTCGGGCACCATGAGGATATCGCGGTCGAGGGTTTTGACGTCCGTCCTGCCGCAAAAAGCCATGGATATGTCGAGTTCTTTGCGGATGACTTCCAGCGCCTTGGTGACGCCGTCCTGGCCCATTGCACCCAGGCCGTAGATGAAAGACCGCCCAACATAGGTGCCTTTGGCGCCGAGTGCCAAAGCTTTCAACACGTCTTGGCCAGATCGGATGCCGCTGTCGAGATGAACCTCAATCTTGTCGCCCACCGCATCCATGATCGCGGGCAGGGCGCGAATGGAGGAGAGCGCGCCGTCGAGCTGCCGCCCGCCGTGGTTGGACACGATAATGGCGTCTGCACCCACGTTCAGCGCCTCAAGCGCGTCGCGGGGGTCGATGATGCCTTTGATGATGAGTGGACCGTCCCACATCTTGCGGAACACGCGGATGCGGTCCCAGTCGAGGGCCTCGTCAAACGCCTCGGCCGTCCAGGAAGTGAGAGAAGAAGGATCAGTGACGCCCTTGGCATGGCCTACGATATTGCCGAAAAAACGCCGCTTGGTGCCGAGCATGCCGAGGCCCCATTGCACCTTCGTCATCATGTTGGCGATGTTCCTGAGCGTCGGTTTGGGCGGGGCAGAGAGGCCGTTTTTGAGGTCTTTGTGGCGCTGGCCCAGAACCTGCAGGTCGACAGTGATCATGACGGCGGAGCAGTTCGCGGCCTTCGCGCGGTCAAAGAGGCGCTGCATGAAATCATCGTCTTTTAGCGTGTAGACCTGAAACCAGAAGGGCTTGGTGGTGTGTTCGGCCACGTCCTCGATTGAGCAGATCGACATGGTGGAGAGCGTGAAGGGCACGCCGAACGCCTCTGCCGCGCGCGCCGCTTTGATCTCCCCGTCGGCGGCCTGCATGCCGGTGAGGCCCACAGGCGCAAGACCCACGGGCATTGACACATCCTGCCCGATCATCTGGGAGGCGGTTGTCCGGCCTGACATGTCTACGGCCACGCGCTGACGCAGGTAGATATCTGAAAAGTCCGACGTGTTTTCGCGGAAGGTCTGCTCTGACCAACTGCCCGACTCGGCGTAGTCGTAGAACATCTTCGGCGTCCGCCGGGCATAGATGCGTTTAAGATCGTCGATATTGGTGATGACGGGCATAAATCTGTATCGGTAATCAACGTGTCTGTTTGAGCGATAGCGGAGCGTCGGGAACTTGTCCATCAGGCCTATTCGAAAACGCGGCTGACATCTGGTCTTGCTGTGGCGATCCTGTAGGCGTTGTTGAGCGCGATGACGCTGAGATAGGTGGTCCAGGATCCCAGAAGGGCACCGACGAATGTGACAACGAGGCCAATCGGTTCGATGGCACCGAGATCTGACCCAGGTTCCGTTTGCAGGCCAAATCTTGGTCCAAGCCAAAAGAACAAGAGCAAAACCAGATTGCACGCCAAGACGCCCCGCGCCAGATCGAACAGCAGCCGTGGCCAATGTGATCGGGCCGCGCCAAACCCCCATCTGAGGCGCAGTTTCCGTTCAATGGCGGCGGCGGGAAACGCCGCGCCAAACTGTGACAGGAGGCCAATGTACAGCAGTCCGGGCAGCGAAATGATCAACAAGGCGACGGGGCTTGGTTCGCGCATGGATGCCACCATGAACAAGGGGAACATGCACAGAACCAGAAACACGGCCAGGCCAAAAATGCTGAGCATCCAGAATGCCAAGCTTGGGTGGTTTCTTCTGGAAAACATGCTGATGAGACTGAGCTGAACGCCTTCGTTAATTGAAATATAGCCGCTATGGGCGACCCATATCCAAAGCCAGAAAGAGACCAGTAGGTAGCTGGCTGAGTACACGATGGACGCATCCGGTAGGATCGCGGCCTGCGCACCCAGTTCAATCAAAGCGATGGGCAGGAGAAACTGTATATTTCGTCTGAATAGCGCAGTCGCACCACGATAGATCGGCGTCGGCGCGGGCGCGCCATTCAAGCTGCGTGTGCCCCATCGGCAAGCGATTTGACGAAGTCTAGAACCTGCGCCGGGGCCTCGCCTTCGCCCATTTTTGCAACGATGGCGGAGCCGACTACCGCGCCGTCGGCCACGGACGCGATGGCCTGGCTGGACTCAGGCGTGCGGATGCCGAAACCCACGATCACGGGCAGGTCGGTCGCGGCTTTGATGCGGGCGACTTCGGGGCCTACATCGCCGGCTTCGGCTGCCGCGGCACCTGTGATGCCGGTGATTGAGACGTAATAGACAAAGCCTGAGGTGTTGGTGAGCACCTTGGGCAGGCGTTTGTCGTCTGTCGTGGGCGTGGCGAGGCGGATGAAATTGATGCCTTGTTCCTGCGCAGGGATGCAAAGCTCATCATCTTCCTCTGGCGGTAGGTCGACGACGATCAGACCATCGATGCCTGCGGTCTTGGCGTCTTTCAGAAACGCCTCGACCCCGTGGTTGAAAATGGGGTTGTAGTAGCCCATCAGCACGATGGGCGTGGTGTCGTCCTCTTTGCGGAATTCCGCGGCCATCTCAAGCGTGCGCTCCAGCGTCATACCCGCCTCCAGCGCGCGCTGACCAGCGAGCTGGATCGTGGGGCCGTCGGCCATTGGATCGGTGAAGGGCAGGCCCAATTCAATGATATCAACACCCGCCGCGGGTAGGCCTTTGACCAGCTCCAGTGAGCGGTCGTAATCTGGATCGCCTGCCATGATGTAAGCCACGAAGGCTTTTTTGCCTTCGGCGTTCAGATCAGCAAATTTGGCGTCGATGCGGCTCATGATGTGTCCGTCCAGCTGTGGCTTATTGCAGTGCGTTTCCCGATTTCGCGGGTCTGACGCAAAAGGGCGTGGAAATCAATGGGGTATGGCGCCGTCCGATCATGATTGGCGCAGTTTGGGGTGTGGTGCTAGGCTGAGGCAAAATCGAATGGGGGAGTTGTCATGAAAAAGGTGATTTTGGCCGCTGTGCTGTTTGGCGCATGTGCATTTCAGGCTGCGGCGGATTACACGGTGAAGGGCAGTTTTGATTGCGAAGCAGCGCTGCGCGAAGACGATAATGAGCAATACCGCGAGTATAACAAATGGTGGCTTATGGGCTATTTCACCGCGCGCAATTATGAGCTGGGAAAGAATGTGGGCTACGGGGCTGATAACGAAAATATCTACCAGATGGCGTTGAGTTTCTGCCAGTCAAACCCCGGCAATGACTGGAACGATGCGGCGATCCACATCTACGATGTGATGGACTGAAGCGGTCGAAGAGCCCAAAATCATGCAGTGGTTGCTACAGGATTTCGAAGACACCCGGAAGCTGGCCGATGCGCTTGATCGGCTGGAAATAAGTTATTCGTGGCACAAGGTGGTGCCCTTCGTAGGGGATCTTTCGCCCGTCCCGGACATACCCGATCCCAAAGCAGTGGTGATGTTCGGTTCCTACACCCTGTGGCGCTACGCGCGGGCCCATAACCTGACGCCCGGTGTTTTCCGGATCCGGCCCTTCGTGCAGGAAAGCGCATGGCATCCCTATCTGCTCAATGGGGCGGACGCGGTGTTCCTTAGGTTGCGCGATATTCCAGACAAGCTTGCCCAAGATGCGCGCAATTGGTTCATGCGTCCGGTTGAGGACAGCAAGGAGGAGCCAGGCCGCGTATGGGCCGCAGGGCAGATCCATGAACTGGCTCGCAAGGTTATGGCGTTGGAGGAAGATGAGATCCCCAAAGGGTCTTTGCGCCATGACACCGAACTCATGCTGACTGAGCCTGTTTCCATTCTCAAGGAATGGCGGCTTTGGGTCGTGGAGGATCGGATCGTGACCCATTCTCTCTACAAGGAGGGGGCCCGCGTGGTTTACCGACATGAAATCGACGGCGACGCGCTCGAATTTGCCAACCACTTGGTGAAGGTAAACCCGGGCTATGCGACTGCCTATGTGGTGGATATCTGCCGCACGGAAGAGGGGCTGAAGATGCTGGAGACCAATTGCATCAACGCGGCCGGGTTCTATGCCGCAGATTTGATGCAGCTTGCGACGGCCATCGACACGCTGGCCTAGGCGGGCACTACTCGACCGATGCGGGGCCGCTGAGCATCCAGGACGTGCCGAAGCGGTCATTCAGCATGGCGAAGCCTTCGGCCCATGGGGTGGGCGCGAAAGGCATGATGACATGGCCGCCTTTTGAGAGTTCATCATAGGCGGATTTGGCTTCATCCACGGTGGCAAACTCCATCATCACCGAGCAGCCCGCCATGCCGGTCGTGCCTTCCATCAGGTCATCCGACGCCATCAGAGTGCCCCTGTCGAATTGCAATTCCGAGTGCATGATCCAGTCTGACTTATCCTCCGAGACGCCCATTTCGGGCATGTCAGATCCAGTCATCATCATTGTGATCTCCCCGCCGAAAATGGCGGCATAGGCTGTCATGGCCTCGCGGCATTGGCCCTGAAAGATGATGTATGGGGTGGGGTTCATGGTCGGCTTCCCGGTTTTGCGCACATACATGCAGGTGCAAGCAGCCTATACCACAAGACCGGTTCGGCCAATGCGTAGTTGGGTTTGAACGACCTGTCAGCGGGATGAAGCAGATGCAGGAGGGTTTGCTGTCACGACCTGATTTGCCGAAACACCCTGGGCACGGTCATGCCAGTCACCACATGCAAGTGGCGACGCTGTCAGACAACATGTGACCGTCAGCCGCCAAATGCTGTAACCACATCCTAACCCAGCTTTTGGTGGACATCCGGCACGAAGGTTTGATCGTTCATCGGCGGGCGGACGTAGCCGCGCTGGGGCGGGCGTTCTTCCAATTCGATGACAGGATGGGCAATCTCTTCGTATGGGATCAGGGACAACAGGTGATTGATGCAATTCACCCTGGCATGTTTTTTGACATCAGAGTCCACCACATACCATGGCGCCTGCTTGATATCGGTATGAGAGAACATGTCATCCTTGGCTTTGGAATAGTCCACCCACCTCTTGCGGCTTTCCAGATCCATGGGGCTGAGCTTCCACTGTTTCGTGGGGTCAGTGAGACGCTTTTGGAACCGGCGTTCCTGCTCTTCGTCGCTGACTGAGAACCAATATTTGATCAACTGGATGCCTGAGCGAACGAGCATGCGTTCAAACTCGGGGCAACTGCGCATGAATTCCTTGTATTCTTCGTCGGTACAGAAACCCATGACCCGCTCCACACCAGCGCGATTGTACCAGGACCGATCGAAGATGATGATTTCACCAGCGGCGGGGAGATGGGACACATACCGCTGGAAGTACCACTGTGACTTTTCCCGTTCTGTGGGGGCAGGAAGCGCAACGACTTGGCAAATCCGAGGGTTCATGGCTTCGGTGATGCGCTTTATCGTACCGCCTTTGCCCGCTGCGTCCCGCCCTTCGAAAATGATCGCGACGCGGTGGCCTGAATGCTTGACCCACTCCTGCAGTTTCACAAGCTCAATTTGAAGCCGGGCAATTTCGGCTTCATATGCTGAATTCGATATTTTGGCCATTCAACTCCCCTTTCGTGCCAAGTTCTTTGCATCAAAACACGTTTTTGTCCCAATCGCCAATTTTTGTGTGGATGGGTGGTGTGGGTATGGGAAAAATCTGCCCGTCATTCTCGGGAACGGCGAACGTCTGAAGGCACTGGTTCAAATCCCCTGTGGCATTTGTTGTCATGGGTCGAGTGCAGGTCGCCGAGTGGATTTTGTTGACGTCAGTTTTGCGGGACTTTGCGGACGTTTGGTGTGAGGTGATAGTTTGACATCCAAGACCTGTATTGAGATTAGTTTATAATGACTTTTTTCCGGCTTTTGGCATTTTCAATTTGCTGCATACCCGTCGCAGTTTTCAGCTTTGATGAAGGAGCTCAAAACGGCTCAGCGAAGTTCCTTGAGCTTCACTCCTACTGCAAAAAATACGGATGCAAGAAAGGACCGTCTATAAAAGACCCTCCGATACTTACTTCAGTGTGGTCACCGTTTGAAAGTTCCAGCCTTTTGGTTTGGGGGGCCGACGTGTGTCTTGGGTATTTTTTAACGAAGGATGCAGGCGCTTGGAATGGTGGTTCAACATTAGACACGGTGGATGAACTACATGGAATCTATGTGGAACTTGGGGATTTCGAAGCCCGGGTCCATCTTTCTGATAGGCCTTTCGGTGTCGAAGGCAGTCCTCAGGAGGGGTACGGTGTATTCAACTGTAAAAACGCGCGGTGGCCTGAACATAGTTTAACGAATGCCGAAAAGGACGAAATTCAAAGATGGATTGAAAACAGGCTTTCAACAACCAATGGATGGGTAGGAGGTCTCGAAGACTGGAGCTCTTCCACCGTTGGCAAAGTGGTTGGGCAATTTCGAAATGAAGCGCTCGGGTTGACAGTCGAGTTCAGAAACTGGGATGACACAGGGACCATCTATTTCTACGCTGATTACTTTGGACCTCCTGTGTGGACAGGAAGTCCAGGCAGTCTGTATTGACTCGGTAGGTCTGGGCACATTCCTGACATTTATACCTAAGCAAAAAAGCCGCCCCAAACGGGCGGCTTTTTGATGGGTGTCTGGCCCCGGGTTATTCTTCTTCCAAAGCTTCAACGGCCTTTTCCAAAGCGGCTTTTTTGACCTCTTTGTCTTTGACCTTCGCCTCCCCGAGGATGTGGTCGATGACCTTTTCCTCGAAGACCGGCGCGCGCAATTGCTGTTGCATCTGCGGGTTTTTCTGGACGAATTCGAAGAATTCACGTTCCTGACCCGGATAGGCGCGGGCCTGTTCCATGACAGCCTGGGACATCTCTGCGTCCGTCACCTCGACCTCGGCCCGTTGACCCACTTCAGCGAGCAAGAGCCCCAGACGCACGCGGCGTTCGGCGAGTTTGTTGTGCTCGTCGGTGGCCTCAATCTCTGGGTGGTCGTGCCCTTCCACATCTGGGTTGTCGTCGTGCCAGAGCTGATGGGCGATGGATTTGGCCTCGATCTCCACCATGGAGGGGGGCAGATCAAAACTGACCTTGTCATCGAGCGCATCGAGCAGCTTGCGCTTCAGGACCGCGCGGGCAGCACCGGCGTATTCCTGTTCGAGGCGCTCGGTGATCTGTTCCTTCAGCTTGCCGAGGTCTTCAGCGCCGAATTTCTGGGCCAGTTCATCATCGATTTCTGCAGGTGCCGGCGCTTTGACCGCTTTGATTGTGCAGGTGAACTCGGCCGCTTTTCCGGCCAGATGTTCGGCTTGATAATCCTCGGGGAAAGAGACCTCGACGACCTTTTCTTCGTCCGTCTTCACGCCCACCAGCTGTTCTTCAAACCCGGGAATAAAGCTGTTGGAGCCAAGCACGAGCGGGTAGTCTTCGGCGGAACCACCTTCAAACGCTTCGCCATCCACACGGCCCACGAAATCCATGGTCACCTGATCGCCGTCCTTGGATTTCGTACCCTTCTTGCGGTCTTTGAAGTTCTGCGCGCCCTCGGCGAGGTTTTTCAGCGCTTCATCAACGGCCTTGTCATCGGCCTTGGCGACCAGACGCTCCAGCTTGATGTCATCGAACTTGACCTCGGGGATTTCGGGTAGGGCCTCATAGGACATGTCGAGTTCGACATCGTCGCCCTCTTTCCAATCCTTGTTGGTCATTTCCATTTTTGGCTCGGCTGCGGGGCGATCGCCGGAATCCTCAAAGTGTTTTGCCATGGCGCCGTCGACGGCCTCTTGCATGGCCTCACCCATCACCTGGGAGCCGAATTGCTTTTTCAGCAAGGGAAGCGGCACCTTGCCTTTGCGGAAACCCTTGAGTTCCACATTGGGCTGGGCTTCTTTCAGCTTGTCCATGACCTTCTCTTCCAGCTCAGCCGCTGTGACCTGGATTTTGTAGCCGCGATTCAAACCTTCGTTCAGTGTCTCTGTGACCTGCATGTCGTCCTTATCCATCGCATTGTGGCTGCGGGGGCGCCCGCAGCGGTCAAAATCATGGGGCTTCATAGGGATGGTGCCCGCGCGGTGCAACTGCAAAACGGGGCTGCGGGAAACCTTTGGCATATCCTGCAAATTTGATGTAAATAAGCCAAAAGCACGCGGCAGCGATCAAACGACCGCGTCAAAGCAGGCAACCCGCCCGAAAAATGTGGCGGGACACGACATCGAGGCGCAAGGCAGGCAGTGGCAGACTATTCCGTCTGGATTCTGGAAGAGAGCAATATCTCCGTCTCGAACGGGGTGTCTTTGGATGGGATCACGCAAGGCGACGGGTCGCATCTTGACGGGGAATTCATCACGCTGCTGAACAACAACTGGCTGGAGGTGGAGATCACCGATGGCGGGTCGGATGCCAATTTCGATGACAATGATGGCAATCAGCGGCTGGACGGGGCGCAGACCATTGATGGCGTCACCTATGCCAACGGCACGCGGGTTGAGGCGGAATACTTCATTCAACTGACGGGCCCGGATGGCACAGTCTATGAGGCGATCAGTTTCAATGTGCGCAATTCGAACCCGGCCTATGGGACAGTGGAAGGCCTGGCCTTTATCGGCCCGCCGCAGGCCTGGCCGCCGGTGGGTGTGCCGCTGGAGGTGACGCTGTCGCTGGAGGGGCCGGGCAGTTCGGGACAGCCCAGCCTGCCTGCGGCCGATCTGGTGGTGCCTTGTTTCACGCCTGGCACCCGGGTCACCACGCCGGAGGGTTCGAAACCGGTGGAGCAACTGAAACTGGGCGACAGCGTGCTGACGCTGGACAACGGGTTTCGCCCGATTGCTTGGATCAACCATGTTGGGCTGAACGCCCGTGATCTGCGCCGCGATCCGACGCTGCGGCCGGTGCGGGTGCGGGCCCATGCGTTTGGGCACAACCAACCCGACCGGGACATGTTGCTGTCGCCGCAACATCGTGTGTTGCTGCGCGGGTGGCGGACCGAGCTGCTGTTTGGCACGCAGGAAGGTTTGGCGGCGGTGGTGCATTTGTTGGATGACCGCGCGGTGACGCGGGCCATGGATGTGGAGGAGGTCACCTATATCCACTTCATGTTCGACCGCCACGAAGTGGTCAGCGCCGACGGGCTATGGGCAGAGAGTTTCCTGCCCGGGCCGCGTACTATGCGAGCGTTGGAAGCTGGCCCGAGGGAAGAGCTTTTGAAACTGTTCCCGGATTTGGGTCGCGGAGATGTGCCAGAGATGACCTCGGCCCGGCCTATCCTGAAGAAATGGGAAGCGGCGTTATTCTGAGCCCGTATAGCGTTTGACGATCGCGACCACCTGATCCACCGGCAGGACGGGAGGCAAAAGGGTCAGCACCTCACCTTGGGGGTCCAGCAGATAAATGTGGGATCCATGGGAATAGATCGGCCCGTATTCTGGATCAACGAACAGCTGTTCGATGGAAATGCGGTAGGCGGAATAGGCGGCGTTTAGAGCTTCTGGTTCCCCCGTGAGTCCGATGAAAGCCGGAGACAGATCCGCCAGCGCAGGCCCCATGTTTTCAAGCGTATCGAGCTTGGGATCGATTGTCAGAAGGAGGGGGCTGATCTCGAACCCATCCTCGGCCAGTGCGTCCACCGCGTCGGCCATCAAAGGCAAAGCCGCCGAGCAGATACCGGGACAAGCCGCATAGCCGAAAAAGAGCAACTGATGATGGCCGTCGGGGTCCGTCTGATTGCGGGGTTGGCCAGTGTGATCGATCAGGGAAAACGGACCGCCCACATCCCAAGGCAGCGCTGTCACCGCGCCTGAGAGGTCCAGTGGTTTGGCGGCGGGCGTGCCGTGGTCTTCATCACCATGGGCAAACGCCATACTGCCCAGCAGTGCGGCTGTCAGAAAGCTTGTAACGCGCATCAGAACCAATCGGCGATGAAGGCGTCGTCTACGTCTTGACCAAGGCCCAGATAGCCGCTTTCCTCGATGAACCCGTTGACGCGCGGGTCGCGGCGGAACCACGGGCCCTTGCCTTCCGCGTTCGGGTTTTCCTTGGCCCAGACTTTGGTCCATTTATTGGCCTTGGTCCAGTCCGCGTCGCCGACATTGCGGATGGTTTGCACCAGATAGACATTGTCGACGTTAAGTTCGGGATCAGTGATCATGAGGCCATCGACCTCCACCTCTTTCCCGCAGAACGGCAGCAGTTCGATCGCAGCACCCGTGAAGGCCGGTTGGGAATTCTTGTTGGGATAGACCAGAACGCCATCGGTGGACCGCAAAAGACCCAGTTGGCGGCGGCCATCGCCGCAGTTTTCAACGCAATTGCCGGTGAGCTCGCAGAGCAGGTCGACAACGGTGGCCTCAAAACGGGCGGGCACTTCCGCGACGAGGTTCCAGGGGCGGGCTTCTGAGTTGGCAGAGAAATCTTCCGCCGCGGCGGGAGCGGCGATGAGGGCGATAAGGGCGATGAGTTTTTTCATGGGGCTCACTCCTCTTTCGGCTCGGGGATGGCGAAGCCGGGGATTACGCCCCAGTCGTCATGGGTTTGATTGACGATGCCGTTATCGGCCACGACCGTTTCGACCACCAGATAGTTCAGGCCGTCGCGGCGATAGAGCATGCCGTCGGCGGTGATTTCATGGCTGGCAAGGCGCAGCTGAGTGTCGCCACTCGCAGAACCGTCATCGGCTTCGATTTTGAGCACCATGTAGATCTCACCATCCTCTCCCAGAAGGCCGACGGGGATGCCGCCTGCCGAGCACCACAGAGCGCAGGTATGATGCGCTGTGCCGGTCGTGGATTCGGGCGGGCCCATGACACCGGAGTAGTAGCACCAGGTGTCGATGATCTCTCCGGTGATCTGGACGCGTTCGCCTTCGGAGGCCTGACCGGGGGCGGCAAAGCACATCAGAGCAGCGGTGATGGCAGCGTATCTCATGGGTGTCTCCATTTATTGACAGCTTGACTATCACACGAGATTTACAATCCGCCAAGCGCGGCTTGATCACAATTTTGTTCCGCTTTTTGTGGCTTTGGGCGGTCGCCCGGTGTGGCCTCGCTCTCAGGCTCGTCACGCCTCGCCAAAGACTTTTCTGGTCACCTGCGCCCTCTGGGGCAGTTTTTGGGGCGTCCTTCTTCGTCGGCTCGGCTGTCCTTTGATGCGATTGAAGACAAAAAAGACATTGCCCAGAAAAGAAAGCGCTCTTTCCTTGGCGCTGATTGCACCGGCCGGTGCGGCTATGGCACAGGGCCACGCTTTTTTCCGGATAAGCACGGATATTACCCACAGGAAAAGCGAGGCGCCCGTGAGGGTGCGACGAGCGGCCGTTCACCCTTCTTTGGGCGGAAACCACGTGAGTGAGGAATGGTGCAGCGAAATCAGAACCTTCCCGTTCAGCTTGTGATAGGCAAAGGTATAATCGGCCCGCGTCGCATCGCCCGCGCCGTTCACAAAAGTGTAGTGGCCCATATCCTTGTAGCCCAGTCCCCCGGCCTTGATGATCGGGCCGACGGCACTTTGAAAATCCACCTGTTTCCAACCATTGGCCAGAAAGCCGTGATCGTTGGGATAGTTGGGATCGCCGCCCACGAAATAGGATTTGGCCCCGTCGCGATCCAGGCGGATCACATCTGCCAGCGTGGGTTTGAACAAAAGTGGCTCGTCGGGGCTTCCAAAATCATAAAGCGCCAGCAATTCCTCGACATTCTGTTCGGTGACGTGCTTGGCCCAAGCGCGCTGGGCGGCGATGACCTCCGCCTTGGTCATGGGTTCGTAATTGCGATCAGACATGGGCGATTTTCCTTTGAAGCGCGATGTTGGCGGGATGTGTAACGCAAGCTTTGTCGAAAAGACAAACACCTATGCAAATCGGGCGATCATTTGCGTATGGTGAGACGGAAAGTCGCTTGAGTATTGTTATAGTATAACATAATCCTATTTCTCCAACGAGCAGGGCTCTGGCCCACATTTCTGGGGGATCAAATGCTGGACAGACAGGGCCGTGTGCTTCCCGACCATGTCAGCGTTGCCATCATTGGCGCGGGGCCTGCTGGCTTGGGCGTGGCGCGGGTATTGCGAGATTTGAACATCCCCGATGTTTGGGTGTTGGAGCGTGGCCGCGTCGGGCAGAATTTTCTGAACTGGCCCAAGGATACTCGCCTTCTGACACCGTCCTTTCCGGGTAATGTCTTCGGCATGACGGACCTCAATGCGATCAGCTTTGACAGCTCTCCGGGCTGGGCGTTGAAGCGCGAGCATCCCAGCGGTCGGGACTATGCGCGCTATCTCGATCATGCGGCTCAGGCCTTTGACCTCAATGTGCATTGCGGGATCGAGGTGGAGGGGATGGAGCCCGATGGCGACTGGCTGAGCATCCACACCGATCAGGGTGAGATACGCGCCGATTATGTGGTCTGGGCAGGCGGTCAGTTCGGGGCGCCCTCGGACGCTGGGCTCAACGGGGCGGAGCATGGCTGGCATTACTCCACTGTCCAAAGCTGGAAGGACGTGCCCGGTGACGAGGCTTATGTGATCGGCGGTTATGAAAGCGGGATTGATGCCGCTGTGGGGCTGGCGCGCGCGGGCAAACATGTGACCGTGTTCGATCTGGGCGCACCATGGGGCGGTAACGAGAAAGACCCCAGTCGTACGCTGTCACCTTTCACCCATCAGCGGCTTGATACCGTGCTGCGAGCCGGCCAAGTGACGCTTGAGGGTCATGAGGAAATCGTGGCCCTTGAGCGCGAAGAGGGCGGTGTGCGGATTTTTGGTGGTAATGGCCGCAGTTGGCTGTCGCCGCATCCGCCGATCCTGGCCACCGGGTTCAAGACAGGGACCACGCCGATCGTGCAGTGGTTTGACTATGGCGACCACGGTCTGCCCCTGCTGACCCAACAGGATGAATCCACCGCACTGCCGGGGCTCTTTCTGGTGGGCCCGGAGGTGAGCCATAATGGGCACCTCTTCTGTTTCATCTACAAATTCCGCCAACGCTTCGCCGTGGTGGCCCGCGCGATTGCAGGTCGTATGGGGGCCGATACCGCGATTCTGGAGCTATACCGCGACAACAACATGTATCTTGATGATCTGGCTTGTTGCGACGCGGATAAATGCCTGTGTTGAGGGGGGGTCATGACTGACACGACAAACACGGCGGCATCGGCCGCGCCGGGCTTTGGAGTGACAGCGCTTTGCCTTGGCGCGATTGCTTTGGGTGCGATTTTGGGCCTTGGCACGCCTGCGGTCGGGCAGGGAATGGCGGCGGGCATTGATCCCACGCTGCTTTTGCTGGTGGGGCTTTTGTTCTTCGAACTGCGCTTGCGCTCGGTGGTCACGGGGCTTGGCAATTTGCGCTTCATAGGGCTGGCCTGGGCGGCCAATTTCATGATTGTGCCGCTTATTGCCTTGGCGGTTGCTTCGCTGTTTTTGTCCGGTCAGCCGCTGCTTTATACCGGCCTGCTGATCTATTTTCTGGCCCCTTGCACGGATTGGTTTTTGAGCTTCACGCGCATGGCACGCGGGGATACCGCGCTGGGGGCGGCGCTCTTGCCGATCAATATGGTGACGCAATTGCTGCTGCTGCCGGTCTGGCTGTGGCTGTTCACGCG
>JBCCNB010000012.1:0-91139 GCA_039026055.1 Pseudomonadota bacterium | reverse complement strand
GGTTGGCCAAAGGTGGGTCGGATTTGAACTTCGGCACCTATGGTCTGAAAGCGACCGAGCCGGAGCGGGTCACTGCCCGTCAGATCGAAGCCGCCCGTCGGGCCATGACGCGTCACATGAAACGTCAGGGCCGCGTCTGGATCCGGATTTTCCCGGACACTCCTGTCACGTCCAAGCCCACCGAGGTGCGGATGGGTAAAGGTAAGGGGTCTGTCGATTACTGGGCCTGCAAAGTGAAGCCGGGCCGGGTGATGTTTGAGATCGATGGCGTTGCCGAGGGCATCGCGATGGAAGCTCTGCGTTTGGCGGCTATGAAACTTCCCGTTAAGACGCGGGTCGTGGTTCGCGAGGACTGGTGATTTGGTGGGGTGAAACCCCACCCTACGAATATGGCCCCTGCCGGGAGATCGGCGGGGGTTTTTCATGCGCGGCCCGATTATTCGGGCGGTGTGTGGTCTTTGAGGAATGCCGCGATGTCCGAGGTTAGGCCATCGAACAGGGGCAAGTCGGGGTCGGTGTAGGTCGCGAACGGGGTGCCGGGCACATCGGCTTTCAACATGTGGGTGCCGCCTCGAAGGATGCGCTGACGGGCCTGCGGCATGGCTTCAAAAAGCAGATTGGCATCCAGCAGTTTGACCTGAAAATCAGCCACGCCTTGCACGATGAAAGTGGGACCTTTCCATTGCTGCGCCAGAGCCCGAGGGTCGTGGGAAAAGAGGTTGATCATGAAGCGTTGCAGCCCATTGGAGAAAAGCGGTTGGAGCACTTGGGGCACCGAGGCGGGGTCCCTCGTTTGGCCCTGCTCCAGATCGGTGACGATGGCCTTTATGTCAGGCATCAGCGGGGCATTGGCCGGGTTGGAGGCGAATTGTTCGATCATCAGCTGTCCGATCGGGCGGCCCGGTGTGGCCAGAAGGATGAGGCCGCAGAGGTTGTCGGGGGGATTTTGGGCGGCGACTAGAGCGACAAGGCCGCCTTCGGAATGCCCGGCGATCCATGTGCAGGGGGCGAGCGTTGAGGACTTTTCCACCCATGCGCGGGCGTCTTCTGCGTAGGCCTCTATGGTGACGTCATTGGGGTCGGCTATGGCGGCAGCACTTCCGAAAAAGCCGCGTTTGTCGATGCGCAAGGAGGCGACGCCTTCTTCCGCCAACCCTTCGGCCAGCAGTTTCAATGTATCGCTCGCCATGCCCATCTGCGGCGCGTTTCCATCGCGATTGGTTGGACCTGAACCGGGGATGATCACCACGGCATGTTCCGCCCCGTCGATGGCAATCTGTTCGGCCTCTAGCGGTCCTGATGGCCCCGGTATTTGTACAGGTTCAGCCCAAGTCATTGCGGGAAGAAATATCAGCACAAGGCAGGTGAGACGCAAGGCAATCTCCTATTCGGTTGGGAGGGTGATCTGTGGACAACATCGGTGTGGCCGACCTAGCAAATGTCGGTGTCCTTGCACCTAAAATCAAGATGGACGTCGTTCGGACAGGGGCCTATAACGTTCGCGATATGGTACGTCAGATGATCATTATTCGAATTATATGCCCGGCGCTCTTAGACCATTGAGCCGCCGGGACAAGGCGTTTGTAACACCACGCCGACCCTGACACCCGAACATTACGAATAAAAAGGACGCCGCACATGGCTGCCGAGACACCTGACTATAAAGACACGTTGAACCTGCCGAAGACCGATTTTCCAATGCGGGCGGGGTTGCCCAAGCGGGAACCGGAATGGCTTGCGCGCTGGAATGACATGAAGATCTACACCCAGCTGCGCGAGAAGGCAGAGGGGCGGGAGCCCTTTACGCTGCATGATGGACCGCCCTATGCCAACGGGCATCTGCATATTGGGCATGCGTTGAATAAGATCCTGAAGGATATGGTCGTGCGCTCGCAGCAAATGATGGGCCGCGATGCGCGGTATATCCCCGGTTGGGATTGTCACGGGTTGCCGATTGAATGGAAGATCGAGGAAGCCTACCGCAAGAAGGGCCGCAACAAGGACGATATCGACGTCGTCGATTTCCGTCAGGAATGTCGGCGGTTTGCGGAAGGCTGGATTGATATTCAACGCGATGAGTTCAAGCGGCTCGGTGTGACGGGGCGGTGGTCGAAGCCTTATCTGACGATGGATTACCGATCAGAGCGGATCATCGCGGAAGAGTTTATGACCTTCCTGATGAACGGCACGCTTTATCAGGGGTCCAAGCCCGTGATGTGGTCGCCGGTGGAGAAGACCGCGCTCGCCGAGGCGGAGGTGGAATATCACGATCGGGACACGGATGCGATCTGGGTGCCGTTTGATGTGGTGGACGTTAAGTCGGAAAGCATGGAAGAGAATTTCAGGCTGCACGGACAAGACAAAGAGGCAGACTATGTCCGCCAAGTGAGCGAACTTCTGTTATCTTCCAAAGTGATCGTTTGGACGACCACTCCTTGGACGATTCCTCAGAACCGGGCCATTTGCTTTGGAGAAAACATTTCCTATGGCCTTTACGAGGTGAAGGAAGCACCTGAAGAATGTTGGGCGGCTGTTGGCGACCATTACATTATCGCTGATGCTTTGGCAGACGATGCTCTAGGCTCCATGCGGTTGGAGCCAGGTATGTATGTTCGATCTAGGAACGTTGAGTCGATCGAGCTTTACTCCCTTACCTGTGCCCATCCGCTGCGAGGCGCGGACGGCGCTGATGGAGAGTGGGACTTTGATGTGCCGCTTCTGCCCGGTGATCATGTGACCGACGATGCGGGCACGGGGTTCGTGCATACCGCGCCAAGCCACGGGGATGATGACTATCAGATCGGGCTGAAGCATGGGCTGCCGATGACGTTCAACATTCTTGATGACAGTGCCTATCGCGCCGACCTGCCGTTTTTTGGCGGGCGCAAGATCATCGAGAATAACGGCAAGCCGGGTAAGGCGAACCGGACGGTGATCGAGAAGCTGGTCGAAGTGGGCGGGTTGTTGGCCCGCAAGCGCTTGACCATTTCGGATGCGCATTCCTGGCGGTCCAAGGCTCCGGTTATCCGGCTCAACCGTCCGCAATGGTTTGCGGCGATCGACCGGGAGGTGGGCGATGGGCAGGATGAGTTTGGCACAACGATCCGGGAGCGGGCGCTGACATCCATCGATGAGCTGGTGCAGTGGACGCCGCAGACAGGACGCAACCGGCTCTATTCGATGATCGAGGTGCGCCCGGATTGGGTCCTTTCCCGTCAGCGCGCCTGGGGCGTACCTCTCACCTGCTTCAAGAAGGTGGGTGCCAAGCCGGACGATCCCGACTTTCTTTTGCGGGATGAGGCCGTCAATGCCCGCATTGCGCAGGCCTTTGAGGAAGAGGGCGCGGATGCCTGGTACAAGCCTGGCGCGAAAGAGCGGTTCCTGGGCAATGACCATCACCCCGATGATTGGGAGAAGGTCGATGACATTCTGGATGTGTGGTTTGACTCTGGGTCGACTCATGCCTTCGTGCTGCGCGACCGGGAGGATGGTAGCGAAGACGGGCTGGCCGATCTTTACCTCGAAGGCACCGACCAGCATCGCGGGTGGTTTCATTCCTCGATGTTGCAGGCCTGCGGGACCATTGGGCGCGCGCCCTATCGGGGGGTGCTGACCCACGGGTTTACGCTCGATGAGAAGGGCATGAAGATGTCCAAATCCCTGGGCAACACCATCGCGCCTGAGGAAGTGGTGAAGCAATACGGGGCGGATATTCTGCGGCTTTGGGTTGCGCAGTCGGACTATACCGGCGATCTGCGGATCGGGCCGGAGATCCTGAAAGGCACCGCCGACAGCTATCGCCGTTTGCGCAATACGATGCGCTTCATGCTAGGTGGTCTTGGGCATTTCAAGGAAAGCGACCGGGTGGAGCCGGCTCAGATGCCGGAGCTGGAGCGTTGGGTCTTGCATCGTCTAGCAGAGCTGGATGTGCGGGTGCGCGAGGGCTATGGGTCTTATGATTTTCAGGGGGTGTTTCAGGCGCTCTTCAATTTCGCGACGGTGGAGCTTTCCGCATTTTACTTCGATATTCGCAAGGATGTGCTTTATTGCGACGGGGATACGCCACGGCGCAAAGCCGCGCGAACGGTGCTGGATATCCTGGTCCACAGGCTGACGACTTGGTTGGCGCCGGTGCTGGTCTTCACCATGGAAGAAGTGTGGTTGGAGCGTTTTCCAAGCGATGACGCGTCGGTGCATTTGCAGGACTTCCCTGAGACGCCTGAGGGTTGGCGCGATGACGCGCTGGCAGCGAAATGGGCTGAGGTGCGACGCGCGCGGCGTGTGGTGACAGCGGCGTTAGAGGTTCAACGGGTGGACAAGGTGATCGGGGCATCGCTTGAGGCGGCACCGGTGGTGCACGTGGCTGATGCGGCGCTGCTTGACCTGCTCTCATCCGTGGATTTTGAGGATGTGTGCATCACGTCTGACATCACCCTGACGGCGCAAGCCGCACCCGAGGGGGCGTTTGCGATGCCAGACGTTGAGGGTGTCGCGGTGGTCTTTGAAAAGGCCGAAGGGGAGAAGTGCTTGCGCTGCTGGAAGATCGCGCCTGATGTGGGGCAGCACAACCTGCCAGGTCTGTGCAAACGTTGCTTTGATGCGCTGACCTGAGTAGCGCATTCTTTAAAAGAATGCGGCCGAAATCTTTTAAAGATTTCGGTGACTTATCCGCACATCCGCTCTGCCGTTTTGCCGTATTCGGCATAGGCATCCCAGAATTTCTCATCCACGCTGCGATCTGAGGTGCGGATTTCCTGCGCGCGGTGGGGATCGTCGTAAAACGCAACCGATCGGCGCTGATCGGATCGGCTGAGCGTTTTGTCTGCAGCGGCCTGAATGCAGGTGCAAAGCTGGCGCGACTTCTTCTTGCGGTCCGATTGCAGGCAGGCCTTGCTGATCGGGCCAAATGCCACGGGTGTGGCAATCACGCGCCGGTCGGGGCGGTCATCGCGCCCTCCACCGCAGGCCGAAAGCGCCAGAATACAGATACAAAGCCCAATATGTTTCATCATCATTGCCTGCGTTGCCCTTGACTGCCCGTTTTCATGAGCGGTGTGTTTTCACACTCTGGCCCAATGGGGTCTTAGGCGTTTTGCCTGATCAAACATGATTTTTCAATTGCCAAACCCGTGAGGTGCTAAGGCAGATCAATACTGTGTCCCCGAGGACGACCGGCTGGTGATGAAGGACGGCACCAAAGACCCTTTGGCCAGAGCCGGGTTGGCCAGATCGCTGCGCGTGAAGAAGACGCGCGGGCCGTTTTCGAGGCGGGAGGCAGAGGTCGCGACGATCTTCTGGCGCGGGATACGCACGGTCATGCGCGCGGTCGGGTCCCCCGTCCAGGCGCGATTCAGGAACATGCAGCCTGACGGTTCGCCGGCATAGGTTTTCGCCGGACCCACGCGGTTGAGGAAGTTGAGATTGCGCCAGACGGTCTGGCCGTCGATCTGAACCACAGCTTTTGTCAACACGGCTGAAGCGGCTTGGCGGGTGTAGGCGGACATGGAAGTGCTTTGGGCCCAGATCCCGCAGATTGCGAGTTTGCCCTCAGTGTTGCGTGCCTCGACGGCCACAGTGAGGCCGCCGCCGGTGGAATACTCGCCCCCCGAGATCACGGCGTTCGGGCCCAGTTTCGCGGTCGCAGCCAAAGAGGGGAAGGCCAAAGCCAGAAGGGCTGCGGTCAGAAGGGTGGATTTCACCATTGGGTGCCTCCATTGCTGTAAGCAAATTAAAGCGCACAGCTACAGCGGATCAAGGCGCGTCTACAGATTGTGATCAATCCATCACTTCGCGCCGGTCGCGGAGTGTGCCGAATTTTTCGTGCTGGATCGTGTCGAAGTAATCGATGTCTTGGCCATCATGGACATGTTCGAATGCCTCAAGGATGGCTTTGGCGGCCTCCATCCGGGGCATGTAGACCACATCGGCGCCTGCCTCTTTCAACCTATCCACGGCGGAAATGTGGATCGCGTTGGCAATGATTTTGGCGCCCGGGTTCACATTGCGGACTAGGCGGACAAGGGCGGCGGTGTCGAGCCCGCGCAAGAGGTCATCTGAGATGGGGCAGAGCACCACCTTGGCGCGGTCAATGCCTGCGTGCAGCAATGCTTCTTCGTTTGAGATATCGCCATAGACCACATGCACGCCGAGGTCCTGCATGGCGGGGTGCAGCGCCACGTTAAAATCGACGATAGTAGTGTGTTTCAAGAGTTCAGGTTGATGACGGTGGAGTTCCGCAAGGAAAGAGGAGGCATCGCGGTGCACGCCCAGGATGCCAAGCACCACCTCGTGATCGTCTTTGGCACCTTCTGCGCCCGGTTCTTTGAACCCCAGCCGGGTCAGCGTGGATTTCAGGCTTTCATAGATGCCATAGGCGTTTTCGAATACTGGCGTTGTGATCACGGCTGTCAGCACGAAAGCGAGGATGACGACCGCCGCGAATTCCTGACTGACGTGGCCTAGTTCAAGACCGATGAAGACGATAACAAGCGTGAATTCGGACATCTGCGCCAGTTGGGTGGAACTGACCTGAGCGTTCCGCTGGTCGATCCCGATGAAATAGAAGACAGGGAAGAACACCAATTGGCGGGCGAGAAGCGCGAGGATGGCGAGCAACACAGCCATGATCGGCACGTCCCAACTGCTAAGGGCGGGGATGGACATGCCCAAGCCTACGAAGAAGAGGGTGACGAAGAAGTCTTTCACCAGGCCCACTTTGGTGACGATCTCGACCGAGTAGGGCGAACTGGCAATCGTTGCACCAGCGATGAGGGCGGCCATGCCGGAGCCGACGGCGAGGGAGACTTCTAACCCTAAGGCCTTCGTCACCATGTCGAAGCTGGCACCCACTGCCATGATGGCGAAACACCATGACATGGCAGCCAGCAGGACCAGTTCGGGTTTCTTGGCGATCCACGCGAAGGCGCGGTTCGCGACGAGGCGCGACAGGATCACGGCGATGACGATCAGGATGCCGATGCCTGCAAAGGAAGCGAGGATCTTGACGATGTCGGGGTTGTCCATACTAGGCTGGATTAGGGTGAAGATGATCGCCCAAATATCCTGAAAAATCAGAACGATGAGAGAGATTTGTCCCGGTCGCGTGTCAAGTTGGAAATGTTCCTGGAAAAGTTTGACCACCAGCAGGGATGACGACAAAGACATCGCCACCCCAATATAGAGCGGCGACAACGGCGCTTCGGTCAGCACGCCACCCACGCCCATCCACATCATAAATTTGGTCACCCCGATGCCAAACAGCATGGTCATCGGGAATTGCAGCGCGCCTGCGTAAAGTAGCGTGCGACCCGAGGCAAGGATGCGGGGCACGTCGATCTCCAGCCCGATGACAAAGAGCAGCAGGATGAAACCGATTTGCGCGATAGCGTCGATATTGCCGGGGTCGATGATCGCCTCAAGCCCCAGTGGGCCAAGGATCACACCGGCGAGGATGAAGGCCGCGATGGAGGGTATGCCGATGCGCGCGAAGAGGACAGCAAGCAAGCCCGCACCCAAAAGCGCCGCGCCGATGTCGGCGGCAAGGGTCGGCACTTCGCCGCCTGCATGGGCGGGACCCATCATCATGACCAACAGGAGCGCCGCCCAGACAAGGCGCATCCCACTCAGCCGTTCGACGATGGTTTTGATCATTCCGTTCCCCCGCGCACTCAGCCGGTTTTTCGGGTCTGGCGCAGGCCTAAGTGTCTAGGGTCGCAGGGAATTTGTCAAAGGTTGCATGGGCGGCGGGACTTTTGTGCGCCGCCGCCCTCCGGTTTGCTGTGGTTTAGTGAGCGGCGGTGTTGAGCGTCAGCATCCCGTCGATCCCCATATTGGTGAAAAGCGCATGGGTGGCATCCGAGAGCTGATCATTCATTGGATCCACCAAAGCGCCCATGCCGATCGTGTCGACCGTGGTGCGGAAGGGCCGCGAACCGGCGGGGGTGTCGACGACGGCCAGAACCGCGTCTGACACAAGTTGCGGGTTCTGCTGGGGGTTTGCCTTGAGGAATTCGTCAAATCCTTGCAGCGCCGCCTTTGGGGCATCGGCCATGGGGCCGTAGCTGTCGTTGCGATCCGGCCGGGAGGGGTGGATGAGGTTGCCCATGAAGGCAGTGGGAAAGCCGCCGGGCTCAATGATGGCGACGTCAACGCCAAAGCCGCTCAGTTCAATGCGATAGTTCTCGCTCATCGCTTCCAGCGCCCATTTGCTGGCGTTGTAGGGGCCGTAGAAGGGCATCGCGATGCGGCCCAGAAGGCTGGAGATGTTGAGGATAAGCCCATTGCCGCGCGCGCGCATGGCCGGTGCCGTGGCGCGGATCATGCGTTGGACACCGAAGACGTTGATGTCGAAAAGGCGCTGGAAATCATTGGTGTTGAAGTTTTCCTGAATTCCGTGGGCGCCGACGCCTGCGTTGTTGATCAGGACGTCGATCTGGCCAAGCGCGGCCTCTGCGGCGGCAACGCCAGACAGGACGGAGGCCTCGTCGGTGACGTCGATTTCCACCACATGGGCGCCCATATCGCGTAAGCTTGCGGCGGCCTCTGCGTTGCGGCCTTCCGGGTCGCGAACGGACCCGGCGACGGTGTGACCTGCTTTGATGAGATCGGAGACGATGAGCGCTCCGAACCCGCCGTTGGCGGCTGTAATCAGAATATTCATTTTGGTCTCTCCTTGTGACTGTATGCCGAAACTACGTCTTGCCAATTATTTGCAACAGATGGATAAGATTGAACCTATGGTTCAAGATTTCAGAACGATTAGCTTGCAAGCGCTCCGTAGCTTTCACACGGTCGCGCGACTTGGCGGGATCAGTGCTGCGGCGGAGCATCTGGGGCATGCGAAATCCGGCATCAGCCGCCATGTGGCGCAGTTGGAGGCGCATTTCGGGGTGCGATTGCTGGAACGCGGGGCGAGATCGGTGAGTTTGACGCCTATCGGGGAGCAGCTCGATGCGCGGATTGCGTCGATCCTGGCAGAGGTGGACTTGTTGGGCGATCTGGCGCGGGAAGAAAGCGTTGGCATTTCGGGGAATGTTTCGATTGCCGCGACGCCGGAATTCGGTGGGCTTCTGGCAGAGAGCCTCTTCCCGAAAGTGCAGGCGCTTTATCCCAAACTGTCGATGGCGATGCGGCCAAGCTACGACTATGAGGATATGCAGGATGCGGGCACCGATGTCGCGTTTCGTGTGGGCAGCTTTGCCGATGACCGGCTTGTCGTTCGGAAGATGGGGGTGTTTCGACGCATTTTGGTGGCAAGCCCCGAGGTTGCAGGGCGGCCCGGGCTGACCGATCCGAAGGCTTTGAAAGGACGGGCGTGCCTTACCTTTCAGGGGCGCAGGCCGGGGGCGACGTGGCGGTTCGAGAGCGCAAAGAGCGAGGTGGAGGTGGATGTGACTGGCCCGGTATCGGTGCGCAGTTTCACAACGCTGCGGCAATTGGCCATCGCGGGTCAGGGATTCGCGTTTCTGCCCGATTTCATGGTGCAGGAGGAATTGGCGCAAGGTCTTTTGGTGCGGGTGTTGCCGGACTACGCGTCCGTCGCGCGGCCAATTTACATGACGTTCCGACCTGGTGCGCGAAAGGTGGCGCGGGTCGACGCGTTCTTGAAGGTGGCCGAAGATGTTGTGCCGGGGCTGTGTGAGGGTTAGCCGCAGTCGAACGTCTTTAGATACCCCGTGGCCAGTTGCGCCGTGCCTTCGGCAAAATGTGGGGCGAGGGCTTGGGGTTCTGGGGCCTCGATATGGCTGCCGATCCAGGCGAGCAGGGCCATGCGACGGAGCATGATGAAGGTATCGATTTCGGTTTCTTCCGTGCTGCTTAGCGCCCGGATGGACCGGTAGCCGCGTAGCCATGCGGCTTTAAGATCTGGGATATGAGGGTCGGTTTCCATGAAGCTGATGGCGGCGGCGAAATCGTAGAGGAGCCAGCCATGCCCGCAATCGTCGAAATCGATGAGACGCGTGCCTTCAGGCGCGACGATCAGATTGGCGAGCCGCATGTCTGCATGGATCAGGTTGAAGCGGTCAGGCGCCTTGCCGAACGCGCGCAGGCGATGGGTGACGGTGGTTTCCAGCCGTTCCAGCAGCGGGCGCAAGTCATCTGTGACCCCCGGCGCGTCGCGCCAATTGCCCCATGTGGCGTCCTGACCAAAGATGGCGTTTTCATCCCAAGTGAGACGTTCGAACCCGGTGGGCTTGGCCCATGTCAAAACATGTTCATGACAGCGCGCAGCGATGGCGCCCAAATCTTCGAACCCGGGTGCGAGGTCGGCCTTTTCATCGGGTGCGGTGCCCTCAAGGAAGGTGAACATCACCATGAATCGCGTCTCGGTCAGGCCTGCTGTGCTGGCCTGCTGGATGCGTGCGCCGTTGCGGCCTGCGATGATACCTGGCGTAGTGACGTCTGTGTCGCGCCCCAGGGCCGTGAGCCAGTCAAGTTCGCAGGCTATGGCGTTGCGGGAATTGTAGCCTTGCCGGTGGATGCGCAGGATGGACCTGAAGCCATCTGCCTCTACGCGGTAGGTCACGTTTTCGGAGACATTGATCCGGATCACGCGCGCATCCGAGGGCACATCCCACAAGGCTAATGCCTCGGCCGCCAGGTGGTCGAGGGCTGGGAGTAGATCGCTGAGGGGCGTTTCCTGTTCGTTCATATGGCCCGCTTAGAGGACGGCGGTGGCGGCGTCCATGTCTGTTGCGACATGTCGCATGACGGCTCCGTCACCCGCCCTAGATACCCTTGAGAACGGGAGAAATAATGCAGGTTGTCTGGTTCAAACGGGATTTGCGGATGCACGATCACCGCGCCTTGGCTTTCGCGGCCGAGCACGGCGACGTGTTGCCCCTTTACGTTGTAGAGCCGGACTTGTGGGCCCAACCGGATATGTCCGGGCGGCAATGGGCGTTTGTGGAGGAGTGTCTGGCGGAACTGCGAGACGCCTCGGCGGCGAGCGGTCAGGCATTGGTCGTTCGGGTGGGCGATGTTTGTGAGGTGTTGGCAGAGTTGAAGGCCGAGGGCAGACTAACTGCGCTCTGGTCCCATGAGGAGACGGGCAACCGCTGGACCTTTGACCGCGACCGGCGCGTTGGGGCGTGGTGCCGGGCCAACGGCGTGTCGTGGACAGAGGTGCAGAACCACGGCGTACAGCGGCGGCTGCCGTCGCGCAATGGTTGGGCGGGATCTTGGGATCGGTTGATGGCGGAGGCGCAGGTGTCTGCCCCTGCCTTGAAGCCTTTGGATATCGACATTGGCATGATCCCGGATGCGCAGGATTTGCGGCTTGCGCCTGATCCTTGCGAGGGTCGTCAGACTGGCGGGCGGCAGGCCGGTCTGAATGCGGTCGAGAGTTTTCTGCAGCGGCGGGGGGAGACGTATCGCTCTGCCATGTCCTCGCCCGTGTCGGGGGCAACGGCCTGTTCGCGGGTGTCGCCCTACCTTGCCTGGGGTGCGCTTTCCATGCGGGAGGTGGCTCAGGCGACCTGGGCGCGCAAGGTTGAGGTGAAGGGGCGAAAGGGTTGGGCGGGGTCAATCCGGTCCTATGAGGGGCGGCTGCATTGGCATTGCCATTTCATGCAAAAGCTGGAGGACGACCCGCGCATCGAGTTTGAGAATTTCCATCGTGCCTATAACAGTGTGCGGCCCAAAGAGCCCGACGCCGTTCGGTTGGAGGCATGGGCAAAGGGCGAAACAGGCCTGCCGTTTCTGGATGCCTGCATGCGGTCACTGCGCGCGACAGGGTGGCTGAATTTCCGTATGCGCGCGATGGTGATGGCGTGTGCAAGTTATCATCTTTGGCTGGACTGGCGTGCGACGGGACAGGTGCTGGCGCGGTATTTCACCGATTATGAGCCGGGCATTCACTGGAGCCAGACGCAGATGCAGTCAGGCACAACCGGCATCAACACAGTGCGAATTTACAACCCGGTGAAGCAAGGTGCGGATCAGGATCCGAGCGGGGAATTTACGCGCCGCTGGGTGCCGGAGTTGACGGGCATTGCCGACAAACACCTGCAGGAGCCGTGGAAAGCCGAGAATGCGGGCGAGGTGCTTGGGCACGTCTATCCAGAGCGGATCGTGGACCATCTAGAGGCCGCTCGCGAGGCCCGCCAAAAGATCTGGGCGGTGCGCGGTGGTGAGGGTTTCCGCAAGGAGGCCGGGGCTATTCAGGATAAACATGGCAGTCGCAAAAGCGGGATTCCGAACCGTGGGCAGCGGGCACATCGGCCGGGGCGCAAAACCTCGCAGCTGGATCTGCCTTTAGGGGACACGTGATGGCCAAGATGCGCAAGAAATCCGACCTGCCCACCAAGACCTGCGCCACCTGCGGCAAGCCCTTCACGTGGCGCAAGAAATGGGCAAAGGTGTGGGAAGAGGTGCGCTATTGCTCAGAGCGATGCAAACGGGCGCGCTCTGGCTGATTTTCCCTGTATCGCCCTGCCTCAAATAGCCATTGTGTCGCACCCAAAACGCGCTAAATCCTGTGCAATTGAAGACGAATACGAAGGGGAATCCCATGTCACGAACTGTCAGAGAGCTGATTGCTAGCCATCCAAGCGACGCCGCCGCCATTGGCGCGCCGGGGCGGGAGTGGCTGAGCTATGGGGGCCTGCGTGATCTGTCGGCTGAGGTGACGGCGTCCTTGAACGCGGCGGGCGTCGGGCGCGGGGATCGTGTTGCAATTGTTCTGCCCAATGGGCCAGAGATGGCGGCGGCGTTCGTGACCGTGGCGCAGGCGGCCGTGACGGCCCCTTTGAACCCGGCCTACCGACAGGAGGAATTCGAGTTCTACCTGGATGATCTAGGCGCCAAGGCGATCGTGCTGATGGCAGGTGATGATGGCCCGGCGGCAAAAGCGGCCGCCAAGCTCGGCCTGCTGGTGATTTCCGTTGCGGTGGATGAGGCTGCGCCTGCGGGTGCATTTTCGCTCAGCGCTTCAGGTGCGGGTGTGGCTGACGCCGCGATGCCTGAGGCCGATGACGTGGCGCTGATCCTGCACACATCGGGCACCACGTCGCGACCCAAGATCGTGCCGCTTCTGCAATCCAATATTGCGGCCTCTGCGGGCAACATTGCGGCTTCTCTGGCGTTGACGGATCAGGATCGTTGCATGAACGTGATGCCGCTTTTCCACATTCACGGGCTTATTGCGGCCGTGCTGTCGACACTGGGATCGGGCGGCCAGGTATGGTGCGCGCCCGGCTTTGATGCGCTGCGATTTTTCGGATGGCTGAAAGATGCCGATCCCACGTGGTACACCGCTGTGCCGACCATGCATCAGACCATTCTGGCCCGCGCGGGCCGCAACGCGGATGTGATCGAAAAGGCGCGGCTACGCTTCTTGCGGTCGTCTTCTGCATCGCTTCCGGGGCCGGTGATGACGCAGCTTTTTGAAACCTTTGGCGCGCCGGTGATCGAAGGTTACGGCATGACAGAAGCGGCGCACCAGATGTGTTCCAACCCGTTGGGTGCAGGGGCGCAGAAACCGGGGGCTGTCGGTGTGCAGGCCGGCCCGGAGGTTTGCATCGCACACGAGGTTGAGCCAAAGCTGCTCGGGGATGACGAGGTGGGCGAGATCGTGATTTCGGGCCCCAATGTGACGCCGGGCTACGAAAGCAATCCGGAGGCCAATGAGAAGAATTTCTTTGAAGCAGGCGGCAAGCGTTGGTTCCGGACGGGCGATCAGGGGGCGTTTGACGCTGACCGTTATCTGACGCTAACGGGGCGTTTGAAAGAGATCATAAACCGCGGCGGCGAAAAGGTGAGCCCACTGGAGGTGGATGGCATCCTGTCCGATCACCCGGCGGTGGCCCAAGCGCTGACCTTTGCGCTTCCGCACCCCAAGCTGGGGGAAGAGGTGGCAGCAGCCATCGTGCTGCGCGAAGGCGCCAATGCGGGGGAACGGGATATTCGTGATTTTGCGTCCCAACGGCTCGCGGATTTCAAGGTGCCGCGCAAGGTGATCATCCTGGACGAGATTCCAAAGGGCGCGACGGGCAAGCTGCAACGCATCGGTCTGGCAGAAAAGCTGGGTCTGGTGGAAGGCGCCTGAACCATGAAAATCTGTATTTTTGGTGCAGGCGCCATCGGCGGCTATATGGGCGCGAAACTGGCGCAGGTGGGCGCGGATGTCAGCCTAGTGGCGCGTGGCCCGCATCGGGCGGCGATGGAGGCAAACGGGCTCACCCTTATCGAAGAGGGTGAGACGGTGAACGTGCCTGTGACAGTGTCAGAAGACCCCGCCGCACTTGGTCCGCAGGACTACGTGATTGTCACGCTCAAGGCGCATTCGGTGCCGCCGGTGGTGGAAAAAATGCAACCTCTCATTGGATCCAATACGACGATCGTGTCGGGCGTAAACGGTGTGCCATGGTGGTACTTTCACAAGATAGGCGGGCCGCTGGAAGGCACGCGTCTGGCGACGGTCGATCCGGGTGATGCCCAATGGAACGGGTTCGGGCCCGACCGGGTGTTGGGTTGCGTGGTTTATCCTGCGGCGGAGGTCAAAGAGCCTGGCGTGGTCACGCATATCGAGGGCAATCGCTTTTCGCTAGGGGAACCGGACGGATCGAAATCGGATCGCGCGCTGGCGCTGTCCAAGGCGCTGGCGGCGGCTGGGTTGAAGGCGCCTGTGCGGCCCAAACTGCGCGATGAGATCTGGGTGAAGCTTTGGGGGAACTTGTCTTTCAATCCGATCTCGGCGCTGACCCATGCAACATTGGACGTGCTTTGCACTGATGAAGGCACCCGGCCCGTCGCGCGGGCGATGATGGTGGAAGCGCAGGAGATCGCTGAGAAACTTGGAGTGAAATTCCCCATCGACGTGGATCGCCGCATCGATGGCGGCGCGGCCGTAGGCGCGCATCGCACGTCCATGCTGCAAGACCTCGATCAAGGCCGCCCCATGGAGATCGACGCGCTCGTGGCCTCCGTTCAGGAACTGGGCCGCGTGACGGAGACGCCGACGCCGATCATTGATACGCTGCTGGGCCTCATTCAACTGCGCGGCAAAGTGGCTGGGCTTTACTCCTAAGACTTTATGCCTCCGGCGGGGATATTTGAGGCCAGAAGAAACATCGGGGTGTCGCCTTCGTGTTTCTTCTGGCTGGAAATATCCCGGGGGCGTGGGGGTTGACCCCCACCTAAGCGCTTCGAGTTTTTTTCCGACGTAGAAACTTAAAGAGAGGCAGGAAGATCAGGATCAGAGCGACCACGGTGATCGGGCCCGCGATGGGGCGGGTGAAGAAGATTGCGGGATCGCCGGAGCTGAGCAGCAGGGATTGGCGCAGGGTGGGCTCTGCGATGGGGCCGAGAACGATGGCCAGTACAGCGGGCGCGAGCGGGTAGTCGAATTTGCGCAAAAAGAACGCACCGAGGCCGAAGATCACCATAAGCCAGACATCGAACATGTCGCGCGTGGCGGCGTAGCCACCGGCGATCGAGAGCACGAAAATCATGGGTGCCAGGATCGTGAACGGCATGCGCAGCATCCAGATGAAAAGCGGGATGAACGCGAGGTTGATCAAAAGTGCCGCCGCATTGGAGATGTAGAAAGACCCGATAAGGCCCCAGACGAATTCCTGTTCATCGATGAACAAGCGCGGGCCGGGGGTGAGGCCCCAAATCACCATACCCCCCAACAGGATCGCCGTGGTGGGTGAGCCCGGGATGCCCAATGTCAGCATGGGCAGCATTGAGCCTGTCGAGGCGGAATTGTTCGCCGCTTCCGGGGCCGCAACACCGTCGGGGCTGCCTTTGCCGAACTCCTCAGGTGTCCGGGAAATCATTTTTGCCACGCCGTAGGACATGAGCGAGCCGGGGGTTGCACCAGCGGCGGGCAAGATACCTACGAAGAAGCCGAGGAACGAGCCGATGGCGGTGCCTTTCCACCCCCTTCGAGCAGCTTCCTTGGTGTCAGAGGCCATGCCCTTCACGGTCATTTTGGGCGTCATCTTGGTGACTTCACCCCGGGTTTGTTCGATGGTCCAGAGCATTTCACCAATGCCATAGACACCGATGGCCAGGACGAGGAAGCCGATCCCTTGCAGGAAACCGTTGATGTCGAAGAGCACCAAGCGCGGCGCGCCCGAGATTTGGTCAAACCCAATTGCGCCGAGGACAAGGCCGAAGCAGATCGAGAAAATGGTTTTTGGAATGTCGTCGCCGCCAAGGCCCACGAATGTGGCAAAGGCCAGCAGCATCAGGGCGAAGACCTCGGGCGGGCCGAAGGACAGAGCGACATTCGCCAAAAGGGGCGCAAAACCAGTGAAGAGCAAATTGGCCACTGTGCCACCCACGAAAGACGCTAATGCGGCCGTTACAAGGGCTAGGCTGGCCCGGCCTTGCCGGGCGAGCGGCCTGCCATCAAAGGTCGTGGCCACGGCCGTTGACGCGCCGGGGATGCCTAAGGTGACGGAAGACACCGCGCCACCATACATGGCCCCGTAATAGATCGCGGCGAGGAAGATAATCGCGCCAGATGGCGGCACCAGGAACGTGACTGGCAAAAGTATAGCCACGCCATTCACCGATCCAAGACCCGGCATGGCGCCGATGAAGAGGCCCACTGAAACGCCGATCAGAATGAGCGCGAGGTTCAGCGGCTCAAGCGCGAGCAGCATGCCGCTGCCAAGAAGAGTGAGCACTTCCATCAGTAAATTATCTCATAACCAATGTCGAAAAGCGGATCCATAAAGGGCATCCCGGTGGGCATGGTGATCCGCATCGCGCCTTCGAAAAAGAAAAACAGCGCGACTGGCGTTATGAGCGAGAGCGGCAGAACGAGGCCCCAGCCGTGGCGCCCAAGGGCGCGCGTGTAATAGAGCAGGAACAGCGCGATCGCACCGTACATTGAGATGACGTTCACCAACCCCACAAACACGACAATGCCGCCGCCCACCAGCGCCAGCATGCGCCAGCCGTAGGCGTCCAGCATCGGCTCTTCTGATTGGGAGGGGGGAGAGGTGCCGCGCCACCAGTTGAAGGCAATCATACCGCAGCAAATGAGCATGATGGCCGAAAGCCAGAATGGCCATGCTCCGCCGCCGGGGCCCGTACCAGAGATATAGCCTATGGGGAGTTCCGCGCTTTTCCACATGAAGTATATGGAAAGCAGAGCGAGGACACCGGCGGTGACGATCTCACCAAGTCGCATTTTGCCCTCACCCAGTCTTTTGGTCTTCCAGATAAGAGCAGGCCCCGCGAGGCCTGCTCAATAATTTACCTAGCGTAAATGGATCAGCTGCCCAGATCAGCCAGCAGTTTCTTGTGGTTTTCCACCTGAACCTGCCAGTAATCCTTCTGCGCGTCTGCATCCATCCAGAGCGGGGAAAGGCTCTCAGACGTCAGGTAGCCCTGCCATTCTTCCGTCTCGTAGATCTGGGTGAAGAGATCCTGGTAATAGGCAGCAGCTTCATCCGACATGCCCGGCGCGCCGACCACGGCCCGCTGGTTGTAGTAGCTGAAATCATTGCCCTTCTCGATCATCGTGGGCACGTCCGGGTATGCCGGGAGGCGTTCATCGGAGAAGGCCACGAGGGGGACGAATTCGCCCGCTTCATAGAAGCCCTTGGCCTCAGCCGGGTTGTTCACTGTCGCCATGATCTGCTTGCCCGCAAGGTCTTTGGCCACGGCGCCACCGCCGTCATAGGGGATGTACTTGATGTCGAGGCCATAGGCACCAGACATGTAGGCGATGACGATGCTGTCTTCCTGACCGGCACCGGTGCCGCCCATGACAAACTCGCCGTCCATTTCTTTGACCTTGGCCACGTATTCTTCAAAGGTTGTGATGCCGCTGTCCTTGTGGACCCACAGAACAAACGGGTCGACGCCCATCATCGCCACCGGCGTGAAGGTCTGGATGTCGATGCCGAGGTTGTCCTGACGGATCGGCGTGGTGAAGAAAGAGTTCAGAGTGACCAGGATCGTGTGATCCGCGTCGGATGCGTTGGAGACGTGAATCAGCGCCTCAGCACCCGAACCGCCGCCCTTGTTGTTGGGCACCAGTGGACGGGGCGTCATGTCTGCCTTTTCGGCGACTGATTGAATGAAGCGGGCGATTTGGTCTGCGCCACCACCTGCACCTGCCATGATCACGAAATCGATGGGCTTGCGTGGCTTCCAGCCGTCGGCGAGGGCGGCGATGGGGCTTGTCGCCATCAAGGCGGCTGCGGAAAGGCCAAGAAGGGCCCGTTTGGTGATCGACATGAATTATTCCTCCGTCACATTCGATGAGCGTCGGCGCGGCTGTGCCATGCCTCGCGGTGGAGGGGTAACTAAATTACGAACAAGTGATTTCAAGCGAAATATTCTTGCGAAGGCGAATTTTTGCGCCTGTATACAACTGTGTGCCGCGAAGGGCGCTTCAAAGTATACATCAGTGTGCCATCAGGACTGGAATTTCTGCTTTATCAACAATAGCTTGGGTGTTTCCGCCAAAGAGCGCTTCACGCCCGTGTCCTTTGCCGTAGGCCCCCATTATCAGGAGGCTGGCGCCCATCTCCATAGTCTTTGACAGCAAAGCCTCATGAGGGCGTTGGGTGTCAAAGCGATGTACCTCAGCGGTGATGCCCCTCAGGGCGTAGTAATCGACAAGCTCCTCTGTCGTGGCGCCATGGACGCGCTCTTTGCCCCCTGAGAGGATGGTGACAGACTGGGCCGCCTCTACGATGGGCAGGGTGAGGCCGACGGTGCGTGCCGCCTCGAGTGATCCGTTCCAGGCCACGGCCACGCGGGTGCCCAAATCGGCGGGCGGGGTTTGATCCTTGGGGCACATCAGAATGGGACGGCCGGTTTCAAACAGCCCGGATTTGAGGGAATTGACGCCCAGGTTTCGGTCGCGGCTGGGTTTGGCCACCACGATCAGGTCGGCCAACCGTCCATTGTGTTTGATCACGTCGGCCATGCGGCCAAACTCTTCGACAAAGCTGACGGTGGCGCGGGTGCCATCCGGGCTGTCGGTTTCGGTCAGGTCCATCTCTTCGGCGAGGCGGTGCAGGTCTTCGCGCAGGGCCTGTTCTTCCTGATCGGCCGCCTGTTGTGCCTGTTCGAGCATGGTCTGGCGCGCAAAGCCGGTCATGGTGCGGCCATAGGGGCTCAGGTCTTCGGGGGCGGTGCGGGCATGGGCCACGACGATATGGCCCTTGTGCAGATGGGCCAGCCGGGCAGCATGGGCAAACTGGCTTTCTCCCATGCCGTCACCGCGCACGGGTACGAGTAATCTTCTGAGCATGTGTCCCTCCTTGGTCTTGGAGGAACAGTTTAGCGTGAATTGCGGCGATTGCTGCAAATGAGTTTTGGAGGAAGGCAAACTCCGACATTGGGAGACCCCGGAAAAATGATGTGCAACATGGTTTTGCAGATGGGCAGAGCGGCTTTGGCTGGCCCCGGTCTGGCGATCCTGACATGCGATCAGAAGCGCTTTATCGTTGAGTCCCCGGACGACATCCGAGCAGCAGCCTGCGATTGCCAATTCGCCAGGCCCTGGGTGGGGCCAGGCGAAGGCGCGGCGGGCTGCGCCCTTGATTCCGCGCCCAAAGACCTGACTGAGTGCTACTCCTAGAAAGAAAGGGCCAAATATCCGTCTTTGGAATTGCCCCGATTTGGAACGAGATATCCCAATTTCAACGATGCCGTGGACAATGTTCTTAAATTATCGTCCGGCAATTGTTAGAACGGAACGTACGGTTTAATTCAGCCGCCAACGCCTGCTCTTTGCGGTGGGCACATCGAAAAACTCAATCGCGGCATCGCGACGAAAGGAATACAAATATGGGGCTTCGCATTAACGATACCATCCCCGATCTGACGGTCGAAACCGACCAGGGCACCATCAGCCTGCATGACTGGATCGGTGACAGCTGGGCCATTCTGTTCTCTCACCCCAAGGATTTCACGCCCGTCTGCACCACCGAATTCTCCGTGGTCGCGCAACTGGCCGATGAATGGGAAAAGCGCGGCACCAAGGTGATTGGTGTCTCAATCGACGGTGTGGAAGATCACAAGAAGTGGAAGGGCGACATCGAATCCTATGGCGGGGCAAAGGCCGGTTTCCCAATTATCGCAGATGATGGATTGGCTGTTGCCAAGGCCTTCGACATGCTGCCTGCCGAAGCCTATCTGCCCGATGGGCGCACACCTGCGGACAGTGCGACTGTGCGGTCGGTCTTTATCATCGGCCCGGACAAGCAGCTGAAGCTGTCGATGACCTATCCGATGACAGTGGGCCGCAACTTTGCGGAGATCATCCGCGCGCTGGACGGGCTGCAAACCTCCATCGGCAAGGGTGTCGCGACGCCCGCGAACTGGGTGCCGGGTGAGGATGTCATCATCCCACCCTCGGTGAACAACGAAGACGCGAAAGCGAAATTTGGCGAGTTTGACGCGGTGCTGCCGTACCTGCGTAAGGTCAAAGAACCCAGCTAAGCCAACTGAAGACGAAGATGAATGACCCGGGCGGTATACGCCGCCCGGGGCCGGTCCCCCTATGCCAGCGAGAGGCACGCGATATGTTGGATCAAGACCCCACAGGCCCTTTGATTGTCGAAGGCAAAAAGGCCGATAATGAGCGGCTGAAAAAGGACAGCAATTTCCTGCGCGGGACGATTGAAGAGGACCTGGCCGATCCGATCACGGGCGGGTTTTCTGCGGACAACTTTCAACTCATTCGCTTTCACGGCATGTATCAACAGGATGACCGTGACATCCGCCCTGAGCGCGCCAAGCAGAAGCTGGAGCCCCTGCACAACGTCATGCTGCGCGCGCGGATGCCGGGTGGGATCATCACGCCCCAGCAGTGGTTGGTGATTGAGAAATTTGCCGAAGAGAACACGATATATGGCTCTGTACGCCTGACCACGCGGCAGACCTTCCAGTTTCACGGCGTGCTGAAGCCGCATATCAAAGACATGCATCAGGTCATCAATTCCGCCGGGATCGATAGCATCGCGACGGCGGGGGACGTGAACCGCAATGTGCTTTGCACGACCAACCCGGTGGAGAGCGAGTTGCACGCGGAGGCCTATGAGTGGTCGAAGCGCGTCTCCGAACATTTGCTGCCGAACACCAAGGCTTACGCGGAGATTTGGCTAGACGGGGAGAAGGCCAAGACGACCGAGGAGCCGATCCTTGGGGAGACCTATCTGCCGCGCAAATTCAAAACGACGGTGAGCATCCCGCCCAACAATGAGGTGGATGTGCATGCCAATGATCTGAATTTCGTGGCGATTGCCGAGAATGGGAAACTGATCGGGTGGAATGTGCTGGTGGGCGGTGGGTTGGCCATGACCCACGGGGATACTTCCACTTATCCGCGTAAGGCAGATGATTTCGGGTTCATCCCGCTGGAGCACACGCTGGCCGTGGCCGAGCATGTGGTGACGGTGCAGCGCGACTGGGGCAACCGGGTGAACCGGAAAAATGCCAAGACCAAGTATACGCTGGATCGTGTAGGCGTCGATGTGTTCCGCGCGGAAGTGGAGCGCCGGGCGGGCGTGAATTTTGAACCGTCGCGGCCTTATGAATTTACCTCGCGTGGCGACCGGTTTGGTTGGGTCGAGGGGATTGATGGCAAGCATCACCTGACGCTCTACCTGCTGAGCGGGCGGATTTTGGATTATCCGAACCGGCCTTTGAAGACCGGCCTGCGCAAGATCGCCGAAATCCATCAGGGTGATTTCCGGATGACGGCGAACCAGAACCTGGTGATTGCCGGGGTGCCTGCCGAACAGCGCGAAGAGATCGAAAAGATCGCGCGCGATCATGGGTTGATCGATGATTTCCAGACGCCGCAGTTGAAGAACTCCATGGCCTGCGTGGCGCTGCCGACCTGCCCATTGGCGATGGCCGAAGCCGAACGGTTCCTGCCAGACCTCGTGCATCAGGTAGAAGGCTTGCTGGAAAAACACGGCGTGCCGCAGGACCACATGATCTTGCGTGTGGTCGGCTGCCCCAATGGGTGCGGGCGGGCGATGCTGGCCGAGGTTGGTTTGGTGGGCAAAGGCCCGGGCAAATATAACCTGCATCTGGGCGGCAATCGCGTCGGCACGCGGGTGCCGAAGCTTTACCGCGAAAATATCAGCCCGGATCAGGTGATCGCGGAGCTCGATCCGTTGATTGGCGCGTGGGTGGCGGAGCGCGAAGAAGATGAGTGCTTTGGTGATTTCGTCATCCGCAAGGGCGTTGTGGCGGAGGTGAAGGTCTCCAAGACTGACTTCCACGATCAGCCAGATGTGATCGCCGCAGAATGATGTCGGCCCAGCCACATATAGCGGCCGCGAGCCAAGGCCCCAAAGTCTTCAACACCGCCAATGTGTGGTTGGAGGATCAACCGGCCGAGACGCGCGTGGCCTGGGCGCTTGAGAACCTCCCCAAGGGGCATGTGCTGTCATCGAGCTTTGGCATTCAGTCGGCGGTGATGCTGCATATGATGACCCGGGTGGTGCCGGACATTCCGGTGCTGCTCTTTGATACGGGGTATCTGTTTCCAGAGACCTATCGCTTTGTCGATGAGATGGTGGAGCGGTTGAGCCTCAACCTGCATGTGTTTCGCGCGGATATGACGCCGGCTTGGCAGGAGGCGCGGTTCGGGCAGTTGTGGGAGCAGGGCGAAGACGGGCTCAAACGCTACAACGCGATCAATAAAGTGGAGCCTATGCAGAAAGCGATGACCTCTGTGGGGGCGGGGACTTGGTATTCGGGGCTGCGGCGCAGTCAGTCGGAAAGCCGGGCCGCGCGTCGCATTCTGGAGTTTCAGGGTGGGCGGGTGAAATTCCACCCCATCGTCGATTGGTCGAACCGGGATGTGCATCGGTATCTCAAGGATCACGATCTGCCGTATCACCCGCTGTGGGAGCAGGGATATGTCAGCGTGGGCGACACCCACACGACGCGTAAGCTGGAGGACGGCATGCGCGAAGAAGACACACGGTTTGCAGGCTTTGGCCGCGAATGCGGGCTGCATTTGAGCGAGGGAAGACAATGACAATCATGAGCCAAGTGCCTGCCGGGTTGGGGCCACTATCGCCGGAGCAATCTCAGGCCTTCGCGCAATTGGCGGGGACGCTCACGCCTGTGCAGCAAGCGTGGATCAGTGGCTATCTCGCGGCGACGGCGCAGGCGGGCGATGTGCAACCTGCTGCCGCGCCGGTGGCGGAGGCGGCGCCTTTGACCATTCTTTACGGGTCGCAGACCGGGAATGCCAAACATGTGGCCTCCGATCTGGCCCAGGCCGCGAAGGGCCGGGGGCTGGATGTGAAGTTGGTCAACATGGTGGATTACAAGCCTGCGAAGCTGAAGGACGAGAAGTTCATCACCATCGTCACCGCCACCTATGGTGAGGGCGAGCCGCCGGAAGGGGCGGAGCGGTTTTATGAGTTCGTGCATTCCAAGAAAGCGCCGAAGATGGATGGCGTGCAGGTGGCGGTGCTGGGGTTGGGCGACAGTAGCTATGAGTTTTTCAACAAGACGGCCACGGATTTCGCCTCCGCGTTCGAGGCGCTGGGGGCGAAGCTCGTCGTGGGCACGGGGCTTTTCGATGTGGATTATGACGACCACACGGGCGCCTGGATTGACGGCGCGCTGGAGGTGTTTGAACCGGATCTGAAGAAAGGTGGCGCGCCTGCGAATGTGGTGCAGATGCCGGGTTTGGCGGTTGCCGCGCCTGGGTCTCAGTGGACGAAGAAGAACCCGTTCGAGGCGGAGGTGTCGTTGGTCCAAAAGATCACGGGGCGGGATAGCACCAAGGATGTGCGCCATGTGGAGATTTCTCTGGAAGGGTCCGGGCTGACCTACCAGCCGGGGGACAGTTTGGGCGTGTATTTTCACAATGATGCGGACGCCGTGGACGGGGTTCTGACGGCGCTGGAGTTAGATGGTGCGGCCGAGGTGAAGCTGGGCGATGTCACGCGCAGCTTGCGCGAGGCGTTGATTGAGGATCTGGAACTGACGCAGTCTTATCCGTCTTTTGTCGAGACGTTCGGCAAGGCGACGGGCAATGAGGTGCTGCTGAAGCTCATTGAGGATAAGGCGGCCCTGCGCGACTACATCGAGGCGCGGCAGATCTATGACATCATCGCGGAGCATGCCGCCCCTATCGCGCCGCAAGCGCTGGTGGATGCTTTGCGCAAGATCCAGCCGCGGCTTTACTCCATTGCATCGAGCCAGGCGGAGGTGGAGGACGAGGTGCATCTGACCGTGGGCGTCGTGGAATGGGCGGCCTTTGAGCGCGACCATCTGGGTGGTGCCTCGGGCCATCTGGGGCGGCGTGCGGGTGAAGGGGATGCGCTGCGCGTGTTCGTGGAAAGCAATGACGGGTTCTGCCTGCCGCAAAATCCCGAAACGAAGGTGATCATGGTGGGTCCGGGCACGGGGATCGCGCCGTTCCGGGCATTCCTGCAGGAACGGGATGCGCAAGAGACCGAGGGCGACAACTGGCTCTTCTTTGGCAACCCGCATTTCACGCAGGATTTCCTCTATCAGGTCGAGCTGCAGGGGTATCTGAAGTCAGGGCTTCTTAGCCGTTTGGATGTGGCCTTCAGCCGCGATCAGGCGGAGAAGATTTATGTGCAGGATCGCATCCGCGAACAGGGGGCGGCGCTGTGGCAGTGGCTGGAAGAGGGCGCGCATTTTTATGTTTGCGGGGATCAGGCGCGGATGGCGAAGGATGTACATGCGGCGCTGATCGAGGTGGTGCGGACCCATGGCGGTGTAGGTAAGGACGCCGCAGAGGCCTATGTGCAAAAGCTGCGCGATGAAAAGCGGTATCAGCGCGACGTGTACTGATTGGCGCGGGGGGCCATCCCCCCGACCCCCGGGATACTTCCAGCCAGAAGAAACGAGGGCGCGTGCTATCCGCCCTTCAGCTTGTCCAAGAAATTGGCAGCGTGGGTCATCACGACGGACGCGCCGGAGACGCCCCAGCCCCCATCGACGGGCAGGACCACTCCAGAGACGTAGTCACCCGCATCAGAGCACAGAAAGCCCGCTGCTTTGGCGATGTCGTCGGTAGAACCCATGCGCTTCATGGGGACGGATTTGGTGACGGCCTCGCGTATTTGATCGGTGGGGGCGAGGCGGGCCATGCCCTCGGTGCCGTCGATGGGGCCAGGAGAGATGGAGTTGACCCGGATCCCGTCAGCGCCCCATTCCAGAGCCAGCGATTGCGTGACCATGTCCACGCCCGCTTTGGCGGCGCAGACGGGGGATTGATGGCTCATGGCGTTGAACGCTTGCGGTGCGGAGATGTTGACGACCGATGCGCCGGGCTTTTTCAGATGCGGATAGCAGGCGCGCATGACGTGGAAGGTGCCCATCAGGTCAATTTCCACCATCGCCTTTACCGCGTTGGGCGACAGGTCTGTCAGACGGCCCGGGACGTTTCCGGCCGCACCTGAGATGAGGTGGTCAATGGGCGCGCCGAAGAATTTGGCGGCCTCTTCGAAACCAGCCTCGACAGCGGCATAATCGCGGACATCGAAGGTGGTGCCCGCGGCCTCGGCGCCGAGCGCTTTCAGCCCATCGACAGCCTCATCCACTTTGTCCTGTTTGCGGGAGGCAACGAAGATCCGCGCGCCCCAACGGGCAAAGCCCTGCGCTATCCCCAGGTTGATGCCGCTGGTGCCGCCGACAACGAACACGTTCTGGCCAGAAAAATCAAAAGTCATAGGCATGGGGTTCGTCCTTTCAGGCCATCAGTTTCATGGCTTCGATGAGGGGTTTGTCTTCGTTTTCCATCACGTCCATGATGTGGCCGTGAAGGCGGCGCTTATGTTCGCCGAAGATGCCGCGCGCCTTGTTGAAGGTGGCGGCGAATTCCATGGCTTTTTCAAAGGTCTCTGCGGGGTCCGCACAGGCCTTTTCAATGACGTAGTGTTTTTCAAGCTCTTCGGCTGTCACGCGACGGCCCGTCAGTTTCATATCGTTGAACAGGTGATAGGGCACGGCCGTTTTCACAAAGGCGATCATGCCGGGCATGAACGGGATCGAAATATCCACTTCTGGAAAACAAAAGTAACCGCGGTCAGACCGCATGAAGCGGAAATCACAGGCGCAGGCGAGCATGGCACCGTTGCCGAAGGCGTGCCCGTTGATCGCGGCGATCACCGGGAAGGGGGCCAGTAGCAGGCGGGAGAAAACATTATTCATGCCGTACATGAAGGCCTTCATATCGTCATGGCGGCCGTCCTTGAGGCAGGCATTGAGGAAATTGAGATCGACGCCCTGGCTCCAGTTTTTTTCGTCATTGGAGGTGATGACCATGGATTTTACGGCCTTGTCCGCTTCGGCCTGGTCGAGGGCATCCAGCATTCCTGCGGCGAAATCAGGGTTCTGTTTGTTTTCGCCATTGGCCATGGTGACCACGGCGGTTTTGCCTTGAAGTTCGTAGGTGATCACGGACATATCGCTTCACTTCCTGCGTGCAAATTTAAGGAATGTGCTAGCATCCGTCTGGCGCGGCCATCAACTGTTTAGTTGACGTGAAAACGGGTTACGTAACGTCTACTTTGCACAACGCCCGTGGTTTGGTGGCAGGAACTTTCGGTGTCGGGTTGACCTTCTGGTTGGGCGGTCGCTAGATGGCTTAAGGGATTTTCTGGACGCGAGTTCGGGTGGGATGCGCACATATTTGCAAGACAGTAAGACGCGCGGCTTGGCGGCGCAGCCGGCCTATCTGACCATCACATTGCGCGGTGGGCGAATGACAAAGGTTGCCGGTGTCGCGGCGAGTTTCGCGCCTGCCTTTGGCACGCTCATGTCGGGCGTTGCATCCGTCGCTTTGGGCACTGCAATCACCGTCAGCGGCGCGGCGGCGGGCAGCTGCTCGGGCGGGGCAGGCACTTACACCTGTTCGGGTCCTGCAACGGCCGGGGACACGACACAGACGTTCACGAATGCAGCGGGTGTGACGGTCACAACTGAGCCTGGGTTCGGGATCGATACATCCGGCACGACCGGGGATGCCTTCACGCTGACGGCCGGGCCCGGCGGGGGCGTGGTTTTTGACGATCAGAACAGCTCTGACATCACGGGGGCCGATGTCGGGATAAACGCGACCGTGGTGGCCGGCGGGACATCCATCGCCATCACCACGACAGGGATTGTCGCGGGTGGGACGGATGGCATTTACGCGTCCAACGCAGGCACGGGAGATCTGACGATCACATCGGCCAATGGCGGAACGGCCCTGGTGACGGGGTCGACCAGCGGCATCTACGCGTCCAACACCAATGGAGGCGCTGTCACGATCACCGCTGATAATGTGAGCGCGACCGGCGCGGACGGGAATGCCATTCAGGCCAGCAATGACGTCTCGGGTACGAGCCTGTCGATCACCACGAGCGGCACGGTTACGTCGCTTGATGGGTACGGCATTTATGCCCTGAGCTTGGGTTCGGGCAGCGTAACGATTGACACGTCGAACGCGGACGGGACAGGCCTCGTGTCCGGTGTCGATGGCGCGATACAGGCGACAGATGTCGCAGGCACTGGTGTGTCGGTGACGGTGGACAACGCCACCGCCTCGAACGGGACGGCCATTGCCGCACGCAAAATCAGCGGCGCGGGCGATGTGCGTGTGACCGTCAACGGCACCGTCAACGGATCAAACGAAGGGATCACGGCGGTCAATCGTGGCACCGGGGATGTGATCGTCACCGCCACCAATGCGGCGGGCACGGCGAGTGTGAGTGGCCTGGACAACGCGATCTATGCGGCGAATTACGCGGGTGGGTCGCTCAATGTGTCGACCAACAATGTGAGCGCTTTCAATGGCGATGGGATCCGTGCAAACAATGAGCTTGGCACTGACAGCCTGACGGTGACCACCTCTGGCATGGTGGCGTCAACCAACGAAGACGGGATAGACGCCACCAATCGCGGCGCTGGCAATCTGACCATCACATCGACAGGCAGCGTCTCGGGCGGCGAAGATGGGATCCGGGCCGAAAACTATCTGGGCGGCGCCGTGATCGTGTCGGCCGAGGATGTGACCGGAGGCACCGATTACTACGGGATTTACGCAACCAATGATTCGTACGGATCCACCCTGGATGTTACGACCACGGGCACGGTGACCGGCGGGATGGTCGGCATTTTTGCGGGTCATTCGGGGACGGATGACTTGACGATCACGGCTTCCAACGCCTCCGGCACGGCGCAGGTCTCCGGCATGGGGGCAATCGTTGCGATTGGCGTGGGGCAGGGCGCCGTGAACATTGAGGCGGACAATACGACCGGCATGTTCGATGCGATCTATGCCAATAACGGGCCCGATGGGACGTCCATTTCGATCACTGCGCGTGGCACTACACTGTCGGACGTCTACGGTATCACCGCAATCAATAGCGGCTCGAGCGGTGTAACGATCACGGCCGAGACTGGACCGGTCATGGCCGGTGTCGACGGGATCACGGCGGTAAACAATAATGGTGGTGCGATTGCGATCAGCGCCGCGAATGTCACGGGTACGGCCAATGATGGAATCTATGCCTACAACGACGAATATGGCAGCACCTTGACGGTGACAGCATCCGGCATTGTGACCGGTGGCGATGAAGGGATCGAGGCTGTCAATTTCGGCAACGGCAACGTTAGCGTTATGGCGCAGGACGGCACCCAGACCGCCCAGGTGAGCGGCGGTGAGAACGGGATTGACGTATACAACTTTAATGGCGGTGCAGTCACGGTCATGGCCGATAACGCAACCGCGACTGTCAATGATGCCATCTCGGTGGTGAATGACAACTATGGCAGCAGTGTATCGGTCACGGTGACGGGCACAGTCATGGGCGGCGATGATGGGATTGAGATTTACAATTACGGCAATGAGGGGCTGACCGTCACCGCAACCAACTCGGCTGGCACCGCGATGGTCAGCGGGGTTGATAAGGGCATCGCAGTTAGGAATTTTTTCGGCGGCATGCTGAGCGTCACTGCAGATAACGCCGCGGCCACCACTGAAGAAGATGGCATTTACACGTTCAATGACAATTTGGGCACTACCTCAATCATAACCACCTACGGGTCTGTTACCGGTGCAGAGAACGGCATTTATGCACGGCACTATGGATCCGGTGCTTTGTCGGTGACCGTGTCGGGCGCGACCCAAGGCACGACCAATTCCGGCATTGATGCGCAGACGGGCCTGGGTGGTCAGTCCATCATCACGCTGAACGCGGGCGCGGATGTGTCGGGCGGGACCTATGCAATCCTGAACGCTGCGGGCAATTCCAATACGTATGTCAACACAGGCGCGACGTTGAGCGGCGTGACGAGCCTTGGCGATGGGTCGGATGTGATGACCATTGCGGATGCCACGATCACGGGGGTGACCTCACTCGATGGGGGCGATGACAGCGACACCGCCGACGGGTTTGTGGATGTGCTGCGGTTTTCGGGCTTCAACGGGTCCTTCAGCGCAGATCTGATGAACTGGGAAGAGGTGGTTTTCAACGCGTCCAACGCCGAATTCACAGGTGCTGCCATCACCGCACCCACGGTCAGTTTGCAAAACGGAACCACGTTCTCGCCTTCTCAGCCAGGGTTCGTGTTGAACGCGCCGCTAACGGTTGATGCGTCCTCAAGCTTTGATGCGGGCCTCGGTGGGGCAGGCGCTGTCGTCATCAACGGCAACGTGGTCAATTCCGGGATGGTGACCGTCAGCGATGGCACGGTGGGTGATCAGCTGACGATCAATGGCGATGTCTCAGGCGCGGGCAGTTTTGGTGTCGATGCGGATGTGGTGACGGGCACGGGCGATCTGGTCACCATCACGGGCAATGCGCCCGGGACGGGCAGCATCAATGTAACGGCTGTGACGGCGACTGACACACCGATGGACGTCACCGTGCTGGGCGTGGTTGGTGCGACATCTGCTGGTGCTTTCACGCTGGGCTCTGCCAATTTCGTGCTGCCCAACGGGCAAGCCGTTCAGGTGGTTGGCAACCTGACCTATGCGTTGGAGTTTGACGGCGCGGGCAATGCGTTTGTTTTCACGGCCGTCGATCCCGGGGGGGCGGTGACGAACAACCCGGTGGGATCTCTTCTCGAAGGCTGGGCAGTGTCGGTGACACAACCCTATTTGGTCTTCAGCAGCCCGGTGATCAGCGCGCGATCCTCCGGCAATTCGGTCAGCCGGGGGGACGGTACCGGTTCGGTCATGCGCAATTTCTTTGAATTGGATCCCAGCCCGGAGAACGCGATCTGGGTTTCGCTGTCGGCGGGGCAAGCCGATCTCGATGGGCGCAGCACGACGGGTGCACGTTTTGACACTGACCTGTCCGAGTTTGAGATGGGCATCGACATGCCCGTGTTCGAAGGCCAAGCCGGACGTCTCGTGGCGGGTGCCGCGTTTTCGCTGACGGAGGCGCGTGTCGGTGTGGTCTCAACCCTCGGCACGGGCGTGGTGAACACCAAGGCGGGCGCGGCGACCCTCTCAGCGACGTGGATGACGGACAATCGCTTCTATGCTCATGGCCAGCTGCGCTATTCGGTGTTTTCCAGTGATTTCTTCGTGGGTGGTGCGTCCACGACAGGTGTGCAGACCAAAGGATGGGCGACCAGCCTGGAGATCGGGCAGGCCTTTGACGTTTCAGATCGGCTGACACTGATGCCGCAATTGCAGATACTGCATGGCGATGTGAGCGGCGAGAGCGTGGCCGATCCCTTTGGATCAACGCTTGTGGGGACAATCACGGACGGGTCTGTGACCACGGCGCGCGTCGGGCTTATGGCGGAACGAGCAACGGTGCGCGGCAGTTTGCATGGAACGCTGAGCTACATCCATGCGCTGGATGCGGACACAAGCGTTGCCTTTGGCGGCAACACCTTCACCACGCGCTACGATCCCAACCGGGTGGAGCTGCGCGCGGGTGGTCAAATGGCCATCGGCGACAACAGCATCCTGCATGGTGGGCTGACGGTGCAGGGCGCGCTGGGCGATTTCAGCGATGACAACGCCGTCAGTCTGACAGGCGGCATTCGTGTGAAATTCTGATCAAAGGGTCTGACCCCAACTGTTTCATCTTGCCAAAACCGTCTTGGGACCGCGAAAGCTTTGGCTTTGTCGTGGGGAGCGGGCATAGCTCATGCCTGGCCGTCAGAGACGGGCATCATGCATTGCACTTGGTCAAAACGTGTTTTGCTATGTTCTTTAGCGCAACTTGATGTTCCACGGCGCCCAGATTGCTGGCCGCCTTTGGGATGCCGTGCACAACACAGGTTTCCGCCGATTGCCCCACTGTCTTCGCCCCGGCTTGCCGCATCTCCAACAAGCCCTGCGCGCCGTCCTTGCCCATGCCGGTTAGGATGACCCCCAGACCACGCTTGCCCAGACGTGTGCAAGACGAAAAGAGCCGGTCAATGGACGGGCTGTGGCCAGATGTCTTGGGCCCCTGCACCAGAACGCATCTGAGGGCCGGGGACAGGTCGACCTCCATATGGGCATCGCCGCCTGGTGCCAGATAGACATGCCCCGGTTTGATGGGCATCCCGTCGCGCGCCTCAAAGACCTTGGGGGCGCATGTCCGGTTCAGCCGGTCAGCAAAGTTTGCGGTGTAGCGCTTGGGCATATGCTGGGTGATCAGAGTGGGCGGGCAGTTTGGTGGAAAGACGGACAGGATTTCTGTCAGTGCCTCGACCCCGCCGATCGATGCGCCGATCGCAAGCACCGTTCCATTGGGTCTGAAATTCGGCACAGGGCAGGGGCGGTCCATTCGCGTCTGACTGCGCTTTTGAATGTTGGCATGGGCTGCGGCATGAACCAGAGGCACGAGATCGGCAAAGGGTTTGTGCCGCGTGGCGAGGCTGGGCTTGCCCACGCAGCCGAAGGCCCCCCGCGCCAAAGCCTCCACTGTTGCGCGGGCGCCTTTTTGTGTGTGGGAGGACACCATAATCACGGGCAGCGGGCGAAATCGCATGATCTGTTCGAGAAATTCGATCCCGTCCATGCCGGGCATTTCAACGTCAAGGGTCAGCACATCGACCTTTTCGGAGGCCAGCACATCTCTGGCGCTTGGGGCGTCCTTGGCCTCCCCGATCACATTGATTTTGGGATCGGTTTCCAATGAAGCGCGGATGATCTTGCGCATGGTGGCGGAATCGTCGACCACGAGGGTGTTTATCTGGTCACGCATGTGGCTTCCCCCTCAGGGGGCGGTTGGCCAAATGGCCCGCCACGCAAGGCAACACTGTAATAATCATGAGCAACAGGTAAAAATCTGGAGGCATAAATCTGATAGCGTTTTGATGTCTGCGGCTCAGACCTGCGCGATTCTGCTCAACAAATGGCAAACGTGCGCACGGGAATTCCCTACAGTTTGAACCAACAAGTCCCGGCCAAGCGTCATCAAGGCAGGGAGTTTACAAAGCGGATGATGTGCCGCGCCACCTCATCGCCTGCTTCCAGCAGAATAGAGTGCTTGTAATCGGGCAATATCACCAGCTCTGATATGGGAAGCGCCGCGTCGATCTGCTGGTTTAGCCGTGGGTTGCATCCGCCATCGTTTTCGCCAGTCAGGACGAGCGAGGGCGCAGTGACCTCATGCAGCCAAGGGGCCATTTCAGTGCCAGCATAGATGCGGAACACGTTGAGGAACACATCCGGATCGGTATCGATCACCTGTTTCAGGCGGCGGTCAACGATGTCGCGGTGATTTGCGATGAATGCGTCCGTGTACCAGCGGTCGATCAGGGTTTCCAGCACGCCAGGCACGCCTTTTTCTTCCATCGCTTGGACAACGGCCCAGACTTTTTGGCTGTCGTCTGCCGTGCGGAAAGCGGCGGTGGAGAGAAGGCCGAGCGACATCACGCGGTCGGGGTGTGCGCGGGCGTAAGCTGGGCCGATCATGCCGCCGAGGGAATGGCCTGCGATATGGCAAGTTTCAACGCCCACGGCCTGACGCACGGCTTCGAGATCTGAGACCAGTTCATCGAGGCCGAAGGGGAGACCGGGGCAGGGGGAGGCGCCATGGCCGCGCAGATCGTAGGTTATGGTGGTGAAGTGTTGCGTGAGATGGGGCATGAGGAAGCGCCATGTGTCGCGCGCCGCACCGATGCCATGGACGAGGATAAGGGGTGGGCCGGAGCCTTCGACGGTGTAGGCACAATCTACTGCGTCTGTCATTTGCGTAATCCTTCCAGTGGGTCAGCGCCCGGCACGGAATCAAGGGCGTCAGCCCGCCGCGCCTTCGTCAGGCCCCACCCAGGGCCTGGCGAATGTGTGAGGTCGGTACGTCGCTCTGCTACACTGCGGGACCCAACGATAAAGTTCTGCTGTCCACAGGTCTGGATCGCCAGACCGGGGCCTGAAGAAGACGCTCTGTTTAGCCTCAAGATCATTCGGCGGCGACTTGGTCGGCGGGGTCTGCGAAATGGGGCATGACCTCTTCGGCAAAGCGTTGGATGCTTTCCAGTGTCTCAGACTGCGCGACGCCGAAATTCATCGACAGGATCACGCGGTCGACGCCCATCTCGGCGTAAGGTCCCAATTGGTCCACCATCGCCTGAGGCGAGCAGATGAGCAGATTGGCGTCCAACTCCTCCCGCGTCTGGCTGCGGGGCAGGGGGCGGGCCATGCCGGCGTCGATGAGGCCCGGCCCGGTGTAGACGTTGTCAAATTTAGAATAGTAGTACTCGGCGGCGGAGAGTTTGGCTTGACGGTCTGACTCAGATGTCGTGACAAAGCTGACGCGGGACAGAGACAGGCTCAGATCCTTGCCCGCTGCGCCCATTTCGTCTTTCGCGCAGGTGAATGCGCCCACCTGGTCGACGAGCAACTGACGGTTCCCCGCGAGCGGCGTGGTCTGAATGTGAAAGCCGCGCTTGGTGCAGGCGTAGATCCCCTCTGGATTCATCACGGCCATCATCATTTGAGGGCCACCGGCACGCACCGGGCGCGGCATGATCGTGATAGGATCGAACTTGTAATAATCCCCGTCCCACGCGACTTCCTCGCGTGTCAGAAGCGCCTGCAGCACATCGAGCGACTCATCAAACCGCGCGCGGGTTTCTTCCATGGGCACGCCGAGGCGCTCCATTTCCACTTTGAAAGCCCCGCGCCCGACGCCCAGCATAAGGCGGCCTTCGGTGAAGATATCGGCCACGACCACCTCACCGGCATAGGTGCGCATGTCATGGAGCGGCAGCACAACGATGGATGTAATGATCTTGATGCGCTGGGTGTGGGCGGCGATCTTGGTGGCGAAGATCAGGGGTGCCGGCATCATCAGCACGTTCATCAGGTGGTGTTCGGTGATCGACACGGCGTCATAGCCCAACTGATCGGCCAGCACGGCCTGTTCCACCATGTCGGCATAGACGCGGTCGCCGCCATAGGATTTGTCCGGATAGTCGGCGGAAAGCTGAATACTGAACTTCATGGCGTGCCTCATCGTATTGCCAACCCAACCCTACAGGGCAAAATTAATTCTGAAAAACGGATTTAATTGCTTTATTGGTTCGAAAAAATCGAACTTTATAAAACCATGAATTTCCTCGCGCTCAGAACATTCCTTGTGATCGTGGAAAGCGGCAATCTCAACAAAGCCGCCGACCGCCTGAACGTGACGCAATCCACTGTCACGGCGCGGCTGGATGCGTTGGAGGCGAGCCTTGGCCAAACCCTGCTCGTGCGATCCCGCAAGGGCGCGCAGCTGACGCGCGCCGGGTTCATCTTTCGCCCGTATGCCGAAACACTGCTGCGCGGGTGGGAGCAATCGCAAACCGCTGTCAGCCTTGCCAAGGGCTATTCAGGGCTTTTCAGTTTTGCCTGTGAATACGGTCTTTGGGACAGCGTAGGGCGGCAGTACTTCGATCGCGTGCGAGCGGAAAATCCTGATCTGGCGCATGAGGCCTGGCCGGGATCCCCTGATGAGATCGCCACATGGCTGGCCAATGGGTTGACGGATGCTGCGCTCACGATGGAGCCTGTGGTGCGGCACGGTGTAACTTCATCGGAGGCTGCGCGGGAAAGGCTTGTTCTGGTGTCTGAGCAGTTGGATCGGTCGACGGAGGACCTGACGGGGTATGTCTATGTCGATCTGGGCCCGGAGTTTCGCCGCGAGTACACCGACGAGGCGCGGTTTGCGGCGCGGGCTGCGGTGACCTATGCGTCGTCGTCCTGGGCGCGTGATCATCTACTGGCGGCGGGTGGCATGGCCTATCTCCCGATTGGCGCGGTGGCCGAAGATCTGGCCGCGGGGCGGTTGCATTTGGTCGCCGACGCGCCGCAGTTTTCACGGGGCGTGCAGTTCACCACCCGCAATCAGAGCTTGATCAAATTTGATTGGTTAGCGGCGTCAAAAGCGTGGCTCGCCTCGTTGGCAAACAGCGCATAAAAATTGAGCGAATAGCGGAAAACGGGCGGCTGAGCGCGATCGCTCAATGGAAAGTTGTTCCTAATGACTGGTGGCATCTTGCGAAACGTCCATCGCATCATACCTCAACCTAAGCGCACACTGGAAGCGGTGCGACAGGCGCATTCAATGCGCTGCGACAACAGGAGGAAAACATGACATTCAATTACAAGATTTCCACATTCAAAGCGATTGCCGTCTCGGGCTTGCTTGGCCTTGCGGCCAGCGCTGCGATGGCCGATGACCGTGCGGATTGGCCCGACAGTTTCTCAGTCGGAACGGCCAGCCAGGGCGGCACCTATTTCGTCTATGGCGCAGGTTGGGCCAACATGGTCTCTGAGGCGCTGGGCATTCCCGGCGGCACAGAAGTGACTGGTGGTCCGGTGCAAAACGCCGCTTTGGTGCAAACAGGTGATCTGGACATGGGCATGGTCACGATGGGCCCGGCCTTTGACGCGATCAACGGTGAAAGCGCGCTGGCCCCGGGGCTGAAGCATGACCAGCTCCGCGCGATCTTCCCGATGTACAAAACGGGGTTCCATGCCGTGACGCTGGCAAGCTCTGGCATTACGAATTTCGCCGAAATCCCGGATGGATCGGTTGTGGGGGTGGGCCCGGCGGGTGGCACGCCCGGCACCTATTGGCCGCGCATCCTGACCGGCATGGGCAAGGACGTGGAATTCCGCAATGGCGGCGCCTCTGACCTTGCGGGTCAGTTGCAGGATGGTCTGATTGATGTGATGACCTGGGCCGGTGGTCTGCCGTACCCGGCGTTCAGCCAACTCGATGCGCAGACGGATGTGGTTTATTTCGGCTTCACCCCCGAAGAGCAGGCAGCCGTGATCGACACGCAGCCTGTGGCGACCTTTGAGATCCCCTCGGGCCTCTACCCGTCGCTCAACGAAGATCAGCTGAGCGTGTCCATGTGGAACTTCGCCGTCGGTCATGCTGATCTGCCCGAAAGCTTCGTCTACGAGGTGGTGAAGACGGTGATGGAGAACAACCCGAAGATGGTTGAGATCCACAAATCCGCCGTGGAGACCCTGCCGGAGAACTTCGACAAGAACACCTTCATCCCCTGGCACCCGGGCGCGGTGAAGTGGTTCGAAGAAAATGGCTTCGACATTCCCGATGAGCTTGAAGGCTGACAACCAGCCTTAGTCCTATAAAGTGAAAACACCCTGCCATGTCGGTGGGGTGTTTTGATCCTTTTATGGAACGGACCGAGCGCCATGACCGATATTCGGCAGAACACCACGGATGCGACACCCGAAGTCCCCTCCCTCGGGGATGGGGCGACGCCAGAGTTTGATCAGACCCAGTGGCTGACACGCGTGGGGTTCGTGCTGTGTGCGCTTTATGCGGGCTGGCATCTTTACGTGCTGAACATTGCACCGCTGGAGACGTGGACGTTTCGGATCATGCATATTGCGGGCGCGTTGATCCTTGGGTTCGGGATGAGTGCAGCACTTTGGGTGCGGCCCGCGCCGGAGGAGGATGCTGGCAAGGTGCCTGTGGTTTTGGGCTTGATCTCTCTCATGGCGACGCTTGTGGCGCTGGGCTGTGTGGGGCTGGCCGTGATCAATCTGGAGCCCGGCGCACAGGCACCGCCCGCCTGGACATTGGTCGCGTACGGTCCGGCCATCGCGGCGGGGACGGTTCTGGCGATTTTGACGGGGTGGCTTTACCCCGCGCGCAAGGGTCAACTGCCTGTGGCCGATATCGCTATCATTGTGGCCGTTTTGGCCAGTACAAGCTTCATCCTGTTCAGCCTTGATACGCTGTCGCTGCGCCTGCGCGCCGGGACGCCCTTTGCCGATGCCAACAACGGCTGGGCGGCGTTCGTGATCATCATCTTGATTGCCGAATTGACGCGTCGGCTGGCGGGATTGGCGCTGGTCGTGATCGCGGTGGTCTTCATCGCCTACGCTTTCCTTGGGCCGTACATGCCGGGGTTCCTGGAGCATCGCGGGTATGACGCGAAGCGCTTCTTCACTTACGTGTTCACCGACAATGGTGTGTTAGGGCCGACGACGGCGGTGTCGTCGACCTACATCATCCTATTCATCATCTTTGCCGCTTTCCTGCAAAGCTCAAAGGTGGGGGATTACTTCGTCAATTTCTCCTTCGCCGCTGCCGGGCGCGCGCGGGGTGGGCCTGCGAAAGTGTCGGTGCTGGCCTCAGGCCTCATGGGCATGATCAACGGCACCTCAGCGGGCAATGTGGTGTCCACCGGGTCGCTCACTATTCCGCTGATGAAGAAGGTGGGCTACCGGCCCCAATCGGCGGGCGCGATTGAGGCGGCGGCTTCCACCGGTGGACAAATCATGCCGCCGATCATGGGGGCGGGTGCGTTCATCATGGCGGAGATCACAGGCATTCCCTACACCGAACTGGTGGTGGCCGCGCTGATCCCAGCGATCCTCTACTTCGCATCCATCTACTTCATGGTGGATTTTGAGGCGAGCCGGACAGGTATGCGCGGCATGACCTCGGATGAACTTCCCAAGATGCGCGATCTGATACGGCAGTTTTACCTGTTCCTACCCATTGTGATCCTTATTGGTGCGCTCTTTGCGGGGTATTCCGTGATCCGGGCGGGGACGTTGGCCATTGCATCGGCGGCGGTGGTCAGTTGGCTGACGCCCTACAAAATGGGCCCGCGACAGGTTTATGAGGCGCTGGGCAATGGCGGGCGTATGGCGTTGCAGATCATCATTGTCTGCGCCTGTGCGGGGTTGATCGTTGGGGTGATTTCGCTCACGGGGGTGGGCGCGCGGTTCTCGAACTTGCTATTCGATCTGGCGCAGCAAAGCACGCTTCTGGCGCTGGTCTTTGCGATGATGATAGCCGTTATTCTTGGCATGGGGATGCCCACCACGGCGGCCTATGCGGTGGCGGCGTCCGTCGTTGCCCCGGGTCTCATCGAGATTGGGATCAAGCCGCTGATCGCGCATTTCTTTGTCTTCTACTTTGCTGTCGTCTCGGCCATCACCCCACCAGTGGCGCTGGCCGCCTATGCTGGTGCGGCGATCGCTGGTTCGGAGCCGATGCGCACGTCCGTCACCAGCTTCAAAGTGGGGCTAGCGGCCTTCATCGTGCCCTTCATGTTCTACTACAGCCCCGGTTTGTTGATGGAGGCGGAATGGTATGTCAGCCTGCGCAACATGGTCACAGCACTTGTGGGGGTTGTGATGCTGGCGGGTGCCGTGCAAGCATGGTTCATTGGGCCTGCTGGGCCTGTGACGCGCATCATTTTGCTGGCGGGGGCCATTTGCATGATTTCTGGCGATTGGAAGACAGACTTGCTGGGCATCGCCATTGGAGGCACGTTGATGGCGCTGGGTTGGCGCAAGGGGAAGGTGGTTGCCTGAAGGGCCCTTTGCCCCGCGCGATCTCGCCTGGCATCCCCCGGCGCTTTATCCTGAGTATCGGTCGTCGCGGCTGCGGTCCCCGCAGCGGCCGCTCATTCAAATGCCGCAGACGCGGACGGAATGCACCGGGCCTGTGTTCTCCCGCCAAGACATTGGCCCGCTCGATGATGACCTGATCCAGAACTACGCGGCCTCGGGTCAGACGGCGCAGGGGCCGCGCATCATCGTGCATGGCAGACTGATGGATGAGGACGCGCGCCCCGTGCCCGGCAAGCTGATCGAGATATGGCAGGCCAATGCGGGTGGTCGGTATCGCCATGTGAATGATGGATATCTGGCGCCTCTGGATGACAATTTTGGCGGCTGTGGACGGTGTATCTCAGATGAGGATGGGTCTTATCGCTTCCGCACCATTCTGCCGGGACCCTATCCGTGGCCCAATGGCGGCAATGATTGGCGGCCTGCGCATATCCATTTTTCCGTCTTCGGGGATGGGTTTGCGCAGCGGTTGGTCACTCAGATGTATTTTGAAGGTGACCCGCATATCGCGCTTTGCCCGATCGTGCAGTCGATCCCGTCTAAGGATGCCGTTGACCGGCTTGTGGCACGGCTGGATATGGAGGCGACGGTGCCCATGGACATTCGCGCCTACCGTTTTGACATTGTGCTGCGCGGGCGGCGTGCGACGGTTTTCGAAAACCAGATGGAGGGGACCTGATGGCGCTGAAGGAAAGCCCATCGCAAACAGCAGGCCCTTATGTGCATATAGGCTGCACGCCCCAGACCGCCGGGTTGGAGCAAAGGTCCATGGGCGCGCAGCTGGGCGGGGAAGTGGCGCAGGAAGAGGCCATCACCCTGGATATCACCGTGCTGGATGGGGCAGGTGATCCGGTGCGCGATGCATTGATTGAGATTTGGCAGGCGGGCTCAGAAGGAAGGGCCGGCCATTGGGGGCGGCAGGCGGCCGATCTGGAGACGGGGCTTGCGCATTTTACGGCCTGCAAGCCAGGCGCGGCAGAGGGGCAAACGCCGCATATCCTCGTCTGGATTGTGGCGCGGGGCATCAATCTGGGCCTGACCACGCGGGTTTATTTCCCGGATGAGAACAATACGAGCGATCCGGTCTTTGGTCTGGCTGGCGACCGTGCTGAGACGATGGTGGCGGAGCGGACCAATGCGGGCTATGCCCATGTAATCCATCTGCAGGGCCCCGAGGAGACGGTGTTTTTTGATGTCTGACGTGAGCGGCAAACCCTGCATCCTGTGTTGCGCCATCACCGGGTCGGTACCACGCAAAGCGGACAATCCTGCGGTGCCTATTTCGGTTTCCGAGCAAATCGAGAGCAGCCATGCGGCGGTAGAGGCCGGTGCCTCTATCATCCATGCCCATGTGCGCCAAGAGGATGAAACGCCCACCAGCGATCCTGAAAGGTTCGCCGCTCTGAAAGAGGGTCTGGAGAAGCATTGCCCCGGCGTGATCATTCAGTTTTCCACCGGCGGGCGATCGGGCGCAGGGGCGGAGCGGGGCGGTATGCTGCCCTTGCGGCCGGACATGGCGTCGCTTTCGGTCGGGTCGAACAACTTCCCGACGCGTGTTTATGAAAACCCACCCGATCTGGTGGCTTGGTTATCGTCCGAGATGCGCACCCATGAGGTGACACCGGAGGTGGAGGCCTTTGACCTCAGCCATATTCTGCAGGCGATCCGCATGCATGAAGCGGGGCTGCTTTACGGCAAGCTTTACGTGCAATTCGTGATGGGCGTGAAGAATGCCATGCCGGTGGACCGCGCGGTATTTGATTTCTACGTGACCCAGATGCGTGATCGCGCGCCTGAGGCGGAATGGTGCGCGGCGGGCATCGGTGCCGGGCAGGTCCTTGTGAACGAGTGGGCCATTGCGGCGGGTGGGCATACGCGCGCCGGGTTGGAGGATAACGTGCGCCTTGACCGTGATACCCTTGCGCCTTCAAACGCAGCCCTCATTTCCCGCGCCGCGGAGCTGTGTGAAAAATACGAACGCCCTGTGGCGACCCCGGGTCAGGCTCGCGCGATTTTGGGCCTACGTGCCTGAGAATTTCATCTTGCCGGAAATACTCAAAATTTAGGCGATCGGCTGTCGGTCAGTCATCATCCAGAAGAACGCGCGCGGCGTCGCCTTCCATATCGTCATATTGGCTGGACCGGATTGTCCAGATGAAGGCGGCAAGCGCGCCAAGGCCCAGAATGAGGGAACACGGCACCAGAACGACCAGAATATTCATGACCGAAACCCCCATATTGCGTTGAGAATCACTGTGATGGAGCTGGTGGACATGGCGATCGCCGCCGCCAGTGGTGTGGCAAATCCCAGCACCGCGATCGGCACGGCGATGGAGTTGTACCCCGCCGCGATGCCGAAATTCTGTTTCATCCTGCGGCAGGCGAGGCGGCCTGTGCGGATGGCGGGCGCGATCTGGGTCATATCGCCTGAGACGATGATGATGTCGGCGGCCTTACGCGTGGCATCCAGCGCGGAGCCGGGTGCGATGGAGATGTCGGCGGCTGAAATCGCGGCCTGATCATTGAGGCCATCACCCACCATCAGCACGCGTTGGCCGTCCGCCTTGAGGCTTTCGATGATGTCTAGCTTGGCGTCGGCGCGTTCGCCGGACCAGACCTGATCGATGCCTGCGTCCTCAGCCATACGGGCGGCGTTTTCTGCCGTATCCCCCGTCAGCATTGCGGTTTTTAGGCCCAAGGCGCGCAGCCCGTCGACCGCATCCTTGGCAGAGGGCAGCAGCGTTTCGCAGGAAGGCAGAACATGGTCCGCCTCGCCGATTCGCAGCACGACAGTGGCATCATTCGGCGTGCGGCGGCCAAGGAAAACGGGATGATTCAACCAGACCGCGCGCACGCCTTCGCCCGGCTCTTCCGCGGTGTCGCTGAGCGAGGCAGGGGACACATCCTGCAGACCAGGCAACAGACCGCGGCAGAGCGGGTGATCGGAAGCTTCCGCCAAAGCACGCAGCACGGTGCGCGTCTCAGGAGGCATGGTGTTGGGGATAGAGAGGCGGCGTTCGGTCAGCGTGCCGGTCTTGTCGAAGACGACCATGTCGACCCCAGCAAGCCGTTCCAGCGCGGTATCAGACGTGAGAAGCAGACCCCGGCGGTAAAGCTGCGACGTAGCGGCGACGGCGACGGCAGGCACAGCGAGGCCAAGGGCGCAGGGGCAGGTGATGATCAGCGTGGCGATGGCGACATTGAGCGCCATGCGGACATCGCCGGTGGTGATCAACCAGCCGAGGAAGGCGGCCGCAGAAATGATATGAACGGCGGGGGTGTAGATTTCCGCCGCCTTGTCAGCGAGCGACCGGTAGGTGCCGCGTGAAATCTCTGCTGTGGCGACAAGCTGTGCGATGCGGCGCAGGGTGGTGTCTTCGCCCACGGCGGTGGCGCGCAGGGTGGCGGGGCCGGTGAGCATGACCTCACCTGCGCAAAGCGCATCGCCCGCTTGCCGTGTTACGGGATCACTTTCACCGGTGAGGAAGCTGCAGTCGACCTCAGCCGTGCCGGTTTCGAGCACCGCATCAACGGGCACGCGGCCCCCGGCGGTGATCCAGAGGCGGTCGCCGACGTTGATCTCGGCGACTGGGCGGCTCATTTTCGTGTCGCCTTCAAGGCGCATGACACGCGCGGGCTCAAGGGCCGCTAGATCATCGGCGGCAGAGCGGGCGCGGCGACGCAGGCGTTGATCCAGAACGCGACCCACCAGCAGGAAGAAGGTGAGCGCGAGGGCGGCATCGAACCACGCATGCGCGCCGCCATGCATGACCTCATAAACCGACATGCCGCAGGCGAGGATGATGGCCAGGGAGATCGGCACATCCATGTTGAGGCGACCGACTTTGAGCGCGCTCCAGGCGTGGCGGAAGAAGGGTTGTGCGGCGTATCCCGTGGCCGGAAGCGCGATGGCGGCGGCGATCCAGTGCAGGAAATCACGGGTGCTATCGACCGCGCCGGACCAGACGGCGACGGAGAGTAGCATGACATTCATCATCGCAAAGCCCGCAACACCCAAAGGTAGCAGCAGGTCATCGCCGTGACGTTCATCCGGCGCACCTGCCTCATAGGCTTCAAACCCAGCGCGGGAGAGGGCGGCGATCCATGGGGTGGGGTCGGTGCCGGGCTCAGACGTGATGAAGACGCGGCGCTGAGTGAGGTTTACCCGGGCAGCGCGGATGTCGGGGCGTTCAAGGAGGGTGGATTCCACCGTGCTGATGCACCCTGCGCAATGAATGCCGGGCAGGACGAGGTGGTGGGTAGGTGCGTCGAAAGACGCAGCTTGCCTGTCATCTGGCGCGGTGGCGCATCCGGGACAGGCGACGACGCTCATCTTTTCACCCTCAGGATAATGCGTTGCTTGAACTCAGTGCCATCCTCGGTCACAGCCGCAAAGCGCAGGTTCCAGTTGCCGGGCGCCAGATCCGCCGCCCCGGCGAAATGCGCGGTGCCGTCGAATTTGAAGTTGAGTTCACGGTCATCGCCCACATGGGTGGCGCGGCCCAGTGTGGCCCGGGTGATCTGCGGCGATATGGGGCCCAGATCGTCGTCAATGCGCAGGACAAGGAAATCATCTTCCACATTGGCGGAGACGTCCCAGCCGAGCGCCTCTTGCGCGGCGCGGTCACGGTCGAAGCTTTGGCTGGCCACATAGGAGTTTTTCACCTCCAGCCCCGGGAAGGTGCGCACGGCGGAAAAGGCGAGGATCATGTTCACTGTAATGATGATGCCGAAGCCTGTGCAGAACATGGCCAGCACGTGCCAGCCGGTCAGTTTGCGGTCCTTCATTGCGTGCCCTTTCCGTTGAATAAACTGTCTTTATAGGCCCGTTCGCCGGAAACCATATCTTCGATCCAGAAACGCAGCTCAGACCGGTCGCCCGTGGCAGGGGCGGAGCCTGCGGGCGCGATCACGTAGACGCGCTGCAGGGAGGTGTCGTCGGCCGGGACCAGAGTTTCGAGACCGGTTTGCCCCTCAAGCCGCAGGGTCATAGCGGCGTCGCCCACCAGTTGGAATTCGAACGCGCGCGCCTCACCGTGTTTGTTGCGCAGGCGCATGTCGTAGGCGTTTCGGATGGCGCCGTCAGAGAGTGTCACGAATTGCGGGTTGCGGATGGGCGCGACAGTGATGTCGATCGCGGGGCGGATGAAGAGCGCGTAGAGCAGAACAAGACCGCAGAGCGACCACGCGGCGGTGTAGAGCATCGTGCGCAGGCGGAAGATATGAAACCATGCGGAGCGGGGTTTATGGCCGTCGCGTTCGCGTGGTTTATCCGAGAGGGCGAGGTAGTCGATGAGCCCGCGATCTTTGCCGATCTTGCCCATGATTTCATCGCAAGCGTCGATGCAAAGCGCGCAGGTGATGCATTCCATCTGTTGGCCATCTCGGATGTCGATGCCCATGGGGCATACATTGACGCAGGCCATGCAATCGATGCAGTCGCCTTTTGGAGCCTCATTCTTGCGGGCCTTGCCGCGCGGCTCCCCGCGCCAGTCGCGATAGGCGACGGTCAGCGTGTCATCATCCATCATCGCGGCCTGAATGCGGGGCCAGGGGCACATGTAGATGCAGACCTGTTCGCGCATGAAGCCGCCGAAGATGAAGGTGGTGGCGGTCAGGACGGCCACGGTCGAATAGGCCACCGGCGCGGCCTGTAGTGTGAAGAGGTCTACGAAGAGCTTGGGCGCGTCAGCAAAGTAAAACACCCAAGCCCCGCCGGTGGCCACAGCGATCAGCAGCCAGAGTGTCCATTTGGTTAATCGCAGACGGATTTTGCGCGGCGTCCATTTGGATTTGAGCAAACGGATCTGATTGTTGCGGTCGCCTTCGACCTTTCGCTCGACCAGAAGAAAAAGGTCAGTCCAAACGGTCTGTGGGCAGGTATAGCCACACCAGACGCGACCAAGGGCAGACGTGAAAAGGAAGAGGCCCAAGCCCGCCATGATCAGAAGACCCGCCACGAAGTAGAATTCATGCGGCCAAATCTCGATCCAGAACCAATAGAAACGACGGTTGGCCAGATCCACCAGAACCGCCTGATCGGGCAGGTTCGGGCCGCGATCCCACCGGATCCACGGCATTATGTAATAGATCCCCAAAGTCACCGCCATGATCGCCCATTTCAGGCGGCGGAACTTGCCTTTTACGTCGCGGGGAAAGATCGGCTCTCTGGCGGCGTAAAGGCTGGAGTTGGCCGGATCGGTCATCGCCTTCGCGGCGCGTCCCTGGAAATGCGACTGAGCGCCCATGTCATTGACCGCCCCCAAGCTGATGGATGTAAAGCGTGACCGCTTTCACGTCCTCATCCGACAGGCGTAGGCCCCAGGCGGGCATCACGCCGAAGCGGGCATTTGTGATGGAATATTCGATATCTGCGCGGCTGCCGCCGTAAAGCCAGATGGCATCAGCAAGGTTAGGCGCCCCCACGGACGTGTCACCCAAGGCCGCGTCCCCGTGGCAAGAAGCGCAGTTTTCGGCGAAAAGCACCGCCCCTTGCTCGGCCATGGCCGCGTCATGGTCTTGGCCGGAGAGCGACAGCACGTAGTCCGTGGTCATGCCAATCTCTTCATCCGAAAAGATATCGCCAAAGGCGGGCATTTCGGACCAGTGCGCATCGTCATCCTGATCGTTCCGAATGCCGTGGGTGACGGTGTATTCAATTTCTGCCAGCGTGCCGCCCCAGAGCCATGCGTCATCCAGCAGGTTGGGATAGCCCACGGCCCCCGCCGCGCCCGCGCCGTGGCATTGGGAACAATTGGCGCGGAAGACAGCCGCGCCGCCCGAGACGCCGAATTGGTAAGCCGGGTCATCGCGGGACAGCGTGGTCAGATCTGCACTGGCCAGCGTTGCGGCTATACCTGCGTTTTGTGCGTCAACGCGGGCTATGTCTTCGGCGACTTCCGCGCGGGTGGAGTAGCCCAGCAGACCTTCGGTCGCACCATTGATCAGGGGCCAGGCCGGATAGGCGATGGTGTAGCCAATGCCCCAGACAATCGTTCCGTAGAGTGTCCAAAGCCACCAACGCGGCAGCGGCGTGTTGAGCTCCGTGATCCCGTCCCAATCGTGGCCGGTGGTCTCGGTCCCGGTAATAGGATCATGCTGAGAGGATTGATCGGCCATCACTCGGCCTCCTTTCTCATCGCGCGCGGGTCGAAATCATCGTCGCGCAGCGGGATCTGAGAGATCTCATCATGGGTGGCGCGGGATCCCGGGCGGAAGGCCCAGGCGATCACGCCCAGATAGAAAAGCGTCATGGCCAGCAGGAACCAGCTGTCGGCGAAGGCGCGCAGGAGCGTGTAGAGTTCCATGGCAATCTCCCTCAGCGGCTTTCATCCGGCGTGAAGGTGGAGAAATCCACCAACGTGCCGAGCATCTGCATGTAGGCGATGAGTGCATCCATTTCGGTCAGCGCGGGCTGGCCATCGAAATTGGACACGACCGCGCCGGGGTAGCGTTCCAGCATAGCGCCCCAATCGGCATCCGGGTCAGCCTGCGTGCGCATGTCGGCCTCGGCCTCATCCACCATTTCGTCGGTGTAGGGCGTGCCGATGAGCTTATGGGTGGCCAGAAGATCGGAGATATATTCGGTCTCAAGCTCTGCATTGAGCAGGAATTCATATTTCGGCATCACGCTTTCGGGCACCACGGATTGCGGGTCGGTGAAGTGGTCCACATGCCAGGCATCGGAATATCGGCCACCGACACGGGCGAGATCGGGGCCCGTGCGCTTCGATCCCCACTGGAAAGGTCGGTCATATTTGCTTTCGGCCGCCAGCGAATAGTGGCCGTAGCGTTCGACCTCATCGCGCATGGGGCGGATCATCTGGGAATGGCACACGTAGCAACCTTCGCGGACATAGATATCACGCCCGGCCAGTTCGAGCGGCGAATAAGGCCGCACGCCTTCCACATCCTCGATGGTGTTTTCGAGGTAGAAGAGGGGGACAATCTCAACAATGCCGCCGATGGTGACGACGCTGAGGGACAGCCCCAGAAGCAGCGTGGGGCTGCGTTCCAGAACGGCGTGACCCTTGAGGAAGCGGGAGGTGAAGGATGTATCGCTCATTCTGCTGGCACTCCGACAGTGGCGGTTTGGCGTTGGCCGGCGCGGATGGTCATCCACATATTCCAGACCATGATCAGCGCGCCGGTGAGGTAGAGCACCCCGCCCAAGCCCCGCAGGACATACATGGGCAGCTTGGCATCAACCGTGTCGGCGAAGCTGTTGACGAGGAAGCCGTTGGCATCGACCTCGCGCCACATCAGGCCTTCCATGATGCCCGTCACCCACATCGCCGCCGCGTAGAGGACGATCCCGATGGTGGCGAGCCAGAAGTGCCAGTTGATCGCGGCCATGGAGTGCATCTGTGCGCGACCCCAGAGGCGCGGTGTCAGGAAGTAGAGCGCGCCGAAGGTGATCATGCCGTTCCAACCAAGCGCGCCGGAATGCACGTGTCCGATGGTCCAATCGGTGTAGTGGCTGAGCGAATTGACCGCGCGGATCGACATCATCGGCCCTTCAAAGGTGGACATGCCGTAGAAGGCGAGGGAGATCACGAACATGCGGATGATCGGATCGGTGCGGATCTTGTCCCACGCGCCTTGCAGCGTCATCAGGCCGTTGATCATGCCACCCCAGCTGGGCATCCACAGGATGATGGAAAACACCATGCCGAGCGTGGACGCCCAGTCAGGGAGAGCCGTGTAATGGAGGTGGTGGGGACCCGCCCAAATATAGAGGAAGATCAGCGCCCAGAAGTGGATGATCGACAGTTTGTAGCTGTAGACGGGTCGGCCTGCCTGCTTGGGCACGAAGTAGTACATCATCCCCAGGAACCCGGCGGTCAGGAAGAAACCCACGGCGTTATGGCCGTACCACCACTGCACCATCGCATCCTGCACGCCTGAGAAGATCTGCACGGATTTGGAGCCGAGGATCGAGACGGGGATCGAGATATTGTTGACCACATGCAGCATGGCCACCGTGATGATGAAGGCCAAAAGGAACCAGTTGGCCACGTAGATATGGCGTTCCTTGCGCTGCATGATGGTGCCCATGAAGACGAGTAGGAAGCAGACCCAGACGACGGTCAGCCACAGATCCACATACCATTCGGGTTCGGCATATTCCTTGGATTGCGTGGCGCCCAGAAGGTATCCGGTGGCCGCCAGCACGATGAAGAAATTGTAGCCCCAGAAGACAAACCAGGCGAGGTTGCCGCCCCATAGCCGCGTGCCGCAGGTGCGTTGCACGATGTAGAAAGACGACATGATCAGCGCGTTGCCCCCAAAGGCAAAGATCACCGCCGATGTGTGCAGGGGCCGCAGCCGTCCGAAGTTGGTATAGGGCTGGCCCCAGTCGAAATTGAGTTCCGGAAAGGCCAGTTGAAAGGCAATGAAAACGCCCGCCAGAAACCCCACGACGCCCCAGAATGCGGTGGCGATCACGCCCGCGCGCACGGGCCCGTCCATGTAGCGCTCCGTGAGCACCACCGGCTTGGGGTCGCCCACTTGACGCAATTGCCAAACGAAAAGCCCAAACGCCGTGATCAGGATGATAAGCGCATGAACCTTATAGGCCAGATCATGCCCCCAATCCGCAGCGAGGGCTGTGAAGAACGCGATCAGAGCGAGCGATACGAGCTTTGTAATGTCCCACATGGCGGTTACCTAAATTGTGTCCCATTTTGCCTTTTGTGCCGTCCCGATCGCGGGCTTGCCTTGATCTGAATCAATCGCCAGCGCTGAGGGATATTTTTTTTGCCTCAGGGTTCGATCACGGCCTGATAGAGGTGCCATGCGCTGTGCCCCAGCATCGGGAAGATCAGCACCATGCCGAGGAAAAGTGGCAGGCTCGCGATAAGGGTCGCGCCCGCGATGATGATGGCCCAGAGGATCATCGGCCCACGGTTTTCCACTGTGGCCTTGAAGCTTGTGATCATGGCGGTCACCACGTCGATGTCGCGATCCAGCAGGATCGGCACGCCGATCACTGAAATGGAGAATAAAAGCCCCGCCAGTGCGGCCCCTATGACGCCGCCAATCAGCAGCATCGAGATGCCTTCAAACGTGGTGTAGACCTCAATCGAGGTCATGACGTTGGTCATGGACGCGGTGCCGAAAGTAATAGCAAACACCACCCGTGCGATCACGATCCAGACCAGCAGGAAGAACACCGCGACAACGGCAAAAAACGGCAATTGCCCGCTGCGGGAGGTGAACCCGGCCGACAAGACGGCGCCCCAGCTGAGCGGCTCACCTGATTTCAGACGGCGAGAGACTTCATACAATCCGATAGCAGCAAACGGACCGATCAGAGGAAACCCGGCGGTCAGCGGCAACACCCAGTACCCCGCCGATCCATAAAACAGCAGGGTCGCCATCAGAACGCCGAAACAGGAAAACACCGCGCCGAAGAACAGGCCAAACAACGGGGCGCGTTGAAAATCGCTCAGCCCGGCCTTCAATGCTGCGAAGACATCCTCAGTGGTGATGTCTCGGATCACAGGAATATCAGTGCGCGCATCTGGGCTGGCTGTATCTGTCATTGGCGTGGCTCACTTCCGGCTAGGGTCGTTGGCCTGATGGTCAGAGCGGCGCTGGCATGCGTAAAGTCGCCGAGATATCGGTGTCGGCGTGGCCCGTCCCGTTTCAGGCACACCGACTGTTTGCATCAGATTTGCGGATCGCGAATTGATCTGGGTCAATTTTTGAGTGGAATTTTGGTTGTTTTTGGCGCAACCGACGAAATTCTTGCCAATAGGCCAAATGGCCCATAGCCTTTGGGTAGGAGATTTCATGGGACACGATCACTCCGCCACAGTCGCGCCTGATGAATTGTCAGAGCCTGCTGTCTGCGCTGCCTGTGCTGTGCGCAACAGCAGTCTATGTGGCGCGTTGTCGTCTGAAGAGATTGCCGATCTCAACGGGATCTCCCGGCGCAAGAGGCTCAAACCCGGCCAAGTGCATGTGATCGAAGGGGATGTGGCGCGCGATTTTGCAAATGTTACGAAAGGGGTGGCAAAGCTGCTGCGCGGTGCCGAAGACGGGCGTATGCAGATTGTTGGCCTGCTTCTGCCATCGGACTTTATTGGCGGGACCATGCGGTCTGATGGCGCTGCAGTGCAGGAGCATTACACGATCGAGGCGGTGTCGGATCTGGAGCTGTGCATTTTCCCCCGCGACGGGTTTCAGGAACTCCTGGGGCGCTACCCCGCGCTGGAGCGCAAATTGCTGGAGCGCACGTTGAATGAATTGCAACTGGCGCGCGACTGGATGGTGCTTTTGGGCCGTAAGACAGCGCGCGAACGGGTTGCGACCTTCTTTTTGCATGTGGCCGAAAAGATGCGCAATCACGGCTGTCATGGTGCTGTGGGGTTCGACTTGCCTCTGGGGCGCGGCGACATTGCCGATCACATCGGTCTGACGATTGAAACCGTGAGCCGCCAAATCACGCAGCTGCGCAAAGACGGCATCATCGACATGAAAGGCGCGCGCCATATCGTCTCTTGCGACATGGATGCGCTGAGTGAAGCTTCGGGTTTCTGATCGCGTCACCTACCGGACATGAGCCCGCAATCGGATATCAGCTTTTCGATGTCATAAAGCCGCCCGAACTCAGACCACCCGGCCCCGTGCAGGATCAGGTCGGCCCCACCGAGAAGCGACCCACCAAGGGCGGAGGCACCTTCGTATCCCGCCTGCGCGTCATTGAGTTTTGATGAAGAAAGCATCCCGTCCCCGCGCGTCGGGATGCCCAGACGGCGGATCAACTGGCAGCCCGCGATATGGGCGATGTGCGATTCCGGTGTGCCGAAGGTCGGCCCCATGAACTGCATCGAAAAGGGCGTGGCAAAAATTCCGCCCACGACCGGCGCGCCGGGATTGTAGATCTGGGTGAGTGCAAGGCCCACCATCACTTCCGCCAGACCCTGTGCGAAAGCGCCTGCCAATGTCACCGGTGCGGTGGCGCCCATCATCATGTAAGACCAAACGCCGGTCGCCTGTCCCAGCTGCGCAGAGGCGCGCAGGCAGCGTAGGGGGTTCGGTTGGCAGACCAGCGGCGGCGTGAGGTTAATCATGTGGATCAGGCGGCAAGGCGGGTTCGGCCTAGTCACCCCCACAGCACAGGCTACCTCGCGCAGCGCTTCCTCGGAGATGATCGTGCCCATCATCGGCTTATCAGACAGCTCAATATGCGCCGCGGCCATCTCCATATGGCCCACCATCGCGCCATTTTCATGCGGAATGCATAAAAGGAAACCGGTGCTGTCCATGACCGCGCTTTCATCGCAAATCTCTACAAGCTGGCGGTAATCCTCAATCGTGGCCATGCGGATCGTGCCGTCCGGCAGTTTTACGCGCGGCGGTCCGAAGGTTGGGCTGATCACCGCCTGTCCGCTGCCGCCGACCTGTATACCTGTCTGGCCTTTCGGCCCTTGCCACTGAAACGTTGGCGGGGCCTTTTCAATCATTTTTCGCAGTGTGGCCGCATCGGTAAATACCCGCTCGCTGTCCACGCGCGCACCGATGGATGCGATGGCCTCAAGGCTTTCAGGATCGTCCTGAAGCTCCACCCCGATTGTGCGCAGGATGTCATCGGCATTCGCCTCGATCACATCCAGATCGGTCGGGGACAACAGGTCAAACGGCGTGGGAATAGGCAGGCCCATAGCCCGGATCATGTCTGCGCAATACGATTCGAACCTCTGCGAATGCGCCTTCGGACGGTGCGATTGCGACGCCTCACGTGTTGACCTTGCGCGCAGGGCGTTATGTCATTGAAGTATGAAACGTCCCGTAACCGCCAGTGCCGCCCTTCTTGCCGGTGTGCTGCCCCATATCGGGCCAGCCATCGCACAGGATTGCGTGCGCGACGCGATGCTGGTGTTTGACGGATCGGCCTCCATGGCGGAACTGGGTCTGCATCTGGACGGCCCGCAGCGCATTGATGATGCCCGCACAGCGCTGCACGATGCGATGCCCCAGATTGCGCCTATCAGGCGCATTGGTCTCATCACATACGGCCCCGGGCCGGAAAACTCCTGTGAGGGGATCAACTTGAAATTCCCACCCGTCGCGGATGCGGCCGGGCCCATTCTTGAGGCAATCTCCTGGCTTGATCCCAACGGCCTGACCCCGCTGACCGAAGCGGTGCGAGAGGCCGCAGAGGTGCTGAACTACCGAACCGATCCCGGCATTGTGGTGCTGGTCACCGACGGAAACGATACCTGCGGCGGGCTGCCCTGCGCCTTGGGTTCAAAGCTTGCTTTGGAAGCGGCTGATCTGACCGTGCACGTGATTGGTTTCCGCGTGGCAACGGAATTCAGCACCGGTGTCCGTGACGACAAGCTTTACCCGACCGGTGTGTCCGAGGCCAAATGCCTCTCTGATCGCACGGGCGGCACGTATGCCACGACCGATACGGTGGACGAACTGAGCGAGGCGTTGCGGCGCACCATGGGTTGCGATTTCATCGGATAACAGGTTGCCAAAACTAAGCCCCGCCAGAACGGTGTGTGGCGGGGCTTTGGAAAGGATTTTTCAGGATTGCGGCGTCAGAAGGCAACTCGCAGGCTCAAAAAGCCGCTGACTTCGAAGAAGTTCGCCCCGATGCCGCCAGCTTCAATCCCGGTGCCCAGGGTCGTTGAGTTCGTCAACTGAAACTGTCCGCCCACTTCGACGCGGCCGTTGAACCCATCGATATCGAGGTTCCCGGGCGACACATTGGACGCGTCCGTTTCAAGGTAATCAAGATACAATCCGGCATAGGGTGTCGCAAACCCGAACGTATTGGACCACCGCAGACCGGTCGACACTTCTGTGTAATCCAGAGTTGTGCTGGCTGCTGTCGCCAGTGTCCCGGTCTTGCCGGTCACATCCTCGGTCCCATGGGTGATGGACGAAATTGAGGCCAGCTGCACGCCATTGGACAGCGCAAACGAGCGTTCGACAGACAGGCTTGCTGCCCACATTTCGCTGTCAGCTGTGCCTATTCCACCCGAAGATGTCTGCGTGTAGTCCCCCTGTCCATAAAGCACAGAGAAATCACCTGACCACGCGCCCGACCGGAAGCCAAGATAGGGTTGCAAATACCAGAAATCGCCTTCGGTGGACGCCACTGTGGTGGAGCCCCCGACATCATTGTAACCCAGCGACACACCCGCGATCAGGTTCTGCGAAAACGCGGTGTCCACGCCCACGCGCAGGCCACCACCATAATATTTCGACGTGCTGCGCGCCTTCAGATCAAACCCAGACAGCGTGCCCCATACAAACGTATTGCCCACCAGCGTTCCGCCTTGGGTTGAGATGATAGGGGCCAGCCCCATCGTGTCGGCGGTGTTTGCACGCGACACGCCCAGACTGCTTTGCAAATCACGCGACGCAAAGCTGTTGTTGTTGGCGTTGCTCACTGCGCCAGATGCCGCGCCAGTCGTCAACCGGCCCAGGCTGGATGCTGTGGCTTGAATGTCGTCGTGTTCCTTGTCAAACGAACTGGCGATCATCGTCAAGATCAATTCCCACAGGTTCAGATTGCCTTGGTCCCCGCCTGCACCGTCCGAGATTGTCAGGGTCCATGTTCCGTTGGGGTCTTCGCCGTCAAAGGTGGAAAGAAGCCCTGATACTGTGTCAGTCGTGTAGGTGCCGGGCGTCACTTCGCTGCCGCTGGTAACAGACCCGATCTGATTGGCGGCTTCATCATCAAAAGTGTATGTACCGACTGCGTTTTCGGAAATACCGAACGTGGATGATGGGCCGACACCCAGTCTGTCAAAGAGCGTTACGACGGTTCCCGTCGGGGATGTCAGGGTGGCAGTCAGGTCACCAAACCACGTGTGATCCAAATCGATCGCGAGGTCCAAGTCAGCAATCGACGTGCCGGTCGTTGTGACGTCGATTGTGGATGTGGTCGTGCTAAAATCCGTGATTGGCTGCATCGGGTCTGTTGTCGTGACGACCAAAGCCTGCGCATCTGCGGTTGTACCTGCTGCTAGCGTGGCGGCGACGGCCAGACCTGCTGCATTGGAAATTTGCTTGTGCTTCAATGAAATACCCTAACCCAATTGGACCCGAGCCCTCCTGTTTAATTCGCATCGAGATATGTGCCGTGTCAATTTGCGGGCATCACAGCGTGGGCCAATTGTAACGTATCGGACACGAAATTTCGGCCTGCAAGCGGATTGCCTTGCCCCTGATCACCCTAGGGTTGTGACCGCATTCCCGGACCTGGTCAATCCTCAGGCTTTTGGGACGCCAGGCGTCTAACTTTGCCTGACGCGAACAACTTCACCGCTGATGGGCGTTGAGAGGTTCAAACGCGACTGAGTGGGGTCAAGGTTCGGGGTGACCCATCCGGCCACAACCATCACCTCAAGGGGCTGAATTGCGTACATGAAGGCCTGAGCAGGCGTTGCATTGACGTTGCGTTTGGCCAAAAAGGCCTGCAACGCGCCTACGATGTCGCCGATATTGCGATGTCGCTGCAGGATCGCAAAAATCAGCTCTGTCACCCCCACCAACGGCAGAATACGCGTGTCTTTTACCAGACAGGTTTTCGCGTGGATTTCCCCTTTGAGGTAGTTTGGCACTTTTCGCTGACCAACGCCATCGAGGTTGAGATCAAACACATTGTACTGGCTCAATTCCCATTCCGGCACCTCATCCGTGAACAGCCCGGTCACCTGCTTTATCGACCCCACATCGTAGCTGCCCAAACCCACCTGACCTTGGAAATCCTCAATGAAGCCGCCAGTGCCCAGCCATTGAAACGCCTCCTTGGGGGTCAGCTTCAGGCCTGCATCGGCGGCGATTTTGGCGGTGTAATCCTGCAGGTCGGTGAACTGCCCGTTGGCGGCATACCAGAAATCGGCAAACTGAATGTGTCGGCTGATCCGCATCGTTTGCAATTGCGCGTAGCTGTCGCGCAGCCAGGCCGGGTCGTGATTGCCTTTGTCGAGTTCCAGTATCGTATAAGCCGCTTCCCTCGCGCCCGCGTGGCTGAGCGTCATGCCCGCTGCGAGGATAGGATCGGCAAAGCCTGTCGTTTCGCCGATCAAGAACCAGTTCTCGCCAGCCATACGTCGCGACAGGCAGGACCAATCCTTGGTCGCCGCCAGCTTGCCTTCCCGCTTGGCATTGGCTGTCAGGCTGCTGATCAACGGCTCTTGCGCCAGTGCGTCGAGGTAGAGATCTTCGCGGCTTTTTTGCGCGTCTTTGTAGACATGCGCAGGGCAGATATAGCCGATGGACGTGCGCGTCGGCGACAGGGGGATGAACCAGATCCAGCCGGATCCAATGCTCATCACCTGCACCATGGTGCCGCCGACGCCGATGGTTTCGGCCCATTCGGCATTGTCCCAATAATCCCAAATCGCGATGTTGCGCAGCGCGCCGGGCTGATCCACCTCAACGCCCAACGCTTTGCGCAGCACGGCCACATTGCCGGAGGCATCCATGTAGTGGCGCGCCTCAACCGTGTCGCCGTTTGTCAGCGTCAGGCCTGTGACGCGGTCCCCGTCGACAGAGACCTGTTTGACGCCCACGCCCTGATGCACCTGGCACCCCATTTCTTCGGCGTGGTTGAGCAGAATGTCGTCATAGACAGAACGATCCACCTGAAACGCGGTTTGCAGACGCTGACCTTCATAGCTTCCAGGACGGGACGTGCCTTCGAACTGGCCGGAGCGGATGAAAAAGAAATCCCACAGATCTTTGCTTTTGCCCCAACGATATGTCGCGCCGATCTTGATCGGGAAATTTGCGGCCTCCACCTTTTCCCAGCAGCCCATTTCGTCGAGGATCTTGCTGATCGGTGGTAGCTGGCTTTCGCCCACATGGTCGCGGGGAAAAACCTCTCGTTCAAAGATGGCGACCTGCATGTCAGGCGCGTATTTTTTCAAAAGTGCCCCAGCCGTGCTGCCTGCAGGGCCACCGCCAATTATTGCCACATCTAACACGTTGGTGCCTCCCACAAACATCAACCCGTCGGTTGTAGCCGCCAATCCTGATCTGGCAAGCCATTTGCTGTCGGCCAATCGTCGCATGGCAGCTGAGCCCTTGGTAAAGGACAGGCGTTTTGCCGGGCAAGAAATCGGTTGACCCTGCATGGATCAGACGGTTAGCTCGATCTGATGGTTCTTCAACGGCCAAAGGCCGGAAGATGAAAAGGGAACACGGTGCGGTGTAGCCATAAGGCGCCAATTCCGTGACTGCCCCCGCAACTGTAAGCGGTGAGCGACGCCGAAGACACCACTGATCCATCTGGGTTGGGAAGGTCGGCAAAGCGAGGATCCGCAAGTCAGGAGACCTGCCATCTGATGTTCGACTTGACCCGGGGCGGGGCGTCCCGGAGGGAGGCTCTATGGCAGGGATGGCCTGCGAACCCGATTGTGCTGAGTGCGCGTCTTGAGCGCCACGAACCCAATGCTGTCCGTCAGCGATGTGACGCGGCGCGCGCCATCGGGCCAAGTGCTGTTGGAGAGCGTGTCCTTTGATTTGAACCCGGGCGCGATTTTGGCGATCGCAGGGCCCAACGGGGCGGGCAAGACCACGCTTTTGAACCTGATGGCAGGCTTGGAGATCCCGAGCTCTGGCGAGATCACCATTGATGGCCGTCCGCTCGGGACGTTGAAGCCCCATGAGCGCGCCCGCATGATCGCGGTGGTCAGCCAGCAATCGGCGCCCGATGCCAGGCTAAGCTTGCGCGACTACGTGGCGCTGGGTCAGATGCCCATCTGGGCGGAGGCCTCATCGACCGACCACGAACGCGCGTTGGCACATGTGCTTGAGATCACGCGACTGACCCAGATCGCGGAAAAGCCGCTCGGCCAGTTGTCGGGCGGAGAACGCCAACGCGCGCACATCGCCCGCGCGCTTTGCCAAAAGCCGCAGTTGCTCTTTCTTGATGAACCGACCAATCACCTTGACCCAGACGCCAAGGGGCGGATGCTGTCGCTCGTGGCGGCACTTGGGATTACCGTAGTGATGGTGGTCCATGACCTTGTCATGATCCCGGAATTTGCCAGCCACGCCGCCTTGATCAAGGACGCGCGGCTTACGGCGTTCGGTGCGGCCGGTGATGTGCTGACCCCGCAGAATGTGCAAGACACATTCGGCGTGACGTATCTGCTGCTGCCTCATGCTGGCCGCCAGATACCTGCGCTCGATATCCAGAAAACCAACGTGCCAATCTAAAGGAGAATTTAGATGAAAAAACTGCTCACCACCACTGCGCTGATTGTTTCGGCCAGTGCGGCCAGCGCTGAGGTAACGGTTGACAATTGCGGGCAGCCGCTGGTCTTTGCCGACACGCCCGAGCGCGTGATCGTGCATGACATGAACATGACGGAGATGGCTTTTGCCTTGGGTCTGCAAGACAAGATCGTGGGGCTGACCGGCATCACCGGTTGGTACAAGACCAGCCCTGATTTCGATGAGGCGCGTGGCGATATCCCAGAGCTGGCGCCGAAATACCCGACGGTCGAGAACCTCGTTGGGGCCTCGCCGGATATGTTCTTTGCCGGGTGGTATTACGGCATGCGCCCCGGTGGCGAAGTCACGCCTGAGACGCTGGAGCCCTTCGGCATCCAGACCATGGTCCTGTCCGAAAGCTGCATTCACCTGCATGAGGACCGCCCAGAGGCCAGCATGGATTTGCTCTTTGGCGATGTGATGCGTCTGGGCCAGGTGATGGATGTGTCGGACAAGGCCGAGGCACTGGTCACCGGTTGGAAAGAGCAACTGGCCGCGATTGAGGCTGAGACTAAAGACACCGCCACCCCGCGTGTCTTCCTGCTCGACGGTCCGGCCGATGCGCCGTTCACAGCGGGAAAGTTCGCCATTCCAGATGCCATGATCGCGGCTGCGGGTGGTGAAAATGTGACCCATGACATGGACACAAGCTGGGGCCGCACGTCGTGGGAAACGGTCGCGGCGGCCAACCCGGAATTTCTGGTTCTGCTGGACTATCAGACCGGAAATGGCGCAGAAGATACGTTCAAATTCCTGCAGGATCATCCGGTCATGTCCGGCGTCGATGCCGTCAAGAACGAACGCTGGATCGGCCTGCGTTATGAAGAACTGACGCCTGGCCCGGCCAACATCGACGCCATTGAGAAGATGGCCAAGGCGATGCACCCCGACCTGTTCTGAGGTGATCCGCTACGGGTTCATATTGACGATGGGGGCGGTCATTTTGATCGCCCTCATCTTGTTGTCGGTGCTCTACGGCACCACACGCATTCCGCTGTCCGATGTGGCAGGCGCGATGGCCACGGGCTTTGGCTGGAGCGATGCCGAGGCCACCCCCACCCATCGCATCATTTTTGAACTGCGCTTTCCCCGCGCGCTCTTTGCGGCCCTGATCGGGGCGGGCTTGGGCATTGTGGGCGTGGTCCTGCAAACGACCACGCGCAATGATCTGGCCGATCCGTTTCTCTTCGGCCTTTCGTCCGGCGCGGCGGCAGGTGCGGTGTTTGTGATCACTGTCACGGGCGACGTGCTGGGCATCTGGACGCTGCCTTTGGCGGCTTTCTGCGGCGGCATCGTGGCCTCCGGCATTGTGTTGGCCTTGGTGCGGTCTTTGCGCAGCTCTGCGCCGGAAAAGCTGATATTGGCGGGACTTGCCGTATCCTTCCTTTTTGCCGCGCTGACCAATTACCTGATCTTCGCCGGCGACAGTCGCGCGGCGCATTCCGTCGTGTTCTGGATGTTGGGGGGCTTGGGCCTTTCGCGGTGGGAGACGTTGCCATTGGTGCTGGCTGGTCTTGCCCTGATCCTGGCCTATGCGCTCTATCGGCGTCGCTGGCTTGACGGACTTTTGGCGGGTGATGCCACGGCTTCGTCCCTCGGTGTGCCTGTGGCTCGCCTGCGCATGGTGATGTTCCTCGTGGCCGCTTTGTCGACTGCCACCTTCGTCTCTGTCGCCGGGGTGATCGGTTTCGTGGGGCTGATGGTGCCCCATATCGCGCGGGGATTGGCAGGTACTCTACATACGCGCCTTATCCCGACATCGGCGCTCATCGGGGCGAGCTTGCTGACGGGCTCGGATATCGTGTCCCGTCTGGTGCTGGCGCCTCAGGAAATTCCGGTGGGCATTGTGACGACATCCGTGGGTGCGGTATTCGTCTTCGTGCTTTTGATTGGTTCTGGTCGCAGGGATCGCGCCGGATAACTGCACCAGATTAGACTGTGCTGCAGGTGGCCGTCTCGTGACCTTTTGCATTTCAGCGATCAAGAACTGGAATATCGGCTGCGTCACGATATTGGGCATCCGCGCGGCGACGGCGGCATCGTGAAAAGCTGTCGGATAATCGTGTCTGACGCTTTTAAGCCTGGACACTTGGGTTTAGCATGTGGCTCTGCGCTCACGAACCAGCGCCTTCATCAGGGGGTCCATAATGCTCAGCTTTCACGATCTTAAGACCGAAGCGGAGGCGGGCAGAATCGACACGGTTCTGGTGTGTTTTGTCGACATGCAGGGACGCCTCATGGGCAAGCGGTTTCATGTGTCGAACTTCCTTGAAAGCGGCCATGAGGAGACCCATTGCTGCAACTACCTACTGGCCACCGATCTGGAGATGGCGACGCCAGATGGTTATGCCTCTACCAGTTGGGAACAGGGATATGGCGATTATGTGATGAAGCCCGATCTGAGTACCTTGCGGCCGATGCCGTGGCTGGAAGGAACGGTGATGGTGCTCTGCGATATTCTCGACCATCACACGCACGCCCCTGTCAGTCACGCCCCGCGCCAAGTGCTGAAGGAACAGATTGCTAGGGCTGAAGCGATGGGTCTGACGCCGATGATGGCGACAGAGTTGGAGTTTTTCCTTTTCCTCAAACCGCTCGATCAGATGCGCGCTGAGGGCTATCGGGATATGACGACGCTTGGCACCTATAACGAAGACTATCACATCCTGCAGACCACCAAGGAAGAGCACGTGATGCGGCCTCTGCGGAACCATCTGGTGGCGGCTGGGGTTCCGGTTGAGAATTCGAAAGGTGAAGCTGAGGCGGGGCAGGAGGAGCTGAACATCCGCTATGCCGATGCGCTGCTCTGCGCCGATCACCACACCATCGCCAAACACGCCACCAAGGAGATCGCCTGGCAACAGGGCCATTCGGCGAGCTTTCTGCCCAAATGGCACCCCGCCCGCGTAGGCAGCGCAAGCCATGTGCATATGTCGCTTTGGAAAGACGGCCAAAACGCGTTTCACGATGCAGGTGGCGATCATGCGATGTCCGATGTTATGCGCCAATTCATGGCAGGGCTTATCGCCTTTGCGCCCGAGTGCGCCTATTTCTTTGCGCCTTACATAAATTCCTACAAACGCTTCGTGAAGGGCACCTTCGCGCCCACGAAAACAGCGTGGTCCGTGGACAATCGAACCGCCGGGTTCCGACTGTGCGGTGCGGATACCAAGGCTGTGCGGGTGGAGTGCCGTATCCCCGGGTCAGACATGAACCCTTACCTTGCGCAGGCGGCGTTGCTGGCGGCGGGGTTGAAGGGGATTGAGGAGGGGCTGGACCTCGCCCCGCCTGCGACCGGCGATATGTATGACAATGATGACGTGCCTGAGATCCCGGCAACCTTGCGCGCAGCGACGGAGACGTTACGCGGGTCTGCGATGTTGCGTGCGGCGATGGGGGATGATGTGATTGATCACTACACCCGCGCTGCCGAGTGGGAACAAGAAGAATACGACCGTGCCGTCACAGACTGGGAAATCGCGCGCGGATTTGAGAAGGCTTAAAGCATGACGAAGACCATCCAATGCATCTCCCCCATCGACTGGTCGGTCTATGCCGAACGCGCCTGCGCCAGCCCGGAGGACGCCCGTGCCGCCGTGATGGCCGCGAAGGCTTCGCAGAAGGCCTGGGCCGCGCTGAGTATCAGTGAGCGTGCGGATTACGTGATGCGCGCGGTGGCCTATGTCGGCGATACCCAACCGCGCATGGTAGAGGAACTGGCGTGGCAGATGGGCCGCCCGGTGCGCTATGGCGGGGAATTCGGCGGGTTCAATGAACGCGCATCCTACATGGCCGAGATCGCCGAAGATGCGCTGGCTGACATGGTGATCGAGGACAGCGGCGCCTTCACCCGAAAGATCAAACGCGAAGCGGCAGGGACGGTGTTGGTCGTAGCACCGTGGAATTACCCTTACATGACTGCAATCAATACCATCGCACCTGCGCTGATTGCGGGGAACACCGTGGTGTTGAAACATGCCTCCCAAACCATTCTGGTGGGCGAACATCTGGCCGATGCGTTTGCCCATGCAGGGCTGCCAGAGGGTGTGTTCACCAATCTGGTGCTAGATCATGATACGACATCGGCGCTCATTGCAGACGGGCTCTTTGCCTGCGTGAATTTCACCGGCTCTGTCGGTGGGGGCCGCGCGATGGAAAGAGCGGCGGCAGGGACGTTTACCGCAGTGGCCACGGAATTGGGCGGCAAGGACCCCGGCTATGTCCGCGCGGATGCCGGTGTGAAAGCAGCGGCGGAGGCACTGATCGACGGCGCGATGTTCAATTCTGGGCAATGTTGTTGCGGAATTGAGCGCCTTTACCTGCATGATGATGTTTATGACGACTTTCTTGATATCGCGCGCGAGATTGTTGAAGGATACGTTCTCGGCAATCCACTTGATACGGCCACGACCTTGGGGCCGATGGCGCAAACGCGCTTTGCCGATCTGGTGCGATCTCAGACGCAAGAGGCGCTGGAGTTGGGCGCTCAGGCGCTGATTGACCCCAAGCTGTTCCCACAAGATCGCGGTGCCTACCTGATGCCGCAGATCCTGATCCGGGCCGATCACCATATGCGCGTGATGCAGGAAGAGAGTTTTGGGCCCGTGGTTGGCATTATGCGTGTTGCCAACGATGAGGAAGCGATAGGCCTGATGAATGACAGTCAGTTCGGGTTGACCTGCGCACTCTGGACACAAGATGCCGACGCCGCTGAGGCCATCGGTGCGCGGCTTGAGACAGGCATGGTCTTCATGAACCGGTGCGACTACCTCGACCCTGCGCTTTGCTGGACCGGGTGCAAGGATACGGGCCGGGGTGCAGGCCTGTCCGCGCTGGGTTATCACGCGCTGACCCGGCCAAAATCCTACCACTTGAAGAAGGTGATCTCATGACTTTCACGGCTAACTGGAGCTATCCTAACCCCATCCGCTTCGGCGCGGGCCGCATTGCCGAGATCGCCGAGGCCTGCGCCGCAGCAGGGATCAGCAAGCCGCTGCTGGTCACGGACAAGGGCCTTGCCGAAAACCCTATCACCACCCGCACGCTCGACCTGATGGAAGCGGCGGGGCTGGGCCGCGCGATCTTTGCTGATGTCGATCCAAACCCCAGCGGTGCGAACGCCGATGTAGGTTCCAAAATGTATTGTGACGGCGGTTTTGACGGGGTGGTTGCCTTTGGTGGCGGCTCGGGGCTCGACCTTGGTAAGGTCATTGCCTTTTACGCGCGTCAGACCCGCCCGCTGTGGGATTTCGAAGATATCGGCGATTGGTGGACCCGGGCGGACGCCGACGCTATTGCGCCTGTGGTGGCTGTGCCCACGACGGCCGGGACGGGGTCCGAGGTGGGGCGCGCCAGCGTGATCACCAATTCTGACAGCCAGGAAAAGAAGATCATATTTCACCCCAAAATGCTGCCCGCGCAGGTGATCATGGATCCTGAGCTGACCGTCGGCATGCCCAAATTCATCACGGCGGGCACCGGACTTGATGCCTTCGCGCATTGCGTCGAGGCGTTCTCAAGCCCGCATTACCACCCGATGAGCCAGGGCATCGCGCTGGAAGGGATGCGCTTGGTGAAAGAGTATCTGCCGCGCGCCTATACCGATGGCGGCGACCTTGAGGCACGCGGTGAGATGATGAGCGCGGCCGCCATGGGTGCGACGGCTTTTCAGAAAGGCCTCGGTGCGATCCACGCGCTGAGCCATCCGATCGGGGCCATGCATCACACCCATCACGGTACGACCAATGCGGTCTTCATGCCCGGTGTTTTGAAGTTCAACGCAAGCGCCATTCGCGCGCGGTTTGATATGGCGGCCGCCTATCTGGGGATTGCCGGAGGGTTTGACGGTTTCTGCGCTTTTGTGGATGACTTCAACGCCGCGTTCAACATCCCGCATACGCTGACGGAGCTTGGTGTTGAGGACCCCGATCTTGACGCCCTCACTGATGCTGCATTGCGCGATCCAAGCGTTGGGGGAAATCCGGTGGAGCTGACCCGAGACGCCTTGCGCGCACTCTTTGAAGCCGCGATCTAGACGGACACGTTTTCCAAAATTGACCAGTTTTGCAGCACGCCCCGTGCGTGCAACCCGTGTGGCAGCTGACCGCACGGGTAAATCGCTTGACTCGTAAAGAGCGGCCTGACAATCTCGATATACGAAATGATTGTGCTGATATATGGAACAATAGGGAGAGCGCAAATGATCAAGAAACGTGGATGGCTTGCGGCTGCAACGGCAGCGATTGGCCTCACAGGTGGGGCGGCATTTGCTGAAAGCCCGACACTGAAGACGGTTCAGGACCGCGGCACGCTGCTGTGCTCTGGTCACAATGGCAGCTACTTCGGCTTTGTTGAGGTGAACGACAAGAACGAATGGAAAGGCCTCGATATCGATCTGTGCCGCGCTCTGACCGTGATGATCCTCGGTGACAAGGATGCCAACCAGATCGTGCCACTCAGCTGGGCACAGCGATTTCCCGCACTTCAATCGGGCGATGTGGACGTCGTGATCAAGGCCACCGGCTGGACCATGGGGCGTGACACCGAACTGGGTCTGCAGTTTTCGAACCCTTACTTCTTCGGTGGTGCACAGATGATGGTCCGCAAGGACCTGGGCGCGACCACCGCGACCGATCTAGATGGTGGCACCGTCTGTGTCGCGGCGGGTACGACAATTGAACGTATCGTGGCCGACCACTTGAAATCCGAAGACGTCGAGCATGAGATGGTCAGCTTTGAAAAGACAGCCGAAGTGATTGGAGCCTACAAAGCGGGTCGCTGCGATGCATACGCCGCCTGGGGCCCGTCCATCGCTGTTCTTTTGGCCACGGAGTTCGAAGATGCGAACAGTCACGTCATCCTTGAGGATAAACTGTCGGCTGAACCCATTTCTGCCGCAATGCGTCAGGGCGATGACGAATGGGTCGACATCGTGAACTGGATGCTGGCCGCTTTGTTGAAAGCGGAAGAAGAGGGCGTGACGCAAGCCAATGTCGAAGACATGGCGGCCAATCCGCCCAACCCGACCGTTGCGCGCCTTCTGGGTGTGAACCCGGGCATGGGCGAACGGCTCGGCCTACGGGAAACATGGGCCAAGGAAATGATCGCCGAAATGGGCAACTTTGCTGAAATCTACGATCGCAACCTCGGCGACGGATCTCCCTACAAGCTAGAGCGCGGGCTCAACAACCTGTGGAGCAACGGTGGTGTTCTCTACACCCCGATCCTCGACTGACGCCGATTAGGTTCATTACACACCGGGCTGTCCCGACAATCGGGGCGGCCCTTTTCGAAAGCGGGGGCACATGCTGGGCTGGCGAGACTTCAAGCAGATGACGCCGCGTGAAATCACGCTTCAGATCGGTGTCGTGGTGCTGGTTGTCGCCATTGGCATCGGCGCCTATTTCAGCGCGCGCATCAATCTGGCAGAGTTGGGGATCACCTCGGGCTTCAACTTTCTCGAGCGTGACACGGGGTGGAGCTATTCCTTCTCACTCATTGAGCGCAGCATTGATGACACCTATCGCCGGACACTCTTTATCGGCTTTCTAAACACGGTTTTTGTGGGCCTGATTTCAATCGTGGTGGCCACGGTGCTTGGCTTTGTCATAGGCACCCTGCGCGACAGCGAAAACCCGGGGCTGAAAACCATATCCAACGTCTATGTGCAGGTCTTCCGCAACATCCCTCTGATCTTGCAAATCGTATTTCTATACTCACTTCTGATTCACTTTCCCGGGCCAAAACAGGCTTATTCGCTTGGTGAAGTGATCTTCATGTCCAATCGTGGGATCGTGGTGCCGATCCTGACCTTGCCGTTATGGAGCGTGGTTGGATTGGTGATCGCGGCAGCAGCGCTTGCCTGGGCCCTGCTGCGATCCGGCCTGCGGGCGCTGGCGGGCCTTGCCATTTGGCTCGGGACTGTCGCGGCCCTCGTCGTGCTGGCCATCTTGGCTTTGGTGCCTGAGGGTCAAAGCATCGTGTCTGTGCCGTTCCTGAAAGGCTTGCGGTTTCGGGAAGGGTTGACGATCTCGGTCGAACTGGTGGCGATGATCATCGGCATTGTCCTCTACAGTGCCGCCTATATCGGAGAGGTTGTGCGTGGCGGTCTTGATGAGGTCCCAAGGGGCCTTGTGGAAGCTGGCAAAAGCCTGGGTCTGGGACGCTTTGCGATCTGGTGGACGATCAAGATGCCCATGGCGCTGCGCTCAATCATTCCGCCGTTGGGCAATCAGTGGATCTTTACCATGAAGGCCACGACCGTGGGTGTGGCAATCGGGTTTTCGGATCTTTTCTACATTGTTTCCACCTCGATCACGCAGTCGGGTCAGACGCTTGAGTTGATCGCGATCCTGATGGCCGCGTTTTTGGCCGTGAACTTTTCGATCGCTCAGCTGGTGACCTTGCTGAACGGACGGTTGGCGCTGAAAGGCTATGGATCATGAGCGCACCGCCCACATCCGCCTGGATCGAAGATCTGCGCCGCCGCGCCTTTGCCACACCCATGGACGCGGTATTGACCATTGGCGTGGCTTTGGTGCTGGCGTGGATGGCCTGGGTTGCCATCGACTGGGCGCTGGTCCGCGCGGTCTTCCGCGAAGAAGACGTGGCGATGTGTCAGGATGAAGGTGCTGGTGCATGCTGGTCGGTGATTGATGCGCGTCACAGGTTGATCCTGTTCGGCCTTTATCCATTTGACGAACATTGGCGGTCCACCTCTGCCGCCATTGCGATCATTGCCACGGTGGTGCTGTCTTGCATCCCGTGGTTCTGGTCGGCCTCTCGCATTGCAACGCTCTGGATCGTGGGGTTTGCAACCTATTACCTGCTGATGGAAGGCAGTCTGATCGGGCTGGAACAGGTCACGACCGACAAATGGGGCGGGCTGTCGCTTGTGCTGTTCCTCTTTTCCTCTGTGGTGCTGCTGGGTATGCCGATGGGTCTGGGCCTCGCGCTTATGCGGCGCTCCCGGTTGCCGGTGCTGCGCTTGGTGGCCACGCTGATCATTGACTTCATCCGATCGCTGCCGCTTCTAACCACGCTTTTCACCGCGGCTGTGGTGCTGCCGATCCTGCTGCCCGAATGGTTGCAGGGCGACAAGATATGGCGCGTCATCATCGCCTTCGCGCTCTTCTTCGCCTGCTACCAGGCGGAGGTCTTCCGTGGCGGCTTTCAAGCTATACCGGATGGCCAATACGAGGCGGGCAAGGCGCTGGGGTTGGGCAAATGGCAGGTGCTGTGGGTGATCGTTCTGCCGCAGGTCTTCCGCCATGCGCTGCCTGCGACGATCAACATGGTGGTGGTGACATTCAAGGAAACCGCCGTGGTGATTATCATAGGCTTTTTTGATCTTCTGGCTTCGGCCAGTGCCGCTTTCGGGACGGGTGCTTGGGTGGCCTATTACATGGAGACCTACCTTTTTGTGGCCTTCATCTATTGGGCCTTCATTACGTCACTGGGCCGGTATGGCGAGTATCTGAAAGACAGGCTCCGGCAGGAAGAGCATTAATCCAGCGTCACAGGGCCGTTTGGCGTTATCACGTCGAATGCCAAAGCGCGCGGGCCTTGCGAAATCTCAGCCAGATGATCAATGCCCAAAGCCGTGAATACATCGTTCAACATGGCCGGGTCCGGATGGGTCAGGCGGATGGTGTTCAGGCGCAGGCCAACATCTTTCTGCCCTGTGCTGGGATGCGGACCTGGGGACCATTCGATGAACGCGGGCAGCAACCCTCCCTCAGGCAGCGATCCATCTTGTGGTACGGTCAGGCGCCAAGTCCGCTCTCCGCGCTGAAAATGCACAACCTCCCCCAGATCAACCGGTGATGCTGCAACGACGGCGTCGAGGTCCAGCGTGTTCACCACCCAGCACAGCGCGCGCGGGCGTTCAGCAATCCGCGCCTGTGTGCCTGCATCATCGAGCGTGAACCAACGGATGCGGCCGGGATCGGGTGCGTCGGGATCAATGGAGATCAGTTCGAAAAAGCTCTCATTGCCTGTTTGGCAAACGCAGTTATGCGTGCTCATCGCGTCGTGTTTGGACCCGTTCGGCACGGTGACGCCAAGCAACTTGGACAAGGCGTCCTGACCTGCCATTAGGTCGGCTGTACCAACGGTGAAATGGTCGATGCGGTTCATGTGTTCACGTCTCCAGCAGGGGCAGGGCTTGGGCCAGATCGGCCTTCAATGTGTCCAGATCATCCAACCCGATATTGAAACGCACCAGATGGCCGTCTTTGGGCCAATCCGATGCCGTGCGATGGGGCGTAACGGGCAGGACGAGGCTTTCATAACCGCCCCAACTGACGCCAATGCCGAAATTCTGCAATGCGTCGACAAAGCGATGCACCGCCACCTGAGAGGCCGCTTGGAACACCACTCCAAATAGCCCCGCCGCCCCGGTGAAATCCCGCTTCCAGAAGGCGTGGCCGGGGCAATTTTCGAACGCGGGATGCAGCACGCGCAGACATGCATCCTGTTCCGAGATCCACTGCGCCATCTCTCGTCCCGCTAGGTCGGCGGCGTCCATGCGCAGTTTCAGTGTACGCAGACCGCGCAGGGACAGTGCAACCTCCTGCCCGCCGGGTTTGTCGCCGATGGTCATGACCGTCTTGCGAATGTGCTGGATCAGGTCGCCATTGCCGGTGATCGTGCCCAACATCGCGTCTGAATGTCCGTTTAGGTATTTCGAACCAGAGGTCACCACGACATCAACCCCGAGTGAGAGCGGCTTGCAAAAGACAGGGGTCGGCCACGTGGCATCGATAATGGAGACGACATTTTCTGCCCGGCAAGCGGATGCGATGGCGGGAATGTCAGGTGTTTCAAACGTGCCCGATCCCGGTGCCTCGAACATCAGCGCGCGCGTGTTGTCGCGAAAGAGGTTCTTCACATCTGCGCCAATCATCGGGTCGAAATAGCTGACCTCGACCCCCTGTCGCCCCAGCAGGGTTTCGCAGAAGTTCCGCGTGTTGCCGTAGATATTGTCAGCCACCAGCAGGTGGTCACCGGCCTGCACGACGGCCATCAGCGTGCATGTGATCGCCGCCACGCCCGATGATGTCAGCACGCATCCCTCCGCCCCATCCAGCGCGCAAAGCGCCTCTTCAAGCGCGTAGACGGGCGCATTGCCGTAGCGGCCGTAATAGATCGTGCCGCTCTGATAACGGGCATCCCGCGCAGCCTCGAAGGCGGCCATGGTGTCAAACACCATGGTGGAGCCCATTTCTACAGGCAGGTTGACCGACCGGCCTTCGGTTTTCGCGGGTCGACCCTTATGGACCAGAATGTCTGCGGGTTTGTCTGACGGCATGCGTTTCTCCCTCAGATTTACCGATGACAGGCCCGTCAGAACGTGTCAATAAATGAAATATCTATTCTGTATACCGGAACAATCACGCCGTGCATGACGACCAACGCAGTTTGACATCTTCCCACTGGGGCATCGGTGTGATCCGCACGCAAGACGGGCGCATCATAGATGTGCGAAGCCATGACAGCGACCCCGATCCTTCACCGCTCAACCAGAATATACCCCAGGGCCTGAGCGGGCACGCGCGCATTCTGCAACCCGCTATTCGGGAAGGGTGGCTTGCAGGCACAGGCGAGCGCGGGCGAGACCGGTTCGTCGAGGTCAGCTGGGACAGGGCCCTTGATCACATCGCGGCGGAACTCACGCGGGTGACATGCAAACATGGCAATGAAAGTATTTTTGCGGGCTCTTACGGTTGGGCCAGTGCCGGGCGATTTCACCACGCGCAAAGCCAGTTGAAGCGGTTTCTGAACACCTGTGGCGGCTTTGTTCGATCGGAAGGGAATTACAGCTACAATGCCGCCCTCGTCGCCATGCCGCATTTCGTTGGGGGAAGCTATCGCCAACATGTGGTGGAGGCCACGCGCTGGACAGTTGTTGCCGAGCATTCCGATCTTGTGGTCCTCTTCGGCGGCTTGCCTATGCGCAATATGCAGATCTGTGATGGCGGGGCCTCAAAACACCGGATGGCGGGGAACCTGAAGCGTTGCGTCGAGAACGGAGTGCGGTTTGTCAATATCAGCCCGCTGCGCAGCGATGTGGATGCCAGTGTGAACGCCGAATGGCTGGTGCCGCGCCCGGGATCTGACACAGCAGTGATGCTGGCGCTGGCGCATAGCTTGGTTGCAGAGGGCCTGCATGATCAGGCGTTTCTGGATCGCTATACGGTCGGCGCGGATCGTTTCATTGATTACGTGATGGGTAAGCCCGACGGCGTGGTGAAATCGGCGGACTGGGCGGCGGAGATCAGCGGGCTTTGTGCAGATCGCATCCGGGCGCTGGCGCGGGACATGGCAGAGAACCGGACCATGATCGCATGTGCCGCCGGCCTTCAGCGCGCCGATTGGGGGGAACAAACGCTGTGGGCATGTGTGTCGCTGGCCGCGTTGCTGGGCCAGATCGGGCTGCCCGGGGGCGGCTACACCGTGGGCTACGGGGTGAATGCGCATATCGGAAACATCTCTCGCCCCTTCCGCTGGGGGTATCTGCCGCAGGGCGATAACCCGGTAGGCACGTTCATTCCCGTCGCGATGAGTGCCGAAATGATGCTCAATCCCGGGCAGGGCTATCGCTATGATGGGCAATCCCTGACCTTCCCGGACATTCGTCTGGTCTGGTGGGCCGGGGGCAATCCGTTTCATCATCATCAGGACCTGAACCGTCTGCGCAGGGCATTCCAGCGGCCGGAGACCGTCATCGTGAATGAGATCAACTGGACGGCCACGGCGCGTCACGCCGATATCATCCTTCCCGTCGCGGCCGCGCAGGAGAGGACGGATTTCGGCGGGGGGCAGACGGACAACATCCTCGTGCCGATGCCCAAAGCGGTGGATGCCCCAGGTGTTGTGCGGGTGGAGTATGATATCTATCGAGACCTTGCACGGCGGTTGGGAACGGAAGAGGCGTTCTCCCAAGGTCGGGATGAGCAGGCGTGGTTGCGCGCCATATGGGCTGAGACCCAAGTGGCCGCCTATGATCACGGCCATGCGCTGCCCGATTGGGAAGATTTCATCGCAGGCGACATCATCGAGTTGCCCGATCCGACGCCGGAGCGCGTATTCCTGTCAGAATTCCGCCGAGACCCGGTCGCGCATAGCCGCCCCACGCCCAGCGGCAAGATAGAGCTTTTCTCCGAAACCGTGGCAGGCTTTGATCTGCTGGAATGCGCGGGCCACGCCACCTGGGCAGAGCCGCATGACTGGACCGCGGGCGCGCGCTATCCACTCTCGCTCGTCTCCGGCCAACCGGGAACACGGCTGCACAGTCAGTTTGACAATGGCGCGGTAAGCCGCGCGGCCAAGGTGGCAGGTCGCGAACCCGTGCTGATCAATGATGTTGACGCTGCGCGACGGGGTATCAAAGACGGCGACATCGTGGAGATGTTCAATGACCGCGGTCGCTGCCTCGCCGGGGCGCAGGTCACGGCGGATGTCGGCGAGGGCACTGTTTTTCTATGGACCGGCGCTTGGTATGATCCTGACTTTGACGCGCCCGACCACCGCTGCAGACATGGCAATCCAAACGTGCTGACCCATGACCTGCGTACGTCTCAGTTCAGCCAAAGCCCCGCAGCCCATTCCGCGCGGGTAGAGCTGCGCGCCTACACCGGCCCCGATGATCCCGTACGCGCTCATGAACCGCCTGACTTCACCACAAGCCCCGAAAAGGATGAGATCGCCAATGGCCAATGACACAGAACCCCGCGTCGATTCCACCTTGTCAAAGGGGCTGGCTATTCTGGAAAAACTCACCACCCAGAAATCCGGCATGGGCGTGTCCGAACTGTCCCGCGAATTGGGTCTGACCAAGTCGAACACGTTCCGCCTGCTGCAGACACTCAGCGCGCTGGGGTATGTACGGCGCGAGCCTGACAAGACATACGCCGCCACGCTGAAGACATGGCAGGTGGGCCGGTCGGTGGTGGAAAACATGAACCTGCGCGCGGCTGCCTCGCAGATGATGCTCTATCTGTCGGAAGAGACGAAAGAGACGATCTATCTGGCTGTGCGGGATGGCCTTAACGTGGTCTATATCGACAAGGTCGAAAGCACCAAGCCGATCCGGTCCTGGAACCCCATCGGCGGCACCGCGCCAGTGCACTGCGTGGGCACCGGAAAAGCCATTCTGGCGGCGGATTACCGTTTGTTGCGCGAACCGGTCGCGGACGCGATGGAGCGTTTCACCGATCGCACCATCACGGATTTGGTCGCGCTGGATCAGGATATGTCCGACACACGCTTGCGCGGTTATGCCATTGATACCGGCGAGTTTCGCCAGAATATCCTCAGCTTTGGCTCGGTGATCAGCCTGCCCAACGGGGAGACCGTGGGCGCGCTGGGCGTCTCTGTCCCGGATGTGAACCTGCGTGACGGCGATATGGAACGGATCGGCGCACTGGTGCAACACGCCGCCCGCGCGGTATCGGAGGCGCTGGCGCGGCTTTAGTCGCGTGGCTCGGGTGTCTCAACCGGACCGCCGTGTTTTTCCCAGGTGGAAAAGCCTTCTTTCAGATGCGCCGCGTCAAAGCCCATGTCTTGTAAGGTGGCCACGGTCAATGCAGATCGCCAGCCGCTGGCGCAGTGGAACACGTATTTCTTGTCGTCCTGGCCGAATACCTCTTTGAAGTAGGGGCTGTCGGGGTCTACCCAGAACTCGATCATGCCTCGGGGCGCATGAACGCTTCCGGGAATGAAGCCGGTGCGCTGGCGTTCGCGGACGTCGCGGATATCGACAATGACCACGTTTGGGTCATCGACCATGGCGATCATATCTTCGCTTTCAATCTCTTCAATGCGGGCGCGTGCGGCGGCCACCATATCGGCGGCGGTTGTTTTGAGTTTGGGCATAAGGTGTCTCCCGGCTGTGCTGAAATACAGAACAAATTTTCACTATATTGACACGATTGCAAAAGGGTCGCAAGTTGGGCCTGCTGCAAGATATTGGTGGAAAAGATGGATCGTGGAAAGCCAATTTCTCTTTGGGATGTGACCTCTGAAGAGACCGAAGCCGAAGGTGTTGCCATCCCTGAGGGCCTTGTGGATGTGGCCATTGTCGGGGGCGGTTTCACCGGCCTTTCCACTGCGCTTCATTGTGCGCAAAAAGGGCTGTCGGCACATGTGTTAGAGGCCAATCATCTGGGCTTTGGTGGCTCCGGGCGGAATGTGGGGCTGGTGAATGCCTCTGTCTGGCATCCGCCTGCAAAGGTGCGCGAAACGCTGGGGCCGAGTTATGGGGAACGTTTCCTGCGTCGTTTCAGTGACGGGCCCGCGACGGTGTTCGATCTGATCGAAAAGTATCAGATTCGTTGCGAAGCCACGAAGACCGGTACGATCCATGCCGCCCACGGGCCATCGGGGCTTGCCGATCTCAAATCGCGCCATGCGGAATGGCAGCGCATGGGGGAGCCGGTGGATTTGCTGGATGCCAGCCAGGTGGCTGAATTGATCGGAAGCGACGCGTTTCACGGCGGGCTGCTGGATCACCGGGCTGGCACGATCAACCCGATGGGGTATTGCCGCGGCCTGGCCCGCGCGGCGATCGCGGCAGGGGCGAAGATCACGACGGGAGCTTTGGTCAATAAACTTGATCGGGTTGGCGAGGAATGGCGCGTGTCCACGTCCCAGGGAACAGTGCGTGCAAAGTCGGTTGTTTTGGGCACAAACGCCTATACTGATGAGCTGTGGCCGGACCTGAAAAATGTTTTTACCAAAATCCATTACCTGCAATTGGCCACCACCCCGATGGGCGAAAATGCCGCCCACATCCTGCCCGGACGGCAGGGCGTTTGGGACACCGGCCAGATCATGTTCAGCGTTCGCCGCGATGCGAAAAACCGCTTGTTGGTCGGCACGATGGGCCGGGTGATTGGAACCAAGGACAGTGGTCTGACGCGGCGCTGGGCCCAAAGGCGCATCAAGAAGATTTTCCCGGAATTGGGCACGGTCGATTTCGAAGAAGCCTGGCATGGACAGATCGCGATGACGCCCGATCACATGCCCAGAGTTCATCAGTTGGCGCCGGGCCTTTGGACCGCGATTGGCTATAACGGGCGCGGCATTACGACGGGGACGCTTTTCGGAATGGCCATAGCGGATCTTCTGTCGGGCATGGACCCGGCAGACCTGCCCCTGCCCATGACGGATATGTCGACTGCGCCCCGTGCTGGCATCACCTCCCGGTTTTACGATCTGGCCTTCACGGCCAATCAGATATGGAAGAGCATGGTATGAGCACGCGTGTTGGCGTTGATATTGGCGGCACCTTTACGGATGTCGCGCTGGAATATGCGGGCGGGTTGGCCACGACCAAGGTTTTGACCGATTATGAGGCGCCAGAAGCCGCGATCCTGCAGGGGATTAAGACGGTCTGCCAAGAGGGCGATGTAGCGCTTGGTGACATCACCCAGATCATCCACGGTACGACGCTTGTCACCAATTCCCTGATCGAACGGCGCGGGGCGAAGACGGCGTTTATCACTACCGACGGCTTCCGCGATGTGATTGAGATGCGCTCCGAGAACCGGTTTGAGCAATATGATCTCAATCTCGTGCTGCCGGAGCCGTTGGTCGCGCGCGAAGACCGCCTGGTCGCCCATGAAAGGGTCGCGGCGACGGGCGAGGTCCTGTTGGGGCTGTCGGATGAGGATGTCGCGCGCTTGGTTGGGCTGGTGCAGGCGGGCGGCTACGCCTCCGTTGCCATTGGCTTTATGCATGCCTACGCACACCCCGCGCATGAACGGAAAATGGCCGCCGCACTGACAAGCGCTATGCCGGATCTGTCGATTTCCCTGTCGTCGGTCGTGTCGCCGCAAATGCGGGAACTGCCCCGCTTCAACACGGTCATCGCGAACGCATATGTGCAGCCGCAGGTGGCCGATTACCTCGGTCGTTTGGTGGCGCAGTTGCAGGCGACAGGGATCCAAGCGCCTGTCTTCATGCTGCATTCCGGAGGCGGTTTGATCAGCGTTGAAACCGCGATCGAGCAACCGGTGCGTCTGCTGGAATCTGGTCCTGCGGGCGGTGCAATTTTCGCGGCTGGCTATGCCCGTGCCCATGGGATCGACAAGGCGCTCAGCTTTGATATGGGCGGCACCACGGCCAAAATTTGCATGATCGAAGAGGGGGCGCCGAAATCGGCCAACACGTTTGAAATCGCCCGAACCTACAGGTTCAAGAAAGGGTCTGGCATGACTGTGGCGACGCCGGTGGTCGAGATGGTGGAGATCGGCGCGGGTGGCGGATCAATCGCGTCTGTCGATGGCATGGGCCGGATTCAGGTCGGGCCGAAATCAGCCGGCTCCGAACCCGGCCCCGCTTGCTACAAACGGGGGGGAACGCAGCCGACTGTCACGGATGCCAATCTCATTCTGGGCCGTCTTGATCCCGATGCGTTTGCAGGTGGTAAAATCCCGCTCGACCCCGCATTGTCGGCAGACGCGGTGGATGAGGCGTTGGCCGCGCATCTGGAAGTCTCGACCACTGATGCGGCCTTTGGCGTGACTGAGATGGTGGATGAAAACATGGCTAATGCCGCGCGTGTCCACACTGTTGAGCATGGCCGCGATATCGAACACTTCACGATGATCGCCTTCGGGGGTGGCGCGCCGCTTCATGCGAGCCGCCTGTGCGAAAAGCTGGGCATTGAGCGGCTGATCATCCCGCCCGGTGCGGGGGTTGGATCGGCCATTGGGTTTCTGCGCGCGCCCTTCAGCTATGAGGCATCACGCGGGTACTATCTGCGGCTTGATGCGTTTGACGCAGATGCGGTGAACGGGGTGTTGGAGGAATTGGACAACGAGGCGTCAAGCTTTGTCGCGGCAGGTGCAGGCGACGTGGATCTGGATCATAACCTAACCGTCTTCATGCGCTATGCGGGGCAGGGGTGGGAGATCCCTGTACTGCCCGGAAAGGCCCGGTTCGAGGCGGGGGACGACGCCTTGCTGCTGGCCAAATTCGAAGAGGCTTATCGTACTCTGTTCGGCCGGACGATCGATGGGCTGGCGGTGGAAATCACCAATTGGGCGTTCAACGTCGCCACACGGGTCCAGCAGGTTGAACCGGTGTCGCCGCCCGCTTCGACGCAGCCCGCAGAGATGGTCACGATGCGTCAAACCTTCGATGCTGGGGTCCGGCAGACACTGCAAGCCAGCGAAGTGCGTCGCGCAGAAATGACGCCCGGGACAACCATAAGTGGCCCCGCTGTGGTGACCGAAGACGAAACCTCTACCATCATCACGGCATCTTTCACCGCGACCATGCAAACCGACGGCGCGCTGCTGATCTCACGAAAGGAGGCAGGTGCATGACACTTACGGCGATTGACTATCAAATCATGTGGAACCGCCTGATCGCAGTGGTGGAAGAACAGGCCACAACGCTTATCCGCACCGCTTTTTCCACGTCCGTGCGGGAGGCGGGAGATCTATCGGCAGGGCTCTTTGACCGCTCGGCACGGATGATTGCGCAGGCTGTGACCGGTACGCCAGGGCATGTGAACGCTATGGCCGAAAGCGTGGGTCATTTCGCCCGAGAGATCGGCGCACAGAATATCTTTGAAGGTGATGTGTACATCACCAACGATCCCTGGAAAGGCACAGGGCATTTGCACGATATCACCATGGTGACGCCAGTGTTCCGGGGCGGTGTTCATATCGGCTATTTCGCCTGCACGGCCCATGTGGTGGATATCGGCGGTCGCGGGTTTGGCCCTGACGCGGGTGAGGTGTTCGAAGAGGGGCTTTTGATCCCGATTGCCAAATTCGCCGAACGTGGGGCGGTGAATGACTTCATGATCAAGATCATCCGCGAAAATGTGCGCACGCCAGATCAGACGGTGGGGGATATCTATTCGCTGGCGGCGTGCAATGACGCGGGCAATCGGCGTCTGCAAGCGATGCTGGATGAGTTCGATCTCGCCGATATTGATGGGCTATCCGACTTCATCATCGATGCCAGCCGCCGCGCGACGCTTGCCGCCATTGCCAAGGTGCCCGATGGCACGTTCGACAACACCATGCAGGTCGATGGTTACGATGCGCCGGTGCATATGCAGGTTGAGCTGCGGGTCTCGGGCGAAGACCTGATCGCTGATTTCAATGGCACTTCAGGCATGAGCGCCTTTGGGGTCAACGTGCCTGAGGTTTATACCCGCGCCTACGCTTGTTACGCGCTCAAGTGCGCGATTGCGCCGGAGGTTCCCAATAATACAGGATCGCTTGACCCCTTCCGCATCACTGCGCCCGAAGGTTGCATTCTGGCCGCCCGCCGCCCCGCGCCGGTGTCCGTGCGCCATGTTCTGGGACATTTGATACCCGATGTGATTTTGGGCGCGCTGGACAAAGCCGTGCCGGGCGTTGTGCCCGCTGAGGGGGCAAGCGCGCTGTGGAACATCCAGATTTCGGCGCGCGCAAGCAACCCAGACAGCGGCCTCGCCCCGGCTGAGGTGCTGATGTTCAATTCCGGCGGCACGGGCGCGCGACCTACGCTTGATGGGCTCTCTGCCACGGCCTTTCCCTCTGGCGTGTCAACCATGAGCGTGGAGGCCACAGAACATGTAGGCCCCATCGTGGTCTGGCGCAAAGAGCTGCGCGAAGGCTCTGGCGGGGCAGGGGCGCAGCGCGGGGGACTGGGCCAGATCATCGAGATTGAGCCGCGCGAAGGCTATGATTTTTACTTCAACGCCATGTTCGACAGGGTCGACAACCCCGCGCGCGGGCGCAACGGCGGGCAGTGCGGTTCGGCTGGCCGGGTGGAGCTGGCCGACGGCACAAAATTGCGCAGCAAGGGCCGACAGCTTGTGCCACAGGGCGCGCGTTTGAAGTTGAGCTTGCCTGGAGGCGCAGGCCATGGTGACCCAAGGACACGAGATCCTGAAGAGGTCGCCGCAGATCTGCGCGCAGGGCTGATCACCTCGGAGCAGGCAAAAAATGACTACGGATTTGAAGGATGAAACCATGACTGACACACCAATTGCACTGATTACAGGCGGCGCGCAGGGGATAGGGTATGCCTGTGCCGAGGCGCTCATTGAAGATGGGTTCGAGGTGGTGCTGGCCGATATCAAAGCCGAAGGGGTCGCCGAGGCGGCAAAGGCTTTGAACGCGCGTGCCGGTCTGGTGTGCGACATGGGCGATCCGGTGGCGGTGAACGCCATGTTCGATCAAATCGCCGCCGATCACGGCCCCCTGTCCGCGCTGGTCAACAACGCAGGCGTCGCGATGCCGGGGGATTTTCTCGAATACGATCTGGAGGATTTCAACCGCGTGATCGACATCAACTTGCGTGGCGTTTTTATCGCCACACAGCGTGCCGCGCGCGCCATGGTGGAGGCGGGTATCGAAGGCGCGATCGTGAACATGTCATCGATCAACGCTCAGGTCGCGATCCCCGCGATCCCGGCCTATTGCGCCTCCAAGGGGGGCGTTATGCAGTTGACGAAGGTGGCGGCATTGGCGCTGGCCAAGAACAACATCCGCGTGAATGCCGTTGGGCCGGGGTCCATCGATACGGAGATGATGGCAGGCGTGAATGCCAATCCCGAAGCCTTCCGAGTGGCCATGTCTCGCACTCCGTTGGGCCGCGCTGGGACCGCCCGTGAAATTGGGGATGTGGTCGCGTTTCTTTGTTCAAAGCGGGCAAGCTACATCACAGGTGAGACGATTTATGTCGATGGCGGTCGGCTGGGGCTGAACTACACCTGCTGACGACAGGATCGCCCGCAAGATACGTGTTGACGGGCTAGATTGTTTCCCCGCTGCAGAAGACTGTTTCCATTTAGAGTGCAAAAACACATCTCGTTTCAATATGCGGAATGGCCTTCTTGCGGCCTGAATAGAATCCCTTCATGTTGGTTTTGAACAGAGCACCGGTCGCAGACTGATTCGTGACCAAACGCTCAGATAAACGCTTTTTTGTAGGTGACAGAGATGGCGAACAAAACGACAGATTTCACAATCGACGGCACGTTTGACGGTCTTCAGGCGCAGCTTGATGTCACGCTGCCCAACGTGGCCGATGATGATTTCACGGCCAATATTCAGTTGTCGCAGATGGGTGTTGCGCCTGACATCAACGTCGTCTTCGCGATCGACCGCTCGGGGTCGACGTCCCAAAACACCGGCATCGATTACAACGGTGACGGGTCGAATGACACCTTTCTCCAGGCGCAGATTTTCGCCCTCGAAGAACAGCTCAGCACGCTGGAGATGGCAGGCTTCGATCCCGCAGATGTCAGCGTAACCATTGTCGACTATGCAGGATCTGCCAACAGCATCACACTTTCACTGGCCGACAAGGATGATCTGCTGGACTACGCCAATGGTCTGTCCTCAAGCGGCAGCACCAATTATGCGGCAGCGCTGTCTGAGATTGAGGACTCCCTCGATGACATTCCTGGTGCCGCGAGTGACACCAACATTGTCTACTTCTATTCAGATGGCCGGCCAGTTCCATCCGGACAGGATTTCCAGACGCCGCTGGGTGAACTTGAGACGGCCTATGATCCTGCGCTTTTTGGGGTCGCCTTCGGTCCAAACGCGGCAACCGGCGCGCTGGGCATCATCGATTCTTCCGGTTCCGCGCAGATCGTGTTGGACGAACAAGACCTCGAAGATCTGGTCAACACGCCCCCGCCTTTGCCGGAGGTGGACAACTTTGAAGTTTTCGTCGACGGCGTGCTGGTCGACACGCTGGCACCCGGCGACGCCGAGGTTGTTACAAATCCGACGGGCTTCACGATCACTGGCCTGGACGTTTCTGGATACACAACGACAGACAATACCGAACAGACCATCAACGTATCTGTGGTCGTCAACTTCACCAATGGCGAAAGCCTGTCGACGGGTGGCCCGATTACGATCCTCGATGGGATCGTCGAAGGCACCGCAGGCAATGACCTGATTGACGTGAATTACGATGATGATCCGGAAGGTGACAGGGTCGACAACCACGACAACGTGGATGACACCGCGCCGATGGATGCCTGCGATGACGACTCGATCGAGGCCGGGGCCGGTGATGACACGATCGATTCCGGTTTGGGCAGTGACACGGTCGATGGCGGTGCGGGCAGCGATCTTTTCGTCATTGCCCAGGAAGGCAACGGCATCGACAATGACGTGCTCATCGGCGGTGAAACGGACGAAGGCAACGGTGGCGATACCGTGGACACGTCCGACATCGGCGATGACCTGACGGTCACCTTCACCGGGGACGAAGAAGGCACGATCACCGACGGCACGGACACCACGACCTTCGAGGAAATGGAGAACATCCAGCTGGGCGGCGGCAATGACAGCGTGACCGGCTCCGACGGTGATGAGAATGTCGACGGTGGCGGCGGCAACGACACGTTGAACGGCGGTGGCGGAAACGACACCCTGTCCGGTGGTGCAGGCGAGGATCAGATTGACGGCGGCGAGGGCGATGACGTTCTTGACGGTGGGGCTGACAATGACACGATCACCGGCGGCGCAGGCTCCGACACTGTGACCGATCTTGACGGCGATAATGTGATCGACACGTCCGGGCCTCTTGGCACCGCTCTGCCCGACCGTGGTTTTGATGGCTACGGCCCAGTTCCGCTCATCCCGGCGGACATCCCGGCCAATGGTGGCAGCCCTGACAATGACCGTGACAGTGTCACGACCGGAGACGGTAACGACTCCATCACCACCGGGGATGATGCTGATACGATCAGTTCGGGCGGCGGGAATGACACGATTGATTCCGGCATTGACGACGACAGCGTGGATGCCGGTGCCGGTGCCGACCTCATTACGACAGGTGAAGGCAGCGACACGGTCGATGGTGGCGACGGCAATGATACCATCTTTGGTGGTCTCGGCCCGACAGTTCCGGACGGGGCCAACATTCCTGACGATGGCACAGGGCCCTTCGGCCCCGATCCCGACCCCGACAATGGTCGCGATCTCCTCGACGGAGGCCGTGGCAACGACCTGATCTTCGGTGAAGATGACGATGACACGCTGATCGGTGGCATTGGTGATGACACGCTGGATGGCGGCATCGACGATGACAGCCTGCAGGGCGACATCGGGTTCGACAGCCTGATCGGTGGCCAAGGCAACGACACGCTCGACGGCGGTCGTGGCCGAGACACCCTGCTGGGTGGCGATGGCAATGATGTCTTCGTTGAGAACGCCAATGAAGGGGCGGACCGGATTGACGACTTCAACGTGGGCAACACGGGGTCGATCAATGATGGTGACCAGACCAACAACGACTTCGTTGATCTCAGTGGCTTCTACAATGACGGCACACTGGCCGATGTGAATGCCAACGCCACGAACCCCGACAACAATTTCGCAACCGAACTTGGTATGCTCCGGGCCGATGCCGAAGATGGACGCCTGGACGGGGTGATCAACGGCGAAGACTTGTCCAGCTTCATCGAAGGCATTGATCTAAGCCTGACAGATGGCAGCGGCAATTCAGTGACGGGTCTCGACCTGACCTTCGACAACACCAACGTCGCCTGTTTCGTCCGCGGCACCCAGATCGCGACACGTCGCGGCTCGGTGGCGATCGAGGATCTCAAGGCCGGGGACGAGGTCATCACCATGGATCACGGCTTCCAGAAGATCCGCTGGATCGGGTCCACCTCCGTGCCCGCCACGGGCGCGCTCGCCCCGGTTGTCATCCGCAAGGGTGCCATGGGCAACGAGCGTGATCTGCGCGTCTCCCCGCAGCACCGGATGCTGGTGCGCGGCTGGCATGTGGAGTTGATGTTCGGTCAGAAGGAAGCGTTGGTGCCCGCCAAGGCGCTGATCAACGATGAGACGGTCTTCCCGCTGGAGGGCGGCACTGTGGATTACTTCCACATGATGTTCGACCGTCACGAGCTGGTCTATGCCGAGGGCGTGCCGTCCGAAAGTTTCCATCCCGGCCACGTGGGTCTGGGCAGCTTTGCCGAGGACACGCGCGAGGAAATCCTGTCGCTCTTCCCCGAATTGCGGGCGGATGCGGGTCAGTATTCCGAGCATGTGCGGCCATCGCTGAAGGTGCGGGAAGCCAAGGTGCTGGCGGAGAACCCGGAGTTGCTGAAGGAGTAAACTCCTGATCAAAGTTCCAAAAAGGCGCCCCAGCCGGGGCGCCTTTTTTTGTCGCTGTAGGGGGCTACACAACGCTCCTGCGCATCATTGGACCATGTTTGCTTGCACCGATTGGCAACATGCATCTCTGCCGCATGGATCATGAAAGCGAACGGTCAAATCCACGAAGTGTGCCTGTTTGTCACTCAACGAAATCGAGCGAACAGAGTTGTGAAACTTGCTTCGAGGATGGAGAAACGGACATCCAATTGGGGTAAAATACACGGAATGCCAGCTTGCAGCTTTGCAGAAACCATTTCGGCCCCCATTCATTTCCGAAACTGATGTCTCTCTCCAATGGTCTGAAGTATCTTTTCTGCCAGAGCCGCGACACGGCGCGGTTGCGCGCGTGCAGGTGGGAACATCATTTGCAACGGCGTGGGTGGCGGGAGAAAACGTTCAAGAACGGAAACCAGCTTTCCCTTCCTGATATCATCGCCCACATCCAGTTCAGACTTCAAAACAATGCCGTGCCCCTTTAAGGCCCATGCGCGAATGAGTGAGCCGTCGTTCACGATGCGATTGCCACCGACTGGAATGCGTTGCCGTGTCTTGCCGGATCCGAACTTCCACACGTTGTCGAGAGTGCCTCCGAACCGCATGACAAGGCAATTGTGCCGTTCAAGGTCTGCAGGCTGCTCGGGCGTTCCGAATTTGTCCAAGTAAGCAGGGGATGCGCAAACGAGGCGCTGATAACTGCCAAGGCTGCGCACCCTCAGAGAGCTATCCGAGATGACGCCGAAGCGGATCGCCAGGTCAAATCCCTGGCCCACCAGATCGACATAGCCATCTGTCAGATAGAGTTCGGACGAAACGGCGGGGTTCTCTTCGGTAAATGAGACGACCGCATCCGAGATCACACTACGACCAAGATCAATCGGTGCGCTGATGCGAATTGGGCCGGAAAGTGTTTCAGCCCCGTGACGTATTCGAGCATCCAAATCCGAGACCTCGCTGATCACATTCTTGGCCCCATTCAGCAAAGTTCTGCCTTCTTCGGTCAGGCTAAGGGATCGTGTGGTTCGGTTGAACAGGACCACGCCATAATGCGCTTCCAGCGCCGCCAGTCGTTCAGAGACCCGCGTTGTAGACAGACCGGTCTCGCGAGCGGCAGCGACAAGGCTGCCTTTCTCCGAAATGGTCAGAAAGAGATGAAGGTTGTCGAGAAGCATTAATCGGAATTATCGGATTATATTTTCGTATTTAGTTTATTTATCCCGAATTGCCGGATCAGTAAATTGCTGCTGTCACATCGAACACAAGGAGCCCTGAAATGGCAAAACTGACCATCGTTGCAAATATCAAAGCCAACCCTGACAAGATCGACATGGTGAAAGCTGAACTTTTGAAGCTGATTGATATCACCCGTTCTGAGGCAGGGTGCATCAACTACGATCTTCATCAAGACAATGACAATCCGGCGCATTTCCTCTTCTACGAAAACTGGGAAAGTCGTGATCTTTGGCAGACTCACATAGGCGCCCCGCATTTGGCTGCTTACATGGAAGCCACTGAGGGTGCGGTGGAGGAATTCACCCTGAATGAAATGACCATTATCGGTTGATCGACTCATAGAAAGGAGCACGCGATGAAAGCGGTTGGATATCTGGAAAGCGGACCGATTGATCGCGCTGATGCGCTGATCGACTTTGAAGCTGAAAAACCATCGGCCAGCGGGCACGACGTATTGGTCAAAGTTGAGGCCATTTCGGTGAATCCAGTGGATGCGAAAGTCCGTGTTCGGCGTGCTCCTGAAGGACCAGAACCAGATATTTTGGGCTGGGACGCGGTGGGCGAGGTTGCCGCAACAGGCGAAATGGCCAGCCAATTCAACATCGGTGACAAAGTCTGGTATGCAGGCGATATCACGCGCCCGGGAACGAACGCCGAATACCACCTTGTGGACGCGCGCATTGTCGGAGCGGCACCGACTTCAATCCCGACCGCTGCTGCGGCCGCGATGCCCCTGACCACACTGACGGCCTATGAAATGTTGTTCGACCGCTTGTCTGTGCAAACGCCGATCCCGGGCGGCAAGAGAACGCTCTTGGTGATTGGCGGTGCGGGCGGTGTCGGGTCGATGGTCATACAGCTCGCGCGGGTGCTGACCGATTTGACCGTTATCGCGTCTGCGTCACGACCCGAGACGCAAGAGTGGGCAAAGGACCTAGGCGCCCATCATGTGATCAATCATGCTGAACCATTGGGTCCTCAGATTGCGTCGCTTGAACTCGGCACGATCGACTTCGTTTACTCTACCACGCATTCAAACCACTATTCGGCACAAGCGGCAGAAATCATGACCCCGCAGGGTCGCTACGGTCTCATCGATGATCCTGAAACGTTCGACATTATTCCCTTCAAAAGCAAAGCGATCTCGATCCATTGGGAATTGATGTTTACCCGGCCTATGTTCGCAACCGCCGATATCGCGCGTCAGGGTGATATCCTCAATGAGGTGGCTGGGCTGATTGACCGCGGCCAGATCAGGTCGACTGTTGCGGAAGCTTTTGGTGCCATCAACGCGGCAAACCTCAAAAAAGCGCATGCTCTTCTGGAAAGCGGTAAGTCCAAGGGCAAGATCGTTTTGGAGGGGTTCTGACAGGAACGTTCAGCGCCTCGACCATGTCAACGCAGTAACAGCAAATTCAGATCATATGGTCGCATAGTGCTCCTGCACTTTGGCATCAGACGGGACCTTGTTCCGACCATTCGTTTAGTAGTGCTTTGGTTTGCACCGGTGAGGGTAGCAACCCAATTTGAACACGCGGTGACGTCGCCCGGCATCCTTTTCAAAAAGATGGCACCACGCGCGATGGACTTTTCATGTGCGCGCCGGTTCATAGTTTTCGGCCAGGAAACGAACGAACAGAAGGGCCAGGCTTTCTCGCCGGGATTTGTCTGGCCACACGGCATAGAGGCCCAATGGCATCAAGGCCCAGTCCGGCAAAAGACGCACAAGCGATCCATTGTCCAATCCTCTTTGTGCCACATGGTTTGGCATCGCGGTGACGCCCAAATTCTGCGTCGTAAACGTATACAGCGCATCCACGCTATCGACTCTCAGGTGAGAATTTCCCGTAACGCTCTCTGATTTGCCGTTGCGCGTGAATTTGATCGTGTCTTGGCGTTGGTCGTACCCAATCCAATCCCAGTCTTTGAGGTCCTGAGGTCGCATGGGGGGCGGTCTGGCTGCGGCGTACTCCGTGCCCGCAACAAGCATTCTGCCTTCTTCCCCAAGCTTGCGCGACATCATCGAACTGTCATCAAGCCAACCAACACGGATGTTGATATCATATCCTGCCTCAATCAAACCGACCGGCCGGTCCGAGAAATTGACCGATAAAATGACAAGGGGGTGCTGTCGCGAAAAGTCACCTATCGCCCGCGCAAGATCTGATGCGGACATAAATGCAGGCATAGAGACTTTCAGCGCCCCAACAGGTTCAATGGACAGGGCGTTTAAATCGTTGAGCCCGGCCTCGGCGCTGCGGATCATGTCGACCACACGAGAGTAAAAGATCCGGCCTTCATTGGTGAGTGCGATTTTGCGCGTTGATCGGTTTAAGAGTGTGACGCCCAGATATGTCTCAAGATCGGACGTGGTTTCCGAAACCCGGGATGGGGACACGCTGAGCGCGCGCGCGGCGGCCCGAAACGACCCTTCGTCGACCACGCGTGCGAAGACGGCCATATGTCGAAGGTATTCAATCATTGTTCCGTTTTTCGGATTAATTATTTCCAAAATCAATCTGTTTTTGAACAAAAGCACCCAAATTACATTCGCCTTGTGGCCATGTAGGGCACAACATTCGCTGCCGGCATACGGCTGCTTCTTATTCGAGAGGAGAAACAAATGACTTTTGCAAAACGACTGACGTCTACGGCTGCAGCAGCTTTGATTGCCACTGCCACGTCCGTTGCCGCGGGCGATAAGGAAACCGTTACGGTGTTCTATGAATTGCTGAGCAACCCGGGCTCGTCTGAGCTTGCAGCGGAATTCCAGGATGTCACGCTAGAGAGCTGGGAAAGCATCGGGAACTACACTGGCGAAAATAAGACCCGTGAGGCTTTCCTTGGCCAAATGGGTGGGTTTGCCCAACTGATGCCCGATCTGGATTGGGATGTTCAGGCGATGCACCAGGATGGCAATTTCATCACCGTACGCAGCCGCGCGACGGGCACGCCTGTCGCGCCATTTTTTGGCGTCGATGGGGAGGGCCGCAGCTTCGACATTCTGACCATCGACATTCACGAGTTGGAAGACGGCAAGATCGCCCGAACCTATCACGTTGAAGACTGGGCGACCGCGCTGCAGCAGTTGGCCAGTCAGTGAGACGGGAGGACGATAGGGTGCACCGTAGAACGATACTTACAACCACTTTGGCGGGCGCGCTTTTGGCGATGCTGGCCCCCCATGCAGGAGCGCAGGATATGGACGCAACAAGTCAGGCCTCATTTGACACTGTGATGGCCTTTATGGGGGCCATGGGCAGCGGCGACATGGAGGCGATGGACAAGCTGATGGCCGATGACATGGTGTGGCACAACGAGGGTGACTCCAGCCTGCCTTGGATCGGCGAAACTGTCGGGAAGGAGAACATCTTTGAGTTCCTGGGTGTCTTTTCGTCCAACCTTCAGGTGACAGAGTGGGAAAATGAAGATGCATTTGCATCTGGCGACACTGTTGCCGTGTTCGGACGGATGAACGGGATCACGACGCATTCCGGTCAGGAGACTGGGGCGTTCACCTTTGCCTTGCGCGCCAAGGTGCGGGACGGTCAGGTGGTTCTTTGGAACTGGCTCGAGGACAGCTTCGCCCTGAGCCAAGCCTATCACGGCCGTTGAAACGACGTGCGGTCCGTCATTGGCGGGCCGCCCTATCCCAATAAGGAGAGAGATCATGGGAAAAGGTTTGGACAATGTGCGCCGCATCTATCTGGAAGGGATTGCAGGTGGAAACGCGCGTGAGGCCGTGACGACATATACGGGCCATCGCTACACGCAGCATTCCACCGGCGTTGGTGACGGCGCGGAGGGGTTTTTGGAATTCTTTGAGCCCTTCGTGGAGCGTAATCCGAAACGGGATATCGAAATTGTCCGCATTCTGGAGGATGGGCGTTGGGTCTTTTGCAATGCGTACCAATCGTTAAATGATGGGGCGGCACAGTGGGTCACCATGGATATGTTCTACACCGATTCTGATGGTCTGATCCTTGAGCATTGGGACACCATCGCGCCATTCATCGCCGAAACGGCATCGGGCGAAGACATGGTGCGCGGCGCGGCTGAAGTGGACGTCTCTGTTGACACGGAGGCGAGCAAGGATCTGGTTCTCGAATACACCAAGCAGGTTCTGCAGGAAGGCGATCACGGCAAGCTTGGCCGATTTGTAGCTCCGGATCTGATCCAGCGTGCGCCCACGATTGGGGCCGGTCTGGTGGGGCTTGAAGCCTGGCTTAAATCAGAGGATGCAGGCAGTTACGAAATGCTGTTTCAGCTCATCGGTCAGGGCGACCTCGTGGTGACCTACGGAAAACGTCATGCGCGCGGCAAGGACATCGCCGTCTTTGATCTCTACCGCGTGACGGACGGCCTCATCGCCGAACACTGGATGAACGAGGAAGAGATTGGCCCGCGTGACACCTGGGGCAATTCCGGGAAATTCTAGCGCCTCGGACTGGAACAACGACACGGCTTTAGTGGTCACATCAATAAAGTCGTGCGCAAAACCAAAGGGCTCCCCGGCCGGTGGCTTCTGACGGGTATGGATGCCTTTTCCGGACGCTCAACATGAACTGGTGGGCGTTTGCCGGACTGGAAGTAGAAGGGTTTCTGATCCTGCAATTCCCGTTGCAAGAGCGTTGAATTGGAAATCATCCTCACCTCATGCCGAAGATGATTAAGCGTTGCATTGATTGGCCGTTTGATCACGCAGGATGCAGGATTTTTGTCCTAGCCTGCGCGCCCATTTGGCGGTGCGTTTCATTTGCTGCTTCTGGGGCCGGACGAAGTTCCATTACGTCGCCCAGCATAACAATTCTGCCTTGAAATGATGTCTTTCAGTCGCCGGGCGGTAGGTTGACAAATTCAATATTATATATAATAACGTGAACCCAGAGATTTTGGCGAAAACCCGTTTTGCTGTGTGCTCTGCAAGACAATTCTCGTCAATCAAACCCTAGGTAAACGCGAAAACCGGAGACGCCCAGGATGAAAGACGACATTAACGGCCCAGTGGTGAAAGTCGATCCGTCGACGGGCTTGCAAAAGGGTATGCAGCTGATCCCAAACGGGATTTTGGAAGACAATTATCCCCGTAACATGTGGTGGTGTGCTGCGTTCAAATCCGAGATCACTGAAAAACCGTTGTCGCGTTGGCTTCTGGAGTTGCCAATTGTTTTGTACCGGCAATCTGACGGCACGCCGGTTGCTTTAGATGACAGATGCCCACATCGCTGGGCGCCCCTGTCACAGGGCAAGGTGATCAATGATGAACTTCAGTGCCCCTACCATGGTATGACCTTTGGAGCCGACGGAATGTGTACGCGCGTTCCCACTCAGGACAATGTTCCCAAGAGCGCGAAAGTGAACAGCTATCCATTGCGGGAAAGTGGTAACTACGTTTGGATCTGGATGGGCGACCCTGACAAAATTGATTGCGAGCCGGTTGATATGTCCTACACGACAGATCCCGATTGGTCCTATGTTTGTGGCAAGTATCAGGTCGCGGCCAACTGGGTGATGATCCGGGAAAATGTGATGGACCTGACCCACATTGCATTCCTGCACGCGAACACGTTCAAACAATCGGATTGGGATCAGGCGCCGCATGTTTCAATGGATGGTGATACTATCGTCTACGAACAAGATTTCGATCCTTCGCCATTGAGCCCGCTTTTCTGCGCCGGATTTGGTTTCCCAGACGGCAAGGTCGTGAAGCGCGAACAGGAGGGTAGAATGCCGACCTTGGCTGTGTCTTTCTCGGATTGGAAAATTCATGACATCGACGCAGCACCCGGTGCGCGCGTGGATTACTTGGTGCGAGGCGCGCATGTGGTCACGCCGGCAAAACGGGGCCAAACGCATTACTTTTGGGGGGCTGCGTTCGATGTTGATGAAATCAGCGAAGACGTGGCGACAAAAACCACGGCCAGTATCAAGGCTGCTTTTGACGAAGATCGTGCCATTCTCGAACACATGCAAGCCGCGATCGAGAGCGATCCCAGAGGTCTAAACTATCCCGAGGTCAATTTGAGCGCGGATGGTGCTGCGGTGCGCGTAAGGCAGATTTTGAAACGAAAGCTCAAAGCTGAACGCGGGGCTGAAAAGCAGGCCTGACTTACGTTGGCCCCGGTCATGGGGTGTGCGGCGCTAAAGACCTATGTCTTTGACAACAACCTGGCCTGCCAGAACCGGACCAACGGCCAGTCGATGACCGCGCCTTTTGCGGTGGAACGTGACAGTCAGGTTTGCAGAAGCTGCACCTTGTCCACCTTCTGGTTGCAAATAGAATTCCCCGGTATCCGGTGTGATCCCGCTGGGAAGATCAATGGCCACGACGCGCGGCGCTGCGAAGTCTGGTGAATCCCGCATCAAGGGCTCTGCGAAGATGTCGGTTGCATCATCCAGATTGAACAGGACCATGACGAGTTCCGGCAAAGCGCGATTGATACCGGAGCCAAACAGTGCATCCACGGCCAAATCGGCTGATCTCCAGGATATCTGCGAATTGAAGTCATCGAGCAGGTATCCCACGGACCCGTATTCCTGCCACCTTTGCATGTTCTTTTTGGCATCCGGCGGTAAATCGTTGGGCTTGCCGTAAAGATAAACCTCCACCAGCCAGCCCCTCTGATGCAGAAGGCGCGCCGTGACAAAACCATCGCCGCCATTATTGCCTGGGCCGCATAAAACGACCGCACTTCGCCCTTTGCGGTCAAACTCCGGCCAGGTCTCCATGACCGCGTCCACCACGGCCTGCCCCCGGCGTTCCATCAGGGCGAGGCTGGTGGTTTGTCCCGACGAAATGGCGTCTTCGATAACGTCTTCCAGTTCCGAAGCCAGGAGGTACTCACTCATTTAATCTTCCTCACAACGGGGTCTCGTTAACTTTAAAGCAGGCGTGCCAAGTCGAAAATGACGGGCTCGTTTTATATATTATATCTCATTTAGTAGAGCTTGAGAAACAAGTTTGAAGGGTTTCCCCTAAAAGTAATTCCTGGATCTCGATCAGAGCGGATCACTTGGAAAGCATCTATTCCTCGATCGTGACGTTCCGGATATGCGCGGAAAAAACCTTGAAGAATGTCACCCGATCCTTGGCTTCAAGGGATTTGATGAGCTCGTCATGTTGATCAACCAGTGTCTCCAGAGACGTGAACTCCGTCGGGTAGCTGCGCGCAAGTTGGAAATGCATGTTGCCCAACGATAGATCAGCATACTGATCACTGAGATACGTGTTTCGCGCCAGACCAACCAAGACCTGATGAAACTCTGCATTCAAGCCAAACCATTTCACGGTACGGTCCGCCCTCTGCGAAGCCGCGACTTTTCTCATACGGTCATTTAACGATCTGAGCTTTTTGAGGTCGCTTGGGCCTGCATTGTCAAATCCCGCGTTGATGATGGACGACTCAAAAAGTTCGCGGGCCTCGACAAATTGTGCGAACTGATCCGCCGTGGGCCTATCAACGACAAAATACCCGCGATTGTTCTCGACACGGATCAGACGCGAAGACAGCAAACGTGCCAGTGCTTCGCGCACAGGGATCATGCTGACGCCATATTCATCGGAGAGTTTCTTGATGCGAATATGGGCGCCCGGTTCGATGTCACCGTTGATGATGGCATCGCGGATGAGTCCCACCAATTTGTCGACGAGGCTCACTTCTTCGATTTTGTGACTCTTGTTCAACGTATCTACGTCCCATCGACCACGCGTGTTTGGATTAGACATTTTTTGTTCGAAGAACAATGACGCTTGGCAAAGCACGTGACACATCTGGATCAGCGTCTGGTTTCAAGCGGGACGCCTGTATCGTGTTCCGTCTCGCCTTAGCTCAGCACTGATGTGCCCTCGTCCTCGGTCAAGATATTTGGGTTCTGAGACAACCGCAATCTGGTTGGCTTGGCTACGACACCTGGTTCGATCTGGCCGCTCCACATTGGCTTAGATGAGCCAGAAACTTTACGTTACTCAAACCTCGGAAATTACCCGGTAGGCACGGACGTCGCATGCCACCGCCTGTTTGAGCACGTCTTTTGCATGCGGTGTGATGTTTTGTCAGATGATGGTGAACTTTTTTCTGTAAAGTCGAGAGTTGGCCTTTAGATCGGCAGATCGAGCCTTGGTTTCCAGAAGGGCCGGAACAGTTCGATTTTTGGGCAGCGGTTCATCACTACTTTCAGCCCGGCTTCTTCTGCCAGACGCGCGGCCTGGTCATCATATACGCCGATCTGGCCCCACAGCACCTTTGCCCCGATTTCAATCGCCTGCTCGGCAAAGTTGTAAAGCTCAGCCGATGGGCGGAAGACCTCCACCATATCAACCGGTTTGTCGATGGCCGCCAGCGATGGATAGACCTTGATCCCCCGGATTTCCGTCACCTTGGGATTGGGGTTCACAGGCAGCATTTCATACCCCGTCTCATGAAGCACCCGCAGCACGCCGTAGCTGAACTTGGTCTTGTCCGCACTTGCCCCGACCATCGCGATGGTTTTCACCGATTTGAGGATATCGGCGAGATAGGCAGGATCGTAGTTATAGATGTGATCGACGTCGGGATCTGGCATCGGTCAGCTCTCCTTGGTGGCGATATCCGCCTTGAGTTCATGGGGTTTCAGCGGGTCCAGAAACGGGTTGCGGTAGAGTTTGTCATGGCTTTCGACACCGATCTCAAGCGTAATGTCGGTGTTGGGCCGCGCGACGCAGAGGATGACATAGCCATCGGCAATCTGACGGTTGTAGAGCGCCACCTGACGCTTCT
>JBCCNB010000011.1:0-91393 GCA_039026055.1 Pseudomonadota bacterium | reverse complement strand
CCGATGATGGGCATGTGACCGATCAGTTCTACCAAAGCGGCCTCCTTGTTGTCCTGTAGAATGAAAACGATATTGGACAGCGCCATCATAACCGACAGCGTGAGCACAGCCAAACGCACAGTGGTGCCGAGGATCAGGCACATCCCGATGGCCAGTTCCACCATGCCTGCCGCCAGAACGAACATGCGGTCATTGAAGATTTCAAAGCCCAACATTTCCATGAAATTCCATTGATACGTGGCGACAAACACTTGACCCAGCGCGGAGGGGGCAAGTTTTTCGCCGATCGCCAGCGCCACAAGCGACACGCCCGTCCAAATGCGCAAGGCGTCGACCGAGTAAGGCTTCAGACGCTCACGCAGGTCCGGATCGTCGACGGCGTTGAAGAACAGAAACATCGCGATGCCCGGTACAATCGCGTATTCCAGCGCGCTCATCAGACCGAATTTGTAGATCACCCCGGCAAACAGAAGACCCATTAGAAGCGCCGCGTATTTGATCCAACGATTGGCGATGAGCATGATGCCAATGAACGCCTGCAAGAACAGCAACGTCAGCCCGAATCCCCCGTCCGCAAGTTTGTGCGGGGCAACAAGAGCCCCCTCATACGCCGTCAGAAGGAAACTCATGCCTGTCAGGACGCGTAGGATTTCCATGAAATCATGGCGCAAGGGTGACTGGGCCACCCGCAGCGTCGGCAATTTGCCGTCAAGCCAGATGGAGACACCCACAAGGGCCACCGCAATCCACGCCCAAAGCAGAAAAATGGGGTCTCGTAGGCTATAATTGGGCAGAGGTTGTGTGCCCGGCTCAACGAACCAGTTCACATGCGCCACAGCGGCACCTGCCGCGCAGATGAAAGCGAGGGAAGACAAGGTCAACTTCGAGAAGGTCATGATGCGGGCGTCCAATTTGCGCGTCTACAGTTTCCGTGTGCCCGGGTCGGGCATTGTCCTCCCGAAAGTCAAGATAGGCCGCCATGCTGCAACTCAACACCAAAGCGACGGTTCGCCGCGGCGCTTGTCAAAGGGGTAGTCGCGTCTGGCGCTCAAACCGTGTAGCAGATGTGCAAATCAAAAAAGGGATCCGCCCATGAGCCAGATCATCTTGCACAATTACCCACAGTCCCCGGTCGCCGAAAAAGCGCGTGTCGCATTGGGGCTAAAAGGGCTTTCCTGGCACAACGTCGAAATTCCGCGTCTCGCCCCCAAACCCAACCTGACGAAACTGACCGGTGGCTACCGCCGCACGCCGGTCATGCAGATCGGGGCCGATATCTATTGCGATTCCGCCGTGGTGATTGATGAACTGGAACAGCGTTTTCCGGAACCCAGTTTTTACCCGACGACGGATACAGGCCTCGCCCGGTTGTTGAGCCGCTGGACGGACGGGCCGATGTTCGATCAGGCAGTAAAGATCGTGCTCGGCTCGGCGGGAGATGCACTTCCGGCTGATTTCGCGCGGGATCGTGGTCGGCTCTATCTGGGCCCTGACTGGGCGGAAGGGCTGAAGGCGGCAGGCAGTGCCCTGCCACATCTTGCAGCGCAGATGCGCGGGCAATTGGCGTGGCTGAATGATCTGTTGGCGGACGGGCGGGCTTTTCTGCTGGGGCAAGTCCCTGGCGCGCTGGACGCGCAAGTCTATTACATCTTATGGTTTTTGCGTGGCCGTTGGGCACAGGGGCCGCAGTTTCTGTCGGAATTCCCCAATTTGGTCGCGTGGGAGGATCGCGTAGCGGATATCGGACATGGCGCCGCATCAGACATGTCACCCGAAGCGGCCATTGACGCTGCAAAGGTCGACGTGACGACCCCGGAGGTCCACGATCCAAACGACCCTCAAGGCTTGCGCCCTGGGATATCCGTAACCGTTTCGCCCGATCTTGATGGCGGCGAGCAGCCCGTTGAAGGCCGCATTCGAGCGGTGCAGGCGCACCGTCTGGCGGTGCTGCGTGACGATCCTGATTTAGGAGAGATTTGTGTGCACTTTCCGCGGGTCGGTTACCGGGTGGAGATGCTGACACTGTAAACCCTGCAATTTGCGACATCATGGCACCGCGTCATGGTGCCATCGCGCATTGCCGGGCGGGCATTTGGGGCCTATGTCACATGCCAAATCGCGCCCCTCACACAGGAAAAAACGGCAATATACCCCCAGCCAGAGCCCCGTCGGACCCTTTTTTGACACGAGTCTCAGCGCCAAAGTGTCAAGAATAGTAGACGGCAGTGTAAATTTAAGTTTACAATATCACTGTCATTTCAGAGGATATCTGGCGAGAACCAGGAAAGATTCTTTATGAAGAACCGCGCCCAGGAAATTACCCCTATCCCCACAGAATGGATCGGACCGATCGCCATCACCGGCAATGTGATGAACGAACAGGTCTCTGTCCCCATGGCCACCTATGAAACACCACTTTGGCCATCCACGGGCCGTGGCGCGCGAGTGTCGCGGCAGGCAGGTGGGGTGCGCTGCACTTTGGTAGATGAACGGATGACACGGTCTGTGGCCGTGCGCGCCAAAAACGGGGAAGAGGCATTCCAGGCTTGGGAAAGCATCAATGCCCGCCGGGATGAAATTCAGGCGATCATTTCCACCACCAGCCGGTTTGCGAAATTGCTGGATATGAACCGCCAGATCGCGGGCAATCTGCTCTTTATCCGGTTCGAATGCGCCACTGGCGATGCCTCAGGCCACAACATGGTCACGGGCGCGGCAGATGCGCTGCTTGGCTGGATTCTGGAAGAGTATCCACATCTCGAATACGCCACGATCTCTGGCAACATGTGCACTGACAAGAAGACCAGCGCTGTAAATGGCCTTCTGGGACGCGGCAAATACGTGGTCGCGGAAATGGAGATCAGCCGCGAGCTTTGTGACAAGCAACTGCGCACAACGCCCGAGAAGATGGCGCAACTCAATGTCGAAAAGAACCTCATTGGCGGGGTCGTGGCGGGCTCTCTGCGGTCGGCCAACGCACATTTCGCCAATATGCTGCTCGCCTTCTATCTGGCCACGGGTCAGGACGCGGCGAACATCATCGAAGGGTCCCAAGGCATCGTGCATGTCGAAGCGCGGCCCAATTCCATGTATTTTTCCTGCACCATGCCCAACCTGATCGTGGGGTCGGTGGGCAGCGGCAAGGGCAATGAGGTGGTCGAACAAAACCTCATGCGGCTGGGCTGCAAGGAAGACCGCGAACCGGGCGCCAATGGCCGCCGCTTGGCCGTGCTTTGCGCGGCGACGGTCCTTTGCGGGGAAATCTCGCTGCTGGCGGCACAGACCAACCCAGGCGAATTGATGCGCACCCATTTCAAGATGGAGCGCGGCTAAGACCCCCGGTTCTGCGCCCGGGGAAGAAGGAGAATACACCATGACCAAGGTCGGTATCGACAAAATCAGCTTCTATGTCCCCGAACACTACGTGGCACTTTCCGTGCTGGCGGAGGAACAAGGGATCGACCCGGACAAGTTCTCCCGTGGGATCGGACAGAACAAGATCGCCATGTGCATGCATGACGAAGATGTCGTGACACTGGCCGCCGAGGCCGCCGCAAAGGTGATCGAGGGCGAGGATGTGGACGCGATCGATACGGTTCTTTTTGCCACCGAGACCGGGATTGACCAATCCAAGGCGGCGGCGGTTTACGTCCATGAACTCCTCAAACTCCCCCGAAAATGCCGCGCGGTGGAATTGAAGCACGCTTGCTATTCTGGCACGGCCGCGCTGCAACTGGCCTGTGGGCATGTCACTCGCAAACCCAACCGCAAGGTGCTGGTCGTGGCCTCAGATGTGTCACGCTATGACCTCGACAGCCCGGCCGAAGCCACGCAAGGGTGCGGTGCCGTGGCAATGCTGGTCTCCGCCGATCCCAAATTGCTGGAGATTGAGCCAGCCTCGGGTTGCTACTCTGAAGACGTGATGGATTTCTGGCGGCCCAACTACCGCAAGACGCCTTTGGTGGATGGCAAGTTTTCCACCATGAAGTATCTCAGCGCCCTGCAAGGCGCGTGGGAAGACTACCGCGATCAGGACGGCCGCGCCTTCAATGAGCTGGCACAATTCTGCTATCACCTGCCCTTCACCCGCATGGGTGCAAAGGCGCATCGCCAACTGGCCTCGATGAACAAGGCGCAGAACGATCCGGGCGTGACCGAGCCGGGCATGATCTACAACCGCGAAGTGGGCAACTGCTATGCGGCTGCGCTCTATGTGTCGCTCACCTCTGCGCTGGAAAACACCGATGCGGATCTGACGGGTCATGCCGTGGGCCTCTTCAGCTACGGCTCTGGCGCTGTGGCGGAGTATTTCGCAGCCAAGGTTCTGCCCGGCTACAAAGAGCGGCTCTTCAAAGAGCATCACCAGAATTTGCTTGAGGACCGCAAAGCGCTGACCTATGCCGAATACCGTGACATTTGGCACGCGCCCGATCCGCAAGACGGATTGACCCACATCATGCCGAATGCCGCACGGGGACGGTTTAGGTTGAGCCATATAGATGAGCACAAGCGCCATTACGAAGCCGCCTGACGCCGACGGCGCGCGCGCGCCCGGCAAACTGATACTCAGCGGGGAACATTCCGTCGTTTACGGCTGTCCTGCGGTGGTCGTGGCCATCGCGCGGTATATAGACGTATGGTTCACGCCGCTGCACAAGACAAACGGGCTGCAGACGGCGTTTGAGACGCTGGCGCCCCGGTCGTTCTACCCGTTTGACGTGCTGAAAAGCTTCAAGGACGGGCTGGATAAGCGGTTTGATGAGTTCATGCGGGGCGAATTGCCTGTGCAGAAAATCCTCTCGAAACCCGACGATCTGGCGATTTACACGCTCACATCTTTGCTGCCTAAAATCCCTGCTTTTGGGTCACAGGACGGCATGCCGCTGCCTGTGCCAGGTCAGCTGACCTCACGCTCGGATATGCCTCTGGGCGCGGGAATGGGTTCGTCAGCGGCGGTCGTGGCAGCAACTATCGTGCTTTACGAACATCTGCTCGGGCGGCCTCAGAGCATTGAAGACCGGTTCCAGAAGGTGCGCTTCTGCGAACGGCTGCAACACGGCAAAGGCAGCGCGATTGATGCCTCTGCGGTGGTCTTTGGCGGCATGAACCGGGTGCAGGGCGATGACGTGCGACAGGTGTCGATTGCGCCGGATCACTCACTTGCGCGCTCTGACGGATGGTACTGGGTGCTGCATGGTACGCCTGTGTCCAAGACAGGCGAATGTGTCGCCAAGGTGCGCGCCCAGCACGGCAACAATACGAGCCTTTGGGAAGAATTCACCACCAGCACCACCGCGTTTGAAGAGGTTCTCGCCGCCGACAGCGACCCCCGCGACGTGATCCGAGAAAACCAGCGGTTGCTTGACTTCATCGGGGTCGTGCCCACCCCGTCTGCCCGCTTTATCGCAGCGGTGCAAGACAGCGGCGGAGCAGCCAAAATCTCCGGCGCAGGCGCGGTCGCCGGTGACAATGGCGGAGCGATCCTCGTCTATCAGCCTGATCATGAGGCTATGGTCACGTTGATGGCAAAGTACCCCGACCGGCAATGGGACCGCCTGCAAGTGGCCCAGGAAGGCGCGCGCTTGACGCCTGCGCAACCCGCCATGGCCGCCGCGCAGTAATGGACGATAAGATCACGGTTTCTGCCCCGGGGTCGATCATGATCACGGGTGAACATGCGGTCGTCTACGGCCACCCCGCCATCGTCGCCGCAATTGAACAACGGGTCACCGTGGACCTGGAGTTTACGGATGATGCAATACTCCACATCAGATCAGACATTGCAGAGCCTGCGCGGTTGTCCATGGACAGTTTGGAGGCCAACGGTCCCTACCGTTTTGTCATCGCTGCCATTCTGCTGCATCGCGCGCGCCTCACTGGCGGGCTGAGCATCGATATCCGGTCCCAGATTGACCCAACATTGGGGCTGGGGTCTTCTGCGGCCGTGACGGTTGCCATCCTGGCCGCCCTCGAAGGCGCCGCAACAGAAGACCTGCACGATCAGGCGCTTGCCATCGTGCGTGATCTTCAGGGGCGCGGCAGCGGCGCCGATCTGGCGGCGTCTGTGCATGGCGGAGTGTTGTCTTATCAGCTTGAGGAAGACGGCCCCGCGACCGCCCTGCCCCTGCCCCCTCCGCCGGACATGTCGCTTTTCAATGTGGGCTACAAGACCCCCACGGCCGAGGTGCTGGCCCGCGTGGCCCAAGCCCGTGAAGATGACCCCGCAGAGATCGACGCGATCTATCAGGAGATGCGTGATATGAGCCAGGAAACCATCGATCTGGTCCGCGACGGGGATTGGGAGTCCATCGGCCCGCATCTAACCGCCTATCAGCATCTTATGCAGCGGCTGGGTGTGTCTGACGATGCGCTAGAGGCCGCAGTGGCACGTGCCATGGTTGCCGGCGGCGTGATCGGGGCAAAAATCTCCGGCTCCGGGCTGGGCGATTGCGTGTTGGCCTTGGGTGGGGCGCCCAAGGGATTTACGCCGGTAGAGCTGGCCCGGCAAGGCGTGGTGTTTCATGAGAACGCCTGAGCAGATATTCCAAAACCTGCTGCCCCATCCGTTGGGTGAGCCGCAGGCAGCGCGGGCCTATGCGCCTTCCAATATCGCGTTGGCAAAGTACTGGGGCAAACGGGACGCGACGCTTAATCTGCCACTCAATTCGTCATTGTCCATCTCGCTGGGAAACTGGGGGACACAGACGAAAATCGCGCCTGCGGAAAAAGACCAATTGACATTCAATGGTGTTGATCTGGATGCAGACGATCCCGCCGCCGCAAAGGTCTGGCGTTTCGTTCAACTGTTCGCAGGCGAGGGGCGCGTGCCGCTGCACATCACGACCGAGAACTCCATTCCCACGGCCGCAGGCCTTGCATCATCCGCCAGTGGGTTTGCGGCCCTGACCATGGCACTGGATGGCGCATATAATACAGCTCTGTCCAAGGAAATGCTGAGTATGCTGGCACGTTTTGGCAGCGGCAGCGCGACACGGTCTTTCTGGCACGGGTTCGTTCGCTGGAACAAAGGACGGGCGGCGGACGGGCGGGACAGCCACGCGCGACCGGTGCCCGGCAAACTGAAAGATCTGCGCATTGCAATCATCGCCGTAGACACCGGCCCGAAGTCCCAAAGCTCGCGCGACGGCATGAACCATACGGTCGCCAGTAGCCCGCTGTTTGACGTCTGGCCGGAACGGGCCGATACGGATTGTGATGCAGTGGAGGCGGCCGTGAAATCAGGTGATTTCAAAGCGTTGGGTGAGGTGTCGGAGGCAAATGCCCTTGCCATGCACGCCACGATGATGGCCGCGCGTCCAGCGCTTGTGTACCTGAAGGCCGGGTCCTGGCAGGTGTTGGAGACGCTTTGGAAGGTCAGGGCGGAGGGGCTTAAGGCCTACGCGACAATGGACGCAGGCGCCAATGTGAAACTTATTTTCCGCAACAGATCCGCGAGCGACATCGCGCAGGTTTTCCCAGACGCGCAAATTATAGATCCTCTCGCCACAAACTAGAAAATTCGCAGAATTTTCGTCAACGATTTTTCGTGCGAAAAATCCAGGATCAATACACGTCTTTGAGATAGCGACCCGCGCGTCGGGCTTTGGCGAGGTAACGCTCAGCAGCGTCGATCTTCATCTCTCCGTGCTCTGAAATAATCTCATGCAACGTGGCTTCTACATCGGGTGCCATGGTCTTGGCGTCACCGCAAAGATAAACCACCGCACCCTTTTCGATCTCGGCATATAGCGCGGCACCATGTTCCTTCATCCGGTGCTGAACATAGACTTTTTCGTCTCCGTCCCGCGAGAATGCGGTGTGCAGATGATGCAGGTATCCATCAGCTTGCAGCCCCTCCAGCCGGTCGCGATAAATGAAATCTGTGGCCTCGTTGCGATCTCCGAAAAAGAGCCAGTTTTCGCCCTTAGCTTCTTTGGCGCGCCGTTCTTCGAGGAATGCGATGAAGGGCGCAATTCCTGTGCCCGGCCCGATCATGATGGTAGTGGTGTCCGCATCTTCCGGCAGGCGGAAGCGTTTGTTGGGCACCATGAACATGTCGACCTCTGCACCCGCAGGCATGAGATCGGTCAGCATCGTGGAACACACACCGTCATAATCGCGCCCTTCGCTTTGCCAGCGCACTGCGGCCACCGTCAAATCGATGCGATCCGGAGTGACTTCCGGGCTTGAGGCGATAGAATAGGCGCGGTGCTGCAACGGCTGCAGCAGCGTCAGCAAGATGCCTGCTCCCACAGTGAGGCGCGGATCGACATTCAGCAGGTCGATCACATCCCGGTTCCACCGATATGCATCCATTTTGGCGCGGTTTTGCCCGTTGACGGCCTCTTTGATCTCTTCGTTCTGGATCACGTCGGCCACGCCAATCAGCAGATCATCGGGCGGTGTGAGAATTTCGAATTTGGAGGCCAAAAGCTCCCCCAGAGGCAGGTCATAGCCTTCGATGATGTCGTCGGCTTTGGCGTCCAGACGGTCCAGCAAAGCTTGCACCAGCTTGTCTGAATTGCGCGGGATGACGGCAATGGAATCGCCCGATTTATAGGTCAGTTCACTGCCTGAGATATCAATTGAAATGTGGTTGATCTGTTTCGTAGAGCCCTCACCGGACAGCACGGTGTTTTCCATGATCTTGGCGCGGTAGGGATTGGCGCGGGACCATTTCTGCGGTTCAGGATCTGCGCCTTCGGCCGAAACGGCCATCGGGTCCGCGCCGTCCAGCACCGGAATGGCTTTGTCGATCCACGCCTCGGCTGTTTTTTCGTAGTTCAGATCGCAATCGACCCGTTCGATCCGGCGGTTCGCACCCAGTTCTTCCAACTTTTCGTCTATGTCGCGGCCTGCCTGACAGAATTGTTCATAGGCGGTGTCACCCAAGGCCAAAACACCGTAATTCAGGCCTTCCAGCGTCTGGCCGGTCACTTCCAGTTCATCCCAGAACACCTCTGCGTTGAAAGGCATTTCGCCTTCTCCATAGGTGGCAATGACGACCAGAAGGTCCTTCATTTCCGCCAGTTCCTCCATGGAGATCTCATCAAGTTCGGTGATGCGTACCTCATGGCCTCGCGCGCGGGCCATTTTCGCGGCGTTGCGGGCCACGTTCTCGGCTGTTCCTGTTACTGATCCGAAAAGAATGTCCATGGCGGGGCCTCTTGTCTTTTGGTCTGGCCGAGCTCGGAGACGCTTTGGAAGCTGTCATCTTGGCTTGATGTGCAGAGCGTGATGTGTCAGCCGCGTTTTGCGGAATTGTGTCCAGTTAAGTTGACACTCTGCGCCAAAAACGGTTTCGCGTCAACTTTGACATTACGCTTCGCAACACGGCATATCTGCACCAGAAAATCCGGCAGGAGGCCGACAATGACATCTGGAACGAAAAGGCGCGCCCTGATCACAGGCGGCGTAGGCGGCGTTGGCGCAGCGGTGGCGCGGGGTTTGGCGAAGGACGGCTATCACGTGGTCATCACAGATCTGGATGCTGACGCCTGCAGGGCTTTAGCGGAGGAGGTCAAAAAGATGGGCGGCAGCGCGGAAAGCATTGCGCTTGATGTAACAGATCGAGCAGCTGTGGAGGCGGTGTTTTCAGCTCAGGATGACAAGGGCGGGATTGATACGCTGATCACCAGCGCTGCAATCGTAAAAGCTGCCCCAATACTGGAGTTCGATAGCCAAGACTGGGCACGTATCCTGGACGTGAACCTGACCGGCACATTCCATTGTTGCCAGGTTGCGGGTCGAGGCATGGTAAAAGCGGGGTTTGGCCGGATCATCACCATCAGCTCAGTCAACGGTCAGATCGCCAATTCTTATCGCGGGGCTTATTCCTGCACCAAGGGCGGTGTGGACACACTGACCCGGCTTCTGGCTGCCGAACTGGGGGCAAAGGGCGTAACGGCCAATGCTGTGGCACCCACGCCTGTGGACACGCCCATGATCCTTAAGGTGCATGGCGAAAAGGACCGAAAACGCTGGACCGATCAGATCCCTGCGGCGCGCTATGCCCAGCCCGAAGAGGTGGCCGCAGCAGTTGGTTTTCTGGCCTCAGAGGAAGCGGGGTACATCAACGGGCACATCCTGAACCTTGATGGCGGGTTCATGGCGTCGGGGATTTTGTTGGATCGCTAAAGGCAATCGGAAAAGTGGGCACCCGTTTTCGGATCAACTTGCCCGGACAGGACGGGACGCGCTCTTTGCTCTCTTTCGAGCGCGCCTCGCTTGACTGCGTCGCAATTGCGAGGGTCTGCGCCGGTTTTGAGGGCGGCATGCATCTGGCCGCCTACGCCATACTGGTCCCATGACGGATGCCCGGCCTCACAATATCACCTTCGGGATCGCATTGATTATCGCGACGGCGTTGACCATTTCGTTGCAGGATCTGGTCTTCAAGTTGTTCAGCTCTTCCCTGTCGCTATGGCAAATCTTTGCGCTGCGTGGTGTTTTCTCTTTACCTGTGTTGTTCCTTGTCAACGGCCTCGGCCAGGGAGCAGCTGCCGCTTGGAACCCATGGTCCATCCTGCGTGGCGTGTGTTTGACGACGACGTTTCTTTGTTTCTATGCGGCAATTCCCTTCCTAAGCCTGTCAACCGTGGGCGCCGCCAACTACATCGCGCCGATCTTCGTGGCGCTTCTATCGTCCTATGTGATCGGCGAGGCCGTGGGGCGCATAGGGTGGCTGGGTGTTCTACTGGGATTTGCGGGGGTTTTGGTGCTGCTGCAACCTGGCTCTGACGCGTTTTCGCCTTTTGCCCTGCTGCCCGTGCTGGGCGCGGCCTTCTACGCATTTGGCCACATCATCACACGCATGAAATGCCAAGACATTCCTGTGGCGGCGCTTGCGCTGTCGCTGAATGCGGTGATGGTTTTGGCAGGCGTTCTGATCACCTTCGCGTTGATGCTGGTACCGCTGCCAGAGACCTTGTCAGAGACTTATCCCTACATCTTCGGACCTTGGTCTGCCGTTTCGACCAAAGACTGGGCGGTTCTGGCCCTGCTGGCGGGGTTTACTGTGACCATTGGCATGATGCTGGCCGGGGCCTATAAAATCGCGCCGCCCGCGACCGTGGCCACGTTTGAATACAGCTACCTCGTCTTCGTGGCGCTGTGGGACATTCTGTTTTTCAGCCTGATCCCGACATCTGCCACCCTGCTGGGCATGACGATGATCGTGATGGCCGGGCTATGCGTAATGCGTGGGCGCGGCTAACCGCATTTGGAATAGCCGCAGCTGGCGCAGGTCATGCAGCCCTCGACCATACGCATGGCAAAGTCACCACATGTCGGGCAGGCCTGACCCCGTCCTTCGCCAAGATTGACCACCTGCGCTTTTGGATCTTCCTTCAGCCCCAAACCTTCACCCGCGAGAAAACCGATGCTGATCATGTGCTGTTCCAGCACGCCACCAATGGCTGCAATGGTCGAGGGAATGTATTTTCCGTTCATCCACGCCCCACCACGCGGGTCGAACACGGCCTTGAGCTCTTCGACCACAAAAGACACATCACCCCCGCGCCGGAATACGGCTGAAATCATGCGGGTGAGGGCCAGCGTCCAGGCATAATGCTCCATGTTTTTGGAGTTGATGAAGACCTCGAAAGGACGACGGTGACCGTTCAGCACGATGTCGTTCACAGTCACGTAAATCGCGTGGTTGCTGTCGGGCCATTTGAGTTTGTAGGTCGCACCCTCCAACTCATTGGGACGGTCCAGCGGTTCGGACATATAGACCACTTCACCACCCATGGCAGGCATGGCCTGCGCGTCTGCGGGCGTCTCACCCGGCGCGGCCTCAGTGCTTTCGCTGACCGTCAGGACCGATCCTGTCACATCATTGGGGCGGTAGGTCGTGCAGCCTTTGCAGCCCTGATCCCAGGCCTGCATGTAGACATCTTTGAACGCCTCAAAGCTGATGTCCTCGGGCACGTTGATCGTCTTGGAAATGGAGCTGTCGATCCAGCGTTGCGCGGCGGCCTGCATGCGAACGTGGGCCTCGGGTTCCAGCGTCTGGGCGTTGACGAAGTAGTCGGGCAAGTCCACATCGCCGAACTTTTCACGCCACAGCGCGACGGCGTAGTCGACCACCTCTTCTTCCGTGCGGCTGCCATCCTTTTGCAGCACTTTGCGGGTGTAGGAATAGGCAAAGACCGGCTCGATCCCGGAACTGACATTGCCTGCATAAAGGCTAATCGTGCCGGTGGGCGCGATCGAGGTCAAAAGCGCGTTGCGGATGCCGTGCTTGGAAACTGCGGCACGCACATCATCATCCATGCCCAGCATGGTGCCGCTGTCGAGGAAGGCTTCCGAGTCAAAGAGCGGGAACGCGCCTTTTTCCTCGGCCAGCCGGGTGGAGGCAAGATAGGCCGCGCGGGCGATCTGGTGCAGCCAGCGGTCGGTCTGTGCGGCAGCCTCTTCCGATCCATAGCGCAGGCCTTTCATCAGCAGGGCATCGGCTAGGCCCGTCACCCCAAGTCCAATGCGCCGCTTTGCTTCGGCCTCTTGCGCCTGGGCGTCGAGCGGAAAGCGGGAGGCATCCACGACATTGTCCATCATGCGCACGGCGGTGGCGACGAGGTCATCCAGTTCTTCGGTGTCAATATCCGCGCCCGCCTCAAACGGATCACGCACCAAACGCGCGAGGTTGATGGACCCCAAAAGGCAGGCCCCATAAGGCGGCAAAGGCTGTTCGCCGCAAGGGTTTGTGGCGGCGATGGTCTCAGCATAGGCGAGATTGTTGGCCGTGTTGATACGGTCGATGAAAATCACGCCCGGTTCCGCATAATCGTAGGTGGCCTGCATGATCTTGTTCCAAAGATCGCGCGCCTGAACAGTGTGATAAACGCGGCCGTTGAACTTCAGATCCCAAGGACCGTCCTCTTTCACAGCGTCCATGAAATCATCAGTTACCAGAACGGACAGGTTGAACATCCGCAGCCGCACAGCATCGGATTTGGCGGTGATGAAAGCCTCGATATCGGGGTGATCGCAGCGCATCGTGGCCATCATCGCGCCCCGGCGGCTGCCTGCGCTCATGATTGTGCGACACATGGCATCCCAGACATCCATGAAACTGAGGGGCCCGCTGGCATCAGCTGCGACACCTTTCACCTCCGCCCCCTTGGGTCGGATGGTAGAGAAATCATAGCCGATCCCGCCACCCTGCTGCATGGTCAGAGCGGCCTCCCGCAGGGCATTGAAAATGCCGTCCATGTTGTCAGGGATCGTGCCCATCACGAAGCAATTGAAAAGCGTCACATTGCGGCCTGTGCCCGCACCGGCGGTAATGCGACCAGCGGGCAGAAAGCGGAAATCCTCTAACGCAGAATAGAACTTGTCCTCCCACGCGTCCGGCGCTTCTTCCACGGATGCCAAGGCGCGGGCGATGCGACGCCAACTGTCCTCCACGCTCGCATCAATGGGCGTGCCATCCGCTTCTTTGAGGCGGTATTTCATATCCCAAATGCTTTCAGCGATTGGCGCGGCGAAACGGCTCATGGATGGCAGACCTCAGGTTTTCAGGCAGTCTTTGGGTGAGATAGGTAAACTACACTGTTCTGCCTTAAAACACCACAACCTTGTATCCTTTCTGTGAAGTCCTACGATATGTGGTGGCGGATAGGGAGAATCGATTCCAGTGACACATCTCAACCTCATCAAGCTCAGCGTCGGGTCCACATCCGTCGAAAGCCTTGAGGAATGGCAGGCCTCACGCAGGGCTGTCAATGAGGATGGCCTGCCCCGTCACGTGACACGCATGTGGCCCAAACGGGCGGAGGAAATTCTGGCCGGTGGATCGATCTTTTGGGTAATCCAAGGCCAGATCCAATGCCGCCAGAAGGTGCTGCGATTTGATGAGGCAATCGGTCAGGACGGCATTCGCCGCTGTGCCTTTGTGCTGGAGCCGGAGATCATCCGCACCACCACCGCGCAGAAGCGTCCGTTTCAGGGCTGGCGATACCTCAAGGCGGCCGATGCACCGGCTGATTTGCCAAAATCGCGACAGCATGAAGACGCATTGCCGGTTGAGCTATCTGCTGCTCTGGCCGATATCGGGGTGCTTTGACACAAACTTGCTGCGGTGAATAACGGTTATGCAAATTCCGCAATTGTCGTGACCGTGATGCCACTCTCGGCTAAAAACCGCTCAATAACATGTGCTTAATCCGTTTCGTCGGCTGATTTCTGCCGGCCCGCCCCCTGCGATCACGGGCAGTTTATGCGCAGTGCGCAAACGTGACTTTAAATCTCTTCGCGCAGGGCAATCTTTGGGGCATACACATCGTAGGCAGCGTGCCTCAACAATAAACAGCAGTACATGTCCAAGAAAGGACCCGTGTTATGAAGACAGCACTAACGACAACGGCCGCGGCTATCGCGATCCTATCCCAGCCGGTTTTGGCTGGCAGCCCAGCAGCGCCCGAACCCCAACCCGTCATTTCTTCCCCTGCGATCTCGCCCGTCGGTCCGGACTGGACCGGGTTTTACGGCGGTGCGCAACTCGGCTACGCCAACATCGACAGCAACGTATCCGGTGTGGACGGTGACGGGGTCATTGGCGGTATCATTGCAGGCTATGACTATGATTTTGGCAACGGCGTTCTTGGCGTTGGACTTGATTACGACTTCCTCGATATAGGCATCGCACCGGGTGTGTCGGTTGAAAACGTGTTTCGCGCGAAGGTGCGCGGTGGTTTCGAAGTCGGTCAGGGCCTGATCTATGCAACCGGCGGGTATGCGCAGGCAGACGCCAGCACCCTGGGGTCGGAAGACGGCTATTTCATCGGCGCAGGCTATGACTACCTGCTGACCGATCAGTTCTCGATCGGTGGGGAAATCCTCTATCACGAATTCGACAACTACGGGCCGACGACGATCGACGTAGATGCGACCACCTTCCAGGTGCGCGGCGCGTTCCGTTTCTAATCCCATCCGGCGCCGCACCCATGGTGGGCGCCGGATCCCCAAGTCTCTGGCATCAAGGTGGAGCTTGGAATTACCCAAGTGCGAGCATTTTTACGAGCGTACGATGCGTTGCTCGATCCGCTTCAGAAAAATTGACCTCACGGGCGCGGAAAAGCGTGGCCTGAGAGTGCAGCACCAAACCATCCTCAAGAATTTTCAAATGGTTGGCACGCAAAGTGTCACCAGTTGATGTGATATCGGCGATGGCCTCTGCCGTTTCGTTTTTGACCGTGCCTTCGGTCGCGCCCTCGCTATCGACCAATTGGTAATCTGCAACGCCATGGTCGCGCAGGAATTCCCGCACAAGACGGTGGTACTTGGTGGCGATGCGCAGCCGGAACCCATGCTTTGCCCGGAACGCGGCCGCCACTGCATCAAGATCATCAAGCGTGTTGACATCGACCCAAGCCTGCGGGACCGCGAGCACCAGATCGGCTGTCCCAAAGCCGAGTTCAGACAGCGGTTCCACAATCTGGTCCCACTGACCCAGTTTTTCGCGCACCAGATCCGTACCGGTCACCCCCAAATGAATGCGCCCGGCGGCCAATTCACGGGGGATTTCACCGGCGGACAGAAGAACGAGTTCCACACCCTCAAGCCCCTCCACCATCCCGGCATAATCACGGTCAGACCCTGCACGCCCAAGGGTCAACCCACGATCGCCGAACCAGTTAAAGCACTTTTCCATCAACCGACCCTTGGAGGGCACACCGATCTTGATGCTCATGGATTTCCCCCCCGCAGATTGAGGAGGAGTTCCGGCCGAACGACCCCGCCTACGGCCGGGATTTCAGTTCCGCCGCCCAATTGTTGGGTCAATGCATCGTAACGCCCGCCCGATGCCAAAGGTGGCAAATCGGTGCGGGCTTCCGCGTAGAAGCCGAAGACAAAGCCGTCATAGTATTCCATCTGCGTTCGGCCGTAGCTTGCCTCAAAATCAAGTTTGGCAGTGTCGATGCCTTGATCGTTCAATGCGTCCAGGCGCGCCGACAACCTTGCAATTGAAGCTGCGATGGCTGGCATATCAACGGCGATGTCGCGCAGCGTCTCCAGCGCATTATTGGATGTCGCCCGCACGGCCAAAATGGCATCAATCAACGCCACTTCCTCGCCGGAGATTGGCGCGGCAGCCGCATCTTCTCGGAGGATATCGATCCGCGCCTGAACATCAGCCGCGCTACGCAGGCCGATGTGAGGGCCGGCGTTTGCCATAGGGTCAGAGGCCGCGAGAAGGGCCGCGCGCGCCTTGGGCACAGGGCTGCGGCCTGCAAACCGATCCAGTAATGCGCGAAACCGGCGGGGACGCCAGATATGCCGCCGAAGCGCGGCCTTGCGCCGATCCATAGTTTGAAGGCCATCCACAGCAGCCATCAAGATCCCGATATCCCCTGTTGCCGCTCGCAACTTGAAAGCAGACAGTTCATTGTAAAAAAGCGCGAAGACACGAGCATCCGACTTGGCCGGATTGCTGCGGTCAAAAACCTCAAACCCCACTTGGGTGTATTCGCTGGCGCGGTCTGAATGGGTTTCCTGCCGTCGAAACACAGGGCCTGCATAGGTGTAGCAGGCCGGTTCCGCGCCGTGGGCCATGTGCGTCTGCACGACTGGAACGGTGAAATCCGGACGCAGCATCTGCTCGCCCAGAAGCGGATCAGAGGTGACATAGGCCCGACCGCGGATGTCTTCGCCGTAAAGATCGAGCAGAACTTCGGCGGGCTGCAGGATCGCGGCCTCCACCCGCGCCGCACCTGCCGCTTCAAAACGCTGCAAAAGCCGCGCGGCCTCTGTGCGGATCGCGGATTGCTGTTCGGGGGTCATGCGTTGCCCGTGTCCAGTATTTCACGCACCTTGGCCACCAGATCGGCGCGAGGCACTTCAAATTGGCTGGGGCGGGATTTCCATTCCTCCAGCGTGGCATTTTCCGCGATCTTGGCGCCCAGGATCAGGTCTTTGATCTGCACGACACCGCGCTCTTTTTCCTCACCCCCTTCGATGATCGCGACGGGGGATGCACGGCGATCTGCATATTTTAACTGATTGCCGAAGTTCTTGGGGTTGCCCAGATAGACCTCTGCCCGGATGCTAGCCTGTCGAAGCTCACCCACCATGGCCTGATAATCGGCCATGCGATCGCGATCCATCACGGTGACCACCACAGGGCCGCTGGCCGCGGATTGAATGCGGCCCTTTTCTCGCAAAGCAGCCAAAAGGCGGTCAACACCGATAGACACGCCCGTCGCAGGCACGGCCTGCCCGGTGAAGCGTTTGACCAGATCGTCGTATCGTCCGCCACCCGCAACAGAACCAAACTGTCGCTTGCGCCCCTTTTCATCGAGGATATCGAAGGTGAGTTCAGCCTCAAAAACCGGACCTGTATAATACCCAAGCCCGCGCACAACGGAGGGGTCCACCTCCACCCTGTCGGGGCCGTACCCCTGCGCGGCCAGAAGATCTGCGATCTGTTCCAACTCTGCCACGCCATCAAGACCGATTTGAGAGCTGCCAACAGCCACGCGCAGGTTATCCAGCGTCTGTCGCGGGTCATCCGCTTTGGACGTCAGAAACGCCAACACCGGCGCGGCCTGATCTTCGCTGAGACCCACGCCATCGATATAGGCCCCTGATGCGTCTAAACGGCCTTTGGTCAGAAGCTCCTTCACGCCGCCTTCGCCCACTTTGTCGAACTTGTCGACCGTACGCAGAACCGCATCGCGTCTGTCGATGTCATCGACCAGACCCATGGTTTCGAGGACACCGTTGAGCACTTTGCGATTGTTCACCCGCACGAGGTAATCAGCGCGCGGGATACCGACCTCTTCCAGAGTGTCCGAAAGCATCGCACAGATCTCCGCATCCGCTGCCATGCTGGCCGTGCCGACCGTATCTGCATCGCATTGATAAAACTGACGATACCGCCCCGGGCCAGGCTTTTCGTTGCGCCAGACAGGCCCCATCGCGTAGCGGCGATATGGCGTGGGCAAATCGTTGCGGTGCTGCGCATAAACGCGCGCCAAAGGCGCGGTCAGGTCATAGCGTAGGGCCATCCAATCGCCCCGGCCGTCCTCATCGGCCTCCTGCCAAGCAAAAACGCCCTCATTGGGACGGTCGACATCGGGCAGAAATTTGCCTAGCGCCTCCACCGTTTCCACGGCACTCGATTCCAGCGCGTCAAAGCCATAGCGATGATAAACACCCGCGATCTGGCCCAGCATATGGGTGCGCTCGGACACCTCTGCGCCGAAGTAATCGCGAAAGCCCTTTGGCGTTTCCGCCTTTGGGCGGGGCTGTTTCTTCATCTTGGCCATGGCGGCCTCCTTGCATCATCGCGCGCGGTCTAGCGGATGGGGGGATATGGGGCAAGCTTGCGCTGCATGGTTTGGACAGCATAGAACATGACCATGACCCAAATCGAAGAGACTATCGCGCACCTGACCCTCTCGGTGGAGGAGCTTTCCGACATTGTCGCCCGCCAGCAGGCCGAGATTGATGTGCTCACACGGCGCGTGCAGATGTTGCTGGAACGCGAGGCGGAGCGACAGGCCGAAGGAAGTGGGGGTGTTGTTGTGGGCGATGAACGGCCACCACACTGGTGACGGCCTACGTTTTCGTGCCTCTGGCGGGGATATTTTCAGCCAGAAGAAACCTCATGGTCGTGTGCTTTTTCTGGCCACAAATATCCCGGGGGAGTCGCCAACGGCGGCGGGGACAGCGCCCCCATTTTGACTAGACTTCTTCCACCGTCACCACGCCGCCCAATGACCTGAGAGCGCCGCGGATTTGAGGCGAGACCGGGTAAAGGCCCGGTACGTTCATATCCACTTCACCCGGCAGGTCAGGGTTCATCAGGCAGAAACTGATCGGCCCGCGCCCGCTCGTCGCGCCAGCTTTGGAGTTTGCGGCCTCTTCCAGCACCCGGGCGACTGAGGCCAGCACGGCTTCATCCTCCACGAAGATTTTCAGCCCCGATTGGCCCGCATCGGCCACCACGCTGTCGATTGGAGACACAGAGCGGCCCAGCAATTTCAACTGATCTTCTTCCACCGTGGCCTCGACACTCATCACGACCATGGAGCCCGGCTCCAGGTGATCGCGCGACTTTTCCAGAGTGTCGGAGAACATAGTGACCTCATAGCTTCCCGTCGTATCTGAAAGCTGCACAAAGGCGAACCGGTTGCCGCGCGCGGAGCGCCGTTCCTGACGTCCTGCCACCACACCGGCGATTTTCGTCACCTTCGGCGCACGGCGCGCTTCCTGTTCGACCTGGGCAAGGCTAAGCACCTGTTTTCGTTTAAGCGCACCTTCGTAGTCATCCAGCGGATGACCCGAGAAATAAAAGCCCACGGCGGTGAACTCTTCGCGCAGCCGTTCTGCGGGCAACCAGTCTTCCACGGGTGACAGGCGCGGCTCTGGCAAGTCCTCGCCGGCCTCTCCAAAGAGCGACACCTGATCGGACGCCTTTTGTTCATGAATGGCTGCAGAATAGGCGATCAGCTTGTCCACATTGTCAAAAACGAGGCGGCGGTTGCGGTCAAGCTCATCAAATGCCCCGGCACGAGAGAGCATTTCCAAAGGACGTTTGCCCACGCGCTTAAGATCAACCCGGCGCGCGAAATCAAAGAGCGTGGCAAAGGGTTTTTCGGCCCGGCCAGCGGTGATGAGGCGCATCGCCTCCACCCCGACATTTTTCAATGCGCCCAGAGCATAATGCAGCGCGCCGTCCCGCACCATGAACACCGCGTCCGACCGGTTCACACAAGGCGCTGCATAGGGCAAGCCCAACTGGTATTTCACCTCTTCAAAATACACCGCCAGTTTGTCGGTCAAATGAATATCGCAATTCATCACACCCGCCATGAACTCCACCGGGTGGTTGGTCTTGAGCCATGCTGTCTGATAGCTCACCACCGCATAGGCGGCGGCGTGGGATTTGTTGAAGCCGTAATTGGCGAACTTATCGAGCAGGTTCCACACCTCGATGGCCTTGCCTTCATCCACGCCGTTGGCCTTCGATCCATCGATGAATTTGGGCTTCTCGGCGTCCATCGCCGCCTGAATTTTCTTGCCCATCGCGCGGCGCAGCAGATCAGCCCCGCCTAGGGAATAGCCCGCCATGACCTGCGCGATCTCCATCACCTGTTCCTGATAGACGATGATGCCCTGCGTCTCGTCCAGCAGATGATCAATCAAAGGGTGGATGGGTTCGCGCTCGGATAGCCCGTTCTTCACCTCGCAATATTTCGGAATGTTCTCCATCGGCCCGGGTCGGTAGAGCGCCACAAGCGCCACGATGTCCTCAATCGTCGTGGGCTTCATGCGCTTCAGGGCATCCATCATGCCCGAGCTTTCCACCTGGAACACCGCCACAGTCTTGGCAGACGCATAAAGCGCATAGGTCTTTTCGTCATCGAGTGGGATTTGCCCGATATCGTTTTCGGTGCCTTCGGACGGCTCATAAATCTGACTGCCGTCGGCTGCGATATGCAGGTCGCGGCCCGAGGCGTGAATCTGCTCCATCGCGTTTTGAATGACGGTCAGCGTCTTCAAGCCCAGAAAGTCGAACTTCACCAGCCCCGCCTGTTCCACCCATTTCATATTGAACTGCGTGGCGGGCATGTCAGAGCGCGGATCCTGATAGACCGGCACCAGTTCATCGAGCGCGCGATCCCCGATCACCACTCCGGCGGCGTGTGTGGAGGCATTGCGCAAAAGCCCTTCAACCTGCATGCCGTATTTGAGCAGACGGTCGACAACTTCTTCGCTGCGGGCCTCTTCGCGCAGCCTGTCTTCCTGCGCGAGCGCCTGTTCGATAGAGACAGGTTTCACGCCCTCGACGGGGATCATCTTGGACAGGCGATCCACTTGCCCATAGGGCATCTGAAGCACCCGCCCGATATCGCGCACAGCGGCCTTCGAAAGCAGCGCTCCGAAGGTGATGATCTGCCCCACCCGGTCGCAGCCGTATTTTTCCTGCACGTATTGGATCACCTCTTCTCGGCGATCCATGCAAAAATCGATGTCAAAATCAGGCATCGAAACCCGTTCGGGATTGAGGAAGCGTTCAAAAAGCAAAGAATAGCGCAGGGGATCAAGATCGGTGATGGTCAGGGCGTAGGCCACCAGGCTACCCGCACCAGACCCCCGCCCCGGCCCCACGGGAATGTCCTTTTCCTTGGCCCATTTGATAAAATCAGCCACGATCAGGAAATAGCCGGGGAACCCCATGCCTTCGATGATCCCTAACTCGAATTCCAGCCGCTTTTCATACTCTTCGACCGGCGCGGCATGAGGGATGACAGCAAGGCGTTCTTTGAGGCCGTCTTTGGACTGCCGCCGCAGTTCGTCCACCTCATCTTCGGCAAAGCGCGGCAGGATGGGATCGCGTTTATAGGCGGCAAAGGCACAACGCTGCGCGATCTCAACGGTGTTTTCAATGGCTTCGGGCAGATCGGCGAACAGCGTTACCATTTCCTGAGCACTCTTGAAGTAATGATGCGGCGTTAAGCGGCGGCGTGGCTGGCTTTGATCGACATAGGCACCTTCGGCCACGCACAGCATGGCATCGTGGGCCTCATACATTTTCTCATCCGGAAAATAGGCGTCGTTGGTGGCCACCAGGGGGATGTCCATGGCGTAGGCCATTTCGACGAACCCGCGTTCGGTGGCGCGTTCGGCCTCAGGCAGACCAGCCTCGCCAGGGTGGCGCTGAAGCTCCATATAGAACCTGTTGCCGAAACACGAGTGCAGGCGCTTTGTCAAAGCCTCTGCCGCAGGATGCTGACTGTTTTGCAAAAGCCGCCCCACCGGACCATCGGGACCGCCCGTCAAGCAGATGACCGACGCCGCATACTGTTCCAACTCTTCCAAAGTGACATGCGGCAACTGCCCATCCCCGCGCAGATACAGGCAGGAATTGAGTTTCATCAGGTTCTCATAACCCGCCTCATTTTGCGCCAGTAAAACCACAGGGGCGGGGGCGCGTGGTTTCTCACCGGGGGCGGCGGACATGTAAGCCAAATCCACCTGGCACCCCATGATCGGCTGAACACCCGCATCCTGCGCGCCAACGGCAAATTCGAGGGCGGCAAACATGTTGTTGGTGTCCGTCACCGCCACGGCCGGCATGCCCGCTTTGGCGCAAAGCGCTGGCAGTTTTTTCAGCCGCATGGCCCCTTCAAGAAGTGAGTATTCGGTGTGGACGCGAAGGTGGATGAATCGTGTTTGGCTGCTCATGATCAGACCTTACGCAATGCACCGATGGGGCGAAACACCTAGCGAGCAAATTCACCTGATGAAAATCGCGGCAAACGGACCATGGCTGCCTTTTCACCTGTGGTTTTGATGTCCATCGCTGTTCCCCTTTCACGCCCCTTGGTCTAAGCACGGATCGTCAGGGAAATGGGGGATATGACCGACACGCTGCTCACCATATCGGGGCTGACCAAAGCTTATCCGGGCGTCATCGCCAATGCGGATGTGTCCTTTGCCATCCGTCCTGGCGAAGTGCATGCGCTTTTGGGCGAAAACGGTGCGGGCAAATCGACCCTTGTGAAGATGATCTATGGCCTCGTACGCCCTGATAGCGGGGGCATGACAATGAATGGCCGTGCCTTCGCGCCCTCTCGTCCCCGTGCGGCGCGGGCCGCAGGTGTTGCCATGGTGTTTCAACACTTCTCGCTTTTCGCAGCGATGAGCGTGGCCGAAAACATAGCCCTCGGCATGGAAACCCCACCGCCGATGCGGACACTGTCTGCGCGCATCCGCGAGGTGTCCGAGGCCTATGGCCTGCCGCTCTCACCAGATCGCATCATCGGCGATCTGTCTGCCGGGGAACGCCAACGGGTGGAGATCATTCGCTGCCTGCTGCAGGACCCGAAGCTTCTGATCATGGATGAACCGACATCGGTGCTCACGCCCCAAGAGGTCGAGGTCCTTTTTGCCACGCTGCGCAAGCTCAGCGCGGATGGTGTGGCGATCCTTTACATTTCTCACAAACTGGAAGAAATCCGCACGCTCTGCGATGCGGCGACGATCCTGCGCCAAGGACGCAAGGTCGCCACCTGCACCCCAAAAAAGGTGTCTGCCCGCGAGATGGCGGAAATGATGGTGGGGTCCAGTTTTGCCGCCACCGCCCGAACTGGTCGCCCTGTTGGACAGGGGATTTTAGAGGTCACGCGGCTGTCCATGCCCGCGCCCTCGCAGTTTGGAACGTCTTTGAAAGAAGTAAGCTTTACCCTGCATGAAGGAGAAGTTCTGGGCATCGGCGGCGTTGCCGGCAATGGTCAGGACGAACTGCTCGCAGCCCTTGCCGGGGAGGCGCTGTCCTCACCGGGATCGATCACGCTTAAACACGAAGACATTTCGCGCAAAGGACCCAACGCGCGGCGACGCCTCGGGCTTTCTAGCGGGCCTGAAGAACGCCTTGGGCATGCCGCCGCACCCGACATGTCGCTGATTGAAAACGCCGCTCTGACGGGGGCGGATCGACAGGGCCTCGTGACAGGAGGGTTTCTTAACTGGAGGGCAGCACGCGACTTTACAGCCAACGTGATCAGAGGGTTTGATGTGCGGACGCCGGGGCCAAATGCGGCGGCCCGGTCACTATCGGGGGGCAACCTGCAGAAATTCGTCATCGGCCGGGAGATATCGCAAAATCCGGACGTGTTGGTCATCAATCAACCCACCTGGGGCGTCGACGCAGCCGCCGCTGCAGCCATCCGCCAAGCGCTTCTTGATCTGGCAGCAACCGGCACAGCAGTGCTTTGTATTTCCCAAGACCTCGATGAACTCATGGAAATTTCTAACCGGTTCGGCGCTCTCAATGAGGGGAGGTTGTCCGTGTTGCAGCCGACCTCTGAACTGAACGTGGACGACATTGGCTTGATGATGGGCGGCGCCCAGGATTTGGAGTCAGCTCATGGGTGAGTGGCCGATGAGATTTCATGCCTCCGGCGGGGATATTTTCAGCCAGAAGAAACACGCATGCTTGCTTTTTCTGGCTGAAGATATCCCGGAGAGTCGCCATTGGTGCGCCATGGGTCCGAGCGCCAATGGCGACGGGCTGACCCCCAATCCGAAAGGCGCCACATGCTGACACTCGAAAAACGCGCGCAGCCGTCACGGCAATGGAGCACCCTGTCTCCGCTTTTGGCCGTGGTCCTGACCATGATCGCAGGCGGGGCGATGTTCGCACTTTTGGGAGAGAACCCGGTTGAGGCGATCCGGACGATCTTCTGGGATCCGCTTTTTGGTGAATTCGCGTTTTACTATCGACCGCAGCTTTTGATCAAAGCGGCGCCACTCATCCTGATTGCCATTGGTCTTGCAATCGGGTTTCGCGCAGGGATCTGGAACATCGGCGCGGAAGGGCAGTATATCATCGGTGCATTGACGGGCGCGGGCGTCGGTTTGGCATTCTTTCCGACGGAAAGCGCCGTGATTTTTCCAATGATGGTGATCGCCGGCGCTGTCGGAGGATGGGCCTGGGCGATGATACCGGGTGTCCTCAAGGTGCGGTTCGGCACCAACGAAATTCTGGTCTCTCTGATGCTGGTTTACGTGGCCGAGCAGGTGCTGGCGAAAATGGCATTCGGGCTTTTGCGCAACCCCGATGGATCGGGCTTTCCTGGCTCACGCAACCTGCAGCAATACCCCTCCGCCCATAACGGCGAGTTGATTGCCGGGACAGGCATGCATTGGGGCGTGGTGGCCGCGCTGATTGCCGTTATTTTTTCCTACATCGTCATGACCCGCCACCTGCTGGGTTATCAGATCCGCCTGACAGGGGAGGCCCCGAAAGCCGCGCGGTTTGCAGGGGTGAACCCGTCCAGGATCACGCTTTTGGTGCTTGGCATATCCGGCGCGCTTGCCGGACTTGCTGGGTTGTTTGAAGTCTCTGGCCCCTCAGGTCAGGTCAGTATTGATTTCAACGTGGGCTACGGCTTCACCGCGATCATCGTGGCCTTTCTTGGGCGGCTCAATGCGGTGGGCATTCTATTGGCCGGGCTGTTGATGGCGCTGACGTATATCGGAGGGGAGATGGCACAGTTGAACCTCAGCCTACCCGCCGCTGCGATCCAGATGTTTCAGGGGATGCTTCTCTTTTTCCTGTTGGCTGTCGATCTTTTCACCAATTATCGGCTGCGCTGGAAACGGGCGGAGGCGGCGGCGTGATGGATCTCTCCGTGATCAACCCCGCGCTGCTCTTGGCCTCTCTCATGGTGGCCTCAACTCCGATACTGCTGGCCGCGTTGGGGGAGCTGATGGTGGAGCGCGCGGGCGTGCTCAATCTGGGCGTGGAGGGCATGATGATCACCGGCGCGATCTGCGGTTTCGTCATTGCAGTGAACACCGGCAGCCCCGGGCTCGGGTTTCTGGCAGCCACTTTGGGCGGCTCCGCCTTGTCGCTGATTTTTGCGGTTTTGACGCAGGTGGCCTTGGCCAATCAGGTGGCGAGCGGGCTGGCATTGACGCTTTTCGGGTTGGGGCTTTCGTCGTTGATGGGGCAAGGCTATGTGGGTGTGAAGCCGCCCGCGACGCCTGAGGTCAATTTCGGACCGCTTGGCGACATCCCATTCTTTGGTGCGGTGTTCTTTTCTCATGATCTGGTTGTCTATCTGGGCCTTGCACTGACAGCTGCGATATGGGTCATGCTGAAATACACCCGCGCAGGACTCATCCTGCGGGGTGTGGGCGAAAATCATGATGCCGCCCATGCGCTTGGCTACAAGGTGGTACGCGTGCGCATCGCAGCCATTGCGTTCGGCGGGGCCTGTGCGGGCCTCGGCGGGGCCTATATCAGCCTCGTGCGCGTACCGCAGTGGACCGATGGGATGACGGCTGGAACGGGTTGGATCGCGCTCGCGCTTGTGGTTTTCGCAAGCTGGAAGGCTGGCCGCGTTTTGCTGGGTGCCTGGCTTTTCGGCGGCGTCACGGTTTTGCAGCTTAATCTGCAGGCAGCGGGCGTTGCGATTCCTGTCGAATATCTCAATATGTCACCTTATCTGATAACCATTCTGGTGCTGGTCATTATGTCTGCTGATCGCACCCGCGCGCCCGGATCGCTTGGGCGCATATTCCATGCCTCCGACTGAATTGTCTGAGGCCAAACCAACTGGGGAGTTGCCAATGAAGAACCTTAAGACATTCATCACCGCCGCAGCCGTTGCGGTGGGCCTTGCGGCCAACTGTGCGGCAGCGGACACCACCAAGGTGGGCTTCATCTATGTCGGCCCGATTGGCGATGGCGGCTGGACATATGAACATGACAAGGGCCGATTGGCGATTGAGGAGCATTTCGGCGACGCGGTGGAAACCGTGTTTCAAGAAAGCGTCTCTGAGGGCGCAGATGCAGAGCGCGCAATCACGCAGATGGCGTTGCAGGGGGCGGACCTGATCTTCACCACGTCTTTTGGCTACATGGATCCGACGATCAACGTGGCGGCTAAGTTCCCGGATGTGAAATTTGAACATGCCACAGGCTACAAGACCGCCGACAACGTCTCCAACTACTCCGCCCGGTTCTATGAAGGTCGCGCGGTTCAGGGTCATATCGCGGGCAATATGACGGAAAGCAACATCGTGGGCTACATCGCTTCCTATCCGATCCCGGAAGTGATCCGGGGCATCAACTCTGCCTACCTGCACGCCAAGGCTGTGAACCCCGACGTCGAGTTTCGCATCATCTGGGTCTACACTTGGTTTGACCCGCAGAAAGAGGCCGATGCCGCCAACGCACTGATTGATCAGGGCGCGGACATCATTTTGCAGCACACTGACAGCACCGCTCCGCAAGCCGCCGCACAGGCGGCTGGTGATGTGGTCACATTCGGACAGGCGTCTGATATGGCCGAATATGGCCCATTCCCGCGCGTCAGCTCCATCATCGATAACTGGGCGCCCTACTACATCGAGCGCACCAAAGCGGTGATCGATGGCACATGGGAAACGGTTGCCACATGGGATGGGATCGACACTGGCATGGTGGAAATTGGTGAGATCACCGATGCCGTGCCTGCCGAGGTGAAGGCCGAGGCGCTGGCCATGGTTGAGGCGATGCGCGCGGGCGAATACCACCCCTTCACCGGACCCATCACCAAGCAGGACGGCACACCTTGGTTGGCCGAGGGCGAAGTGGCTGATGACGGCACGCTGGCTGGCATGGATTTCTATGTCGAAGGCCTGACTGGCGAAATCCCGAATTGATCAACATGAGCAGGGCGGGGTTCGCCCCGCCTTGCCCACTGACATGACACGCGACGAATTCAACGCATACTGCGGCACCTTGCCCGGCACCCATCACGTGGTGCAATGGGGCAATGCAGATGTATGGAAAGTGGGGCCGAAGGTCTTTGCGATCTGCGGTTGGAATGATGGCGAGGACGCGTTTACCTTCAAAGCGTCTGACCTGGGGTTTGAAGTGTTGAGCGACATGCCCGGCATTCGACCTGCACCCTATATGGCCTCACGCGGCCTAAAATGGGTGCAGGTGTACAAAGAGCCTGGGCTGAGTGATGCAGAGCTGAAATCGCATCTGGAAGCATCCTATGACATGGTTCGCGCAAAACTGACCAAGGCGCAAAAAACAGCCGCCGGTCTGAAATAGAAAATTCGCAGAATTTTCGTTAACGATTTTTCATGCGAAAAATCTATGCTGATCGGCGCACGGGCGCATCCACGCCGTCCGCCCAAGCGCGCACCGCGTTTCCAAAGTGATGGAACAACACGCGGCTCACCGGGTCTTCATCGGCCCTGTATTCCGGATGCCACTGCACGGACAGCGTGAAGCCAGGGGCATCCTTGACATAAATCGCCTCTGGCGTGCCATCGGGCGCCCAGCCGTCAACGACCACACCCTGGCCTGGCTCCACAATGCCCTGACCATGCAATGTGTTCGTCATCACTGTCTCGGACCCCAAAAGCCGGGCGAAAACCCCGCCTTCGGTAAAGCTAACGGTATGGCGCAGTTCAAACTTTTCATCCAGCGTGCCGTCGGGCGGCATGCGGTGATTGTCTCGACCAGGCAGGTCCCGGATTTCGGGGTGCAGCGTGCCACCAAGGGCCACATTCACTTCCTGAAAGCCTCGGCACACGCCGAAGAAGGGCTGGCCCCGCTCTACACAGCGGCGCACCAATGGTAAGGTGATCGCATCACGCGCCCGGTCGAACGCACCGTGGGCCTCGGTCTCTTCCTGACCGTACTCTTCGGGATGTACATTGGGCCGCCCGCCGGTGAGCAGAAAGCCATCACAGGTCTCTAGCAATTCATCGACACTGACAAATTCCGGGTCCGTGGGCACGATCAGGGGCAGACACCCAGCCACCGTCGCAATCGCCGCTGAATTCATCGTCCCGCCCGAATGTACGGGATACTCTTCATCCAGAAGGTAACTGTTGCCGATAATGCCTACGATGGGCCGAGCCATGTTTGTCCCTTGATCCTGTTCCGCGTGGATAGCATATAATGATGACAAAGCCTTTAAAACAAGCGTCTGGTTGGCATCTGCGCACAGACAGACCCGCGCAGATGCGCAAATGACGCGCGGTTGCCTTGCACGTAGGCAGCTTTGCATTACACCTCCTCACAATGAACGAACCGGAGCATTGAGATGCGCGACGCAGCCCCCCAGCCAATTTACCTGAAAGACTACACTCCCTTCGGGTATGAGATTGACACAGTGTCGCTGACTTTTCGGCTCCACCCCACGGCGACGCGTGTCACCTCTCGGATCGCATTTCGCCCCAACCCTAGCGCAGATGACGCACGGTTCTTTCTGCACGGGGAAAACCTGACACTGATCTGGGCGAAAATCGACGGGGCTGAGGTAACGCCTCGCTTGGTTGATGGCGGGCTGGAATGCGACGTACCAGAGGATGAATTCGTTTGGGAGGCGGAGGTGGAGATTAACCCCCAAGCCAATACCGCGCTCGAAGGTCTTTACATGTCCAATGGCATGTATTGCACCCAATGCGAAGCAGAAGGCTTTCGCAAGATCACCTATTACCCCGACCGTCCTGACGTGATGGCCCGGTTCGACGTACGGGTTGAAGGAAACGAGCCGGTGCTGCTGTCAAACGGCAACCCCGGCAACACAGGTGACGGTTTTGCCGAGTGGAGCGATCCATGGCCCAAACCCGCCTATCTCTTCGCGTTGGTCGCGGGTGATCTGATCAATCATCCCGGCTCTTTCACCACCGCCTCCGGCCGCCAGGTGGAGCTTAACATCTGGGTCCGCCCCGGCGATGAGCACAAATGCGCCTTCGCCATGGAGGCGCTGATCAGATCGATGAAATGGGATGAAGAGGTTTATGGCCGCGAATACGATCTCGACATTTTCAACATCGTGGCCGTCGATGATTTCAACATGGGTGCGATGGAAAACAAGGGGCTGAATATCTTCAATTCTGCCGCCGTGCTGGCCAGTTCGGACACGTCAACCGACATGAATTTCGAACGTATCGAAGGTATCATTGCCCATGAATATTTCCACAATTGGACAGGCAACCGGATCACCTGCCGGGATTGGTTTCAGCTTTGCCTGAAGGAAGGTCTGACTGTCTTCCGTGATGCTGAGTTCACCTCAGACATGCGCTCAGAGCCGGTCAAACGCATCGCTGATGTAATTGCCTTGCGCGCGCGTCAGTTTCGCGAAGACAACGGCCCGCTAGCCCATCCGGTGCGGCCCTCATCTTTTGTGGAGATCAACAACTTCTACACTGCCACCGTCTACGAAAAAGGCGCCGAACTGATCGGTATGTTGAAGACGCTGGTGGGGGACACGGCCTATGCGCGCGCGCTTGACCTCTATTTCGAGCGCCACGATGGCGATGCGGCCACGATCGAGGATTGGCTTAAGGTCTTTGAGGATGCGACAGGACGCGACCTGAGCCAATTCAAGCGCTGGTATGAGGATGCAGGCACACCGCGCCTGACGGTTTCAGAAACCCATGAGGGCGATCGCTTCACCCTCACCTTCGAACAGATGACGCCGCCGACCCCGGGCCAGACAGAAAAACCTCCGCGCGTTATCCCGATCGCTGTTGGCTTGATTGGGCCCGATGGCGCCGAGGTGGCGGAAACAACCATTTTGGAAATGACAGAGGCACATCAGAGCTTTCATTTCGACGGCCACTCCCAACGCCCGGTCCCGTCCATCCTGCGCGGTTTCTCTGCCCCAGTGATCCTTCAACGCGAAACCACGAATGAAGAACGCGCCTTCCTGCTGGCCCATGACACGGACCCGTTCAACAAATGGGAAGCGGGGCGGGCACTGGCCTTGAGCGGGCTTCTGTCGATGATGCGGCACGGGGCGGCACCCGATCAGGCCTATATCGACGCGGTCCATGACACATTACGGGATGATGCGCTTGACCCTGCGTTTCGTGCCCTCACTTTGGGGCTGCCGAGCGAGGACGAACTCGCTCAAGCCCTCTTTGACGCGGGCGAAACGCCTGACCCGACGGCCATTTGGCAGGCTCTCGACACTCTGCGCAAGGCGAGAGCCGAAGCATTGGGTGACACAGCCCGCATGCTCTATGACAGACATCAAGTCACCGCACCCTACCAGCCGGACGCGGCGCAATCCGGGGCGCGCGCGTTGACCAATGCTGCACTCAGCATTCTGACCCGCCTCGATGGCGGCGCACAGGCCCAAGCACAATTTGAAAGCGCAGATAACATGACGCAACAATTGGCGGCGTTTGGGTGCTTGCTGGATGCAGGCATGGGTCATGCGGCCACACAGAGCTTCTATGACCAATGGCACCATGACCGGTTGGTGATCGACAAATGGTTCATGATGCAGGTGGCCAATGCCAAACCGGACGTGACGGCGCAAACCGCGCAAGACTTGACCAGCCATCCCGATTTCACCATCCGCAACCCCAACCGGTTCCGTGCCGTCATGGGCGCGCTGGTGATGAGTCCTGCCGGTTTTCACGCGCCTTCGGGTGCAGGTTACAAGGTGTTGACCGATTGGTTGATCCAGCTGGATCCACTCAATCCGCAAACCACGGCACGCATGTGTTCGGCCTTTGAAACGTGGAAACGATATGACGCGGATCGCCAGGCACTGATTGCCGCGCAACTGGATCGCATACTGTCCTTAGACGGGCTCAGCCGGGATTCCCGCGAAATGGTCAGCCGCATTCGTGATGCCTAAGACAAGCGAGGCGCGCCCGTAAGGGAGCGACGAGCGGCTACTCCGCGATCACTGCAACCCGCTCAGGCCGCGCCTTGGGCCGCAATTTCAGTGCATGTTGTGGCCCACCTTCCGGGCGCAAGCGCGGTCGCACTGCTGACAACGGCGTGCAGTAGCTCTGTTGACGGGTCCAAGCCTGCATGTCGGCCCGCTTTCGGCTGCTCACCAAAGGTCCCCAATCCGCCGCCACCCCGCGCCCGCGTCGTGACACAACGCCGTCGCGTGGCACCGTAACCGCCATGATCCGCACCCCGCAGCTCAGATTAGACGGACCATGCTTCAATGCTGTCCCGCTGCGCGCGCGACAACCATAGCCACGCGCAGTCGCGGGCAGGATCTGCAACAGCCCGTACCACCGCCCGCTGCCGCCTACGACCTGCGCGCGATAGGTGCTTTCATGTTTGGCGAGCCGGGACAGAAATCCCACCCAAAACGCCTGACGCTGCGCATCAGAGGCGTTGGGATAGGCCGGGCACCAATCCTTGATGTCGTTGGGAATCATCTCCACCAATGGCGCGCCATGGCTTTTGAGGGCAGATATCGCACTGCGCGTCCACAGGTCTGTCCCCGCAAGATGGGCCCAGCTTGTGTGGGGCAATTGGCCTTCCCGGATCGGCGGCTTTACGCCGTCAAACCCATGCTCCTCAGCCGCAACAGGCCCGAAAGATACAAGCGAAATCAAAGCGTAACACGCAAATTTACGCAAATTCCCCATCATTTTGAGGCAATATCTCTGGCGATCCTGTCGCATGAATTCCCCGGGTTCTCCTCCCCCTTGCCCAAATTTTGGCGGATTGCTCCGGCAGTCAGTTCGGGCAGAACCAGATCGGATCAAGTATGTTCAAATCGCGTAGCCAGTCAAAGCCTTCCGCACAGAATGCCCGCAGCAAGTCTCAATACGCCAAAGAGCTGGAGCAAAAACCAATCTCCAAACTCCGCCGGATTATGACGAAACCGATCATCACCAAACCGATTATCAAAGGCCCGGGTGGCCCCAAAGGCAAAGTCATGTCCGAAAAGGATATCGACGCGCTGAGCCAACGCGTGATCCTTCCGACCTTGCCCGTATCGGATGAGGAAATGGCACGCGCCACCCATCAGGACCGCGGACAGAAACTGGCCCGTCAGGACCGCTGGAGCGATCTGGCCGAAAAGATCCGCTACGCCGATGAAACCCGTCTGGCCACACCAGCGGGCGAAACGGCCTCTCTGCTTCTGGCTTATGGGGCACGCAGCGATGTGGTTTCGGCCGCAGAGGATGCGCTCCATGATGGCGCGGAGCCCGACGACGCCGGGATTCAGGCACTCGAAGACGTGTTGCTGGAAGAAGACGACAGTTACGCCAGCGCATTGGTCGTGGCGCTTGCCCATCTCGATATCGCCTGGGCCTGGCACTGCATTCGCTTCGACAAAGACCCAGAAGGAGCCCTGGCTCGCGCGCAGACACATCTGAGCCGGGCCGAAGAGATTCTGATGGCCTACGATGCCGAGGCGCTCAATTCCCCGTCCGTTCTGGCCGCGCAATGTGCGTTGGCAGCGACCCATGAAAAGCGTGACCTGATACTGGGGGACGATTACGCCAAACTGATCGCTCTTGATCCGCATGGGCATGGCCACATGCGGGCCTTGGGGCGCTACATGGCTCGATTGCTGCACAAACATCCCAACGCACTCGAAGTGGCGGCCCGCAAGACCGCCTCGCAGACGGATGCCCATTGGCAGGCGGGCGGCTACACTTGGGTCTATCTCGATGCCTTGATGTCAGAGTCGACGGCGATCACGCTGCTCGACCCGGATCTGTTCATCGAAGGTATGGAAAACATCATCCGCCAACACAAAGACCAGCACATCATCAATCAGCTCACTGCGTTCTGCGCCATCGCCATGGCCCCCAAAGCCAATGGCAAAGAGCCCGCCGCCAGCGCCGCTGCGCGGCTGCAGTTGCATGAATGTCTGGATTGGCTTGTCACCGATCACCTGCACGAGTTGCACCCGCTGATCTGGTCACAGACGCTCCTGGCCCCTGCGCAGGTCCCTGCCCTGCCATCCCGCCGGGCCCTTGTGGTAAAAGGCCGTCAAACCGCGCTGCGCATCATCGCCACGCGGTTTGCAGAAGAGATCGCCGATGGCAGTTCCCTTGGCTTTTCGCCACACGGCATGTACCGCCTGCCCGCGATCTGAACCACGGCACATTTTTGAATCGGCAAGCCGCATGATTTGCTGTTAACTGCCCCCGAATTGGAGCCAAGCCAGCCCAAGCTTATGAGCAGGCCAGGTGTCTCCTCAGGCACTTGAAAGGGCAGGCACATGCTGGCACTCGACCATCTTATCATATCCACCACCGATCTGGACGCCGGCGCGGCAGAAATATCAGAAAAACTCGGTGTTCCGCTGGAGGATGGCGGCAAGCATACCAGCTTTGCCACCCACAGCCGTTTGCTTTCGTTAGGTCCGGATGATTACCTTGAAGTCATCGCGGTTGACCCAGGCGGCAAAACACCCCGCCGACCAAGGTGGTTCGGGCTGGATCATTTTGAGGGTCCGACACGACTGACGAATTGGGTTGTGCGCGCCAAAGATCTTTCAAACCTGATGTCCATGGGCGCGGCTGGCCCTGGCTCACCGGTGGCCACCAGCCGCGATGGCATGCGTTGGACAATGGTCGTGCCGGATGACGGTTTTCTGCAGCTTGACGGGATTGCGCCAGCATTGATGGAATGGCGCGGAGACAAACACCCCTGCCATGTGCTGGAAGACCATGGCGTCCGCTTGACCGGGCTGCATCTTTCGCATCCCAATGTGAACCAAAGCTACCTGCCGGATGATGAACGCGTTGAGACACTGAAGGGCGACTACGCCATCAGCGCAACTTTCGAAACGCCTTCAGGCACCGTCACGCTTTAACACAAAGGCGTGCAGAAAATGGGGCCTTGTTGTCAGTAGTACTGACCCTGGCGGTAATCCCAACTGGTGAAATGATCGCTCATCAAAGACATGATCGCATCGCAATACAATCCCTTGCGGATCAGTACCGGCACCGGCCGCACATCGCGATCCCCGTTCTGCATTGGCACCAAAACGCCGTCTTCATCCACGGCAGACACCATCACACCTTGCTCATACCGGGTCTTTTCATCCTCATTAGGCTGGATGGAAGCCACGTAATCATTGGCTTCTATGATGATATCGACCTCGTTTTCGATACGCTCCCCAATGCCTTCCACAAGGCCGCGATTGCCCTTTCCCGACGGGTTGGCAGAAGAGGCAAAGACCAGTCGGCCGTGATTGTCCCAAAGTTCCCGCGCCGTGTTCTCGGACGGCACACCGAACTTGATCACGAAACAGCTCGTTTTGCGGCCATCCATCATCAGCTCGGACGATCCGTCATCGGGGATATGCTTCAGGGCATCCTCACGCCAGGGCAGAATGCAGCCAAGCAGAATGTCACGATCCCAGTGTGCTTGGTAGAGCGCTTTGATCTCATCATTGAGCTCCGCCAAGGCGACCAACTGATCCATCGATCCGCACAGCACCACACCGGGCTTGTTACGCTTACGTTCCTTCGCATCAAACTTGCGTTCCAGGCCCTTCGCGTCAGTGGTCATCACAATGTAGCCCACCTTCGTGGGGCTCACGATGCAGCCACCCGGCGTCAGCAATGTCTCCACCGCCTCCGGTTGCAGCCCGCCATTCCAGGTGATTTGCTTGTCACTCGCCATGTTTATCTCAGTCTTTCAATCGCCCACCGGCGTTTTTGTTTTCGTGTCAAAAATCCACGGCCGTTCCTTGGCCATGCGGGTTTCAAACGCCTCGATATGGTCGAGCTTTTCCAGCGTCAATCCGATTTCGTCGAGACCTTGCAAAAGACAGTTGCGTTTGAAGGGCTCGACTTCAAAGGGGATTGCTTGACCATCCGACGTAGTGATCACGTTTTCTTCCAGATCCACCGTCATGATCGCGTTTGCCCCACGTTCTGCATCCTCCATCAGACGGTCAACCTGTTGCTGCGGCAAGGTGATGGGCAGGATGCCATTCTTGAAGCAATTGTGGAAAAAGATGTCGGCAAAGCTGGTGGAGATGATCACCCTAATGCCGAAATCCTTGATCGCCCAGGGCGCGTGTTCGCGGCTCGACCCGCAGCCGAAATTATCGCCTGCAATGAGGATTTTGGCATCTCTGTAAGCCGGGCGGTTCAGTACGAAATCCGGCACTTCCTTGCCGTCCATGTCATAGCGCATCTCTTCGAACAGGGCGACGCCAAGACCCGACCGTTTGATCGTCTTGAGATACTGCTTCGGCAGGATCATGTCAGTGTCGATATTCATGAGCGGCATTGGCGCCGCGACACCGGATATCTTGGTCAGTTTTTCCATGGGTCGGCGTTTCATCTTGGGGTTTGTCCGTGATTTAGACAAAAGCGCGTAGATTGCCAAGCGGGCCCTCTTGCCGGGGGGCAGCGGCTCACCTAGAACCAGCGGTGAAAAGCGACCGGAGCGTATCGATGCTGGACCTGACCTATGAAACCCCCAAGCCCAAGGTGATCGCGGGCGCAAAGCACGATTGGGAATTGGTGATCGGGATGGAGGTTCACGCGCAGGTGGCCTCGAACGCAAAACTCTTTTCCGGTGCGTCGACGGCCTTTGGGGCGGAACCCAATTCCAACGTGTCTTTCGTGGATGCGGCCATGCCGGGCATGCTGCCGGTGATCAATGAGTACTGCGTGGAACAGGCCGTGCGTACGGGGCTGGGGCTGAAGGCGAAGATCAATCTGTGGTCGGCCTTTGACCGGAAGAATTATTTCTACCCTGACCTGCCGCAGGGCTACCAGATTTCGCAGCTCTACCACCCCATCGTGGGCGAAGGCGAAATCCTCGTCGACATGGAACCCGGCATCGCCCGCAAGGTGCGGATTGAGCGGATCCACATGGAACAGGATGCGGGCAAGTCGATCCATGATATGGACCCGGCGATGTCATTTGTGGATCTGAACCGTACGGGCGTTTGCTTGATGGAGATTGTCAGCCGCCCTGACATTCGTGGGCCGGAAGAGGCCGCCGCCTACATCGCCAAGATGCGCCAGATCCTGCGCTATCTTGGGACGTGCGACGGCAACATGCAGAACGGCAACCTTCGGGCGGATGTGAACGTGTCGATTTGCCGGCCCGGGGATTATGAGAAGTATCAGGAAACGCAGGATTTTTCCCATCTGGGCACGCGGTGTGAGATCAAGAACATGAACTCCATGCGGTTCATCCAGATGGCGATTGACGTGGAAGCCCGTCGGCAGATCGCGATTGTCGAAGGTGGCGGAGACGTCGATCAGGAAACGCGGCTTTACGATCCCGACAAGAACGAAACGCGGTCGATGCGATCCAAGGAAGAGGCGCATGATTACCGCTATTTCCCCGATCCTGACCTGCTGCCTTTGGAGATTGAGCAGGCCTGGGTGGATGACATCGCGGCGTCCTTGCCGGAGTTGCCGGATGAGAAAAAAGCGCGGTTTATGGGTGACTTTGGCCTCAGCGAATATGACGCTGGCGTGCTGACGGCGGAGGCAGAGAATGCTGCATATTTTGAGGCAGCAGCGCAAGGACGTGATGGGAAGTTGGTGGCCAACTGGGTGATCAATGAACTCTTTGGTCGGCTGAAAAAGGAAGATCACGAGATCACCGACAGCCCGGTCAGCCCGGAGCAGTTGGGGGGGATCGTGGAGCTGATCAGCTCGGACGCGATTTCGGGCAAGATCGCCAAAGACCTCTTTGAGATTGTCTACACTGAAGGCGGTGACCCGGCAGAGATCGTTGAAGCGCGGGGGATGAAGCAGGTAACAGACACCGGGGCCATTGAAGCGGCGGTGGATCAGATAATCGCGGATAACCCGGCACAGGTGGAGAAGGCCAAGGTGAACCCGAAACTGGCGGGTTGGTTTGTGGGTCAGGTCATGAAATCCACGGGCGGGAAAGCGAACCCGAAAGCCGTGAATGAGATCGTTGCGGCAAAACTGGGGATTTGAGCCGGTTTTGCGTTTTGTACAATTTGGGGTAACCTTCGAAGATGCGAAACCCAAATTGGGGTAACTTTTGCCGCCCCAGTTTTCCCCCATTTTTGACGGCCAACGAGGTGCCGGGGTGAACCCCGGCCTACCAAGTTGATTTAGCCGTCAAGAACCTCTGATATGTCCGCGGCGACCTGACTGATTTCGCCGAGGCCATCGACGCCTTTCAGGTCCCCCTTGGCGTAATAGTAGCCCGTCAGCGGCGATGTTTTTTTGTAGTATTCCATCAAGCGGATCTTGAGGCTGTCCTCATTGTCATCCGCGCGGACGGGTTGGCCTGCGGCGGCGGCGGCCTCAGCACGGCCCACGATGCGGCCGACGAGGACTTCGTCGTCCACTTGCAGTTCGATGACATGGTCTAGGGTCTGGCCTGTCTCTTCCAAGAGCGAGCCCAGGGCGTCCGCCTGGGCGAGCGTGCGGGGGAAGCCATCAAAGATGAAACCTTTGCCGCTGCCTTCGCCGCCAGTGATTTTTTCGCGGATCAGGCCGATCACGATCTCATCGGTCACCAGATCGCCGCGGTCCATGACCTCGGCCACGCGCTTGCCCATCTCGGTGCCGCTGGTCTTTGCCTCCCGAAGCATGTCTCCCGTGCTCAGTTGCACCATGCCGCGTTCCTCCACAAGCTTTTCAGCCTGCGTTCCCTTACCCGCGCCAGGCGGGCCCAATAGTATGATATTCATTTACGGGCTGTCCCCTTCCTCCGTGCACGTTTACGACCTTTACCGCTTAGCTGCGATTTTTCAATAAGGCCTTCGTATTGATGTGCCAGAAGATGGGATTGCACCTGCTGGATCGTGTCCATCGTCACCGACACCACGATCAGCACAGATGTGCCGCCGAAATAGAACGGAATCGCGAATTCAGAGCGCAGCACCTCGGGCAGCATGCACACGAGCGCCAGATAACCAGAACCCAGAACCAGGATGCGCGAGACCACATACTCTAGGTATTCGGCCGTCTTCTTGCCCGGGCGAATGCCGGGAATGAAGCCGTTCTGGTTCTTCAGATTGTCGGCCACCTCATCGGGTTTGAACGCCACATTGTAGGTATAGAAATACGTGAAGAAGACGATCATCGCCGTAAAGAACAGCAGGTAGAGCGGCTGCCCGGGGCCAAAATAGGCGAGGATCGTCGACATCACCGGGCCTGCGTTCTGACCGGAGAAGGTCGATAACGTCACCGGCAACAAGAGCAGCGAACTGGCAAAGATCGCCGGGATCACGCCCGCCGGGTTCACCTTTACCGGCAGGTGCGATGACCCGCCGTCATAGACCTTCATCCCCACCTGACGGCGCGGGTACTGAATGTGGATCTTGCGCAAAGAGCGTTCCATGAACACCACGAAGGTGATGACCGCGATCACCATCAGAATGACCCCGATGATCACCGCCGGGCTGATCGCGCCTGAGCGGCCCTGGCTGAAGAATTGCGCCAGCGCGGCAGGCACTTCGGCAATGATACCCACGAAGATGATGAGCGAGATACCGTTGCCCACGCCGCGGGCGGTGATCTGTTCGCCCAGCCACATCAGGAACATCGTGCCGCCCACAAGGGTGATCATGGTTGAGGCGATGAAGAACCCTTCGCCAATTTCCGGCTGCACCAACCCGCCAGACACAAGACTGACCGCAAGCCCATAGGATTGCAGCGTAGCCAAGCCCACCGTGCCGTATCGCGTGTATTGGTTGATCTTCTTGCGGCCCTGTTCGCCTTCTTTCTTCAGCTGTTCCAGTGCGGGCACCATGGCCGTCATAAGCTGAACAATAATCGAGGCGGAGATATAGGGCATGATCCCTAGGGCAAAAATCCCCATCCGGCCCAGCGCACCGCCTGTGAACATCGAGAGCATCCCACCGATCCCGGCCGCCGCCTCTGACATGAAGGCACGCAGTTCTGCACCGTCAATGCCCGGGACTGGAATAAAGGTGCCCAGACGATAGACAATCAGGATGCCGATGGTGAAGAGGATCCGCTTGCGCAGCTCGGTGGCCTTACCGAAGGCCGACCAGCTGGAATTTGCGGCCATTTGCTCTGCTGCTGATACCATGCGCGCTCTCTTTTCATGCAAACGCCGCAGGATCGTTTTCCGATCCGGCGGCGCTCTTTGGGAAAACTTGAAAGGTTATGTAAGCGGGCATGGGCCCGCAAACAACCTCTTATTCAGCCGCTGCTGCAGCTGTGACCGTGAGTGAACCGCCTGCTTTTTCCACCGCTTCAATGGCGGATTTAGAGGCTCCGGTGACTTCCAGCTTCAGCTTGGCGGTCACTTCACCCTTGGCGAGGATGCGCACACCGTCGAGCTTGCGGCGCACGATGCCCGCCTCAATCAGGGCGTCTTCCGTGATCGCGCCCTTGGTGTCGAGCTTCTTGGCATCGACGAATTTCTGGATGAGGCCGAGGTTCACAACCGCGTATTTCTTACGGTTTGGCTTGTTGAAGCCACGCTTGGGCAGACGCTGGTACAAAGGCATCTGACCGCCTTCATACCCTTTGATCGCCACACCGGAGCGGGATTTCTGACCTTTGATACCGCGACCGGCGGTTTTACCCATGCCAGAGCCGGGGCCGCGGCCAACGCGCTTTTTGCGTTTCGTTGCGCCGGGATTGTCGCGCAGTTCATTGAGTTTCATATCGCTTCTCCTTTGCCGGATGTGCCCCCCGAAGCGAATGGGACAACCACGGCGTTTCTTGGTTTTTTACTATGACCGATTTGGCCATCGGGGGCGTATAGACCCATGTTACCCCCGGATCAAGCGGCTTCTAGCGTTCCTGAAGGGCCAATCGCAAACCCAAGGCGCAATAGATCCCGCCCACGACCTTGCCTTGCCATTTCAGGACGGTGGGGTTGCGGCGCAAGAAATTGCCAAGCCCCCCCGCCGCGACGGAATAGACGATGGTGCTGAGAAAACCGATGAGGGCGAAGACGACGCCGAGGATGGTGAGTTGCAGCATCACCAAGCCGTTTTCTGGCACCACGAATTGTGGCAGGAACGCTAGGAAGAAGAGCGCAGTTTTGGGGTTCAGGACTTCGGCGAGGATGGCTTGGCGGAAGGCTTGGGCTGCGGTGATTGGCACGCGGCCCTGCCCGAGATCGGGCGAGGTTTTCTCAAAGATCGCGCGCAGGCCGAGATAGACGAGGTATCCCGCGCCCAAATACTTCACGATGGTGAAGAGCGTGGCGGAGGCCGCGATGATGGCAGAGATGCCCACCACCGCCATGATCGTGTGCAGGAAATCCCCTGCGGTGATGCCCGCGCCAGTGGCGATCCCTACTTTGGTGCCGGATGTGGTGGCCCGCGCCACGGTCAGCAGGGTGGCAGGACCTGGGATGAACACGAACCCCAGAACAATGAGCGCATAGGTAAGCAAGAGGCCGGGGTCGATCATGGTGGTTTCTCCGCACGGGTTTGGCCGCAGCCAGCCATGAAATTGGACCCATGGCAAGGCCAAGGTCGCGAAGGGTCGTATCCCTGCCACTGCCTGTCTCATTTTGCAGAGCAGCGACACGGCTGGCGGGATTGTTTGAAGCCACCCACAATCGGAGGCCAGACATGACGTACATCCTCTATTCCTATCCCGATTGCGCCAGCATCGTCATTCGCATGACGTTGGAGGAGATGGGCGTGCCCTATCGCGATGAGCTCGTGGATATGTCGATCAGCGCCCATCGCAGCGAGGAGTTCCTGCGCCTCAACCCTCGGGGGATGGTGCCGGTGCTTGCCGATGATCGCACGGGGGCGAGCCTTTCGGAGACCGGGGCCATTCTGGCGTTCCTAGTGGAGGAGACAGGGCAGCTTGCGCCGGATCGGTCAGACGCGGCCCTTCGCGCGGTCTATCATCAATGGCTGCATTTTCTGTCCAACACGCTGCATGCGGATGCGCAGCTGCAGTATTACACCGAGAAATATGTCGGCGACGATCTGGCCGACGCCGCTCGGCCCGTCGTGCAGGATCGGATGCGATCCCACTATGCGATGATTGAGAAACAGATCGCAGGCCTCGGCGGGCCTTGGCTGCTGGGAGATGCGCTGAGTATCTGCGACTTCTATCTTGCCGGTTGCGTGCGCTGGTCGCTCATTGCCCCACGCCACGCGCCGCTTTTGTGGCAGGACATCGCACAGCACGCACAGCTAACCGCGCTTTTGAAGCGCTTGGAGGCGCGCGACAGCGTCATGCGGGCTTTTGATGCGGAGGACACGTCGCGCACCCCCTATTTCACCGCGCCCGTCCGATCGCGGCATACGCAGTAAATTGTCTTCAAACGGGGCATGCAGAGCCTTGACTTTCTAAGCGCAAGATTAGATACACCCACAAATTGGTAATATATTTTTACCAAAGTTCGCATAAGGGACATGACCATGGGCGTTGCAAGCTGCCATAATTTTCAGGATTTCCGCAAACTGGCCAAGCGCCGTCTGCCGAGCCCGATTTTTCACTACATCGATGGTGCTGCAGATGATGAGATCACCTATGCGCGCAACACGTCCGCTTTCGACGATGTGGATCTGGTGCCCAACGTGCTGGCCGGTGTCGAAGAGGTGGACATGTCGGTCGAGGTGATGGGTCAGAAGCTGGATATGCCCGTCTATTGCGCGCCGACGGCGTTGCAGCGGCTGTTTCACCACGAAGGAGAACGCGCCGTGGGCAAAGCAGCCACGAAACACGGCACGATGTTCGGAGTGTCGTCGCTGGCAACCGTGACGGTCGAAGAAATCGAAAAAATCGCGCCCGGCCCGAAGATGTTTCAGTTTTACTTTCATAAGGATCGCGGGCTGAATGATGCGCTGCTGGAACGCGCGAAAGCGGCGAATTTTCAGGTGATGGCGCTGACTGTGGATACGATCACGGGGGGCAACAGGGAACGGGATCTGCGCACGGGGTTCACATCGCCGCCGAAACTGACGCCCTCGTCTGTATTTTCATTCGCCACGCACCCGATGTGGGCTTGGAACTTCTTTACCAAGGAAAAGTTCGACATGCCGCATCTGTCGGGGCATGTCAGCGCAGGGACCAATCTGGCGGTTTCTGTTGGGGAATATTTCTCCACAATGCTCGATCAGAACATGAATTGGAAAGACGCCGAAGAGCTTTGCAAGAAATGGGACGGCCAGTTTGCGCTGAAAGGTGTGATGAGCGTGGAAGACGCCAAACGCGCGGTCGATATCGGCTGCACCGGGATCATGGTGTCGAACCATGGCGGGCGGCAGCTGGATGGCTCCCGCGCGCCCTTTGATCAGTTGGCAGAGATTTGTGACGCAGTGGGCGACAAGATTGATGTCATCTGCGAAGGCGGCATCCAGCGCGGCACGCATATCCTGAAGGCGCTTTCGGTGGGTGCGAAGGCGTGTTCTGGCGGGCGGCTTTATCTCTATTCGCTGGCGGCTGCGGGTCAGGCGGGCGTGGAAAAGGCGCTTGGCAATCTGCGCACAGAGCTTGAGCGGGACATGAAGTTGATGGGGATCACCAGCCTTGATCAGCTCAGCCGGGACAATCTGCGCTTTCGGTAAGGGGCGCTGCCCCCCACGTCGAAGCCTTTGGGCTTCGACGCCTCCCCCGGGATATTTCTGGCCAGAAAAAGCAAACGTCGAGTGTTTCTTCTGGCTAAAAATATCCCCGCCGGAGGCATAAATCCAAAAAAACAATCGCGCCCCACGTCTATTTATCGACCGAATAGAGCTCGCTCTCCGCACCCAGATACCCATCCCAGGCGAACCAATAGGTGATGTGGCCCGGCACGCGGGGGGCGCGGTCTCCGTTTGGGCCAAGAAGTGCCTCTTCGGTCACGCGCCAGGGACCGCCCGGGCCGATAGGTGCACCCTCGCCCCCCTTAAAGGTCCAACTGCGTCGGTCATACGCGCGTACCGTGCGCGATGATGGATCGCCGATCAGGACGACGTTGAGAAAGCCCACTTGGTCATTGATGACAGGCTTGTCTGAAAAGGCCTCAACCGGCCAGGCTTTCGCGCCGCCCGCCGTGCGGATGCCGTAAACGTAAGCCTTCTGCAGCAAGCGCGTTTCATCGGTGCGGGTCGGGAACATGAGATCAGGCGAGGCGAAGTATTCGCGATAGACAAAGCCGCTGTCGTAGTTGCGGATGTGGCCTGTTTCCAGTGACAAGACGGTGGTGTTGGGATGTGCCTCTCGCCATGCCTGCCAGCTGGTGATGACGGTGGGGCGGATATCGAGTTTCAGGCCGGAGTTGGCGAGTGGGCCCACGACTGGTTCGCCGGTGAACTGGTTCCAGAGGCTTTGGGTTTCGCGGTCGAACATCAGTTTGTTGGAGCGGTAGAGCAGACCGGAGGAGCCGAAGACGAAGGGCGCGTCGCGTCCCTCCACTTGCGTTTCAAAGAGAATCCCTGCCCCACAAAGCGTGCAATAGGCCAGCGCGACTGGCACACCGCCGATCACCTCGTTGAACATCTCATGCCAGCCCATGATGCGCAGCGGATAGGCGCGGGCGTCGCCATTGATCTCCACACCGAAGACAAGGTCATCGTCGAGCAGGTAGGTCGCGTCCGCAGCCGCGATGCGGTCAGGACTGTCGAGTGGCGGAATATCATCAAACAGCGCGCCACCCCAGGTGATTTCTTCGAACCGGATACGCATCGCTGCAGGGTCGACAGGGTTGGGGAAGAGATCGCGAAATTCGGCGTCAAATCCGGTCCAGTACCAGAGTTTCAGCTGATAATAGCTGGGATGCGGGGTGATCTGCGGGTTGGCCTCTTGGTAACGCATCGCGGCGCGCCAATCGGGAATGGCCTCTCGCGTGAGCGACTGCAGTGCCTCTTGGGTGACGACATGACTGCCCCCGATGCGCATCAGCAGAACAAGCGTGGGGATCATCTGTTGGCCGCCTGCCTGCACCATTACGTCTGCGGCGATCTGGCGTTCTTCGTCAGTGCCGATCAACATGTCGCGACTGAGCGCAAGATAGTCCGGCTCTGCCATGGCTGGTCGCGCCAACACGAAGCCAATCGCCACAAAGAAACATATGCACCATCGCGCCAAGATCACGCTTCCTCCACTGCCGACATCTGATATGGCAAGGGTCGCCGCAGGTCAGCCCCGCTTCACCGCAACGTGCGCGCCCGTGACCGCCGATCCTCAGTTGTCGGGAAGGTTGTAGCTGCCATCCTCATCATGGGTTTCCTGCCCGGTGAGCGCAGGCGTGAAAACGCAGATGAGGTGCATATCCGTTTTCGCTCGAAGGATGTGGGCGTCGTGTTGATCCAAAACAAACAGCGTGCCGGGCAAGACGGGCCATGTTTTACCAGTGGCCACCTCCTCGACAGAGCCGCGGCCCGCAACGCAGTAATTGGTCTCAATGTGGTTTTTGTAGTGCAGATGCTGCTGCGTCCCTGCCTTGATTCGGGTGTCATGGAAAGAATATCCCAGCCCGTCACCCGCCAGAAGCAAACGGTGGCTATCGAAGGCTGCACCTTTGACATGGGACGGACTGTCGATGATTTCACCCAGGGTTTTGACAAACATGGGGGGCCTCCTTTGACGTATAACAATCCTATGTCAGGAAGATGTCGTGGGCCATCTCGAATCCCTTGACGATCTGCGCCACAGCCCCTATGCACCCCAAACGAGATTTGGGGCGCTGCCGAAGGCGGTGCCCGTTTGCATTGGACAGATAGGACGGACGGGGCGTGATGCCCGTTCCCATAGACGAGGATGAACCCATGTCGCGCGTGTGCGAATTGACCGGAAAAGGCCCGATGGTTGGCAACAACTCCAGCCACGCCAACAACAAGACGAAGCGCCGGTATCTGCCGAACCTCAATGATGTGACGCTGCAGTCCGAAACACTGGGCCGTGGTATCAAGCTGCGCATTTCCGCTGCCGCGTTGCGGTCGGTTGATCATCGCGGTGGGCTGGATGCGTACCTCGCAAAGGCCAAGGACGTGGAACTGTCGGCGCGCGCCCTGAAGGTCAAAAAAGAGATTGCGAAGGCGCAAACAGCCGCCTGATCTTGTCACATTCGAGATTTGCACCCCGTCTGCGCGGCAGGCGGGGTTTTCTTTTGTGCAAATGCCAAAGTCGTGCATTGATTTTGGCCCGCCCGCGTTATCTGGCTTATTCATGATTTATCGTGGCTCTGTTCTGGCGGCTTGCACGGCACTCTTGATCGGATCGGGGGCGTCCGTGGACGCGACCGGCAGTTGCGCCACCGATGCAATGCTGGTCTTTGACGGCTCGGCGTCCATGGGAGAAATCGGTTTCAATGCTCAGGCGCCGACACGGTTGGATGACGCACGCCTTGCGATGCATCGCGCAATGCCACAGATTGCTCCGTTCCGGCGCGTGGGGCTTTTGGTCTACGGGCCCAATGGCGCGGATGGATGTACCGGTATCGACCTACGATTTGCGCCCGTACCTGACGCGTCGCAGTTGGTGGTTGAAGAATTGGACCAGCTTGCACCCAGTGGCCTGACACCGATCGCCGCGTCAGTGCGGGCGGCGGCCGAGGCGCTGGATTACAAACGGGCACCCGGGATTGTCGTGCTGGTCACCGATGGCAATGAAACCTGCGGCGGGCGGCCCTGCGCCTTGAGCACCGAACTGGCCAATGAGGCACCCGACCTGACGGTGCATGTGATCGGATTTCGCGTGGTGAACGACCCGTTCAGCTGGAACAGCCCCGAAGCGCCCGACTATGGCGATGGGCAGACCGTGGCCAAATGCCTGTCTGACAGTACGGGCGGGACCTATGCGTCGACCGAAACGGTGGATGAGTTGGCAAAGGCGCTGCGTGACACTTTGGGTTGCGCGTTGATTGGTTAAAGGACCGGTGCCAAGCGAGATTGCGGGTAGAACATTTTGGGGGCCAGCCCCCGCCGCGTGTCGCGTCTCCCCCCGGATATTTCTGGCCAGAAAAAGCAAGCAATCTGGTGTTTCTTCTGGCTGAAAATATCCCCGCCGGAGGCAAGAAATTTAAAAGCATTTATTTCGGCATGGACAGAAGTACCGCTGCGAAAACAACCGCCCCTCCTAAGAACGTGGCGGTGTTGGGCACCTCTGCGAGAACGAGAAATGCTAAGAGCGGGGCGAGTGGGGTTTCGAGCGAGCTCAAAAGCGCGGTTTGGCCAGAGGGGACGCGTTTGGCGCCCTCGGCCAAGGTGACGGAGGCGATGGCGAAGAGGATGCCGAAGGCCATCAGGATCAGGACTTCGAAGGCCTCCGTTTGCAATGGCTGACCCAGAAAGAATGCTGGCAGGAGCAGGAAAAGCGATTGTAGCACCGATGGCCCTGCCCCGGGCGTTTGCGGCCGCGCGCGGTAGATCACCATCACGCCTGACATCACCAGCGTCATGATGAATGCGAGGGCGTCGCCGTGCAGACTGGACGCCCCAAAAGAGCCTGACACGATGATCCCCACACCGATTAAGGCCATGCATGCGCCAGCAATGGTTCTGCCGCTGGGCCGTTCCCCGATGCACACCCAGGCCAGCACGGAGGCAATCAAAGGGGAGGACGCGAAAATGAGCGCGACATTGGCAATGGAAGTCAGCTTGAAGGCCGGGATGAAGCAGGCCGTGCCGATGGCGCCGATCACCCCCACTGCCAGCCCGCTGCGACCCATGGAAAAGAAATTCTGGCGGAATGTGCCCTGTTGCAGCGTCCAAAGCGTGGTGAAAATCCCCGCGAACAGCCCGCGCCAGAAGATCACGGCCCAGGCGCCTGCGACAACGCCCTTGGTGAAGAGCCCGGCCGAGCTGAAGGTCAGCGCGGATACAAGAAGGAGAAGGACACCAACGGAATAGTCTGATCTGGTCGCTTGCATGTTGAAAACCCGGGATATGTGCATGGGTGATGTCGGATGTAGCCCGCGCCCCTGACGATTTATGTCCTCAAGTCATGCCATCGACAAACGGGGAATTCTGACGCTATAGATAAGAAAAACTATTGTCTTATGCGATCTCACCTGCCGCTCAACGCCTTGCGCGCCTTCGAGGCTGCCGCCCGCCATCTCAGTTTCAAAGCAGCAGCTGAGGAGCTGCGTGTGACGCCTGCCGCCGTGAGCCAGCAGGTGAAGGCATTGGAGACGCAGATGGGTGTGCCTTTGTTCATCCGGATGACCCGTGCATTGCAGCTTACCGATGCGGGGCGAGAGGCTTTGCCGGTCATATCGGAGGGGCTTGACCGTCTTGAAGCGGCCACAGCCCGGATCAAGAACCATAGCGAGGCCCTCAGCCTGACGATCAGTGTAAGCCCCTCTTTTGGGGCCATGTGGCTTGTCCCGAGGTTGGAGCGGTTTTACGCAAGGCATCCGGAAATCGACGTGCGGCTTGACGGCACCGACCGGCGCGTCGATGTGGCGCGCGGGGAGGCGGACTTGGCCATCAGGTACGGGGCGGGCGGCTATGCAGGCATGCGCGTGGATCATCTTTTTGATCAGCGCAACACGCCGGTCTGCAGCCCGGATTTGTTGCGCGATTCTGCGCCCTTGAAGGACCCAAAGGACCTGGCGCATCACACGCTCCTGCATGTGAATTGGAAGGACCCGCAGGCCAGTTGGAAAATGTGGCTTACGGCGGCCAGGGTCACAGGGGTGGATGCAACTCGGGGCCCGCAATTCGGTCAGGAAAGCATGGCAGTGGAGGCAGCCCTTGAAGGGCAAGGCGTGGCCCTGTTGGGGGACCGGCTGTTGGCGGATCATCTGATATCGGGGCGGCTTATCTGCCCATTTGGCGACGACATGCGGCAGAGTTTGGACTTTGCCTACTATCTTTTGAGCCGTGAGGACAGCGACGGGAATGCGTCGGTTGCCGCGTTCCGCGACTGGTTGTTGGAAGAGGCGCGTTAGGCCTTTTCCGGCTCCAACACGGCGTCAAATAGCATCTTGGTGTAGTCGCTTTGCGGCGTGGCGTAGACCTGATCGACCGGACCCGCTTCACAGACACGGCCGTGGCGCAGCACCATAACCTGATCGGAAAGCTGCTGCACCACCGCCAGATCGTGACCGACGAATACGTAGCTGGTTTGCTTTTCGTTTTTCAGATCCGCAAGAAGTTCCAGCACCGAGGCCTGCACAGACACATCGAGGGCCGAGGTGATTTCGTCGCACAGTACGATCTCTGGTTCCGCCGCAAAGGCGCGTGCGATGGCGACGCGTTGTTTTTCGCCACCGGACATTTGGCGCGGCAAGCGGTCGAGGTAGGCGGGGGTCAGGCGCACGGTTTCCAGCAGTTCAGCGGCGCGGTTGCGGGCGGCTTGGCCGGTTTTGCCGAAATATAGCTGCAAAGGTTGGGCAAGGATTTCGGCGACGGTGTGGCGCGGGTTCAAGCTGTCGTCGGGGTTCTGGAAGATCATCTGCACGCGACGTAGTTCTTCAGGGCGGCGGCGATCGATGGTGGGTTTGAGAAGCGTATCACCGCCCACGCGGATTTTTCCCTTCTGAGCGGGCAGCAGCCCCGCGATGGCTCTCAAAATGGTGGATTTTCCGGAGCCGGATTCGCCCACCAGACCAATGGTCTTGCCCTTGCCCAATGAGATGTTGATGCCGTCGACCGTCAGCTCTCTTGGTTCCGCGTTGCTGAAGGTTTTCTCCCAAAAGCCCGGTTGGGTGTAGCAAATCCCGACGTCTTCGAGGTTCAACGCCTCGGAGGAGGCGGGGGCGGCTTTCTTGGCTTTGGCGTTCACCTTTTGAATGCGGGGGACGGCATCGATCAGTTTTTTCGCATATTCGTGCTTGGGCTTTTTGAGCACGTCCTTTGCCGGGCCTTCCAGGACAATCTCGCCGTGATACATCACAGCCACCCGGTGGCAGCAACGCGCGATCACGCCCAGATCATGGCTGACCAGCATCATTGCCATGTTCCGTTCTTTGGCCAGATCCTGCACCAGTTCGAGGATTTGCTTTTGCGTGGTTACATCAAGGCCGGTGGTGGGTTCGTCCAACACCAACGCATCCGGTTCACCAGCGAGCGCCATAGCGATCGCCACGCGCTGTTGCTGCCCGCCGGAGAGTTCGTGAGGGAAGCGTTTCATGATCGCAGGCACATCGGGCAGGCGGACCTGATTCAGAAGTTCTTCGGCGCGAGATGCGCATTCGGCGGCAGACAGACTGCAATGGAGCTTGAGCGCCTCGGTCACTTGTTTGCCGATGCGCATTGTAGGAGTCAGTGCCTGACCGGAACTTTGTGGGATCAGGCCCAGCTTGCCGCCGCGCATGCCTTCGAGTTGGCGCAAGCTTTGTTCAAAGACTTCCTGGCCTTCGAAAAGCACGTCGCCTTTCAATTTGCGCAGGCCCGGTTTCATGTAGCCCATAGAAGCAAGCGCGAGCGTTGACTTACCTGACCCGCTTTCGCCCACAATGCCAATGGTTTCGCCTGCCTTTACGGAGACGGAGACGGATTTCAGCACCTCTTGGGTGTGGCCCGCGCGCGCGGTGAAACCGACGGAGAGGTCGCGGATGTCGATGATGGCTTTGGACATCTCTACACCACTGCCTTTCGTGTGCGGTCGATGCCAAGCGTCTTGGCCAGAGCGTCTGCCGTGAGGTTCACGCCGATGATGAGTGAGGACAGCGCAATCATCGGACCCAGCACGCCCCATGGGGCCAGTGACATGTAGACGCGCGCCTCGGAAATCATCTGGCCCCAATCGGGTGTGGGCGGTGTCACGCCAAAGCCGAGGAAGGACAGCGACGAGAACGTGAGCAGCATCCAGCTGAGCCGCATAGCACCTTCGACCATCATAACATCCAGCGTATTGGGCAGCAGTTCACGGCGCATGATGGAAGCGCGGGAATGGCCGCGGGCACGGGCAGCGAGCACATAGTCGCGCGCCACCACGTCATGGGTGGCCCCGCGGGCCACGCGGATCACAGGGATGCCGAAGAAGAAAGCGAGCGTGGGGATCAGCACCTCATTGCCCGCGCCGAAGACAAAGACGAAGACCATCAGCGGCAGAATGCCCGGCAGTGCGAGGAAGGCATCCACCAACCGCATCGCAACCTCATCGACCCAGCCGCCGCGCAGGCCCAGATAGACACCCATAAGACCGCCCCAGATCATCGTCAGCGGAATGGCCAGGAAACAGACCCAAAGCGCCTCTCGCCCGCCAAGCAGCACGCGGGTCAGCACGTCGCGGCCCAGCGCGTCGGTGCCAAGCCAATGCGCCGCATCCGGGGCAGCCAGGATGATGGAACTGTCCATGGTGGTGAATTCATACGGCACGATCCAAGGGCTGATGATCGCCACAATGACATGCACTCCCACGAGGAAGACGCCGATGGCCCCGGATGGACGGCGCACCAGATCGCGCAGCACCTGGGCCCAGCGCACAAGGGCGGAAGGGCGATCTGATGCACGATTGGTGAAGGCGTCGGTCATTTCGCCCTCATCTTCAGCGTTCTCAGACGCGGGTTCAGCAGCATGGAGGCGAGATCAGCCACCAGATTGACCAACACATACGTGGCTGCGATCAGCATCACGAGGGCCTGAATGATCGGCAGGTCACGGTCCGAGATTGCATCAATCATCATCCGACCGATGCCGGGATAATTGAACACCACCTCCACCACGACCACACCGCCCAGAAGCCAGGCCACCGTCAGAGCCACCACATTGATGGCAGGTAGCAGCGCGTTGGGCAGGGCGTGGCGGAAGACGATCTGCCAGTAAGGCACGCCCTTCAACGTCGCCATTTGAACGTATTCGCTGGCCATCACCTCAATCACGGAAGACCGCACCATGCGCATGATATGGGCCACCATCACCATAATGAGGACGATCACCGCCGGGATGAATTCCGGCCAGAAATCCAGCATCGGGGCATCCGCCGGAGTCAGCACAACGGCAGGCAGCCACCCAAGCCAGATGGATAGGATCAGCACAAGGATTGTGGCAGAGACAAATTCGGGGATGGTCATAGCGAAGATCGCCGCAGTTGAGACGAAAATGTCGGGGAACCTGTCCCGCGCCAGACCCGCAATTATGCCAAGGATAATGGCAAGCGGCACCCCGACGCTGAGCGCTCCGGCCGCCAGCAAGATGGAGTTTTTCACGCGCAGCGCCACTTCGGTGCTGATCTTCGTGATGCCGTCTGCGGAAACCCCAAAATCACCCACAGCCGCGCCAGCCGCCCAATCCAGATATCGCTGTACGGCCGACTTATCGAGGCCGAGGTTCTTACGGCAGTTTTCCAGCACCTCGCCCTGGGCGTCGCGTTCCAACACAACAGTGCAGGCATCCCCCGGCAGGACTTCCATACCTGAAAAGATGATCACGGAAACCAGCCAGACCGTCACAACGCCCAAACCCAGGCGGCGTAGAAGCAGATTGATCATGTCCCCCTGGTCCCGCGTTGTTATTCAGACCTAGTTGCCCGAACGGTTTGCCGGGATTCGATCAGATGTTAGACTGAGGATAGAGCCCGCGTCGACCCAAAAGAAGCGCGACACGTCAGCACCTGGAAGAGTTGATCAGGCACGACGTTTGATCCCGATCTTGCGCCCCACACCGTCTGGCTGTTCCATGCCCGCATTGGCACGGGCCATGGCTTGCACGCGTCCGTAGATCGGCTGGGGCATGGGCGCGACTTTGGGTTTTGGCCCATTGAGGCTGACATGAAGCGTTAGCCCTTCCCCCGTGGCGGCCAGCCAGCCGTCTTCGTGATAAAGTTCCTGAAAGGTATGAAAGCGTTTTTCGTCGTAATCCACGATCCAAAAGGAAGAACGCACCTTGTCGCCCAGCTTCACCTCCTTGAGGTAGCGGACGTGAAATTCCGCCGAAAACGTGGTGTGGTTGGTCTGAGCCACATAATCGGGTCCAAAGCCGAATTCCGCGAAGGCCTGATCAGAGGCGCGATCAAACAGCACCGGGTAATAACCCATGTTCAGATGGTTGTTGTAATCGATCCAATCCGTTTCGATATCGAAGTAGTCGGACATAAAGAGATCTGGATGGGGCATGGCGCTGTGGTTTTGATTGTCATTCCTGCGCCTTACTGCGGCAAGCCGCGACAATGGGCAAATACTATTTGCAGGGCACCATAGGCCAGCCGACAGAGGTTAATCGTTGACAAGCCCCATCCCTGCTTGGCTTAATCCTGAGGAATAAAAGTTTCATAACATCCAACAGGAGATCTCCATGGCCAAGAAGAGAGTGGCAGTGATCGGTGCAGGCCCGTCCGGGCTGGCGCAGCTGCGTGCCTTTCAATCAGCGAAAATGAATGGTGAGGATATCCCTGATATCGTCTGCTATGAAAAGCAGGATGATTGGGGCGGCCTTTGGAAATACACTTGGCGGACGGGTGTGGAAGCTTCAGGTGAGCCCTGTCACGGATCTATGTATCGCTACCTGTGGTCCAACGGCCCCAAGGAAGGCTTGGAATTTGCCGACTACACCTTTGAGGAACATTTCGGCAAACCCATCGCCAGCTATCCCCCGCGCGCCGTGCTGTTTGACTACATCGAAGGCCGTGTGAACAAGGCCGGGGTCCGTGACTGGGTCCGGTTCAACACGTCGGTCCGCGATATTCGGTATGATGATGGCTCGGGGATGTTCTCTGTCACTGCGCGGGATGCTGTGGCGGACGCGGAAAGCACCGAAGAGTTTGACCATGTGGTTGTCTGCACGGGGCATTTCTCATCGCCCAACGTGCCCTACTACCCTGGCTTTGAAAGCTTCAATGGCCGCATCCTGCATGCCCATGATTTTCGCGATGCGCGGGAGTTCGAGGGTAAGGACATCCTGATACTCGGCACGTCTTATTCCGCCGAAGACATCGGATCGCAGTGCTGGAAATACGGGTGCAAATCCATCACGGTCGCGCATCGGACAGCGCCCATGGGCTATGACTGGCCCGACAACTGGCAAGAGGTGCCTGCGCTGGTGAAGGTCGAAGGCAAGACCGCACATTTCAAAGATGGCACCTCCAAGGATGTGGAGGCGATCATCCTGTGCACCGGGTACAAGCATCACTTCCCGTTCCTGCCCGATGATCTGCGTCTGAAGACGGCCAACCGGCTGGCAGCGGCGGATCTCTACAAAGGTGTGGTGTGGAACAAGAACCCCAAGATGTTCTACGTCGGCATGCAGGACCAGTGGTACACATTCAACATGTTTGACGCCCAGGCCTGGTGGGTGCGCGATCAGATTATGGGCAAGATCGCCCTGCCCGATCAGGCGGCCATGGAGGCCGATCCCGTGGCGCGTGAGGCGGCAGAAGATGCGCTTGAGGATGATTACGCCTGCATTCGCTATCAGGGGGATTACGTACGCGAATTGATCGCGGAGACGGATTACCCAAGCTTCGACGTGGACGCGGCCAACCAGGCCTTCTTTGAGTGGAAAAAGCACAAGAAGAAAGGGATCATGGAATTCCGCAACCACGGCTACGTGTCGCCCATGACCGGCACCAAGGCACCACCGCACCATACGTCGTGGAAAGATGCGCTGGATGACAGTCTGGAGAGCTATCTGGAGGTGTGATCGCATCATCCCGGCTGTGCGAGCCTTTTGCGCGGCCGGGATTTGAGTATTTTTGGCAAGATGGAGAAGAGTGTTTGACGACAGAGCCCACTTCAAGCCAGAGTTGTTGAGACTGATCTTAATTCAGCCTTCAGAACATTGGCGCGCAAAGATGTGGCTTTTACAAATTCTGTTCGGGAGGCGAACGCGCCGTTACATCGCGCCCCAGTCAAAGACCGTTGAGCGCAGGCTTCATCAGCCGACCCAATCTCCAAAACCTTTCAATAGCAAAACCTCACAACCGGCAGAACGTGGTGTGACCATAATTGGGTCAGCTTACGTAATTGACGGTGACAGTTTGGTGATCCAAAAAACGCAAATCCGCCTTTTCGGCGTGGACGCACCGGAGTTGAACCATCCCTTCGGTCAGAAAGCGAAGTGGACCTTGGTTGGACTGTGCAAGGGCCAAACGATCACAGCCAAAGTAACCGATGTAGATGGCCATGGGCGAACAGTCGCGAGGTGTTATCTGGAAGATGGGCGCGACATTTCTGCTGAAATGGTGAAAGCCGGGTTGGCCATTGACTGGCCGAAATTCTCGGACGGGCATTACAAGCACATGGAAGTACCCGGTGCGCGCAAGAAAATGTGGCTTGCCAACGCACGCCAAAAGGGTCGTATGTACCTGTGGGAAAGATACGAGAATAAACAGCGCGCAAGCAAAGAAACTGGCTAGGCGTGCATGTCAGCTACCCCAGTCTTGCTGCTAAGCCCCTTACTTCTCTGCAATAGCGTCAATTTCCAACAACCAGCCGTCTTCGAACATACCCGCCAGTACCACGGTCATAGCAAAGGTATGTCCATTCAATTTCGCAATTCGGACGTCACGGTTTTCATCGCGGTATTGACGGTCCGTCAGGTAGGTTGTGGCCTTAACCAGATGTTCAGGGCCCATATCGGCTGCACTGAGCTGGGCGAGGAGGTTGTCCCATACGGCTTCGGCCTGGTCTTTGAATGCACTGGGTAACGTGCCGTCGGGGCGGACCGGGGCCTGCCCGCTGATGTAGAGCCGCCGGGTGGTGCCCGTTACTTCTAGCGCCTGCACATAAGCGCCTAGGGCGGGCGCCCCGTCTTTGGCGTTGATGCGTTTTACAGTCATGCGGGCTGTCCTTTGGGTTCGCGCACTCTGGGGGTTTCGCGACTGAGGCTGCGGCAGAGAACCAACACCGGGATGAGCCCAAAGCCCACCAACATCAGCGATGGGACAGCAGCCTCAAAGAGACGTTCGTCTGAGGCGAGCCTGTGGGCCTGCGTGGCCAGCGTCTGAAAATTGAACGGATGCAGGATCAATGTGGCGGGGAGCTCTTTCATCACGTCGACGAAAACGATCAAAAGCGCCGTCAGGACGGAGGCACGCGCGACAGGCAAATGGACGCGGAGCAGCAGTTTATGACCAGGCTGACCAAGGGTGCGGCCGATCGCATCGTAATGGGTGGGGATCGTGGCCATGCCGCTGTCATAAGTGTTCAAAGCCACTGCCATGAAGCGCACCATATAGGCTGCCACCATCAGCCACATGGACCCGGTGATCAAAAGGCCGGTGTCGATGCCGAAACGCGCCTCCATGAATGCATCGAGCGCGTTGTCGAAAGCGGCCATGGGCACCATCAGCCCCACGGCGATCACACCGCCCGGCACAGCATAACCCAGCCCCGCCCCTATCATGATGATGTTGGAGGATTTGGAAGGCCGCGTGCGGGCACGAAACCCGATGAGAATGGCTGCGGTGACGGTCAGCGCAGCAGCCACAGAGGAGACCGTGACAGAGTTCCACAGCAGGTCGAGATAGCGCGATGAAGTGAAAAGATGCGAGAAATCCGTGGCCATGGAGCCCAGCATCATCAACGGGATCACAAATCCCACCGCGACAGGAATGAAACAGACGACAAAGGCAAGTGCCGCGTTTTTACCCCTCAGCACCTGCCTGTCCATCACATCGAAACGCTGACCTTTGGCAGCCGTGCCCGCCTTGCCACGCTGCGCCCGCTCCAGCATCGCCAGCAGAAGGGCAAACATCAAAAGACACATCGCCAATTGCGCCGCGGCCCCCCGGTTGCCGAGCGAAAACCACGCCGTGTAGATACCGGTGGAAAAGGTCTGCACATTGAAATAGGCCACCGTGCCGTAATCCGCGATCGTCTCCATGATCGCCAGAAGTGCACCACCGGCAATCGCAGGCCGCGCCATGGGCAGCGCCACGCGCCAGAACGCCCGGATGGGCGAGGCCCCCAACGTGCGGGCCACCATAAAGACATTGCCGGATTGCTGACGGAAGGACGCGCGCGCCAGCAGGTAGACATAAGGATAAAGCACAAAGGTCAGCATCATCGCCGCCCCGCCCAGCGATCGGATTTCTGGAAACCAATAGTCGCGTGGCCCCCAACCCATGACATCGCGCAGCAGCGTCTGCACAGGACCAGGATGATCGAGCATGTACGTATAAGCATAGGCCATCACATAGGCCGGAAAGGCCAGCGGCAGCGCCAAAGCGACCTCAAGCCAACGGTGCCCAGGAAACCGGTAGACCGTGACGAGCCAGGCCGTGACAGATCCGATCGCCGCGGTGCAGACGCCAACAATCACCACCAGCGCCAGCGTCGCGCCGATGTAGCGCGGTAACACCGGGGACAGCACATCGCGCCAATCGGCAATATCGGCATTCCACGCCGCCACCCCAGCCGCCAGCATCGGGGCCAGGCAAAGGGCCAAAGCGACCCAGGCTAATCTGTGGAGCACACGCTCAATCATGTGGTGTTTCGCTGAAAAATCCGCCGTTTGCGCGAACTAACACATAGCGCGCCCTCCGCCAAAGCGCCAAATTGGCGCTAAGTTCGGCCCAAGTTCGGGGGCAAATCTGGTAGAAGACCGGCACAAAACCACAACAGTTTCACTCGATTGCACTGGATTCATTGACTTTTTGCTAGGTCGTTACGATCTGTTTACATTAAGTTGACACAATAAAAATGAGCAGGCAGCCCGCAGAAAGACACGAGGGCCGATTTCGATGAGTAAATTTCGCGCCAAACAGGTGCCAATTGAGCTGAACGACCGTGGAAAAACGGACGTCCGCACGCAGTTTGCGGCGTTGTGCTACAAAGAGATCGAAGGCAAGGTGAAGGTCCTGATGGTCACCTCCCGTGGCACGGGACGCTGGATCATCCCCAAGGGCTGGCCCGCCGATGGCAAGACGCCTATTGAAAGTGCAATGACGGAGGCGTGGGAAGAGGCGGGCGTGAAGGGCCGTGTGACGGGCGAGTGTCTGGGGCTCTTTTCCTATCAAAAGAACCTTGAGGATGCCGATGATCTGCCCTGCGTGGCCATGGTTTACCCGGTCAAGGTCAAAACGCTTTCGGCAAACTACCCCGAGAAGGGTCAACGCAAACGCCGCTGGATGGGCGTCAAGAAGGCCGCCGAGAAGGTGGATGAACCGGAACTGTCCCGCATTCTGAAGAATTTCGATCCTGAACGGCTGCAGGGCTGAGGGCCACTCGACACGCTTGAAACTCGGTCGCTGCTGGTTAAGTATTCGCCAGTTAAAGGCGGGAAGCGACACGTGATTCAATTCACTTTGAAATGCGATAAGGGCCATCGGTTCGACAGCTGGTTTGCGTCCAACGCGGCGTTTGAAAAGCTACAACGCAACGGAATGGCCGTGTGCCCTGTTTGCGGATCGACCCATGTGGAAAAAGCGCTGATGGCACCACGCGTGCGGGACAGTAAAGCGACGGCCGATGTACCGGCAGAGCGACCCCTGACATCTGATCCCAGCCCCGCAGAACAGGCCATGGCCGAAATGCGGCGGCATGTGGAAGAGAATTCCGAATATGTCGGGCTCAACTTCGCGCAGGAAGCGCGCGACATTCACAATGGTGACGCACCAGACCGCGCGATTTACGGCGAAGCCAAGCCGAAAGAGGCCAAGGCGCTGATCGAAGAGGGCGTGCCGGTGGCACCGCTGCCTTTCGTGCCGGGCCGCAAATCCAACTAAGGCAATCCGAAAGGTCCGACCATGCATATTGTCATCACCGGGGCAAACCGGGGCATCGGGCTGGCGCTTTTTGACCGCTACATGGCGGCGGGCGAGACCGTGACGGGTACCTCGCGCTCCGGTCAGGGGCATTTCCGGCTCGACGTGACGCAGACAGAGGATCATCGCGGACTGTCAGAGGCGATCAATGGCAACCCCGTAGACTTGCTGGTGTGCAACGCGGGGGTCTATCTGGATAAAGGTCAGCCGCTCGGTGATGGATTCCGACCGGAAATCTGGGCGGAGACATTCAACGCCAACGTCACGGGCGTTTTCCTGACCATTCAGCACCTTCTGCCCAGCCTTCAGCGGTCAAATGCGCCCAAAATCGCGATCATTTCCAGCAAGATGGGCAGCCAGGCGCGCGCGCCAGGGGGCAGCTACATCTACCGTGCGTCCAAGGCCGCAGTGGTCAATCTGGGGCGCAATCTGGCGGCGGATCTGGAGGCGTTGGGTATTGCCGTGGGCATTTACCACCCCGGCTGGGTGCGAACCGATATGGGCGGCGAGGACGCTGATATCTCCGTTGATCAATCCGCCGACGGTCTCATTCAGGAATTTGACCGGCTGAGCCTGGAACACACGGGCTGTTTCAGAAGTTGGGATGGTGAGGATTTGCCGCTTTAGATTTCAGGCCTCCGGCGGGAGTATTTCTGGAAAGATGAAACCGGAAAGCGCATCCCCTTTATTTCGCCTATTCAGAAATACTCCGGTTGGCGTTGAAACCAGGGGTTTTGCCGTTGGGCAGCGCCCCGGGCGGCACTCAGTCTTCGCGTAGGCGCCGCCAGTGATGCATCACGTCTGCGCCGATCGCACGGGCATCCATCAGCTCAAAACGCCGGGCTTCATTGAGGTCGGCAAGGCCCATGGCCCCGAGGGAGGGCAAACCTTCCGCCCCGATCATGAGACCCGCTGTGAACCCCACGACGTCGTCCACCAGATCTGCGCTCAGAAGCGATGCGGCCAAAGCACCGCCCCCTTCACAAAAGACACGGCAAAGCCCCTTTTCGGCAAGAGCGGAAAGAACGGAGTGGGCATCAAGCGTCCGACCCTCGGTTTGGCATTCAAGCATGACAGCCCCAAGATCACGCCAGTGGTTCCTACGGTCTTCACCCGCATCCGGCCCATGGCAAAGCCATAGTGGCACCGCTTGGGCAGACCGGGCAAGCTTGCCGTCTCTCGGCAGATCCAGTTTTCGTGACACCACAACGCGCACCGGCTGGCGTACATCGCCCTGGCCACGCACCGTCAGCATCGGGTCATCGGCCCGTGCTGTGCCGCCGCCCACCATCACCGCGTCATGACGCGCGCGCATGGCATGGACCGCGTGGCGGGCCTCGGGCCCGGTGATCCACTGGCTCATGCCGCTGGCCGTGGCGATGCGACCGTCAAAGGAATTGGCCAGTTTCAGCGTCACCCACGGCCGAGCCTGCGACATGCGTTGAAAAAATCCCGCGTGGTCATGGGCGGCCTCGTCTTGCAAAATACCAGTCACAACCTCGACGCCGGCTTCCCGCAGGCGCGTGAAACCCAGACCGGCCACGCGCGGGTCTTCATCCTGAATGGGGCAGACCAGTCGGGAGATGCCCGCCGCAATCAGTGCGTCCGTACAGGGCGGTGTTGTGCCGTGATGTGCGCAAGGTTCAAGACTGACATAGGCGGTGGCACCGCGCGCCGCTGCCCCGGCCTGAGCCAGGGCCTGCGGTTCGGCATGGGGGCGCCCACCATCTGCCGTCCATCCGCGTCCGACAATGCGGGTTCCTTGGACGATCACGCATCCCACGGCTGGGTTTGGCCATGTCCGCCCTTGCGCTCGTCGTCCAAGCGACAGCGCAAGGCGCATGAAGCGGTCGTCCTGGTCGGGGCTCACTCTTCTCCGGAGACGGACTCGATGGCGTCTTCCGTCATTTTGGGCCGCAGTTCGCTGACAAATTTGTCGAAATCATCGGCTGCCTGGAAATTCTTGTAGACGCTGGCGAAACGCACATAGGCCACTGTGTCGATCCGCGCCAGGCTTTCCATCACGATCTCACCCACAACCTTGGATTGGATATCCGTCTCGCCCAAGCTTTCCAACCGCCGCACGATCCCGGAGATCATCTGCTCCACGCGATCAGGTTCTACGGGTCGTTTCTGAAGCGCGATGCGGATAGAACGTTCCAGCTTGTCCCGGTCGAAATCTTCGCGCCGGCCGTTGGTTTTCACCACGATCAGGTCGCGCAACTGCACGCGTTCATAGGTCGTGAACCGCCCCGCGCAGGCCGGGCAAAACCGCCGACGCCGAATGGATACGTGATCTTCGGCAGGACGCGAGTCCTTCACCTGAGTATCAATATTTCCGCAAAACGGGCACCGCATGGGCACGCCCCCTTTTATCTGCCTCTGTCACCATGGGTCTAAACGCCCAATTTCTACCCTCACTATAGGGCAGCCGCAAAGTTTTGGGTAGTGGGGAAATGGAGCCGCAAGATGAAGGTGTGGTTTTCAGAGCAAACCGTGTCTTTGCGGCACAAATTTTCAGCGAACGAACCGATCCGAGGTGTGAGCGAGCCGCATTCGGCGGCGAGCGGGTGCGGCTGGACGCTCCACCATCGATGGCAAAAGTTCGCGCAGAAGCTTGCGTTGCATGGCCTCTTCATAGGCAGAAAACCCAACGATGACCTCCACAAAGGCCTGCGGCCCGGTGATCACGTTGTCGTAAAAGTAATCCGCCAGTTGCCCCACCGATGGCTCATCTTCGAACTGTTGATCGGGGCTGGCTTCGATCACCAAGGCATTGACGCCAATGCCCTGGGCCTCCAGTTCGTCTTTCGCCAGGTCGGGTGCGTGGCTTGAGTTGTTCATCCCATCACCAGAGACATCCAGGGTCAGTGTTTCGCAATGTCCACGCGCCGAAAGAAGATCGCGCGCGTGCGTCAGCGCCGCCCCCAATGCCGTCCGGCCAGACGGTGTTTTCTGTTCGCTCGACAGCAAGGTCCACGCGATCTTTTGCAACGTTGCGGGGCTGTCGATCACTGTCCAGTCGACCAGCAGGCTCTGGTTGAAGGCTCCGGACCATTCGAATACGGCCAGCTCGATATGGCCCGGCCCGCGCAACATCGCCTCTTGCACCGCGGGATCGACAAGCGCAGAGGACAGCCCCTGCCGTTGCAAAGTGAAATCCTGCGGGTCAACGGATAGCGACACATCCAACGCAAGCACCAACGCCTGTCGGCACGTCGATGCAAACCCTGGTGGTGCCGCGATCAGCCCCATCATCAGCGAAAAGACGAAAACCCGTGAAATAGATAAAACGCTAACGCCGCGCAGGTCCGTTGCAAATCACATTTGCCAGATCGCAGGCCCTTACACCGGCGAAGCAGCCCGTTAGGGCTGAAGAGCGGCACAGGAAACGATTACTTCGCCAACGCCTTCATCAGTTTGGCGTCTGGAAAACAGGTGGGGCGCTGACCCTTGCGTTCCTGCCACTGTCCTATCGACCGCCGCGTCTTGAACCCCACGAGCCCGTCTGCGCCACCCACGTCATATCCCTGACGTTCCAACCCACGTTGCATGGCGGCGACATCGGAACGGTACATTTTCGAAAACGACCCCCAGGAGCCACGAAAATCCTTCATGTTGTAATCGATCCGGTCACCCACATGGCCAACGAAAAGCGCATAAAGGTCCGAAAAGTTGTAATCCTTCAGCACATAGAAATTGGGCGTCACGATAAAGGCAGGCCCGTTGCGCCCTGCAGGCAGCATGAGCGATCCCTTGCCGCGCAATTCATGTTCCGGGAAGGGCCGGCCTGAGACTCGGGTGATGCCCATTTCGGCCCACTGGGCAATGCTGCGCGATTGATCGGGCCCTTCCAGAGTACACGACATGCTGCTGGGCAGTTTCACTTCAAACCCCCAATCGCGTCCGGAAACCCAACCGTGGCCCACCAGATAGGCTGCAATAGACGCAAAGGTGTCGGCCTGCGACGCCCAGATATCCCGCTTACCATCGCCATCCCCGTCGCGGGCATATTCAAGAAAGTTTGTGGGCATGAATTGCGGCTGGCCAAGCGCGCCCGCCCAGGAACTGCGCAAAGTCCCCGACACATAGCCCTTTTGCTTGATCACCAGCGCGGCGATCAACTCTTTGGTGAAATACTCAGATCGTGTGCTCATGAAGCCTTTGGTGCCCAAGACGCGAAAGGCGTTGTACTTGATCTCTACCCGGCCATAGCCCGTCTCGCGGCCCCAGATGGCCAGAATGATCCGCCCCGGCACGCCCGATTGGGCCTCCGTCAGGGCGAGCGCCTTAGCATGACGTTTGGCCATGCGCTGACCCGCAGCTGTGGCATCGCGCAGGGCTTTGCCACGCATGTAATGGGCGGGCGATCCAAATTCGGCCTGGCGTTGGGTCTTGGGCGTCTGCGCGCGCGTCCCCGGCGGCACCAGATCGGGCAGTTTCCAGTTGAGCGTCACACCATCGAAGGCCGCGTCAAACGTCTTGCGCGACACGCCCTTGGCCCACGCCTGCGGCCAGATCGTCTTGTCCAACCAGCTTTGAAACTGCCGCTCAACGGCGTCTTTGTCCTGCGCCGCGACGGGGGCGGCAAGACAAAGGGTCAAAAGAAGCGCCCAAAGCCGGATCACGGCAAAACCGCCTGACTGTCGGAGCATAGCACTGCCTTTATTGCCAATTTGTTGCCCTGTGACCTCAGCATACCCAAAACGCATGCGCCGCCAACACTTCAAACGGGACATGGCACCAAATCGCCTAGGCCGGGGCGTGAAAGTTTTGGCGATAGTCGGATGGCGAGACGCCCAGTTGCCGCAAAAAAGCGCGCCGCATGCGTTCTTCATCATTGAAACCAGCCCTGGCAGAGATGGCCTTGACGCTGAGATCGGTGTTCTCCAACAGCGCTTGGGCGGCTTCCGTACGCATAGCCTCTACTGCCTTGGCTGGCGTGACGCCCATGGATTTTGCGTAGACGCGGGCGAAGTTGCGGGGGCTCATGCCCATGCGGTCGGCCATTGCGTCGACTGACAGGTCCTCGTCGAGGTTGTCGGTGATCCAGCCGTGCAACGCGTCGAACTGCCCGGCCCGGTCGCGCCATTGACGGCTGAGCACAGGGCTGAATTGCGATTGCCCGCCCGATCGCACCATCTGCGTAACCATCGACCGCGCCATGGCAAAGGCGGATGCGCGACCCAGGTCCTCGGCTGCAATGGCCAGCGCCATATCGATGCCTGCGGTGATCCCGGCAGAGGTCCAGATAGGGCCGTCTTTGATATAAATGGGATCCATTTCGACCTGCACCTCGGGGAAGGTTTCGGCAAGCATCGCGCAATCATCCCAATGGGTCACCGCGCGCCGTCCATCGAGCAACCCGGTGGCCGCAAGAACCAATGCCCCCGAACAGACAGAGGCCACACGGCTCGCTCTCTTTGCGAGACCTCGAAGTTCAGCGATCAGGTTTGCATCGGTCATCGCCGGGATCGCCCCGTCACCGCCGATCAGGATGAGAGTATGAATGTCGGTGCGCTTGACCTCTGCCATCGGCGCGCTTGGAACGGAAAGTGTCGTGTTGGTCGGGATCATGCCGCCCGCCAATGACACCACCCGACAGGTATAGCCCGGCGCGCCAGTATCGGGATCCAGAGCATGTGAAAACACCTGCAGCGGACCGACAAGATCCAGCAAAACGATATCGGGGTAAATCACGAAAACGACGTTGCGCGCTTTGGCAGAATATGAGGTCATACTGTCATTTATGCCAAATCATACTGGGGTAGTCTATGACGAAAGGAGACACATAATGCTACTGCTCAAACCCAATTGCGAATGCTGCGACAAGGATTTGCCGCCCGAGGCGACGGATGCGATGATCTGCACCTTTGAATGCACCTTCTGTGCTGACTGCATTGAGACGCATTTCGATCACCATTGCCCCAATTGCGGCGGCAACATGGTGCCGCGGCCTATTCGGCCTGCAGATAAACTGGTGAACAACCCGGCCTCTACCGTGCGGGTGTTAAAGGCCCATGCGGCCTGCGTGGGGGCCTGAAATGGAACTTACACATATCCTGAACTGGCGGCGCATCACACCGCGCATCACCACATCCGGCCAGCCGACTGAGGCGGAGTTGGCGGAATTGAAGGCTATGGGTGTGACGCGGATCATCAATCTGGGGCCACACCATAACAAGGGCGCGCTAAAGGATGAGGCGGGTACGGTTGAAGCGCTTGGAATGGTCTATGATTACATCCCCGTGGAATTCGACACACCCACGGACGCCGATTACGAGCGCTTTAAGGCCGTGATGCAGAACAACCCGAATGACATGATCCACGTGCACTGCATCTACAACGCACGGGTCAGCGCGTTCTTCTTTCGCTACGCTAAGGAGTGGGACGATTTGAGTGTCGTCGCGGCGTCCGAAAACATGGAAAGCATCTGGCGGCCCGGCGACGATTGGGCGCAGTTCACCGGTCTGGAGATCGCCAAGCGTCAACCCAATCGCTACAAGGGCGAAGACTATTAAGACCGTGCGGTCAGGACCACGAAGTCTTGTAAAGACTTCGCCGCCAACGTTGGCGACAATTTTTTTCAAAAAAATTGGGCAGAATTTTTAAAAATTCTGCCGCCCTGACGCAAGGTCAGTAATGCACCGACAAGGCATCGAGCGGTGTTTTCTGTGGAGGAGCGAACTTGGTCAGGTCGATCCCCTCCACCGCAGCCTTGTATTCCTTTATGCTGGGTGTGCGGCCAAGGATGGCCGACAACACAACAACAGGGGTCGACGCCAGAAGGGATTCGCCTGTTTTCTCCTCGCTATCCTCCACCACACGGCCTTTGAAAAGCCGAGTGGAGGTGGCAAGAACGGTGTCGCCCTTTTCCGCCTTTTCCTGGTTGCCCATGCACAGGTTGCAGCCCGGCCGTTCCAGATAAAGCTGGTTTTCGTATTCTTTGCGCGGCGTGGCCTTGGGCGCCATGTCGTCGAATTCAAACCCAGAATAGCGCTGCAGCACTTCCCAGTCGCCCTCTTCTTTCAATTCGTCAATGATGTTGTAGGTAGGTGCGGCGACCACCAGCGGGGCCTTGAATTTGATCTCTTTGCCCGCCTTCTCAAGATTGCGCAGCATCTGCACCACGATCTTCAAATCGCCCTTGTGCACCATGCACGATCCCACAAACCCAAGGTCCACTTGCTTTTCTGCCTTATAGTAAGACACAGGCCGGATCGTATCGTGGGTATAACGTTTGGATATATCCACGTTGCCCACATCGGGGTCCGCGATCATAGGCTCGTCAATGATGTCCAGGTCCACAACCACCTCAGCGAAGTACTTGGCGTTGACATCGGGTGTCAGAGCGGGCACCTCGCCCGAGCGGATCTCTGCAATGCGTTTGTCGGCACGGTCGATGAGGCCCTGAAGGGTGCCCACCGGATTTTCCATGCCTTTGTCGATCATGATCTGGATGCGGGATTTGGCCAGTTCCAGCGATTGGATCAGCGTGTCATCTTGAGAAATACAGATCGCCGCCTTGGCTTTCATTTCCGCCGACCAGTCGGTGAAGGTGAACGCCTGATCCGCCAGCAACGTGCCGATATGCACCTCAATCACACGGCCCTGGAAGACGTTGTCGCCGAATTGCTGCAACATCTGGGCTTGTGTGGCATGTACCACATCACGGAAATCCATGTGGTCGGCCATTGTGCCTTTGAACGTGACTTTCACGCTTTCAGGGATGGGCATTGTGGCCTCGCCAGTCGCAAGCGCCAGTGCGACCGTGCCGCTATCCGCACCAAAGGCCACGCCCTTGGACATGCGCGTGTGGCTGTCGCCGCCGATGATGATCGCGCGATCGTCGACAGTGATATCGTTCAGAACCTTGTGAATCACGTCGGTCATGGAATGGTAGACGCCTTTGGGGTCGCGCGCCGTTACAAGACCGAAATTATTCATGAATTTCATCAGTTTGGGGATGTTTTCCTGCGCTTTGATGTCCCAGACAGAGGCAGTGTGGCAGCCCGACTGATAGGCCCCATCCACCGTTGGCGAGATGACCGTGGCGGCCATCGCTTCAAGTTCCTGAGAGGTCATGAGGCCGGTGGTGTCCTGAGACCCCACGATATTCACCTTCACCCGAACATCCGAACCTGCAAGAAGCGGCTCTTTGGAACTGACACCCACAGCGTTTTTGTTGAAGATTTTTTCAACAGCCGTGAGGCCCTGCCCTTCTTTGCTGATCTCTTTGGAAGGTGCGAAGACCACGGGCATTTCAATACCAAGCGTCTCAGCCGCAAAGGTCTGTAACTTTTTGCCGAAGACGATGGCGTAAGACCCGCCGGCCTTGATGAATTCGATTTTCTGCGGCGTGAAGGCCGAGGATACATCCACCAGTTCTTTGCCGTCTGCCGAGAGCAGCTTTTTGTCTTTTGTGTTGATCCGCAGAACCGTGCCGTTTTCGACCGAATACTTCTGTTCTAGAATGGGATCACCAGTGTTGCCGATGATCGGGTTGCCGTCGGCATCCACTTTCTTGACCCAGTTTTTCAGATCAAGCCCGATGCCGCCGGTCACCCCAACGGTGGTCAGGAAGATGGGTGAGATGCCATTCGTGCCACCTACCACGGGGGCGATGTTCACGAACGGCACGTAAGGAGAGGCCTGCTGCCCTGTCCAAAGCGCCACGTTATTGACGCCAGACATCCGCGACGATCCCACACCCATCGTGCCCTTTTCGGCCACCAGCATGACGCGCGTGCCAGGATGTTTCTTTTGCAACTCCTGAATTTCCGTCTGCGCCTCTTCCGAGATCATGCATTTGCCGTGCAATTCACGGTCAGAGCGAGAATGGGCCTGGTTGCCGGGGGACAGAAGGTCGGTCGATACGTCGCCTTCAGCGCATACATAGGTGACGACTTTTATCTCTTCTTCGATGTCCGGCAGCTTGGTGAAAAACTCCGCCTTGGCGTAGCTTTCCAGAATATCGGTGGCGACCGCATTGCCTGTCGCGTGGGCCTCGGCCAGACGATCAGTGTCCGCCTCATAGAGAAACACTTGCGTCTTCAGCACTTCGGCGGCGTCGGTGGCAATGGCGACATCCTCACCCAGCGCAAGATCAAGCAGCACGCGCACAGATGGTCCGCCTTTCATGTGGCTCAGCAGTTCATAAGCAAAGGCGGGGGCGATCTCGGCCACTTCGGCCTGCCCGAGTATGATCTCCTTGAGGAAAGCCGCTTTGGCCCCGGCTGCACTCGTCGTTCCAGGCAGCGTGTTGTAGATGAAAAACTCGAGAGAGGCCGCGCGGTATTCGTGATCCGTATCGCGAATTTGCGCGATCAGTTCCTCGACCAAGGCGCCGTCTTCAATGGGCTTGGGGTTCAACCCTTGGGTTTTGCGGATTTCAATCTCGGCAAGGTAATCAATGTAAAGGCTCATGGCGGCACCTGCGACTAATCGTTGGTTTCGGTCCAAGCGAGGCTGGCACGTTCTGGGCCTCCCTTGATTTCAGTATACAATAGTATGCCGTTTCAAAAATGGCAAGGAAATTCACGGCCTCGTGACGTTTTAGCTGCATCTGAAATACTTTGAATTCGAAGAAGCCGCCACCGGATACCGCACGCGTTTCGACGCAGATGATTTTGCCCATGACAGTGCACAAAGAGCGACCGTTATTGACGATCTGCCAAAAAAAGGCACCGTGCACGCAACTGTCTGTGTCGAAATCTACGAGAGCCCTCAATGCGCCTGATCTTTGATATACCCCAACCTTCCGTCGCTATCGCAGACAGCGCAGATCGCTGGCCTGTGCGCCGTATCCTGTGTGTCGGGCGCAACTACGCCGCCCATGCGCGCGAGATGGGCAAGGATCCAGATCGGGAACCACCGTTCTTCTTTTCCAAGCCTGCTGATGCAGTGGTGGAGGATGGTGTCACGCTGCCCTACCCGCCGCTGACACAGAACCTGCATTACGAAGGCGAGTTGGTGATCGCCATTGGACGCAGCGGCACGCGCGTGTCAGAGGAGCACGCGCTGTCATATGTTTGGGGGTTTGCTGTGGGTAACGACCTCACTCGCCGTGATCTGCAGGCAGACGCCAAAGAGATGGGCCGCCCGTGGGATATGGCAAAGGGGTTTGACCGTTCCGCCGTGGTCGGTTCGATGCATCCGATTGCGGCCGTCGGGCCGATGTCCTCCGGCACGATCTCAACGACGGTCGATGGTGTGCGGAAGCAAGAGGCTGATCTTTCAGATATGATCTGGTCAGTGCCAGAGATCGTCTCCATCCTGTCGCATAGCATCACGCTGCAACGTGGCGACCTGATCATGACGGGCACGCCTGCTGGCGTCGGCGCGCTTGTGCCCGGGCAGGTCTGTCGGGTGGCCATTGAAGGCTTGGGCGATGTCACCACCACGATCGGGCCAGCAATCTGAAAAAACCTCTCGCACGCGGGTAAAAGTTCGGTACCATCCACAATCGGAAAACATGCGCCCGCCATGAGGCGCAATCCAACAGGGAAAAAGGGAGACTTGGACGTGAAAAAACTTATGATGACGGCCGCCGCGATGGCGCTGGCGGCGCTACCGGTTTCAGCCGAAGTGAAGGTGGGCATGATAACCACGCTGTCCGGTGGTGGGGCTGGCCTTGGCATTGATGTGCGCGATGGCTTCATGCTGGCCATGGAGCAATCGGGGCGCGATGATATTGAAGTGATCATCGAGGATGATCAGCGCAAGCCCGACATCGCGGTGCAGCTGGCCGACAAGATGATCCAGTCCGAAGGCGTCGATGTGATGACCGGGATCATCTGGTCGAACCTCGCAATGGCGGTGGTGCCGTCGGCGACGGCGCAGGGCAAATTCTATCTCTCGCCCAATGCGGGGCCTTCGCAGCTTGCGGGTGCCGGGTGCAATGAAAACTACTACGTGGTGAGCTGGCAGAACGATGCCTTTGCCGAGGCTGCCGGTCAATGGTCTCAGGACAATGGCTTTGGCAACGCGATCCTGATGGCGCCGAATTATCCGGCCGGTCGCGATACGATCGCAGGCTTCAAACGCATGTTCAAAGGCGAGGTAGCGGGCGAAATTTACACCAAACTGGGCCAGACCGATTACGCGGCCGAGATTGCACAGATCAAAGCCGCGGATGCCGATCTGCTCTATTACTTCCTGCCCGGCGGCATGGGAATTTCCTTCATGAAGCAATACGCAGGTTCGGGCGGCGACACGCCCATCGTGGGCCCGGCCTTCAGCTTTGATCAGGGCATTCTGGGCGCCATTGGCGAGGCCGCTGTGGGCGTGAAAAACGCGGCGCACTGGTCCAAGGACCTTGACGTGCCGGGGAATGCGGAATTCGTGGAAAGCTTCCAAGCGAAGTATGACCGGTTGCCATCGGTTTACGCCGCGCAAGGGTTCGACACGGCAAACCTGCTGATCTCGGCAGTGGACAAAGCCGATGTGAACGACGCAGATGCCTTCCGCGCCGCCCTGTCTGAGGCGGATTTCCAATCGGTGCGCGGCAAGTTTGCGTTTGGGTCAAACAACCACCCCATTCAAGATCTCTACATGCGTGAGGTCGTAAAGGAAGGCGATGTGGTCACCAACAGTATTGTGGGTGTGGCCGCAACCGACCATACCGACGTCTACGGTGGAGAGTGCAAGCTCTGATACGCAAAACGGCCCGGCTTGGTGTCAGGTCGGGCCGCAATGTTGCATTTCGGGAAACCTCCGCCACTTGGGGGCCAGCCCCCAAACCCCAGGGATATTTGTGGCCAGAAAAAGCAGGAAGCTGCGTGTTTCTTCTGACTGAAAATATCCCCGCCGGAGGCATTCCTGGTCAGCGCAAAACGCGCAAAGCCTAGCTTGGAAGCGAAACCTTAGTGTCTTTTCTTCTCATCGCAGAACAGATCCTTAACGGGCTGCAATTCGGCGTGATGCTGTTTTTGATGGCAGCCGGGATGACGCTGATTTTCGGGGTAATGGGCCTGATCAATCTGGCGCATGGGTCGCTTTACATGGTGGGCGCTTTTGCAGCCGCAGCGGCCGCAGGGCTGACCGGATCGTTTCTGGTGGCGCTTATAGCTGCGCTCGCGGCGGCGGCGCTGGCAGGGGCGATTGTGGAGATGACGATCATTCGCAAGCTTTACGGGGCCGCGCATCTCGAACAGGTGCTGGCGACGTTTGCGCTGATCCTGATTTTCTCGGAAGGGACGCGCTGGGTGTTTGGGTCGTTCCCGCTTTACCTCGACATCCCTGCTTTGCTGAACGGGCCCGTGACGCTGCCGGGAGGGATTGAGTATCCGAAGTATCGGCTCGCTCTTATCGGCATCGGCATCGGGGTTGGATTGATGCTTTGGTGGTTGATTGAACGCACGCGGATCGGGGTGCAGATCCGCGCAGGCGAGAATGATCGGGAGATGATTGCCGCCTTGGGCATTGATATCTCGAAGCTCTACACGGTGGTCTTTGCCTTGGGCGCCGCGCTGGCGGGGCTGGCGGGCGCGCTGGTGGGGGCGATCCAGTCGGTACAGGTCGGCATGGGGGAGCCCGTGCTGATCCTCGCCTTTGTGGTGATCGTGATCGGCGGGATCGGGTCTATCCGAGGGGCGTTTGTGGGCGCGCTTCTGGTGGGGCTGACGGACACTTTGGGGCGACTGTTTCTGCCCGCCTTTTTCAGGCTTTTCATGGAGGCGGATGCGGCCAATCAGACCGGATCTGCGCTGGCCGCGATGTCAGTTTACGTGCTGATGAGCCTCGTTCTGATCTGGCGGCCTACAGGACTTTTCGGGGTTAAGACATGATGGCCGAGCGGCATATCAACTGGGTGGTCATGGCACTCCTGTTGGGCATACCGCTGATCGCGCATCTTGCAGGCCAGCCTTTTACCATCACGTTGGCCACCAAGGCGGCGATCCTGGCGCTGGCGGCTGTGGGTCTCAATATCGCGCTTGGGATTGGCGGGTTGGTGAGCCTGGGTCACGCGGCCTTCTTTGGCATTGGCGGATATGCAATGGGGATCCTCGCCTTTCATGCGCAGAATTTCAGCCCGTTGGAGTTGGGCCCGCTGACCATTGCGGGCACCAAATCCATGCCGATCATTTGGATCACGGCCATGGCTGTCTCTGGCCTGATGGCCGCGATCATTGGTTGGCTGACGGTGCGCACGACAGGCGTTTACTTCATCATGATCACACTCGCCTTCGGGCAGATGTTTTTTTATTTCTCCATTTCCTGGAGCGCCTATGGCGGGGAAGATGGGCTGTCGATCTGGGTGCGCAACGGGTTTCCCGGGCTGAACACGCTGGTGCCGCTTCAGTTTTTCGGACTTTGTTTTGGGCTGCTTTGTTTGGCGCTTTTGATCTTCGCACGGCTCAGAGCCTCGCCCTTTGGTCTTGCCCTGAACGCCACGCGGCAAACTGCGCAGCGGGTTCAGACCGTGGGGATGACACCGCAACGGTTGCGGTTGGTAGCCTTTATCATTTCGGGCGCGATCACTGGGTTGGCGGGAGCGCTCTTTGCAGATCTTAACCGGTTTGTGAGCCCAGTCATGTTTTCCTGGCAGCTTTCCGGGGAGTTGATCATCCTGATTATCATGGGCGGCGTGGGGCGACTAATGGGGCCCGTCATTGGGGCAGGACTGTTTGTGCTGCTGGAACACTGGCTTGGGGGCCTCACGGATTTCTGGCATGTCTGGCTGGGCGCAATCCTGCTGGGGATCGTGCTGTTCGGTCGGGGCGGTGTCATCGGGTTTCTGACCGGCAAGGAGGGGCCTCATGTCTGATCCCATCCTTGCAACGCGCGGATTGACGAAGAACTTTGGCGCATTGGCGGCCACTAGCGATGTGAGCCTCGATCTGCAGACTGGGGAAATCCATGCCGTGATTGGACCAAACGGGGCGGGGAAGTCGACCCTGATCGGGCTGATCACGGGCAACCTGATTGCCGATGGGGGTGAGGTCATTTTGCAAGGCCGTAACATCTCTGGCGACAGTGTCGAGGCGCGAGCGAGGGCTGGGCTTGGCCGAACGTTCCAGATCTCTGCGCTGGCGATGGAAGATACCGTTTTGGAAAACGCAATGCTGGGCGCGCTCGGTGCAAGTGGGCGACCGTGGCGGTTCTGGCGGTCGGTTCTGGGAGACAAAGATCTGACCGGGCGGGCCATGGCGGCGCTGGAACAGGTGGGGTTGGCGGAGTACGCGGGCACGGTCTGTCAGGAACTCAGCCACGGACAAAGGCGGCAATTGGAGGTGGCGGTGGCGCTGACGCTGCAGCCGTGTGCGTTTTTGATGGATGAGCCGATGGCAGGGCTCGGCGCGGAAGGATCGAAAACCATGACCGCGTTTCTGGATAGGCTGCGGTCGGAGGCGCCCATCCTGCTGGTTGAACATGACATGGATGCGGTCTTCGCGCTGGCCGACCGGATCAGTGTGCTGGATTACGGGCGGATCATTGCGACCGGGACGGTAGACGAAATTCGCAAGGACGCGATGGTGAAACAGGCCTATCTGGGGGAGGAGGCATGAGCTTTCTGACCCTGGAAAACCTCACCGCGTCCTACGGGCCAAGCCAGGCCTTGTTCAGGGTGGAACTGGAGGTGAGCGAAGGCGAGGTCGTCGCGCTGATGGGGCGCAACGGGATGGGCAAGACGACGACAGTAAAGGCGATTTGCCGAATGATTGCGTCTGAGGGGGTGATGCGATTTGACGGGCATGATCTTGGCGTGCTTCCCAGCCACAAGGTCGCGCGGCTGGGGGTCGGGTTGGTACCAGAAGGGCGGCGCTGTTTTGCGCGCCTGACAGTGTCGGAAAATCTGACAGCGGCAGCCCGTGCGGGCGAGTGGGATCAGGCCCGGGTGGAGGCGCTATTCCCAAGGCTGGGCGAGCGCCGGCATCAGGTGGCGCAATCGCTATCGGGGGGCGAGCAGCAGATGCTGGCCATCGGGCGGGCGCTGATGACGAACCCGCGACTGTTGCTGTTGGACGAGGCAACAGAAGGGTTGGCCCCGATCATCCGACAGGAGATTTGGGCGGCGATTTCCAAGCTGAAGCAGGAGACGGGGTTGACGATCCTGCTTATCGACAAGTCGCTCAAGGAGATCCGCGCGGTGTCGGACCGGGCGGTGATCTTGGAGCGGGGCACGACGATCTGGTCGGGAGCGATGGATGCACTGACCCCGGAGATATCTAAAGCTTACATCGGTATTTGAGTACGGACCGGGCGACATTCGAGTGATAGGCTGCAATTACCCCTGCGCCGCGCTTGTTTCCCGGCCGAGGGTTTGGAACAGGTGTTTGTGGTCTTGGCGCAGGATGTTCTTTTGAACCTTGCCCATCGTGTTGCGGGGCAATTCTTCCATTAGGATGTATTTGCGCGGGTGTTTGAACCGGGCAAGAGCCTCAGAAGTGGCGGTCTCAATGACGCCAAGGTCGGGTTTGACGCCCTGTTCCGGGACAATCACGGCCACCACCGTTTCGCCAAAATCTGGATGCGGCACACCGATTACGGCGCTTTCCAAAACGCCCGGCTGGTCATCCAGCACCAACTCAACCTCTTTGGGATAAATGTTGTAGCCGCCTGAGATGATCAGATCTTTGTCACGACCCACGATGGTGACATAGCCATCGCCGTCAATGCGGCCCAGATCGCCGGTGATGAAGAACCCATCCGCGCGCAGCTCTTCGGCGGTTTTTTCGGGCATTTGCCAGTAGCCTTTGAACACATTTGGGCCACGCACCTCGATCTGGCCGATCTCTCCGATGGGCAAATCATCTCCGTTCTCCGCATCCGTCACTTTGAGTTCCACACCCGGCAGCGGAAATCCGACGGTGCCTGCACGTCGGTCGCCGTCATAGGGGTTGGAGGTGTTCATGTTGGTTTCCGTCATGCCGTATCGTTCGAGAATGCGGTGGCCGGTGCGGGCCTCAAACGCGGCATGGGTTTCCGTCAGAAGCGGCGCAGAGCCGGAAATGAAAAGGCGCATATGGCTGGTCAAATCCGCGTTAAAATCCGGTTGGTCTAGCAGGCGGGTGTAGAAAGTCGGCACGCCCATCATGGAGGAGGATCGGCGCATCATCGCGATCATTTCGCTTGCATCGAATTTGGGCAAAAAGACCATCGCGCCACCCGCCAGCAGGATGATGTTGGTGGCCACGAAAAGCCCGTGGGTGTGGAAAATCGGCAGGGCGTGCAGCAGCACATCGTCGGACGTGAATTTCCAGTAGTCTTTCAGGGTCTCAGCATTTGACAGCAAATTATCCTGTGTAAGCATCGCGCCTTTGGACCGGCCCGTGGTGCCGGAGGTATAAAGAAACGCAGCCAGATCATCGGCGCTGCGCGTCACGGTATCGAACTGGTCGGGTTGGTCAGCGGCCTTGTCCATCAGGGATCCCGCGCCGTCGGCATTTAGCGTCTCCACCTGCGCGTCCAAGCCTTTGGCAATGGGATCAAGCAACTCTTGCACGCTGGCATCACAGACCACCATCCGCGCGCCGGAGTTTTCGATGAAATAGGTCAGTTCCGAGGCAGTGTAGGCGGTGTTCAATGGCAAGAACACCACGCCTGTTTGCGCGCAAGCCGCGTATAGCGACAGAGCCTGGGGTGATTTATGAATTTGTGCGGCCAGCCTGTCGCCCGGCTCCAACCCGGCGGCTGTAAGCACATGAGCGATCTGGGCGGCCTGTCGCAGGAACGCGTCATACGTGATTTCAGCCCCGTCAGATAGGATGAGTAATGTGGCGTCATTGCCCGCATGGCGGCCGAAAAGCTGATCATAAAGCGGGTTGGTCACGCGCGGTCCTCCGAGTGAGAGATTTCCTGGCTGATGCATCCAGCGCGCGCATCTCTGCTGAGGTGGCGATTTTGCCGGACTCAGCGAAACCTTCATGATTTTGCGACACCCGGCGAAGATCATAGAGATAGTTCACCATGGTGCCAAAGGATTGCATCTGGCCTTTGTCCGACAGATCAGCTGCGGCATGGACGGCATGAACCTGCGCACCGTTGCCCAGATGGAACCGCGCAACCGGGTCGAGCGGTTGGCCATCGCCGCGCTTGGCTGAGATCAGGTAATGCGCGGCCAGTGCGCGCAGGTCGGTGGTTTCATCCACGATCAGATCTTCCGCCTCCGCCCAAGCGGAGAGGCCGGGCATGGGGGAGAGGGTCACGAAGGTCTTCAACCCCGGAAGGACCAAAGACAAATCTGCAACGACCTGTTTTATCAGGGAATTGCCAAAGGAAATCCCCGCAAGCCCCGCCTGACAATTGGAGATGGAATAGAAGACGGCCGTGTCGGCCTCCTCTTCGAGCATCGGCTCGCGGTCTTCCGATAGAAGGTCCTGCACCGACCCGGGCACGCCTTTGGTCAGGGCAACCTCGACGAAGATGAGCGGCTCATCGGGCATGGCGGGGTGGAAAAACGCAAAGCAGCGCCTGTCGCCGGGTTCCACGCGGCGGCGCAGGTCTTCCCAGCTTTCGATCTGATGCACGGCCTCATAGGCGATGATTTTTTCCAGAACGAGCGCGGGACTTTGCCAGCTGATCGGGCGCAGCACCAGAAAGCCCTGGTTGAACCAAGACGAGAGCAAATGCCGCAGGTCGAGATCGAGCGCGGCCAGAGCGGGTTCGTCATGCACCATCTCCAGTAGATCTTCGCGCATACCAACGATGCACTCCGTGGCGCCGGGCACGCGGTTGAGGCGGCGGAAAAACTCCTGGCGAGGCGGTTCTGACGCAGCCATGAAAGCGCGGTAGTTTTGTTTATTTGGTTCTGCCTCATAGCTTGCCAGCGCCTCGCGCACCGCATGCGCGTCAATGTTCATCTCAATCGCAAGATGGCGGAAAAAAGCGCTTTTGCCGTCTGTGTCGAGCGATACATAGCGTTCCAGAATGCGTTGCCCGGTGTCGCGTCCAGTCACCTCTCCGGATGAGCCGATCAAGGCTTGGGACAGTTCTTCAATCGCGCGCCCATCGTCGCCGCGCAGCGCGCTGAACCCGGCGCGGCGGTCAAACACAGTCATCAGAAGATCAGAAAAAGTCGCCATGGGTTAGATGTATCGTACCGCTTCAGCTTTGGCGATGGCCCTCAGGACTGACAGGTCGGGCAATGGTAAAGCGTGCGGCCGCTGAGCTTGGATTTCACGATCTTGTCGTCGCAGCGTGGACAGTCTTCCTTGCCAAAAATATTGGTGCGTTCGCCGTGGACTTTGCCGGCCTCTACCAGTTCGGGGTTGGTGATGATCGTGTTCGTCTCCACCCCATATTGCAAAAGCGCGCGCATTTCGTCCCACAGGCCGCGCAATTCTTCTTCCGGGATATCCACGCCGCGCGTCATTGGATTGAGTCCGCGCAGAAACAGAATTTCCGCGCGATAGATGTTGCCGATGCCGGAAATGACCTTTTGATCCATGAGCAGCCGGGCAATGGGCGCACGGCTTTTGCGGATCGCGGCAATGGCCCGGTCGGGATCGGGGGTTTCGGACAAAAGATCCGCACCATAGCGCATGGTGAAATCGTCCATCGTGTCCGTGGGCAGGATTTCGCAGGTGTTGGGGCCGATGATGTCGATCGAATGGGTCGCGCTTTCCAAACGACAGCGCGTCACCTCTCGCGGCGGATCAACGGGTTGTTCCTGCGTGACGAAATAGCCGCCAAGCCCCAGATGCACATGCAGCGTTTTGCCGTTTGAGAAATGATAAAGCAGATGTTTGCCCACAGCGCCTGTGGTTTCACAGACGGCGCCATTGATCTCTGCCGCGCCCTCGGCAAAGCGGCCCTGCGGCGACATGGCAGCCACCTTCTGCCCACCAATCAATGCGCGATGGTCGCGCGCGGCGCGGTGAATGGTGTGTCCTTCGGGCAAATCGGCCCTCCCCTTCTTTCTTTGTGAGCCTTCAAGATGATGCGCGCGTGCCCGCTGTCCAGCCGGGAATTGCCAAATCTGCCAGGCCGATTAGCTACATCACGACACGCGCCGCATAAAGGAAGTTTCGCTTGTCCACCGCCCTGCTTGTTTTCCCCCACCAGCTGTTCGCCGACCACCCGGCCATGGCGGCGGGTCCCAACCGCGTCATGATGGTCGAGGACCCGCTTTTTTTCGGCGACCCGCAATACCCGGCGGTGATGCACAAGCAAAAGCTGTGGCTGCACCGGGCCACGATGGCGCAATACGCAGATCGCCTACGCAAGGGTGGGCTGACGGTGGACATCGCCCCCTATCAGCGTGAGGCCGGGATGGTTGCACGCGTGGTGAATGGTCTGGCCGGGGATGGCGTGACGAAAATCGTGCTGGCCGATCCGGTGGATCACACAGTGATGAAGCGATTGCGCTCGGCGGCTGAGGGCGCGGGCGTTGCCCTGTCTGTCTATGACACGCCTTATTTCATCAACACCCAAGGCGATAATTCCGCGTGGTCTGAAGGCCGCAAGCGGTGGTTCATGGCGGAGTATTACAAGTACCAGCGTAAGCGGCTGGGTGTGATGATGGAGGGTGATGAGCCTCAGGGCGGGCAATGGAGCTTTGATGAGGACAACCGCAAGAAGGTGCCCAAAAAGCTCTTGGGCGATATCCCCGCCCTGCCCGTTCTCAACCGCTCTCGCGCCGATCTGGACGCGCGCGACAGTGTAGAGGCGGAATTTGCAGATAATCATGGGTCATTGGAGCATCTGATCTACCCCACAACCCACGCGGATGCCGCCGAGTGGCTGGACAGATTTCTACATGACAGAATGCACGCCTTTGGGCCTTATGAGGATGCCATTGTTGAAGGGGAAAACTTCCTCTGGCACGGGGTTCTGACGCCCATGCTCAACGTCGGGCTGTTGACCCCGCGCCAGATTTTGGATGCTACTCTGGAGCATGCCGCGAAAACGGATGTGCCGCTCAATTCGCTGGAAGGGTTCATCCGGCAGATCATCGGCTGGCGCGAATTCATGCGCGCGACCTATGAAGATCTGCATGTGAAGATGCGCACCACCAATCACTGGGGCCACACCCGCAAGATCCCGGCCAGTTTTTATGACGCCACCACCGGCATCGACCCGATTGACGACACGATCCGACGCATTTTGCAGACCGGCTATTGCCACCATATTGAACGGCTGATGGTGCTGGGGGGCTTCATGTTCCTGTGCGAATTTGACCCGGGTGACGTCTACACCTGGTTTATGGAGATGTTCATCGACAGCTATGACTGGGTAATGGTGCCCAATACCTATGCCATGAGCCAGCATGCCGATGGCGGGCTCATTACCACGAAGCCTTATTTCTCCGGCTCCAACTACGTCCGCAAGATGAGCCATTGGCCCACAGGCGAGTGGGCGGAGATATGGGACGGGCTTTATTGGCGGTTTATCTTCAAGCACAAGGACCGATTGGGTAACAATCCGCGATGGGCGATGATGTGCCGGACAGCGGACCGAATGGCGGACGACAAGCGCGCGGCGCATTTGAGCCGGGCAGAGGCGTATCTGGCCTCTTTGTAGATGCATCCGCGACGGGTAGTGCGCTCAAGCCCGTATCAAAAGAAAGTCAGCACCCGGCCAAACCGCTTGCTTTGCGTGCGCGGGACGGTGAGGTATCATTGACAACGCGCAGAGAGCCAATAGGTGTGGCCTGTGGCCGCTGTGCTGAGAGCAACGACCAGACAACAATGGCCCGCAATTTGGCAAACGGACCATCGCAAAGGCAGGCGCCCGCTTGATCAGAGACCCGATCAGAAACTCGATCCTTGTCGCCGTTCTGGCGCTTCTGATCTCGCTCATGATCCATGTGCCGGGGCTGTTTTTGGTGTTTGACGGCGGCGAAGAGGAAGAGCCGGGCAATGCGCCCGAGCCCACGGAATCCGCCGCCTTTGAGGATTTCATCGAAGAAGCGCTTCAACCCGAAGAAGCAGAAGAAGTTGAAGAGGTGCAGCCCGAGGAGGTCGTTCAACCCGATGAAAGCAACGACATTCAGGTGGCTTCCGACAATCCGCAGAATGTACAATCACCCGACACCGGCACCGAGGCGCAGAACACCGGTCGCATCGAACCCACCGAGGAGGTGACAGCCACGGCACCACCAGCCCTTGGGGCGGAGGTGCCGACGCCAGAGGGTACACCCGATGCCCCGCCTGAAACGGCACAGGTCGACGTAGAAGAGGTTATCGAATCCACGGAGCCGGACGTGTCCGATGCGATCGATGAGGCCATCGCCGAGGCGTTGGAGGAAGCGCCGGAGATTGAAGCAGCCGATGACGGTGAACTTCAGATCGCTGCGGTCACCCGTTCCCCACGGCCGCCAACGCGACCATCCGATGAAGCCTTTGGCGCACAAGACGGAGAGGGAGAAACCCAGGAACAGGTGGGTGTTGAAACGGCTGCGCCATCCCAGCAAACCGGGCTAGACATATTGGCTCAGGCGGGGAATGTAGCGCTTTATGGACGCTCCAGCCTGGAAGCTGCGCGCTCCACCGGGAATTCGACGCAAACGAACTATCGGGGCGAGGTTTTTTTGAAACTCAATCGCTCGATCCGGGTGTATAAAAACGAAAGAGGCTTTGCTGTCATCAGGTTTCAGATCCTGCCGAATGGACAGGTGGGTTGGATCCGTATCATTCGAAGTGGCGGGTCCCCCAATATCGAGATTGCAGCGCAAGCCAATGTGCGCCAAGCCGCGCCATTCCCGCCTCCACCCAATGGCGAACCGATCGAGATAAGTCTCACATTCCAAAGTAGATGATATCAGATCGCGCGCAAAGCGGCGATGCGCAGCCTGTCTTTGTCCTGTGTCACCTCTGCCTCGATCCCATAGACGCGCGCCAGACGGTCGGTGGTCAACACATCTGCTGGGGGTCCACAGGCATCCAGCGTACCGTCACACAGACACATCACCTGATCACAGAATTGCGCCGCCAGCGACAGATCGTGCACCGCCACGGCGATGGCGATGTTTTTTTCCTTTGCCAGGCGCTTCAGCGTATCAAAGACCAGCAATTGATGTCGCAAATCGAGCGCGGCTGTGGGTTCATCGAGCAGCAGGATACGTGGCTCCCGAAACAGCGCCTGCGCCAGATAGGTCAGTTGTCGCTGGCCCCCGCTCACAGCGTCCAAAGTCCGATGTGACAACGCGCGCAGCCCGAAATCTGACAGGATATCCTCAACGCCTGAGACCAGCGCTGGCGAGACGCGCAAGCCCAGCGACCCGAGCCTGCCAAGCAGCACCACCTCCGTCAGGGTGAGCGACGAGCCTGCGCTGCTGTCCTGCGGCATGTAGGCAACCACTTCGCGTCTTTGCGCCTCGCTCAGAACCGCCCCTTCGCGTGATACGGTGCCTGCGCCTTTCGCCAGGCCAGCCAAAACCTTGAGCAAGGAAGACTTGCCCACGCCGTTGGGGCCGATCAGTCCCGTGATCTCCCCATCGCGCAGTTTAAGGTTTACGTTACGCAGAACCGTGACGGACCCATGTGTGACGGAGAGGTTTTCGGCCGTGATGCTCACCAATGCCTCCTTTTGCCCAAAACGATGAGGCCAAAGAGGAACGGCACACCAAGGACAGCTGTGACGATGCCGATAGGGATAACCCCGCCCGGCGATATGATCTTGGACAGGATCGAAGAGCCGGTCATGATGACGCCCCCTACGATGGCGGCCATGGGAAGAAGGAAACGCTGATCCTCCCCCACAAAGCCCCGCGCGATATGGGGGGCGACAAGGCCCACAAAGCCGATGGTGCCCACAAAGGCCACCGCACCGGCGGTCAGCAGCGCCACAATGACGAACATGCGCACTCGCAGGCCGGTCACATTGATACCGACGGCCGCAGCGCGGTCATCCCCCATCCGGAGCGCGGTCAGGCGCCAGACATCCGGCAGGATCGCGGCCACGCAGATCACGAGGATCGTCGCGGTGATGGGCAGGTTGTCCCACGAGGCCTTGAGCAAAGATCCGAAAAGCCAGAACACGATGGCCTGCAACACCTCGGGCGAGGCGAGATATTGCACCATGGATTGGAGGGACTGAAAAAGAAAGAGCGTGGCGATGCCGGCGAGGATCATCACCTCGGGCGTCATGCCACGGGCGCGCGAGAGGCCGTAGACCAGCGCGGCCGACACCAGCGTCGCCGCAAAGGCAGCGGTTGGTACGGTCAGCCCGGGAAAGAATGGCAAGGAAATCCCGGTGAGCAACACGATAGCCGCGCCAAACCCAGCGGCAGCAGAAAATCCCAGCGTGTAAGGGCTGGCCAACGGATTGCCCAGAATGGTTTGCATGATCACGCCTGCCACGGCCAATGCCGCGCCCACGGTAAGGGCCATCAAAGTCATGGGCAGGCGGATATCCCACACGATCACGGTGGTCATGGAGGATGCTGCCTCCAACCCGAAAAGCGCCGACACCGTTTCACCTACAGACAGCAAGGCGGGACCGGTGAGAATATCACCCAGCACGCAGGCCAACAGAAGGCCCACACCCACGCTCAACGCCGTGATCCGACGCAGCATAAGATGGCTGTAGGAGGAAGGGGCGGCCGTGGATTGCCCAGTGGACTTTCCTGCGGCCGCCCCGTCATTGAGGCTCACGCTGACCTCACTTCATCTTTGTCATGTACGTGCCGTTGAATTGGATCGGCATGTAGGTGGCAAAGAAGTTGGCCAGCGTGGCCTGGGGATCCACATCAGCGAACTGCTCGGGGTGCAGTTGCTTGGCGATGTACTGGAAGAACGCGATGTCGTAGAGCGTGCGCGCGCCACCGTGGTAGAGGCCGTGCATTTCACCGTTTTTGACCGCATCCAGCTGGTCCCACCCCGGACGACCGGCATAGGGCTGCATGCGCTCATGGGTGAGCGACGCGTCGACATTCGGCCCCAGGATCACGGCCTTGTCGCGGCTCATCCAACCAGAGCCGGCGAGGAACACCACCTCGGGGTTTTGCGCCAGCACGTATTCCGGGCTCAGCGCGCCCCATTTTTCGATCTGGCCATTGGCGATGTTTTCACCACCCGCGCTGTCCACCAGCTTGCCCCACATGGTGCCGGAATAGGAATTGTCAGTCTCTTCGGCGCCCTTGCGGCCCAGTTCCACATAGACGCGCGGCTTGGTGTCGGATTTGGCCACCCGCGCGACTGTGTCGTCATAGGTGCCCTGATAGAAATCCGCCAGTTCCTGTGCGCGCTCTTCTTCGCCGAGGATCGCACCCAGCGCGAGGGTTGAAGCCACGTGCTTTTCCACCTCTTGGGCGTTGTAGTCGAGAACGACCACGGGGATGCCTGCATCCTCCATCCGGCCCACGGCATCACCCAGAACACTGTGCTGCCATGCGGCAATGATGGCCACGTCAGGCTGCGTGGCAATAGCGGCTTCAAGAGAGAAGGACCCCGCATCGACCTCACCCACATCGGGGATATCCGCGATGCCTGGCACAGCCTCGACATAGGATTGCCACTGCAGGTTGCGCCAGCCCTCCCATGCCTCGCGGGAGATGCCCACGACGCGGTCATAGACGTCCGGGCCACCGACGGCGAAGGTATCTTCAAAATAAAAGCCCAGCAGGATGCGTTCAGGCTGTTCTGGCAAATCTACGGTGCGGCCCAGCACATCTGTCACGGTGATTGGTTCAGCAAGGGCTGGCAAAGGCAGCATCAGCGCTGCGGCGGTCAGGCCGCCAAAGAGGCGGCGGGTCAATGAATGTGTCACTTTTCTTTCCTTTTGTGGAGTGCTGCACGCGCATGCAAGATTGCGCGCTTTTGGTGGTTGGGCCCAAGATCGCTCATGAGGGCCGAGCATGCTTCCAACGGGCATCATAGTCCCGAAAGGTGGCGTTTGGAGGGCTCAGGCGCGCGGTGGGGCGCGGCTTTTGTTGGCCGCAGCAAGCTGGTGCTGCCGGGCAATACCTTCAGCTTGAGGCCAGACCGTATTCGTATGGGCTTGGATGATATGCACGCAATGCGCGCCGGGTGTTGGCAGCATGAGCCCACCCGCCAATTGGCACATCGGGCACTCAACATGTTTGGCATGCTCGCCCGTGCCCTCATCACACAAATCAGACAACGATCCGCCTGCATCCAAAAAGGCCTGCGCCGCCGGATCAGGCGGTGCATCGCTCGTGCGCAAGTGGTGGCCGAAGCCTAGCGAAACCATCACGGCCAATACGGCAAGCGTGGTCAACGCGTGGACAAAAAAATGACGGACAGCGGTCAACATGTTACTATGTAGCAACGTCTTCACGATGTTTCCAAGCGGAAAAAAGGCGTCTCAAAACTTTGCGCAACATTACGATTTGGAAGGAATGCTCTGCTCTTGCAGCGGGCAGATCCTTGCGAAATCCTGTCGCTTCTTGCCGCAAAAAATGGGCAATTTTCCGCGCGTTGACAGAATGGAAATTGGTGCGCAACCTAAAGGAGCATTTTTTTGAAAGGTTTTCTTATGGCGCATGTTGGTATTTTGACATTACACGGCATGGGCAACACCAGCCCGCATTATGCCGCCGATCTTTTTGAGGAAATTCGCGACCGGCTCGGCCCGGCGGATGCCGCAAAGGTGGAAATGAAGGCGGTCTATTACCAGAATATTCTGCAGGACAATCAGGAAGACTACTACCGGCGCGTCAAACGCCGTCTTCGGTGGGATGATCTGCGGGAATTTATTCTTTACGGGTTTTCAGATGCCGCATCTCTGGAATCCAAAAAGCACGGGGAGGACAGCCCTTACTTTCAAGCACAGATGCGTATTCTTGGTGGCCTCAAGGTGCTATATTCCATGCTGTCAGGCAATGACCGGCGCGTGGTGATTGTGGCGCAATCCCTGGGCGGGCAGGTCATTTCCAACTACCTTTGGGATGCCGCACCCGGCCGCAATCCGCGAAACGGCGTCTGGTCCGTGCCGCAAACGTTTTCCAGCCCAGAAGAAGAGGCCTTCTGCCGTGGGCGCAAGACCACGCGGCTGATGACCACTGGCTGCAACATTCCGATTTTCTGCGCAGGTCTTGATCGCGATGACGTAACCCCAATCGATCAACTAAGTCCCAGCTTTGAATGGCACAATTACTATGACCGAGACGACGTGCTGGGCTGGCCTCTGAAACCGCTGAGCGATGCTTATGCCGCTCGCGTCACAGGGGATCATCCAATCAATGCGGGTCTCGTGACCGGGTTCACGCCGCTCAGCCACACCGCCTATTGGCGCGACAGGGATTTCCTGCGCCCACTGATCACCCATATCAGGCGCAGTTTCTGACGCGGCTGCGACAAGACGTTCATTAGACTGTCACCGGCGTGTTGCAACAAGAGGGTAAATCCTGTGCCATCTCTTCATCCATGATGGAACATGACATGAAATCGCTTCTTTACGGCCTGCCCGTTATCGTGGCTTTGGCTACCCCTGCCCTGTCACAGGACACCGGAAATGTGATCTTCTTCCATCCCGACGGAACCGGGGTGAACCACTGGCTTGCCGCGCGGATGCACAGCGTGGGGCCGGACGGTATTCTGAATTGGGACAGGCTGCCCGCGATGGGCGTCTATACCGGGCACATGACGGATCGGGTGACCAGCACCTCCCATGGTGGTGCCACAGTGCATGCCTATGGCGTCAAGGTTCTGGCCGACAGTTTCGGGATGAACGGCACGGACCCTTTGATCGCACGATCCGGCAAGCCCAAGTCGATTGCCCAAGAGGCATTGGCGGCTGGTAAGTCCGTGGCGCTCGTGCAGACGGGCCACATCGCGGAACCCGGTACGGCCGCCTTCGTCGCCTCCAGCCCGAGCCGCCGCAACACCTACGATATCGCGCGTCAGGTGGTGGCCTCAGGCGCACAAGTGATCATGGCCGGTGGCGAACGCTTCTTGTTGCCTAAGGGCGTAGCGGGCCGCCATGGGCCCGGAGAGCGCGCAGATGATCTCAACCTCATTGAGGTGGCAAAGGCCGCCAATTACACCGTGGTCTACACCCGCGAAGAATTGCTGGCGCTTGATCTGACTAGGTTGGACAAGCTTCTGGGTGTTTTTGCCCATAATCACACTTTCTACGACCAACCCAGAGAGGTCAATCTAGCGGAAGGCAAACCCACCTATCTGGAGGACGCGCCCAGTCTTGCAGAGATGACCCAAGCAGCGCTGACATTGGTAAGCCGCGACCCGGACGGGTTCTTTGCCGTGATCGAGGAAGAGGGCACCGACAACATCGCCAACAACATGAACGCCGCTGGCACGCTGGAGGCACTATCACGCGCGGATGCGGGCGTTGGTGTCGCACTCGAATTCGTGGAAAGTCGGGAAGATACGCTGCTGATCATGGCCGCTGATTCCGATGCGGGCGGGTTGCAAGTGATGGTGCAGGATGAGGGCCCGGTGGACGCCATGACGCGGGGCGGCGGCATTTTGCACGGCGTCGAAGGCCCCCGGGGTGCGGCTTTTGAAAGCGCGCCGGATGCCTCGGGGAACACGCATTTTTACGGCATCGCCTGGACGGGCTTTAGCGATGTGGCAGGCGGCATCCTTGTGCGCGGGGCGGGGTTCAACAGCGATCTGATCACGCCGCTGATGGACAACACGGATGTCTATTCGGTGATGTATCGCACGCTTTTGGGGGAATTGGATTAGCGCGCTTTACGCCGCGAACGCGGAACCAATTGAGGTGGAGAGCTTGTCGACCAACTCCCCCATCTGATCATCTGACAGAATAAAGGGCGGCGCGAGCAGGACATGATCGCCATGCCGCCCATCCCGCGTGCCCGCCATCGGGTAGCAGATGAGGCCGTGTTCCACCGCGATCTTCTTGATCTTCCCCGCAAGCCCGCGCGACGGATCAAAGGGCGCCTTCGTCTCGCGGTTTTCTACAAGTTCCAGCCCGACGAAAAACCCACGACCGCGAATGTCGCCGATATGGGGATGCTGACCGAACGCATCTGTCAGGGCCGACATAAGCTGCGCGCCCTTTTGCTTTACATGGTCTGGCAAGTTGCGCCCCGTCAATTCCTTCATGACAGCAAGTGCAGCCGCGGTGGCCACCGGATGGCCCAGATAGGTGTGCCCGTGTTGGAAAAAGCCAGACCCGTTTGCAATGGCATAATAGATTTTATCCGTACACATCATTGCGCCGATCGGCTGGTACCCTGCTCCCAGCCCCTTGGCGATGCACAAGATATCGGGCGCAATGCCGTCATGGTCACACGCAAAGAGATGCCCGGTGCGACCCATCCCGCACATCACCTCATCAAGAATAAGCAGCACGCCGTGGCGGTCGCAAATCTCCCGAATGCGCTGATAATACCCGTCTACCGCAGGCACCGCGCCAAGGGTTGCACCCACGACCGGTTCGGCCATAAAGCCCATCACCGTTTCCGGGCCGAGGCGTTGAATTTCGGCGTCCAACTCATCTGCGACGCGTTGGCCGTAGTCAAAACTGCTCTCATCATCGCGCCGGTCCACATATTCATAGCAAGGCGCGATGTGGCTCATCTCCACCAAAATGGGCGCGAATTGCGCGCGCCGCCACTCATTCCCGCCCGCCGACAGCGCGCCCAGCGTGTTGCCGTGATAGCTTTGCCGCCGGGCGATGATATGACGGCGCTCCGGCTGGCCGACTTCCGTGAAATACTGACGGGCGAGTTTGATGGCGCTTTCCGCCGCCTCGGACCCGCCAGAGACGAAATAAACGCGATCAAGGTCACCGGGCGCATGTTGGACCAAGAGGTCTGCCAGTTCCTCGGCTGGCTCCGTGGTCATGAACCCGGAATGGGCAAAGGCGATCTGGCCCACCTGATCCTGCACGGCTTTGACCACCGCCTCATTGGAATGACCCAGACAGGATACAGCAGCGTCCCCGCAATCAAGATACCGCTTGCCGTCCGCGTCGATCAAATAGGCCCCTTCCCCCCGCATCGCGGTGGGAAGGTTGGATTTCGTATGGCGTGGAAAGACATGGGACATGGGACACCTCTCAGGGCGAGTCTAAGCCGTTCACGCGGAAATGCACAGGGTTCAGGACTTCGGGTAAAAAACGGCGCCCGGCAGATAGGCGCGCGGCAAATCCATACCGACCGGCAACGCGCGGCTAGTCGCCAATTGATCAGGCAGGAGGTGGGTATGGGGACCGGGCTCACCGGGTGCGGACCCCATCGGAATTCTGCCTTGCACCTCGATGCGGCCCAGCGCGCTTTCGACCACCCGTGTGGGGCTTTCCGCAAAAAGCGGCCCGGCACATTGTGTCAGCGCGTGCGACAGCGGCAGACCCACCGCGCCCTGCAAGGCAGTTTGCGCGGGGCCATCTGCCACGCGAACGCCAAACCGCCCCTCGCTCCGCGCCAATCCCAGATCGAAAAGCCTGTTGCCGTCATGCTCTATCAACGCGTCATGATCCGGGCCAAGGTCAGCCACGCCGTTTGCCACAGGCAAGCCACCCCTGCCCCGCTTGACCGCCAGAACAACACGAGGCTCCGACATCATATTAGGCGGATCGAAAGTGAGCGCACGAAGGTCATCATTGATCACCATGCGCAAGGCCCCGTTTCGGGTGTGCGCGATCACGGCATCGCCCTCTGCCCGAACCTCAACGCTTGCGCCTTCAGGCACCATAAACTCCGCGACAGCGCCCACGACGCCTATGACCCATGTCCCCCGCGCATTTTCGCACGACCGGATCACGAATTCGCGGATATCCTCTGTCGTCCAAGGCAGCCTGCGACAGGCCACGCCAAGTTCGCCCAACCGCTCCGGGATCTTCGCCCAGACATCGTCGCGCGCATCCTCCGGCAGGCCGCGCCACACTGCAATCTCGTCACCGGAGCGGCCACAGCCAATGCACCAGCCGGTGGGTTCATCAAGTTTGCAGATACCCGTGCAGGGGCTCGTGATGGTCATGAAACAGTCTCTTCACTGGGGGCCAACGCGGCGATGATGGCATCAAGACCATCGGTCAGCGCGGCAGGGCCTGGTTGGAGGATGAGGGGGGATTTGATTTCCGTGATACGGCCATGAGCTACGGCAGGGATGGCATCCCAGCCCGGGCGAGCGCTGATTTTTTCCGGGCGCACTTTCTTGCCGCACCACGACGCAAGGATGACATCGGGTTTTCCGGCAATCACCTGATCCGAGGTGACGATGCGGTCCATGGCGGCGGCTTTGGCTGCGTGGCCCGGAAACACATCCCGGCCGCCCGCGATTTCGACCAGCTCAGACACCCATTTGATGCCCGAGATCATCGGCTCGTCCCATTCTTCGAAATAGACGCTTGGGCGGTGGGTCTGGCTCCGGCGCGCAACCTCATCAAGCCGTCTTTCATAGCTATCGGCCAGTTGATTGGCCCGCGCACCCGCATCCACCGTCGCGCCCAACTGGCGGATCATGGCCAGAATGCCCGCGATGTCGCGCTGATTGTAGCCCACGACCATCACACCCGCGCGCAAAAGTTCGGCCGCGATATCGGCCTGAAGGTCTGAAAACGTGAGCACCAGATCAGGCTCCAGCGCCATGATCTTTGGAATATCGGCAGAGGTAAACGCGGACACGCGGGGCTTCTCAGTCCGCACGCGTTTGGGGCGCACCGCATAGCCCGACACGCCTACGATCCGATGGTCTTCGCCCAGCAGATAAAGCGTCTCAACCGTCTCTTCCGTCAGACAGACGATACGTTCGGGGGGAAACCGCCGCATTTTGGGTCAGAGCGAGGCACGACGCGCTTCTGCTCCACCGCGACGGGCGCGGGGCGGCAGGCGCAGATCCAGCGGCGTCAGAGGGGCTTTCATGGAGGCCAGCAGCAAATCACAGAAGACCGCCACAGCAGGGGAATTAGCGGCAAAGGGCTTGGCCCGCCCGTAAGCATGTGAAGCCGCGTTGATGTAATGCGCCCGGCCCGGCAAGGCACCCAGCCATTGCATATAGCCCAACTGCCCCATCTCTTCGGCCCGTTTGGCGGGCACATCGCCCACGTCCAATTGTGTCAGTGTCAGTTCAAGAAGCATCGCGCCCTCCGCGCAATTTCCGCGCGGCGTTCGGGCTGAGCTATGTTCGGGCCGTTTCGGTCCATCGATGTGCTCCGTCCCTTGGCGCCCCGCCAGGGTTTCAGGTGACTGCGGCGCGCATCATGCGCTGACCGGAGATGGCAGGTCTCCTGACTTGCGGGTCGACACTTCCCCGAACCTTCCCGGGCTTGTGGCCCAGTGGTGTTCTTTCGGGGTCGCTCACCGCTTACAGTTGCGGGGGCAGTCACGGAATTGGGTCTCGATGGTCTTCGGGGCCCGCACCGTGTTCCCTTTTGATCCCTTACGAGTCACGCCTCGCTCGGGAACCATCTCAGCCACTATTCTGCAGCTGCACGGTGCTGGTCAAGCGCAAAGCGCAGGGCGGCCGGCATTTGCCAGCAATGCGCCACTAGGTTGAAGCCCGTGTTGACCGTTGCGGCAATACACGCGAGGGGAAGCTTGTGCTAGGTTGCGAAACAAGCAAGCGTGGGGCTTCCATGAAGATCGGTGTTGTTGTGTCTGGCCTTCCGGCAAGTGGTAAAACCACGGTTGCACGTGAACTTGCAGACCGTTTGCACCTCAATTTTCTAGACAAAGATGATTTCCTTGAAGACTTGTATGAGCGTCACGGCGTATCGTCTTGGGATCATCGCCAGCGGTTGAGCAGAGAGAGTGACGTTGCTTTTCGGAATGCAGCGACGCGCCTTGGCTCTGCTGTCTTGGTGTCGCACTGGAGGTCGCGCGAAAGCGAGGCCGAGAGCGGAACGCCAATCGAATGGCTGGATGATGAATATGACATCTTGATTGAAGTCTACTGCCACTGTTCGGCGGATATCGCTTTCGAACGGTTTACAGCCAGAAAAAGACATCCCGGTCATTTCGACGAAATGCGCAATCCCGAAGACCTGAAGGCGAGGCTTGATGCCTTGGCCAATGACTTTCCTTTGGGACTGGCCGCAATGCTGCGCGTTCAAACCTATGGAGACGTTGACCTCGACACTTTGGAAAGGGACGTCCGCCAGGCAATAGCTGCGCGCCGCTGACTCATGTTGACCTGTCGACTTGGCAGCGGAAGATGAGATGTCCAAGGCATGCGCAAACCGCGCAGGCGAGTCTTTCTTGCGTCGGGTCAGCGTTCGCTTTCGTACACGGATGCGCGTGCTGCACCCCTCACCTGATCACATGCACTGCGCATTTGGCGTGGCGCACGACCCAATCTGCCGTGGAGCCGATGAAGATGTCTTCGAGACCCGGCACATGGGAGGCAACGATGATGCAATCACATCCAAGGTCAGACGCCTGATTGACGATCTGCCGTCCTGCATGGCCTGATGTCAAAACCGTGGTGGCACCCGGCAGGGCCTCTGCCAGCCTATTAAGCTCTGCCGTGGACTGCGCGCGTGCCTCTTCCAGGAATTCCGACGGGACCTGATAAAGCGCGAAATATGGGATCGCGTCCATCACATGCATCATGGTGAAAGCAGCGCCCGTATCTGCCATGGTCTGGGCAGCTTTGATCGACGCTGCGGTGTCGTGATCATCATCAAAAACAACGGGTATGAGAATGTTCTTGTACATCTTCTTCCTCCAAGACGTGTGTCCTATTCGGTAAGGAAGAGTAGCACCGTGGTGGCACGATGACCTTGCGCTGGATCAAGGCGGCGCAAGCTTTTTTGGGGCACCCGGCCATCGTAGCGAACCCCAAAACAGACAATGGCCAGGGTCGCCCCCGGCCATTTCTTCGCATCTGCGAGATGTCGATTACTTGAGTTCGACCTCGGCGCCCGCTGCTTCCAGCTTGCCTTTGAGCTCTTCTGCTTCCTCTTTGGAAACCTGCTCTTTGACAGCTTTGCCACCGGCTTCGACCAATTCCTTGGCTTCTTTCAGGCCCAGGCCCGTGATGCCGCGAACTTCCTTGATCACGTTGATCTTGGACGCACCAGCCGACTTCAGGATCACGTCGAATTCGGTTTGCTCAGCGCCCGCGTCAGCGGCAGCGTCGCCGCCAGCAGGGCCGGCCATCATGACAGCGCCGCCAGCGGCGGGCTCGATGCCGTATTCGTCCTTCAGGATGGTTTTCAGTTCTTGTGCTTCGAGAAGCGTGAGACCCACGATCTCTTCTGCGAGTTTTTTCAGATCAGCCATTTTATCAGCTCTTTCCGTTTAGATGATGTGTTCCAACGTCAGGTGAACCCCAACGAGGGTATCCAGATTGCTTTACGCGGCCTTCTCTTCGACCGTAGAGATAATGCTCGCGATGTTCGAAGCGGGCGCGCCAATCGCACCGGCAATGTTCGAAGCAGGTGCGCCAATGCAGCCGACGATGGAGGCAATAAGCTCATCGCGGGACGGCATTTTCGACACGGCTTCCACACCGGACCGGTCCAGAGCGTTTTCACCCATCGCGCCACCAAGAATTTCAAACTTCTTGTTGTCCTTGGCGAAGGCTTCCGCGACCTTGGCTGCTGCCACAGGATCTTCGGAAAAGGTGAGAACGGTCATGCCCGTCAGGTACTCAGCAATGCTGGCGCATGGCTTGTCCGTAAGGGCGATCTTGGCGAGCCTGTTCTTGGCGACACGAACGGAGGCTTCAGACTCGCGTGCGCGCGCCCGAAGATCCTGCATCTCAGCAACTGTCAGACCCTCGTAGTGGGAGACCACGACGACGCCAGAGCTTTCGAAGATCTGGCCGAGTTCCTCGACCACTTTCTCTTTCTGGGCTCTATCCACAGTTTCACTCCAATT
>JBCCNB010000010.1:0-93040 GCA_039026055.1 Pseudomonadota bacterium | reverse complement strand
TGGCCGGGGCAGTCGACATGGGCGTAGTGGCGCGCGTCGGTTTCATATTCCACGTGGGCGGTCGAGATGGTGATCCCGCGCGCCTTTTCCTCGGGGGCCGCGTCGATCTGATCATAGGCCTTGAACTCGCCAAACTGCTTCGTGATCGCAGCCGTCAATGTCGTCTTGCCGTGATCCACGTGACCAATGGTCCCGATGTTCACATGCGGTTTCGAACGGTCAAACTTTTCCTTCGCCATATCTCAGAGCGCCCTTTGTTTTGCGGGCCGTGGGCCCTGTTATCTACACTGCGCGCGCATGTATTGGACTCGGAGGCGGAAATCAAGCGTTCTTCTGGGAAAGCGGCAAAACCGGCGTCGGTATTGCGTCGGTATCACTTCGGTATTGTGTAGGTGTCCGTCAGGTTGCCGGTGCTGGCTCTTCCGCCGCCGCCTCTGCAGGCGTTTCAACAAGCGTGTCAGCCGGAGCAGCTGCCGGCGGATCTGTGGCTACGGGTGCAGGGGCGGTCAGGCCCGGCTGAAAGCGTGGGGTGCGTTTGTTTTTGGCCGGGCGGCCATCCTCTTCGAACCAGCCCAGTTCGTTGTTTTGTTCGACCAGCCATTTCTCAATGAGCTTGGCGGCATTCTTGGACAGATCGGCAATCTGCTCTTCTTTGGTGCGGGTGAGGCCAGATCCGACCGTTGTGTCGGCAGAAATGTCCTCAACCACCGTGATGGATTTGGCATCCTCATTGAATTTCACGGCTTTCGCATCATTCCAGGCGGTCACACGGATGATCAGAGCAGACCGTGGCGCGGCAACAATGGGAATGCCGGTTTTAGCTAAAACGTAGCCATCTACACTAATCCCGAGATTGACGAATTTGGGGCCTTCATAGCGGCCGAAGCGGGCATCGACGGCTTGGGTGACGGCTTCGATCCACTCCTCATCGGTTGCCTCGCGCGAGCCGGGGCCTTTGACCACGGCGGGGGCGACAACGATGTTGTGGCCCAGTTTGAATTCGCCCAGATAGACCGGCGGGCCATCCAGATCGTTGGCGCCTGCACAGGCCGAGACAGCCAAGACTGCAAGGCAGATCAAAAGCCGCCTCATGTGAAGGTGTTGTCCCGTGGGAAGCCGCGTGGCGCCATGCGACCGGCGCTGGCGCGTTTGGCGACCCATTCTCCCAATGCGGTTTCTGTCCGGGTGCGGCCTGCAGGGTCGAGCCAGCTGAGACCGTCGGCCAAAGTAAAGGTGGTGGCATCAGAGAGCCCGCCGTCTTTGTAGCGTTGCAGCCTCACACCCTTGCCGCGGCCCATTTCGGGCAATTCATCAAGCGGGAAGATCAGGACCTTTCGGTTTTCACCGACGCAGGCCACGTGATCGCCGCTAACGGGTTTACAGACCAAAGCGCGCACGCCGTCGCGCACGTTGAGCACCTGCCGGCCTGTGCGGGTTTGGGCGATGGCATCATCTTCGGCCACAACAAACCCGTCACCGGCTGAGGAGGCCACAAGGAGTTTCCCACCCGGTCGGTGGATCATGAGGGCCACGATCTCCGCTTCGTTGGGCAAATCAACCATGAGGCGGACAGGTTCGCCCATGCCACGCCCGCCGGGCAGGTTGGACGCGGCGAGGGTATAGAAACGTCCATTGGAGCCGAAGAGCAGAATCTTGTCGGTGGTCTCGGCGTGGAAGATAAAGCGGCCTTCATCGCCGTCTTTGAACTTCAGCTCGCGATCCAGATCGATATGGCCGGACATGGCGCGGATCCAGCCCATCTTGGAGCAAACCACAGTGATCGGCTCTTTATCGATCATGGCCTCGAGCGGGACCTCTTCAACCTCACCTGCCTCTTCGATCCGGGTGCGACGAGCGCCGCCCTCATAGTCTTTGCCGAAGGTCTTTTTGACGTCTTTGAGTTGGTCGGCGATGGCAGTCCATTGCAGACCATCATCTTCCAACAAGTCCTCAAGTGCTGCGCGTTCTTCCATCAGTTTGTCGCGTTCGTTGACCAACTCCATTTCTTCCAGCCGCCGCAGGCTGCGCAGGCGCATGTTGAGGATGGCTTCTGTTTGCACCTCGGTCAGGCCATCGGCCTCACCGCCCGGGGCGGGAGTTTTGTAATCGCTCTCATCCGTAGCACGGGTGAATTGTTGACCCCAATTTTCGCGCATGAGCGCGGCTTTGGGATCATCGTCGTAGCGGATGATATCGATCACGCGGTCGAGGTTTAGAAAGGCAATGATCAGGCCTTCGAGCACCTCCAGCCGGTGATCGATCTTTTCCATCCGATGCTTGGAGCGCCGAATGAGCACCTCGCGACGGAAATCCAAGAAAGCGCGCAGGACCTCCTTCATCGAACAGACCTTGGGCGTCACCCCGTCGATCAGCACGTTCATGTTGAGCGAGAACCGCACCTCCAGATCGGAGTTACGGAACATCATGCCCATCAGCACGTCCGGATCGACATTTTTGGATCGCGGCTCCAGGATCATACGGACGTCATCGGCGCTTTCGTCGCGCACATCGGCGAGGATGGGGATTTTCTTGGTTTGGATCAGTTCTGCGATCTTTTCGATCAGTTTGGATTTCTGCACCTGATACGGGATTTCCGTGATCACGATCTGCCATTGGCCGCGGGTGGTTTCCTCCACCTCCCATGCGCAACGCAGGCGCAAGGAACCGCGGCCGGTTTTGTAGGCTTGCGCGATGGTGTCACGGCCTTCGACCAGCACGCCGCCGGTTGGGAAATCGGGGCCCGGCACGAAGTTGAGCAGCGTGTCATCGCGGGCATCGGGGGTCTTGATCAGGTGCAGGCAGGCATCAACCAATTCGACGATGTTGTGGGGCGGAATGTTGGTGGCCATGCCCACGGCGATGCCGCTGGACCCATTTGCAAGCAGGTTGGGGAAGGCTGCGGGCAGGACGACCGGTTCGGTGAGCGTGCCATCGTAATTGTCCCGGAAATCGACGGCATTCTCCGTGAGGCCTTCGAGCAACGCCTCGGCCACCGCTGTCATGCGGGCTTCGGTGTAGCGGGATGCGGCGGGGTTGTCGCCGTCGATATTGCCGAAGTTCCCCTGCCCGTCCACCAGCGGGTAGCGCACGGCGAAATCCTGGGCCAGGCGGGCCATGGCGTCATAGATAGCACCATCGCCGTGAGGGTGGTAATTTCCCATCACATCGCCGCTGATCTTGGCGGATTTTCTGAAACCCCCTGTGGAGCTCAGGCGCAACTCGCGCATGGCATAAAGAATGCGGCGATGGACCGGTTTCAGCCCGTCGCGGGCATCGGGTAGCGCACGGTGCATGATGGTCGAGAGCGCATAGGTCAGGTACCGCTCCCCGATGGCACGGCGTAGCGGTTCGGATACCTCTTCAGGCACCTCTGGGGGGTCTATATTGGGGCTGTCCACCTCATCGCTCATAGATGATGTGATAGCCCCTTTGAAAATAGGGGTAAAGCGGGAACGCGGGTTGTGCCTCGGATTTCCTCATGAAGGCAAATTGCGAATCGTGTAAAAGGGTTGGGTGGGGAAGCTTTAGGTTTTTGGCATGTGGCGTTTTGTGGTCGTCGGTTTCGCGTTTCTGGGCATGGCGTTTTACGTCATGAGCGGGGGTGCGTCCTATGAAGCTGCTCCGCATTCCATTCAGGCTCAGGCGAAACTGCCCCCGGAAGAGCGTATAAATTACCGTGCGCCTGCCGCGCCAAAACCGGAAGTGACCCGCACTGCCGCGCAGGTGGAGGCGACGTTTGAGGGACTGGGCGCGGCAGAAGAAGAGGCGGATGAACTGACGGTCACGCTGACCAGCGCCCGGACAGATGCCACAGGCCTGCTGGAAGCTGAGGCCAGCCGCCCAAAGGCGGAATTGCTGACGATGGCGCTGCCGGAGACAACCTTTCAAATTCGTGGAGCTGAAGACGACAGCGACGCCATCAACGCCGCAGTGGCCGCCGCCCTCGGTGAGGTCACGTTTGATCAAAGCCAGATCCGGTGGGTGAAGGAAAACATCATTGACCTGCGCGCAGGTCCGGGGTTGAGCTTTGACCGGGTGCGGCAGGTATCAAAAGGGGCCGAAGTTGCGGTGCTGGAGAATCCGGGCCATGGCTGGCTCAACGTGCAGGTGGTTGACGGGTATGAGACCGGTTGGGTGCCTGAATGGCTTCTGACAGATCCCGAATGATCCAACTGTGACTGGCAAGACCCTTCTGATTACCGGATGTTCTTCGGGCATTGGCCTTGACGCCGCGCACGGGATGCAGGCGCGCGGATGGCGGGTGTTTGCGTCCTGTCGGAAAGAGGAAGACTGCCAGCGGATGCGCGATGAAGGCTTTGAAAGCCCGCGCATTGATTATCAGAATGAGGCGACGATCCACGCCGGTTTGGCGGAGGTTTTGCAAGCAACCGATGGACGGCTTGATGCGCTTTTTAACAACGGCGCGTTTGCCAGTCCCGGCCTTTTGGAAGACGTGCCCACCGATGCACTAAGGGCAATCTTTGAGGCCAACGTGTTTGGCTGGCATACCCTGACGCGGTCAGTCATTCCGGTGATGCGGGCGCAAGGTGGTGGCCGCGTGGTCCAGAATTCGTCGATCCTAGGTTTCGTATCGCAGCCATGGCGAGGGGCGTATGTTGCCACGAAATTCGCCGTGGAGGGGCTCACGGATACGTTGCGGTTGGAAATGAAAGGCACAGGGATTGAGTTCATTCTGATCGAACCTGGACCGGTGACATCGAAGATCCGGGAAAACGCTATGGCGCATTTTGAGCGTTGGATTGATTGGAAGAACGCCGCGCGGTCGCAGGATTATGAGACGCTGATGACGCGGCTTTATGGGCATGGGGTGCCGGATCGATTTGAACTCCCGGCCTCCGCCGTGACCAAGAAACTGATCCATGCGCTTGAAGCACCGAAACCCCGGGCGCGGTATTACGTCACGACGCCCACATATCTGGCCGGGTATATGAAACGGGTTTTGCCGACGCGAGCGCTTGATTGGCTTTTGATGCGGGGCGGTTGAAGATGCGACGTCTTTGAATGGCTTCGACCTGATTTTTTTTAACACTACGTTTGCTAGTAAAATTCTTCGCTTTGGCGCAGATCCATTCTATTTCCCGGATGCAAGAACGTTAAAGGATCCGAACTGATGCTCTCTGACCCTCTTTTCATATTCGCCGCTGTCGCTTGCGGGATTGTGGCTGTCATCCTCTTGATGGGGATCTCGCAATTTGGCAAAGGCGATATCGAGAGTTCAAAACGCTCAAACAAATTCATGCAATTGCGGATCATCGCGCAGTTTGTGGCCGTGGCCCTTATCCTGCTCTTTGTCATGGTTCGCGGAAACGGGGGATAACCATGGTCGTTCTCAGCAAAATCTACACCAAAACCGGCGATGCGGGCGAAACCGCGTTGGGCAATGGCGCACGGGTGGCCAAGCATTCGATGCGGGTGTCGGCCTATGGCACCTCGGATGAGTTGAACGCCACGGTGGGTATCGCCCGGCTGAAGGCAGATGGAGAAACCGACGCGGCGCTGTCGCGCATTCAGAACGATCTTTTCGATCTGGGCGCGGACATGTGCAGGCCTGACATGGAAAAAGACGCCGAATCCGAATACCCGCCCCTGCGCGTTTCTGCAGCGCAAGTGGAGCGACTGGAGACGGAAATTGACGCGATGAACAAGAGGCTGGAGCCGCTGCGCAGTTTTGTTCTGCCGGGCGGTTCAGAACTGGCAGCCGCCCTGCATATCTGCCGCACAGTCGCCCGGCGCGCGGAGCGTTTGGCGGTGGAACTGGCCACGATGGAGGCAGTCAATCCAGACGCGGTAAAGTACCTCAACCGACTGAGCGATTGGTTCTTTGTCGCCTCGCGCATTGCAAACAACGATGGCAAGGATGACGTGCTTTGGGTGCCGGGGGCCAACCGGTAAACCCGCCCGTTAGCGCAAAACCGATCCCGACAGGTACGAAACGCGACGTCGCAGGGGCAAAACGTGACGATTTTGCGCTGTCCTAGTGGCGAGCGAGTCGATAACTACGTGACAGCCATACGCTAGGGAGTCGCTTTTGGAGTGGTGGCTTCCCCAAATTCCAACTGGAGATTATGCCCATGAAGGTCTTGGTACCTGTGAAACGCGTGATCGACTACAACGTGAAAGTTCGCGTCAAGGCGGACGGGTCCGGTGTCGATCTTGCCAATGTCAAAATGTCGATGAACCCTTTTGACGAGATTGCCGTCGAAGAGGCCATCCGCCTGAAAGAAGCGGGCAAAGCCGATGAGGTCGTTGCCGTCTCCGTAGGCGTGAAACAGTCCCAGGAAACGCTGCGCACGGCGCTGGCCATGGGCGCAGATCGCGCCATTCTGGTTGTTGCCGCTGATGACGTGCACACCGACATCGAGCCGCTGTCGGTTGCCAAAATCCTCAAGGCCATCGTGGACGAAGAGCAGCCTGGCATCGTTCTGGCGGGCAAGCAGGCCATTGACAACGACATGAACGCCACCGGTCAGATGCTGTCGGCGCTTCTTGGGTGGTCCCAGGGCACGTTCGCCTCCGGCCTAGACGTGGAAGGCGACCATGCGGTTGTCACGCGCGAAGTCGATGGCGGTTTGCAGACGATCAAGGTGAAAATGCCCACGATTGTGACAGTCGACCTGCGCCTCAATGAGCCGCGCTACGCGTCGCTGCCCAACATCATGAAGGCCAAGAAGAAGCCCTTGGATGAAAAGACTGCGGCAGATTACGGCGTTGACGTCGCCCCGCGTTTGGAGATTGTGAAGACGGAAGAGCCGGAAGCGCGCAAAGCGGGCGAGATGGTGGGCTCTGTTGAGGAGCTGGTGTCGAAACTCAAAGAAGTGGGAGCTGTGTAATGTCTGTACTTCTTCTTGCTGAAGTAAATGATGGCGAACTGGCCATGGACGCAACGGCCAAGGCGATGACCGCGGCCAAACAGCTGGGCGATGTGACCGTGCTTTGCGCGGGCGGATCGGCGGCAGCTGCCGGTGAAGCGGCAGCCAAGATTGATGGCGTGTCCAAGGTCATTGTGGCCGAAGATGCGTCGCTTGGCCATCGCCTTGCGGAAAGCACGGCGGCGCTGATTGTGTCGATGGCGGACGGTTACGAGCATATCGTGGCCCCAGCGACGACAGACGCGAAGAACGTGCTGCCCCGTGTGGCGGCGCTTCTGGACGCGATGGTTATCTCGGACATCTCGGGCGTGGTCGATGGCTCGACATTTGAACGCCCGATCTATGCCGGTAACGCGATCCAGACGGTGAAATCCTCGGATGCCAAGAAGGTCGTTTCCATCCGGACGGCAGCGTTTGATGCCGCGGGTGAAGGTGGTTCTGCGTCTGTTGAGACCATCTCTGCCGCGGATAACCCCGGCCTCTCGGAATGGGTTGAGGACAAGGTGGCGGCAAGCGACCGTCCTGAGTTGACCTCTGCCGGTGTTGTTGTCTCTGGTGGTCGCGGTGTCGGCTCTGAGGATGACTTCAAACTGATCGAAGGTCTGGCGGACAAGCTGGGCGCGGCTGTGGGTGCTTCGCGCGCCGCGGTCGACTCTGGCTATGCACCGAACGATTGGCAGGTGGGTCAGACCGGTAAGGTGGTTGCGCCCGATCTTTACGTCGCGGTCGGTATTTCAGGTGCGATTCAGCATCTGGCCGGCATGAAGGACAGCAAAATCATCGTTGCGATCAACAAAGACGAAGAGGCGCCGATCTTTCAGGTGGCCGATTATGGCCTTGTGGCCGATCTCTTTGCCGCTGTGCCGGAATTGACGGAAGCGCTGGATTAAGCCCGCACTTGAATACGATTTGGAAAGGCCCGCCCTGACCGGCGGGCCTTTTTACATCTCAAGGATGCGATTGATTGCAGGGCGTAGATTGATCGCGGTGTCAGCATGCACTTGAGATGTAAGAGCGGCGGGTTTGGAGGCATCCAAATGATCGGATGGGACGCAAACCTCCACCAGACCCATCGCGTGCTTTTGTACTGTCTGCAGCATGGACCGACTGACCAGGGCGGGATCAGCATATAGGTCCGGGACATCATCGAGGTCATCGGGGCGGCGCGACGACAGCCATAGGAGCACAACCGGCGCGTCGATGCGGGCCAGTAAATCCGTCATGCCAGACACCCAGACCATATTCAGTTCCCGCTGCAAATAGGCGAAGGGGCCAGCGAAATTGCGGCGCAGCACGGTCAGCATATGGCGGGTGAAGCTGAAGCGCGCGAAATCCACGGCTGGAAAGAGCGCGCGCATGGCATCGGTCGCTTCCAACACGCGGTCATTGCGGCGGGGATGGACGCGGTAGTAAAGGTTGCTCATGTTGATGGCGTTGGGCACTTGCAACACGCAGGCGGCCGAACGGCTGGCGCAATCAATCAGCGCTGCATCACCGCGAAATACGTCGATCCCTGCATTGGGCAGGCCGAAGTTAACGCAGGTCACGCCAAGCGCATTTTCCAGCACATCCGGGTAAGGTTCCGCGATTTGAGAGGCAAAGGTATCTGTGCCGCCAAGACAGGCGATAAACGCGCCATCCAGATCGCGCCTGGGCCCCCGCCAGAGCAATTTGGAGCCGTCATACTGGACATGATCGATCTGGGGTGCGGTCATGGGTGTCGTGCCTTGGTGACGTGCGGGTGAAACCCCGCCTTTGGATTGGTCACACACCATGCCCGCCTGACTTTACCAAATGTCTAAAGATCAAATTTGACCGAAAGCGGACCCCGCTTGCAGTCGCCGTACAGGCGGGCGTATTGTGAGGTATCCGCGACAAGAGGCGTGAATTCGATGAAAATCTCCAGTATCGGCGTGGTCGGCGCAGGGCAGATGGGAAATGGCATCGCGCATGTGATGTCGGGTGCGGGCTATGAGGTTGTGGTCAATGACGTCAGCCAAGACGCGCTCGATAAGGGAATGGCGGCGATCCGGTCGAACATGGAGCGGATGGTCGTGCGTGACAAAATGGCGGAAGCGGACATGAATGCCGCGCTTTCGCGGATCACGCCGACGCTGACACTGTCCGATCTGGGAGCGACGGATCTGGTGGTGGAGGCCGCGACCGAACGGGAGACAGTGAAGCAGGCGATTTTTGAGGATCTGCTGCCGCATTTGAAGCCGGGAACGATCCTGACATCGAACACCTCATCCATCTCGATCACACGATTGGCGAGCGGTACGGACCGGCCGGAGAAATTCATGGGGTTTCATTTCATGAACCCAGTGCCAGTGATGCAGCTGGTGGAGCTGATCCGGGGGATTGCCACGGATCAGGAAACGTATGATGCCTGTCATGGGGTCGTTGAAAAGCTGGGCAAGACAGCCGCGAGTGCCGAGGATTTTCCAGCCTTTATTGTGAACCGGATTCTGATGCCAATGATCAATGAGGCGGTCTACACGCTCTATGAGGGGGTTGGATCCGTGACTTCAATCGATACGTCAATGAAGCTGGGCACGAACCATCCGATGGGGCCGCTGGAGCTGGCCGATTTCATTGGATTGGATACATGTCTGGCGATCATGAACGTGCTGCATGACGGCTTGGCGGACACCAAGTACCGGCCCTGTCCACTTTTAACAAAATACGTTGAGGCCGGATGGCTGGGCCGCAAGACAGGCCGTGGATTTTACGATTATCGCGGAGATGTGCCGGTTCCGACGCGGTGAACTGGGCCGCTCATCGCTCCCTTTCGGGGGCGCCTCGCTCTCACTCAACGGCGATCCAGGCCACGTCCAGTTGTGCTTCATAATCCGCGCCATAGGCCACAACACCGATGCTGGTGATCTCTGTCGCGTTGAAATCGGCGATCAGCCCGCCTTGGGCGGTGAAGGCAGACCAGGGCAAGGTGACGTCTTGCCACTCAGTGCCGGTGTCAAAGCTAGCAGCGAAATAGTGCCAGGGTCGGGTTGAGGATTTGGGGCGCAGGTGGATGTAGTATCGTTCACCATTGCCGCGCACGCGCAGTTTGAGGCCGATGGATGTGGCCTCAAACGGTGCCTCGAGGGCGCGGCGGAATTGGATGAAACCGCCATTGTTCGCGGTGCTGACCGTGCCCACCAGCCGGGCGAAAGACCCTGCAGCCTGCCCCGTCATTTGCATCTCACCGTCCGAGACGCCGCCCATGACGCGGTCGCTAACATAGCGCCAGCCGGGGGCTTGGCCGTCTGAGAAATCTTCAATCATCATTGGCCCTGCCACAGCCGCCCCACCCATCAGGCCTGCACAGATGACCCCTGCCTTGAGCGAGGTACAAGCGCGCTTGGCCTGCTTATTGAACAGATTTCGGGACACCTGCGTCTCCTTTCAAATACCTTGTGTGTGAGAGGTAGTGCACCGCAGCACCCGTCAATGGCGTTTTGCAGCGCAACAGAGCATGAAATCCCGGCTTTTTGCCGACACGAGGGAAAACTGGCATATGTGAATGTATGGAATGACCTGACGACGGGGAGAGAGCAGCATGGCGGCTCCGACACTTGAAAACTGGGAAATGACAGCAGCGCTGTCCGATCTGACGATTTGGCTGATCCAACAAGGGTTGGAAAACACGCCTGTGGAAGAGTGGCTGGAAGAGCTGTGCAACCGTTTGGTGGTCGCCGGGATACCTTTGCAGCGGGTCAATATCACAATGCGGGCGCATCACCCGGAGATCGGATCGGTGGCGTTCCGGTGGAATCGTGATGGGGAAAATGAGCGTTTGAATTTTGAAAGAACCTCGGAGGCGCCGGAGGACTATCGGCAGAGCCCGATTTATTACCTTCTGTCCAACGATGTCGATGAAATCCACCAAGATCTGACGGACCCAAATCCGGCGCTGAATTTCCCGATTTTCGATGAATTGCGAGCACGGGGTGCAACCGATTACCTCTCTACTGCACGGACCTTTATCCAGAACGGACCGACCCCGTCTTACGACCCCATGAACCCGGATGAGGGGATGATTATTTCAGCCACCACAGATGCGGCGGGTGGGTTCACGGACGCCCATCTTGAGGGTTTGCGGCACATGTTGTCGCCGCTGTGTCTGACGCTGAAATGCGGGGCGAACCGATTGATGGCGGAAGACATCACCGCCGCCTATTTGGGCCGCGATGCCAGTCGACGGGTGCTGTCTGGCGATATCAGCCGTGGGTCGTGTCAGACCCTGTCTGCTGTGATCCTGTATTTTGACCTTCAGGGTTTTACCAAGTTGTCAGAAACGCTTCCGGGCCCGGCGATCATCGACATGTTGAACGATTACTTTGCGGATGCTGTGGAAATCGTTGAGCGCCACGGCGGGAATGTGCTGAAATTCATGGGCGATGGCATGCTGGCCATTTTCGACATGGATCAGATTCCGGAGGCGCGGCGCGTGGCGATTGAGGCGGCGTTGGAGATGCGGGAGGCGTTTGTGCCGCTCAATGAACGGCGCGCGGCGGGCGGGTCGGCGACCACTGGCTTCACACTGGGCCTGCATGCTGGTGACGTGCTCTATGGCAATATCGGCGGGAAAAACCGGTTGGATTTCACAGTCATCGGGCCTGCGGTGAACCAGACCTCTCGGATGCAGGGGATGTGCAGCGCGGTAGATCAGGCGATTGTGATTTCCGCTGCGGTGGCGCGGCCTTTGTTGGACAGCGTGCCAGAGCTGGTGTCGCTGGGCCAATATCGGCTGCGCGGAGTGCGGGAACGGCAGGAGCTTTTTACCCTGGACTAGGCGTTTGGGTCAGCGAAGAAGTATATAACACTCTGGCACATGTAAGGCGGCAAGATGATGTTCGGTGTAAGCGGCATCAACCGTTTTGATGTCTTACGTAAACGCCATTTTCGAACAAGCCACGCTCCAGGTGCTCACGTGAAAACCAGCAAGACATTCTGTGGCTGTGATCATAGACATTGCCCAGAAAATCATCGCTGTGGAATGCGATAAGGCATTGTAAACCATGGGAATTGAACGCGTTGAATTCTGGGCTCGGCTGTGATCCCAACAAATGGTGGCCGCGCCAGCGAGTGATGTGATGCTCGATGAAGGGTCGAAATTCCAATGGCACTTTTTCAAAGTCTCTGCCTTGCCGAATACCCGGAAACGCCCAGAAGAGTTCACGCAGAACTGTCCTGTAATCCCCCATCAACTGACCGTACTGGTTCGTCCGAGGGCCAAATTCTTCGGCCAGCTTCGCGCGCTTATCCAAAACGTCCACCAATATGGCTTTGTCAATCGGATCAGCGGGGTTGTGCGTTTCCAGGGCGTTTTTGAAGGCTTCTAGCTGGTGTAACAAGGCGTCAATCTGTGGCTTAACTCTTTCATGGAGATCGATTGCGCGCAGTTGGAAGTCCGCGACTTTTCGGGCCGGTGGCAATTGGTAGTCTACGCCCTTTTCGATCAACGCGTCCCTCTCGGCATTGAATTTGCGGGCGTTTTCGACAATGTCCAAGCGCCCTTTGTGATGGAAGGTTTCCTGTTCAAGCAGTTTTTGAACAATTTTGGCTTCGAACAAAGCCAGCCCACATGTGTCAATCCAATACAATGGATCGGTTTTCACGGGCTCAAGAGAGTCCTGCGTTTCACGCCGTTCGCACCGTTCAAGATCGAAAGGGAACGCATAATGCAGGTTTCTGGACTGGGTTGAACCGTCATCCAAAATGTCCGGAAGCGTGTCAGGCGCGGGCCGTATCGTTGCATTCGCCATCTCTGAGGCGCTAATCACACAGGCGAAGCTCATAGCGCCCTGTGCATGGCTATCCGCGTCTGCATCATCGATAAAGATGACCAGACATCCTTCGACTGGCAGGCATGTTTCTTCTGGCTCAGGTAAGTAGGCCGGTGACATCATGGAAAGGTCGATCTGTGCCAGAAAATGAAGAGGTTTTCCCTTGTCATTGCGGGGCCATCGAAAATCGTGCGGAACTTTGGGAAGTCCGCCGAACCACGAATGCGTCACGGGGTAGTCTTTGTAGGGTGACCGAAGCTTGATTTTGAAAGCTGGGCCTTTTGTTGTGCTGCGCCTTTGGGGGGCCACCTGTTTCGGATCACCATGGTTGGCACTGGGCCTTTGGCCTATGCCCTCAATGAGCTTGTGGAGCAGAGATTTTTTTGATGCCACTGACTTTGCCTCGCGTGGTTTTTATCACTGTATCGGCGCCAAAAGTGTTTTTCTCTGGGCGATAGAGGCAAAAAAATGTGAGCGTCGAAGAGATGTTTCCAGCAGGAAAGCTTCACACCCAAGGGCAAAAGGTGACACCGCTGTGCCCTTTCAACCATCCTAAACCAGATGAGCCTACAGCTAAGCTTCGTCGGCCAACGACATAGTATGATCGCGCAACCACGCCATGAAGCCGCGCGGGTCAGAATGGAGAAGCTCCATCTGTTCATCGGTCAACACAGGGCCCACCACGGGCTTTTGGGGTTTGTTGCAGCTGTTGACCACTTCATGAAGCAGTAAACCCTGGCGCAGAGTGGCCGAGATGCGGTTGGCCATTTGATAGGCCCGCGAATTGGCACCCGGGAAAAAGATCGGCACCACGCGGGCGCCGGATTGGCGGATCATCTTGGCCGTGAAAACCGCCCATTCGCGTTCCAGCGCGGGGCCGAACATCGTGTCGGAAGAGGCCACCACGCCGGACGGAAACACCGAAATCAACCCGCCCTCTTTGAGATGCGCCATGGCTTGCGCGCGCATTTCGACATATTTGCGCTGCGCGTCAGGTTCGTGCGGGAAGGGCACCGGGATCATGTAGGAGGCCGCGACCTCATCAATGCCGGTGAGAAGTGCGCGGGTAAGGATTTTGTAGTCTGTTCGGCGCCGCCCGATGAGATCAGCAAGGATCATGCCATCGACCAACCCGTGGGGGTGATTGGCGACAACCACGACAGGGCCATCAAGGGGGATGTGATCAATCTCTTCCTGCGGGGTCTTCAGGGGGATGCCCATCGTATCGAGAGCCGCGCGCCAGAATGGCTGGCCACTCGGCGCGCCTTTTTTCTCAAATGCGCGGATCATTTTCACGATCGCGAGCTTTCCCGAGAACCATTCGATGGTGCGGATGCAAAAGGATGTGAAGGGCGCATCAAAGGAGTTGGCATAGGTCAGGCTACGCCGGTCATATTTGGTGAAATTCACACCGCCCGCGTCGCCTTGGGTCTGATCCTCGTTTAGGTCCACTACCTGGTTCTTTCCCACCCATGCATCGCCACCCCGAAGGATAAGCTTACATCTCTTCTCCGAACCGGTCGGCCACCAGTATTTCGATGGCTCCGGCGAGGGCCTCTCTCTCGGGGCCCCAGACGCGGACGTCAATAATCTTTCCTTTCGACGCTGCCAACATCAAAAGGCCCATGATGCTATCGGCGCCGCTGGATTGCCCATCGTGGGAAACTTCGGCACGGGCGTCAAACCCTTCGGCGGTTTCGACCAGTTTGGCGGCGGCGCGCGCGTGCAGGCCTTTTTCGTTTACAATCGTCAATTGCCGGGAAATCGTCTCGGTCATGGGTCTTCGTGGCTCTGTTGAGTGGGCTAGTCGGCGGTGACGACGTGGCTGTTGATGTATTTGCGCCCAGCATCCATAGCCGCATGCGTCGCATCTGCAACGTCCATGTGGCGCGATTTGGCCAGTTTGATCAGCAAGGGCAGGTTAGCCCCGTAAATGATGCGGCGTTTGTCTGGTTGGCAGGCCTTGAGCGAGAGGTTCGAGGGCGAGCCGCCGAAGATGTCGGTGACGATCACAACGCCATCGCCTTTGTCCACATCATTGGCGGCACGGCAAATCTCATCCTGTTTGGAGCCACGGTTGCAATCGTTTTCAATCGCGATGCCGCGCAAGCCGTCCTGCGGACCCACCACATGTTCGATGGCCTTCACATATTCACAGGCGAGACCGCCATGGGCGACAATGACTATGCCGATCACTTGTTACCATCTCCTGCTCTGGCATGGCCTTTTGGCTCTGCTGGATTTGGGGCGGTTTGCGTCGCGCGTGTTCGCTCCAACTCGCGGTGCCTTATAGACACCCGCCAGCCGGTTTCCGCAAGGGCCTGGCCCAAGGTTTCTGCCATCACAACGCTGCGATGTTGTCCGCCCGTGCAGCCGAAACCGATGGCCAGGTAGGGTTTTCCGGCATCCACATAAGCCGGCAACAAAAGTTGGGCCAGATCAACAACCTGCTCGCGGAAGGCTTTGAAGCGGGGATCAGCGGCGACGTAATCCACCACACCGGCATCACGGCCATCCCTGACCCGCAGTTTTTCATCCCAGTAAGGGTTTTGCAGAAAGCGGCAGTCCAGCACCATGTCGAGGCCACGGGGCAAGCCGCGCTTGTAGGAGAACGAATGCACCGTCAGTGCGATGGGGGCGGAGCCTGCGGGCGCAAACCAGCGGGCCAATTCACCGCGCAGATCGTTGGGGGACATCTCGGATGTGTCAAGCAACAGGTCGGCGCGCGCCTTGATGGGGCCAAGCAGGTCGAGTTCACGGTCGATGCCATCATCGGGGCTGTCGGCGGGGGCCAACGGATGCCGACGGCGGGTTTCCGAGAAGCGGCGCAGCAGCACATCGCGGTTGCAATCAAGATAGAGCACCTGAAGTGCTGCATCGTGACCGGAACTGAAACGGTCGATCACTTCGATGAGGCCATAGGTCGAAAAATCACGGTTGCGGGGATCAATGCCCAGCGCCAGCGGTTTCAATGGCCCCTGTTCGTCGAAAAGCCGGGGGATGAGAGACAGCGGCAGGTTATCGATCGCCTCATACCCCAGATCCTCCAGCGAGCGGATCGCGGTGGAGCGGCCCGCGCCGGACGGCCCTGTGACCAGCACAAGCCGGGGCGTGCCGTCGGTGAGCGTCTCTTTGTGGGTCTCGGATGTTGTCATCGCTAGGTGTATGCCTCTCGCTGTCCCCTAAGATAGGCAACGATCGTTGCGGGAAAATGAGCGAGATTGGATTTTTTCAACATCGTGATGGACAGGCCCATCAGTTCTGTCTGGTGCGGTTCGGGGAGGCGTTGGGTCTCAGTCCTGTCCATGTCGATGACAAGTTCGATGCGGTGGGGGCCAGCGGGGGTGACGCGCAAGATGCCCACTTCGCGCGCTTCGATCAGGCCGCTCAGGCGTTCGGGAGCGTCGGCCATGAGGGTGTCGCCTGCGCGCCAGATTTGGGTGCGATCATCAGACACAAGTCGCGCGCCGCACGCCATCAATTGCAAAGCGAGGCCGGATTTCCCGCTTCCGGACGCGCCAAGGATCAGAACGGCGCGCTCCTCTATCGCGACGCAGCTGGCGTGTAGGGTTTCGATGTCGGAATTGGGCGGGCGCGTGGACATATCGCGCCCCGCTCTTGGTTACGCCGGGAGGCCCACGACGAAGCGCGCGCCCAGCGGGTCGGAGGTCGCATCAGCATCAGTGGGGCGGATGTTTTCGGCCCAGATCACACCGTCATGGGCCTCCACAATCTGTTTGGAGATCGAAAGGCCAAGACCCGAATTGTTGCCGAAATCCTTTTCCGAGCGGTGCGAATAGAAGCGTTTGAAGATTTTCTGAAGCGATTGATCGGGGATGCCAGGCCCGGTGTCTTCGACCACTGCCACCACGCGATTGTCGCGCTTACGGGCCCAGATGCGGATCGCGTCGCCGTCTTCGCAGAAACTAATCGCGTTGGTGATGAGGTTCACGAACACCTGTGCCAGACGCCCCTCCAAACCGGTGATGACGATAGGTTCGTCGGGGAAATCGGTGATGAATTCGACGCCCTTCTTTTCGGCCTCTTCCGTCAGGTATTGGGACAGGTTGCCCAGCATGATCAAAAGATCGAAGCTTTCCTGTTCTTCTTTCACCAGCTCACTATCGAGGCGGGAGGCGTTGGAGATATCGCTGACCAGACGATCAAGACGGCGCACATCATGTTCGATCACGTCCAGGAGTTTCATCCGCTGATCTTCGCGTTTGGCGAGCCGCATGGTACCCACGGCAGACCGCAAGCTTGCCAAAGGGTTCTTGATTTCGTGGGCCACGTCAGCGGCAAATTGTTCATTGCCTTCAATGCGGTGGTAAAGCGCACCCACCATGCCGCGTAAAGCGCCGCTGAGGCGGCCGATCTCATCTGGCCGCGCCGTCAGGTCGGGAATACGGACGCGCCCACCCTTGCTCTGGTTGGTCTTGCGATTGCGCGCACCGCCCACTTCAGCAGCCGCCGCGAGTTCGGCAAGCGGATTGGAAATAGTGGAGGCGAGGATCAGGGACAGACCAACCGATACAAGGGTGGCCACCAGGAACATCTGCAACACGCCTTCGCGTTCGATGCGGATCAGATAAGCGATTTCGCCGCCAACACTGGCCATGGCCACCGCACCCACGGAGGTTTCACCGCGCATGATGGGCGCGGCCACGGTGAAGGGAGAGGTATCCGTGCCCGGGGAGCGGACGGCCTCAAACTGTCCGCTGATGGCTTCGGGCACAAGACCTCGTGCAGTATCTTCCGTGCTGATCCCCGGCTGACGTTCAGACGGGGTTGAAAACGGGGCGGAAATTTTGGCCCAGAGCCATGAAATGACGTTGATGATGAACGTTGGCTGGCGATCGCCCGTGGCCATTTCATCGCTTTTCAGCATTCCGGCCAGCTGACCTTCGGTGTCGAAAACGTAAAGCGATAGACCCTCACGCACATCGATCCCGGCAAGCGTGGCGGTCACATCGATACCGTCGCCCGTGATCAGATTGACAGGCGCGGCGGCAGGCAATTGCGCCTCGAACACATCGGCAATCAGGATGGTTTCGCGTTGCAGTGCGTTGGCGTGCTGCTGTGCCAGGCCCTCGCGAGAGGCATTGAGGTAAAGAATGCCTGCCACAAGGATGTTCAGAGCAATCAGGTTGAAAGTGATGATCTTGCGGGTCAGCGAGGCCCCTGTCGAGGACAGATAGCCACGCTTTTCGCGGCGCTGGCGCACTTCATCTTCCACCACGTCCTGTGGGGCTACAAAGTCATCTCCGAGAACGACATCGTCGTCGTCAATCAGCGTATGGTCACGCACCTTGTCACCTTCTGGTATTGGCGCTTCTTATTCTTCGTTGTAGCGATACCCGATGCCGTAGAGCGTCTCGATCGCGGAAAATTCATCATCGACCATGCGCATTTTCTTACGCAGCCGCTTGATGTGGCTGTCGATCGTGCGGTCATCCACGTAGACCTGATCGTCATAGGCCACATCCATCAGCTGGTCGCGGGATTTCACGAAACCCGGGCGCTGCGCCAGTGCCTGAAGAAGCAGAAATTCGGTGACCGTCAGCGACACGTCCTTGCCCCGCCATGTCACTGCGTGGCGTAGCGGATCCATGCGCAGATCACCACGTTCGATCACTTTGTGTTCTTCCGTCTCGGCAATCATTTCACCGGAATTGGCTTCCTGCCGGCGCAGAAGCGCGCGGATACGTTCCACCAAAAGACGCTGGGAAAACGGTTTCTTGACGTAGTCATCTGCGCCCATGCGCAGCCCCAAGACTTCGTCAATTTCGTCATCCTTCGACGTCAGGAAAATGACCGGCATCGACGTTTTCTGGCGCAGTCGCTGCAACAGATCCATGCCATCCATGCGCGGCATCTTCACATCCAGCACCGCCATATCGGGCAGTTTCTTGCTGAATGCATCAAAGGCCTGCTGACCATCGTTATAAGTTTCGACCTCGAACCCTTCGGCCTCAAGCGTCATGGATACGGATGTCAGAATATTTCTGTCATCGTCCACCAAGGCGATCTTGGACATGCTGATTTTCCTTATACTGCTCTGTTTGCCTGCTTTTTTTCGACACTATGCTCAGTTTTACCCGTTTCGATCAATCCAAAAGTGTGATTCGCGCGTGGTTGCGTGGCCAATGTGCCGCGAATTTGCCTACCAATGGCTAAATTGACTCACTTTTCTGCCTTGCATTTTACACGTCTCGCCCGGTGCACCCGATGGTTGCGCTAACTTTGGCCGGATACACATTTGGTGGCGCTAACGACCTGAAAGCGCCCTGTTCTTCTGCAAATCGCTCATGTTAAGACCGCGATGATGGCGCGGTATACCGTGCCGTACCGACATTCACTGGGCGGGGAAACGGGACCACCTCACCGCTTGAATTTGAGGCCGCGGCGGGCGGCCAACGCGACCTGGGAGCATTCAGCACATGGCATTCGGACGGGTTAACCCGAGTTTTCGGCTTGAAGATCAAGGCATCACCGGGCTGGAGGCGGCTCATTACAACTTGATCGAACCCGCGCTGATCGAAGCAGCACTTCAAAATGGGGAAGGCAAGCTCGGCCGGGGAGGCACGTTCCTTGTGTCTACGGGCAAGTTCACCGGCCGCTCACCCAAGGACAAGCACGTTGTCAAAACCGAAAGCGTGGCGGACACGATCTGGTGGGACAACAACACAGAGATGGCCCCAGAAAAGTTTGACGTGCTTTATGACGAGATGCTGGCCCATATGCAGGGTGGCACCTATTACGTGCAAGATCTGGTGGGCGGTGCCGATCCTGCGCATTCGATCAATGTGCGGATGGTCACGGAATTGGCGTGGCACGGTCTTTTCATCCGCCACATGCTGCGCCGTCCGGAACGCGAGGCTCTCGACCGGTTCGTGGCCGATTTCACCGTGATCAACTGCCCCAGCTTCCAGGCCGATCCGGCCAAGCATGGCTGCCAATCGGAAACGGTGATCGCGCTGAATTTCGACCGCAAGACGATCCTGATTGGCGGGACGGAATACGCAGGCGAAAACAAGAAATCCGTCTTTACGCTGCTCAACTACCTGCTGCCAGAAAAGGGCATCATGCCGATGCACTGCTCTGCCAATCACGCCAAAGGGAACCCGGTGGACACGGCGATTTTCTTTGGTCTTTCGGGGACCGGCAAGACCACGCTGTCGGCTGATCCTGAACGCATTCTCATTGGTGATGACGAACACGGCTGGTCGGATCGTGGCACGTTCAATTTTGAGGGCGGCTGTTACGCCAAGACCATCAATCTGGACCCCGAAGCGGAGCCGGAGATTTACGCCACTACGTCGAAATTCGGCACCGTGATCGAGAACATGGTCTATGACGAAGAGACGCTGGAGCTGGATTTCGAGGATGACAGCCTGACGGCCAATATGCGCTGTGCCTATCCGCTGGAATATATCTCGAACGCCTCGTCGAATGCTTTGGGTGGCCACCCCAAGAACATCATCATGCTGACATGCGATGCCTTTGGCGTGCTGCCCCCTATCGCGCGGCTGACACCGGCGCAGGCGATGTATCATTTCTTGTCGGGCTTTACTGCCAAGGTAGCGGGAACCGAGCGGGGTGTGACGGAGCCGCAGCCCACCTTCTCCACATGCTTCGGCGCGCCCTTCATGCCGCGCAGGCCGGAGGCCTATGGTAACCTGCTGCGCGAAAAGATCGCCAAACATGGCGCGACCTGCTGGCTGGTGAACACGGGCTGGACAGGTGGCGCCTATGGCACCGGATCACGCATGCCGATCAAGGCCACGCGGGCGCTGTTGACGGCCGCCCTTGATGGCACGCTCAGCAAGCAAAGCTTCCGCAAGGATCCCAATTTCGGGTTTGAAGTGCCGGAAACGGTGCCGGGTGTGCCTGAGGTTCTGCTGGATCCGCGCCGCACATGGGGGAACCCAGAAGGCTATGACGCGCAGGCCGAGAAACTCGTGAAGATGTTCGCCGATAATTTCGAGCAATACCTGCCCTATATCGATAAAGACGTGAAAGCGGCGGCCATCGGGTAAATGCCGGTCATGTCGCAGGTCAGCTATGCGCATCTTCTGGCCGGGATGTGCGGGCTTGCGGTGATGATTGCGGCCGGTGCTGGCCACGCCCTGTCGGAACCGACCGCGTCCGACGATGTGATTGCGCTGGCATTCGGATTTTACTGCGATCCGGGTGCGGAAGTGGAACGAGAGGCGCCCAATACGGTGACAGGTACGATCGCCGTGCCGGATACCGTACCGCAATTTTTTGCGTTGGGGCAGACCGGGCCGGCGACCCTTGGCATCGGCTTTGGCGTCACAGCCGAGATCACGGAAAGACTGGAAGGCACGGCCACCATTCGTGTCGAACACCCACCTCATGGGGAGGCGGGCGTGACGGTGGAAAGCTGGCAAACCAATTTTTCTGCCGACAGGCCCAATTTCGCAGGGTTCTCATTTGATTACGATTATGAGCTGACCCCGGGGCGTTGGCGGTTTTCAGCCTCACGAGATGGCCGTCCGATCTATGACGTCGCGTTCGAGATTTTGCCAGAAGCGCTCAACCCCCTGCCCTATCTGCCCTGCTCAGGGCCTGCGCCAATCTCCTGACACATCGCCTCGGCGAGGCAGCGCGTGAGGGCTGCAGAGCGACGGGATCACACAAAAATTTCGGCCAGCGTGATCCAGAGCGGGATCGACAGGATTGCAATCGGTGTGCCAAGCCCCGTGGAGGTGCCGATATAGGCCGAGGAGTTCGCCTCCGGCAGGGCCGCGCGGATGGTGGGCGGGCCGGATATGTCGGAGCTGGAGGCCGCCATGACGGAGAGGAGCACCACGCCGCCTGCGGAGAATCCGGTGAGTTCGTGGGCGATCATCCCTGCGCCAAAGCCCAGCGCGCCGTGGAGGAAGGGTGCCGTTATCCCGTAGAGGAGATAGACATGGGCCACTTTGCGCATCTCGGAAAGCCGCGCCCAAGCCTCCATCCCCATGATGATCATCAGGATCGACAGAAGGCCCCGGAAGAGCGGCTCATAGAAGCTTTCATAGACTCTGTCGGGACGGGCCAGCAGACCCAGGGCGAGGCCCGCCAGAAGGGCGGAGATGGCCGCACTTTTCAAGGTGTCGGATAAGATGGATCGGAATAGGTCCATATTTTCAGAGGCTTGCCCCTGCGGACCCGAGCCTGTGCCGCAACCTAGTGTCACGGTGCCGCCTGCATTCACGGTCGCGCTCGCCGCTTTACGGCTCGCTGACATTTTGGCCAGAACGATCGCTGTCACGAGGGCTGCGATATCCATGAAGGGGTAAAGCGCGCCGATGAAGCCTTCGTAGAACATATTCGCGTCATCAAGCATCGCCATGCCTGCCGCTAGTGTGGAGGCGGACACGGCGCCGAAGAGGCCCGCCGTGGCGTAGCTGTCCATGGAATTCACGCCCCCGAGACGGCTGAGGATCGTGCTGCCCAGGAAAACAATCGCGATGCCCGCGACCACCGCGCCGATGGCGGGGACGATGAGTTCGGCGAAATTGGCAGAGCGGATGGAGATGCCCGCGCCCATGCCGACCTTTAACAGCAGCAGAATGACGATGAATTTGTAGACCGGATCGGGAATTTCGAACCTGCTGCCCAAGGCGGCCAGCATCATGCCAACTATCAGAAAGGCCAAAGTGGGCTTTTGCATCTGTTCAACCAGCGTGCCTGCAAAGCTGACTATGAGGTCCATCGCAATTCTCCTGTCCTGCGCTTTGGGGAATTACTTTAGCAGGAGCGAAATTAAAAATAGAACTTTTATACTATTTCGTTCTATAAATAAGAATGTCTTTTCAGCTGAACTATCACCATCTCCGCTATTTTCGGGAGGTCGCGCAGCAGGGCCATCTGGGTCAGGCCGCCGACCGGCTGAATGTGGCGCAATCGGCATTGTCGCTTCAAATCAAACAGTTGGAAGATCGCCTGGGTCATCCTCTGTTTGACCGGGTGGGACGCAAACTGGTGCTGACGGAAGCCGGGCGCGTGGCACTGGATCACGCGGACCGGATTTTCAGCGCGGGGGATGAATTGTTGGCAAGCCTCGCGTCGACCTCGGACGCAAAGGCGTCCTTGCGGGTGGGGGCCTTGTCGACCCTGTCGCGGAACTTTCAGTTGCAGTTCATGCGGCCGTTGATGGCCAAGGGCAGCCATGGGGTGACGCTGAAATCCGGCAATATGCGCAGCCTGCTGGCGGATCTGGAGGCGCTGACGCTGGATGTGGTGCTGACCACCGAAGTGCCTCAAGCGCCCGGGTTTGCAGCGCAGAGAATTTCGACGCAGGCGGTGGGGCTGCATGGCACACGCGCATTGTTGGCGCATGGGACACTGCAAGAGATGTTGGAGAATTCGCCGCTCATCCTGCCTAGTGAGAGCACCATTCGCGCGGGCTTTGAGAACCTTGTGGCCAAGCTGGGGGTGGAGCCGCAGGTCGCGGCGCATGTGGATGACATGGCAATGGTGCGGCTTTTGGCGCGCGAGGGGTTTGGGTTGGCCGTCGCGCCTGCGGTGGTTGTGGCGGATGAGATTGCGAGTGGGCTGTTGGCGACGGCGCCCTTTGATTTGGGAATTGAGGAGCCGTTTTTTGCGGTGACGGTGCCGAGGCGGTTCCCGCATCCGGCTTTGGCTGGGTTGTTGGGTGATTAGGCGGACCTTTCAGGCGCGGAATCAAGGCCTTTGGGCCGCCGCGCCTTCGCCTGGCCCCACCCAGGGCCTGGCGAAATGGCAATTGCAGGATTTCGTTCAAATGGAGTCCGGGAACCCAACAATAAAGCGCGGCTGAACTCAGGTTTGGATCGCCAGACCGGGGCCATGCAAAGGCGCTCTGTTGTGCTCTACTTGGGTAACGTGCCATCCAGCACATAGCGGAGGATATCCACCACTTGCCCAGGCTCACGCGCGACGGCCAGTGCGGCAGCATTCACCTCTTTCAAAGCGTGATCATGCTCCGGCGGTTGCAGGATGATCATGGACTTGCCCAACGCGTAGGCGATGCCCGCATCAAAGGCCGCGTTCCATTGCTTGTACTTGTCGCCGAACCGCACGACGACCACGTCTGCGTCCTCAATCCCCTTGCGCGTGCGGATCGCGTTGACCAGCGCGCCCTTGCGGTCGTGCCAGAATTTGTCCGGCTCCGCGCCCAGAATGGCCACGCCGCAATCATCGGACGCGGCGTGATCGGTCACCGGGGCGGAGAATGTCACATCCAGCCCCTTCGCCCCCGCCAAGATCTGTTCACGCCAATCGGTATGAATTTCGCCGCTGAGATATACGATGAGGGTCATTGTGCTGGTCTCCTTGTCTTGCATGCAAAGGGATAGTCCCCGGTGATCCGATGGCAACCTGTCATGTCAAGGAATGGGAAGGCTGCTCCGCTCAGCGATCGCGGTTGAGGCTGGTGAAGGGCCGGCGCACCTTGTCTCTCAGCGTTTCAACCTGGAATTCCGGCTCAAACATCGGGGCTTCGTCGAAATTGGTCTGAACGCCGCGCGATTCCAAAGTGTTTTGGTTTTTCTTTTCGCGGCGCAATTCAAACCAGTTCACTTTGTTACCGTCATTGAGAAGACCTTCCCAGCGCGGCTCGGCCCGGGCCGTGTCGGTGGCGGCCGTCAAGGCAGCGACGGTCAGTGCAGCAGCTGCAACCAGTGCTTTGATTTCTGTGATGCTCATTCTTACTGCCTTGTCCGTCGCAGCGTCTTGCGCTTCGGTGTCACCTTGCATATCCGGTCCGCTCAACGCAACGCGCAAGATCGCAAATTACGCAATCGTCAGAAGGACGTTGTCCCAAAGAGCGGTTTGGTGAGGTTACGCCGACACGGAAGCATGCAAGGTATGGTGCATCAGAACGCGAACACGCCCTGGGTGGGCCCTCACTCTGTCCGAATTACTCCCCGATATTGACGAACTCCACCCCATTCCAGCGCCAGAAATTCCGCCCTCCACCGTGACCATGCAAGCCGATAAGGGGCAGCGGTGTGTCAGAGATTTCACCGACGATGGCCAGGATTTCCTGCACTTCGGTCAGCGAGCCGCCTTGGTTGACGTAGAAAATCACAGAACAGACCTGTGCGCCGCAAAATCCGCTGCGGCCGAAGCCTTGGGTGCAATTGATCCCGCCATGATCGACGATCAGATCGGTCAGCCCATCGCCCGTTAGGTCGCGCTGATAGACGCCACTCTGAAAGGCCCCTGCCCCGTTGGTGCAGCCCTCGGCCACGTGGCCTTGGAGGATCGCGTCGACTTGCGAGGCAATATCGCTTTGCGCCTGAGCCGCGCTCGTGAGCATAAGCGATATGGCCAGCGCCCACCTCATCCGCGCAGCGTGCCGCCGGTGGCTTTGTTGACCTTCTCGATGATCTTGGCGCTGACGGCCTCGATATCGGCGTCCTTGAGCGTCGTCTCGGTGGGTTGCAGGCGCACGGTGATGGCGAGGCTTTTCTTGCCTTCGCCCAGCGCGCCGCCGATGAATTCGTCGAAGACGCGGACATCCTCGATCAGGGCTTTATCCGCGCCCGCCGCTGCGTTGACGAGGGTGAGGGCCTCAACGCCTTCATCCACCACGAAGGCGAAATCGCGCTCGACGGCTTGTAGATCGCTGATCTCAAGAGCTGCCCGGGTGGCACCGGATTTGCGCGGCATCGGGATTTCTGCGGGCCAGAGGGTAAAGCCCACAACGGGGCCTTTCACATCCATCTCGCGCAGCACTTTGGGGTGCAATTCTCCGAAGATGCCCAGCACTTTCTTCGGGCCAAGGCAGATCTTGCCGTGGCGGCCCGGGTGCCACCATTCGCGCGCACCGCGCAGGATTTGCACTTTGGCGGGCGCGCCCATGGCGGCGAGTGTGGCCTCGGCATCGGCTTTGGCGTCGTAAAGATCGACAGGCCGAGACGCGCCATGCACGTCCTTGGGTCCGGTGCGGCCCACGAGGATGCCGCTCACCAGCAGGTGCTGTTGTTCAGGCTCGCCGCCGTGGAAGGCGTGGCCCACCTCAAAAAGCGCCATGTCCATCTGTCCGCGCGCCTGGTTGCGGGCGGCGGCCTGCAAGAGACCCGGCAGAAGCGCAGGGCGCATGTGGCTCATTTCCGAGCTGATGGGGTTGGCGAGCATTGTGGCGTCATCACCGCCGCCGAAAAGCGTGGCAGAGGCATGATCAATGAAGCTGTAGGTGACGCATTCATTGTAGCCCAGTGCGGCGACCGTGCGGCGCGCAGCCTGTTCGCGGCGTTGGATGGGGCTGAGGATCGGGCGCGGTACGCCGGTGGTCAGGCGCGGTAGGGGCTTGCCCTTTAGTTTGGTAAGCGAGGCCACGCGCGCCACCTCCTCAACCAGATCGGCCTCGCCTTTCACATCCATGCGCCAGCTTGGCACATGGGCCATGTTGCCTTCCATGCGGAAACCTAGGCGTGTGAGGGTTTGGCGTTGGTCCGCTTCAGGGATCTCCATACCCACCAACGATTGCACGCGGGCGGGATCGAGTTTGTAGGCGCGGGATGTGTCGGGGACGGCGCCCGCGACGACCACATTGGAGGGCTCCCCGCCGCAGAGATCGAGGATCATCTGGGTTGCGAGCTCAATCGCTTCCATGTTGAATTCAGGGTCAATGCCGCGTTCGTTGCGATACCGCGCGTCGGAATTGATCTTCAGAGCGCGGCCTGTCATGGCGATCTGGATGTGGTCCCAGACGGCGGCTTCGAGGAAGACATCGGTGGTCTCTTCGGTGCATCCGGTGGCGAGGCCGCCCATGATGCCCGCGATGCTTTCGATATTTTCATCATCAGAAATGACCACCTGACCGGCAGAGAAGGTGTAGGTTTTCTCATCAAGGCCCACCAGCGTTTCGCCGCCCTGTGCGCGATGGACGCGCAAGTTGCCTTTGACCTTGCCCGCGTCGAACACGTGCAGCGGGCGATTGCGGTCATAGGTGAAGAAGTTGGTCACATCGACCAGCGCAGAAATGGGCCGCAGGCCGATGGCGCGCAAACGGGTCTGCAGCCATTCGGGGCTGGGGCCGTTCTTGACGCCCCGGATCAAGCGACCGGCAAAAACGTAGCAGCCGTCCCGCGTGTCCTCATCAATTTCGATGATAATGGGAGAGGCGAATTGACCTTCCAAATGGGCCGTTTTGGCGGGTTTCATGGTGCCGATGCCGCGCGCGGCCAGATCAAGCGCAATACCACGCACCCCCAGCGCGTCCTGACGGTTTGGTGTGATCGCGATCTCAATCACGGGATCGACCTTGGCGGGGTCATTCGCGGCCAGCCAGTCGGTAAATCTCTCGCCCACCTCGCCTGATGGCAACTCAATGATGCCGTCATGTTCGTCGGAAAGCTCCATCTCGCGCTCCGAACACATCATGCCAAAGCTTTCGATCCCACGAATTTTTCCCACGCCTATGGTGGTATCGATCCCGGGGACATAGACGCCGGGCTTTGCGATGACGACGGTGATCCCTTCCCGCGCATTGGGCGCGCCGCAGATGATCTGGGTTTCGCCCTCATCGGTCATGACCTGACAGACCCGCAGACGATCCGCGTCCGGATGCGCTTCGGCCTTTACTACTTTGCCGATGGTGAACTCGCCCAGGCGTGCGGCCGGGTTAGAGATCTCCTCCACCTCCAGCCCCAGATCGGTGAGAGTTTCTGCTATCTCGTCGACCGAGGCGGTCGTGTCCAAATGATCCTTGAGCCAGGAAAGGGTGAACTTCATTTCGTTTGCGCCCGCTTGCAGGATTTCATGTCACGGGGCGTGTACCGGATTACCCGCATGGGTGGAAGGGGGCGCTTCCCCCAAACGCACAGTCCTTGGGGGCCAGCCCCCAAACGCACAGTCCTTGGGGGCCAGCCCCCAAACCCCCGGGATATTTATGGCCAGAAAAAGCAAGAGGCGCTTTTGGGAGCGGCCCAGCGTTTCTTCTGGCTAAAAATATCCCCGCCGGAGGCAAAAAACATTTAAACTGACCCCACAATCGCACGTTCGCTCAATTCAGCGCGACATCATGGCGCAATAAATGAACAATTGACTTATCGCATGCGCAAAATAGTTGCGCTGCAGTTGCGAAATAGTTAGACCAGCCCGACTGGTATTAAGGAGAACGATTCATGGCTCATGATGGACAGGACATGACACTGGGTGCGCCCGTTTTGCTGAATTCTCTTCTGTCGCTGACGGAGGCCGCTGTCGCCCCGGTCGAAGCTGTTCTGGCTAAGGCCAAGGCGCGCCTGGAAGAGGCCTTGATGGTCGATGGGCGCGTTTCGGGCAGCAAGATTGAGGCCAATCAGACCGCTGCCCACGGGCTGGCTTGGCTGGCTACATATGTCGAATCCCTCCGCCAGATGCAGAATTGGGCCAAGCGGCTTGAGGCTGATGGCAAGTTTGGAGAGGTAGAGCAGCTGATTCACCAGATCGCATTCGGCGAATACCTCTGGCAAATCTATGGTGGCATCCAGATGAATCAGGGGGAAATCATCCGCCTGCAGGATCTTGGCCTGAGCCAGGACGATATGCGGGTCATGATGATCCCGGAAATTCAAACCCTCACTCAGACCGGAAACACGCAAGCCGCGCGGATGCGGTTGGTGGAGCTGATGCAGGAGCGTGCGGCAGAGATCACGGTTGGCGCCAGCGGGCTGGATGAAGAGCTGGAAATGATCCGCGAGCAATTTCGTCGCTTCGCCATTGATAAGGTGGAACCGCACGCCCATGACTGGCACCTCAAAGATGAATTGATCCCGATGGACATCATCGAGGAACTGGCCGAGATGGGTGTTTTTGGGCTGACCATCCCGGAAGAGTATGGCGGGTTTGGCCTGTCGAAAGCGTCGATGTGTGTGGTCTCGGAAGAGCTGAGCCGCGGGTATATCGGTGTAGGATCGCTGGGCACGCGGTCCGAGATTGCGGCGGAATTGATCATTGCAGGCGGCACCGAAGAGCAAAAGCAGAAATGGCTGCCGCGCTTGGCCAGTGCGGAGACCTTGCCGACGGCTGTCTTCACTGAACCGAACACAGGCTCTGATCTGGGTGCGCTGCGCACGCGCGCCGTGAAGGACGGCGATGATTACCGCATAACCGGCAACAAGACCTGGATCACGCACGCGACGCGGACCCAGGTGATGACGCTGCTGGCGCGGACCAACCCCGACAGCACCGATCACCGTGGCCTCAGCATGTTCCTGGCGGAGAAGACACCGGGCACGGATGAAAACCCCTTCCCCACTGAAGGCATGACCGGCGGCGAAATCGAAGTGCTGGGTTATCGCGGCATGAAGGAGTACGAGCTGGGCTTTGATAATTTCCACGTCAAGGGTGAGAACCTTCTGGGCGGAGAAGAAGGCAAAGGTTTCAAACAGCTGATGGAAACCTTTGAAAGCGCCCGTATTCAGACGGCCGCCCGCGCCGTTGGTGTGGCGCAGTCGGCGCTCGATATTTCCATGCAATATGCGATTGATCGCAAGCAGTTTGGCAAGTCGCTGATTGAATTCCCGCGCGTCGCCAGCAAACTGGCGATGATGGCGGTAGAGATCATGGTGGCGCGGCAGTTGACCTATTTCTCGGCTTGGGAAAAGGACAATGGGCGGCGCTGCGATCTGGAAGCAGGCATGGCGAAACTGCTGGGCGCGCGCGTGGCCTGGGCGGCAGCTGACAATGGCCTGCAGATCCACGGCGGCAACGGGTTTGCGCTGGAATACAAGATCAGCCGTGTGCTGTGTGACGCGCGCATTCTCAATATCTTTGAAGGGGCCGCAGAGATTCAGGCGCAAGTGATTGCCCGGCGTCTGCTGGCCTAGGCACACAGAGCTAAAAATACACTCAGAAAAGCGCGCCCATGCGGCGCGCTTTTTCGTTTTGACTGTGACCCGCGAGACTTCGTTTAGCGTTAGTCGAATGGAAACCAATCTCTTGGATGATGGGCGACGTGCACCGCATGACCATCCGCCGGGAGAACCCGATTGAGCACCGACAAAGAATTGATGCCGCGCTATGGCGCTGATTGGTACAAATCCGCGCTGAACGCCATGCATGACATGGTCCTGATCAAGGGGCCACAGGCGCAGATGCTCTGGGCCAATTCCGCCTTTCTGAATTTTTACGGCATGTCGGAGGAGGAGCTCTTTGATCTCGTCGATGCCGAACACAGTGATCCCGACAACACGCTGCAATATGTGATCGATGACCAGACCGTGGTGGAGACCGGACAACACCTTGATATCCCACGTGAAATCGGAACCAACCTCGCCGGTGAAAACCACGCGGTGCATACGATCAAATCTCCCATATTCTATGGGGATGACGTAGTGCGTACCATTGGTGTCAGCCGCTGGCTGGAGCGGACAGATTTGGCACAACGAGGGGATCACGCCGATGCGAAGGCGTTTGTGGAGCCGCTCAAGGTTCTGACGCGATCTTTTCCGAACCCGATGATGATGGTCGATGTGAAGGCGCGCGTCATTCACAACAGCCCGCTTTGGGCAGCCTCTTTCGGTGATGTGGAGATCACCCCCAATAGTTATTTCCGCGATATGTATGCAGGGCTTGAGGCGCTGGCGGATGACATTGACGCCTGTTTGCAGGCCAAGACCCATTGCCAAAAGACAGTCACCATCCCGGAGGGTGGCCGGGGCCGGCGGATGTATTCCGTTCGCATTTCCCCTTGGATGTTTGCAAACGGGGTCTTGGGTGGTGCGACGGTGATCGCCACGGATATTTCTGACTTGCATCAGAAAACGAAGGAGTTGCAGAGCGCCAACGAGGAACTGACGCAATATGCCTATCGCGCCTCGCATGATTTGAAGGGGCCGATCTCCACGGCCAAGGGCCTGGCCAACTTCATCATGGAAGATATCGCTGCTGGTGATCTGGACGAGGCTGCAAAAAACGCGTGCAAGATCATCACCATGATGGACCGCCTGGATCACAACGTGAAATCCATGCTCGATCTCGCGCGCGCCGATCTGGAGGTGGGGGAGGCGAGCGCGGTCGATCTTTGCGCATTGCTCAACGAGATTTGCGATGGGTTATCGGCACACTCGGCCTATGCGGGCGTGTCGATCGAAGATGAGCTTGACGTGCAATACATGCGATCCCAGCCCGTTCGGCTGCGGCAGATCATGGAAAACCTGATTGCCAATTCGATCCGCTACCATGCGCCGGATCGGAACGAGAAATTCGTGCGTGTGCGCAGTTCGCAATCCGATGCGAGTATCACGATTGAGGTGGAAGATAACGGGCGTGGCATCCCGGAGGAGGCCGGCGCGCGCATTTTTGATCGTTTCACGCGCTTCAATCAGGACAGTGAAGGATCGGGGCTGGGTCTGGCCATCGTGAAGAAGAATGTGGAGGCGCTGCGTGGTGAAATCCATGTGCAATCGAGCGCGGCTGGAACCGCCATTCGGGTTACCGTTCCCCGCGCAGATGCCGAGGAGGCGCTGCCATGATCATGTCCATCATGATTGTCGACGATAATGCGACGGATCGTTACCTTCTCAAGCGGCGGCTGCAGCGGGTCGATCTTGATAAGACGGTTCTGGAAGCCGAAAACGGGGAGATCGCGTTGGCGATGTTTTCCGACTATCAGGATCAGCGCAATGCGGATCCTGAAACTTATCCCCCGCTTTTGGTGTTTCTGGATATCAACATGCCGATCATGGATGGCTTCGGCTTTCTAAGCGCTTTCCATCACATCACCGCTGCCCCCGATGATGCGCCACCTCGGGTGGTTATGTTCACATCCTCCGCCCGGCAGGAGGACAAGGAGCGGTCCTTGCACTGGGATTTTGTGCAGGAATACATCGTGAAGGACGACCTTACAGCTCAGAGGCTGGAAGATCTGCTGCGGGGCCACCTGGCGTATCTGGCAGATGGGTGAATGGCGGTGCGGCGGGTTACTTTTTCTGCATCCCAGCCATCATCCGCAGCGCCTGTCGACGAGGCAAAAGCGGTGCGATCCAGTTCAGCATGAATTTCAGGCGCGGCTCATTGATGGCGATCAGATCCCCGCGTAGCATCGCATCGTAGCCGATTTTGGCGACGGAAGACGCTGTCGCGCCCTTTTGTTTGGCCAGCCCAGTACCGCCGAGATCGGCTGTGGCCACGAATTCGGTGTTCACCAATCCAGGGCAGAGCGCGGTTGAGGTGATGGCAAAGCCGCGCATTTCGTGATCAATGGCCTGACTGAAAGAGGTCACGAATGCTTTGGTCGCGAAATAGGTGGCCTGATAGGGGCCGGGCATAAAGCTGGCGGTGCTAGAGACCTGTAGCATCTTGCCGCCGCCCCGGCCCTTCATATCATTGCCCACCAGATGGCTTAGCGCGACAAGCGCGCCGATATTGAGGTCGATCATCGCTTGGTCCTTCGCGATGTCACGATCCAGAAACGCGCCGTGGCCGCCGAAACCGGCATTGTTGATGAGCACGTCAATGGTGATCCCTTTGGCCTTGACCGCCTCATAGAGCGCAGTGGCCTGTTCGGGGCTGCCGACGTCCATGGCCATAACTGTGACATTGACGCCGTGGGCTGCTTCCAGTTCTTCCTTCAACGCGTTGAGCGGCGCTTCACGTCGCGCAGCGATGACAAGGTCGCCACCTTTGGCGGCATGGTAACGGGCGAATTCGGTGCCGATGCCGGCGGACGCGCCGGTGATGAGGGCTGTATTGGGCATGGTGTTCTCCAGAAAGTCAACAAGTGTTGACGTCCTACCTAAGTGAGTCGTTGCGCCAAGTCAACAAGTGTTGACTTTTTTCATCGTGACGATAGGAAGACACCATGACAAAGACCCACTCCACCCGCGATAAACTGCTTGATGCCGCGCGTGATCTTTTTTGGACGCGCGGCTATTCCAATGTGTCAGTACGAGACATAACTGGCGCGGCGGGTGTCGATGTTGCCCTGGTATCGCGGTATTTCGGTGGCAAGCAGGGGCTGTTTGAAGCGACGCTAACTGTCATTCCCCACTGGCCTGCGCTGGAAGCCGATGACGCACAGGTGCTGGAAGAGGCGGTGGCCAGTTTCTCCCACCCCTATGATCCAGCCACGGAAGAGGCAAACCCGTTTACCATGCTTCTGGCCAATATCATCGACCCGGAAATGGGTGATCGGATCCGCGATCTGGTGCAAACCGCTTTGGCCGAACCATTGGCAAAAAAGCTCGGCGGTGACCGCTCAGACGATCGCGCGGCATTGATCCTCGCGGCACTTTTCGGGATCGCGATGATGCGAAAGAACTTCCGCCTCAAGGCACTAAAGGACTTGTCACCAGATGACATCGCGGCTCGGACGGATCAGCTGGTGCAGGCCGCAAACCGATTTGGCGGCTAATACAAAGCGCGCAAGAGCACCAAAGTTATCCCAGGAAATGCAACTAAAATTGCGACGCGTACGATATCCGAGGCCACGAAGGGGATAACCGATTTGTAGGTCTCAAGCATCTTCGTCTTGGGATCCATGGAGTTGATGACGAATAAATTCATGCCCACCGGCGGCGTGATCAACCCGACCTCCACCACGATCAGCACGAGGATGCCGAACCAGATCGCGACCTCTTCCGGGGTCATGCCGAAATCAAGCTGAGAGATGATCGGGAAGAAGATTGGGATGGTCAGAAGGATCATCGACAGGCTGTCCATCAGGCAGCCGAAAATGAGGTATAAAACGAGGATGCAGATCAGGACCGACCAGGGGGACAGGCCCAGTGAGACCACCCATTCGGACAATTCCTGAGGCACCTGCGTGAGGGCCAGAAAGCCGTTATAGAAGGCAGCACCCAGAATGATGAAGAAGATCATCGCGGAGTTTTTGGCGGTTGAATAAAAACTTTCGACGAGCGTAACGCGCGTGAGCCCGCCATTGAGAAGCGCGATAAGCCCGGTGCCCGCCGCCCCCACCGCCGCGCCTTCTGTGGGCGTGAACCAGCCCATATAGATGCCGCCAACCACCAGCAGGAAGACGAGCAGGACCGGCCAAATCTCCAGCAACGCTTGCAGGCGTTCCGCTGCGGGAACGGGCGGGCGCAGACCGGCGCTGTCGGGTTTGAGCCGCACATAGATTGCGATGGTGATCATGTAGCCGATGGCGGCCAAAATGCCGGGAATGAAGGCTGCGAGGAAGAGCTTGGCGATGTTTTGTTCGGTCAGGATGGCGTAGATGACAAGAATGACCGAGGGCGGGATCAGGATGCCCAACGTGCCGCCCGCCGCCAGTGTCGCCGTCGAAAAGCCACCGGAATAACCGTAGCGCTTGAGTTCCGGCAGGGCGACCTGGCTCATGGTGGCTGCGGTCGCCAGAGAGCTGCCACAGATCGCTCCGAACCCTGCGCAAGCGCCCACTGAGGCCATGGCAACGCCGCCTTTGCGGTGGCCCAGAAAGGCAGCTGCCGCGCGGAAGAGGGCCTGTGACATGCCGCCGAGCGTCGCGAAATACCCCATCAGGAGGAACATTGGGATGATGGACAATGAGTAGCTGGAGAAGGTCGAGTAGGTTTCGTTTTTAAGCCGCGAAAGCGCAAAGGTCATGCCATCCGTGACGAGGTAAAGCCCGCCCAGCGCCACCAGAAACATCGCCAATCCGATCGGCACGCGGAGGAAAATCAGCCCCATGAGGACCGGGAAAGAGGCGATCCCAATCTCGAGCGCGCTCACAGGTCGACCTCGCCCGGGTCAGGGAGCGCGCCAGCAAGCCGAGCGAGCGCCATGTAGATGGCCACGAGGGCGGCGACCACGGCTGCGAACAGGCTTGCCCCGTAGGCCCACCAGATCGGGAATTGCAGCATGAAGGTGGTTTCATTGAAGGCCATTTTGTCGAGCGTGCCGACATGAAGCCTCTGCGCGATCAGGATGAGGACGGCGGCGAAGATGAGATCGACCAGCACGCCGATCACGCGGGTGAAAGCGGCGGGCATGCGGGAGGTGAAGATGTCGACGCTGGCATGGCCTCGGGTGATCTGACAAAGCGGCAGGAAGGCGAAGATGGCGAAGGCCATGCCCGCCTCAACCAGTTCGAAATCGCCCAAAAGCGGCCCCACACCGATGCCGATCAGCCAATCGGCGACTCCGGGGATCAGGCCTTGCAGAACATCGCTGTGCAGCCAGCCGTTGAGGATACGCCCTGCCACAGAAACGCAGGTGATAAGGACAAGCGCCAAAAGCACCAAACCGCCCAGCACGGCCATCCATCGGGCCAGTGTCAGAACCCACCTGTGCATCAAACACCCTTTTCAAAAGCAGACCGGCGCCCCTTAGCAGAGGCGCCGGTCGCGGATCAATCTGAATTACTGGGATTTTTCAGCAATCAGCGCTTTGGCCTGATCAACGAGGGCTTGGCCATCGAAGCCTTTCTCGTTCATCTCGGCGATCCAGTTGGATTCCACATTGCCAGCGGCGGCTTTCCATTCGGCAATCTGGTCAGGCGTTAGGTCAATGATGTTGTTGCCCGCCTCTTCTGCCAGTTTGCGGGCGGGGCCGTCGCTGTCCTGCATGGTCTTGCCAGCGAGGGCAGAGAAATCCGCACCGGATTCGGCGTCGATGATCGCCTTGAGCTCATCAGGCAGCGCCTCCCACTTGTCCTTGTTCATGGCAAAGATGAAGGCGGCCGTGTAGAGCGGTTCATCCCCGAAAGTGGTGTGGTTTTTCACCAGCTCGGGCACTTTCAAAGCCGCCGTCACCTCCCACGGGATGACGCCCGCGTCGATCACGCCTTTGGAGAGCGCCTCGGGCATCGCAGGCACGGGCATGCCCACGGGGGTTGCGCCCAATTCGCCCAGCATGCCGGTGATCACGCGGGTCGGGCCGCGCACCTTCATGCCGTTGAGGTCAGACACCGACTCAACCGGTTTGTTGGAGTGGATCACGCCGGGGCCGTGGACCCAGACACCTAGAATTTTCATGTCCTTGAAATCGGCGTCCATCATGTTGGCTTCCGCATATTCCCAATAGGCACGGGAGGTGTCTTCGGCATTGGTCATCATGAAGGGCAGTTCAAACACTTCGAGCTGCGGGAAGCGGCCCGGCGTGTAGCCCGCGACCGTCCAGATGATGTCGGCCACGCCATCGACCACTTGGCTGGCCAGTTCCGGGGGTTTGCCGCCCAGCTGCATCGACGGGAAGTGATCGATCTGGATGCGCCCATCGCTGGCTGCCATCACCCGTTCGGCCCAGGGAACCAGAATGAGGTTCGGCACATTGGCCTGCGGCGGCAGGAATTGGTGCATCTTCAGTGTCACGTCTTGCGCGATGGCTGCCCCACTCAGGCTGGCCGCCATAAGGGCTGCAGCGGCGGTACGAGTCGCGAGTTTCATGAATGACATGTCGGTGTCCTCCCTTGGAAACAGATCATTTGCACGCGGTTGCCCGGCGCGTCGTTGCGTAGCACTCTGACACCGTTCGCAAGATCTATGCAACCGCGAAAGCCTAGGCGACCCGCCGACCTCGGGAATAGACTTCTCGCACGGTAGGCGCACTGCTGCGGCGCGCGAAGCGGATCACGTCGGCGCGCGCGCCGACCTCCAAAGTGCCGCGATCCTTAAGGCCTGCTGCCCGCGCAGGGTTGACGGTGACCGTGGCAATACCGCGCGCCATGTCCTGCCAGACTTCCCCCAATTGCACCGCAGCCATGAGCAATGCAGATGGCACATAGTCAGATGACAGCATATCCAGATGCCCCGTTGCGGCCAGATCGCTCGCCGCGACATTGCCTGAATGGGACCCGCCGCGAATGAGATTGGGCGCGCCCATCATCACCGCAATGTTGTGGGTGTGGCAGGCCTCTGCCGCTTCTCGCGTTGTGGGAAATTCGGCAAGTCTGATGCCATAATCTGCGGATGTGGCCACTTGTTCTGCGGTTGTATCATCGTGACTGGCCAGAACCGCACCAAACCGCCGCGCCGCCTTTACCGTCTCTTGCTCATGGCGTTCGCCATATGTCGCGCGCAGCTCCCGCAGCTGCGCGATATGGGCCTCAAACCCTTCATCCGTAAGCCCGTGTTTGCCCATCACATAGGTGCGGAGCTTGGAGATATCCCGAAATTGGCGTTGACCCGGCGTATGGTCCATGAGGCTGACCAGCCCGACGCGATCATGGTCTGTGAATTCATCGAGTTCTTCCACCAAAGTCGCCGAGCAGACCTCCGCCCGAAGATGCAAAAAGTGGCTGATCTTGAGCGCGTCGGCCTCGCGCATCTCCAGCAGTTCCGTGGCCAAACCCCTGGCGTACTGGCCATAACGCGCGCGACCTTCGGGGATGGAGCCAACGCGCATGGCATCAAACACCGTGGTGATCCCGGTGCTGGCCAGTTCAGCGTCATGGGCGAGGATGGCGGCGTCATGGGGCCAGTCGACCTTGGGGCGGGGTTGGATATGGCGTTCGAGGTTGTCGGTGTGCAGCTCAATCAGGCCAGGGGAGACGTAATCGCCGTGGCAATCCGTGGCGCCCGCAGGCACGCTGGAGCCGGTGGAAATGTCGGTGATTGCATCACCTGTGAATGCGATCGCACCAGTCACGGTTTCACCCGGCAAAATCAAAGTGGCATTGGCGAGGACATGGGTTTGTGTCATGGCTGTACCTTGGGCTGGAACCTGCGCGGGAGAGGGTCATGGAATTCAAGCGATATGCCGTGTATTACGCCCCTCCCCCAGGGCAACTCGCGGATTTTGGCGCGGCTTGGCTGGGTTGGGATATGACACGCGGGGCGCCTGTGGCGCATCCCGATTTTCCTGGCCTTCCGATGCCAGTGGAGGAGATCACCGCGACACCCCGAAAATACGGGTTCCACGCCACACTGAAACCGCCCTTTCGATTGGCCGAGGGGCGCAGTGAAGCGGAGCTGGTGGAGGCGGTCGGCATCCTGGGATCGCGGACGTTTCATCCGGTCATGGATTTGCAGCTGAGCGTGACGCAGCTTGGTCGGTTTCTGGCACTGACGGCCACGGGCAACACCGCGCAGCTGGGAGGGCTGGCGGCGATGTGTGTGGAGAGGCTGGATATCTTCCGCGCGCCTGCTGGCGAGGCGGAATTGGCGCGGCGGCGCGGGGCGGGGCTCAGCCCGGGGCAAGAGGCGATGCTGATGCGCTGGGGCTATCCGTACGTGATGGAGGAGTTCCGGTTTCATATGACGCTGACCGGCAAACTGCCCAAAACGGTGCTGCCTGAGTTGCATTCGGTGTTGGACAAGGCTTTGGAGGGGGTGATCCGCGGTCCGTTCACACTGGATACGATTTGCCTTGTGGGTGAGGATGACGAGGGGCGTTTTCACCTGATGCATCGTCACACGCTTTCGGCTTGAAATTGGTCCAGCGCGGTTAGGGCCTGCCAGGCAGTATCTTCCAATGGCCCAACATTGGGGATTTCGATCACCGGCCCTGTATTGGTCGGCAGATCAAACGCCGCCCGCGCGAGCCTTTCTGCGATGTCATTCGCGCTTTCCCGCCCTCGCGCGGCAAGCCTTTGGGACAGTACGTCATCCGGCGCGGTCAATGAAAGCGTGACAAAGCGGTCAAACTGCCCCGCTGCCTGGGTCAAAACCCGGCGGGACAGGTTTACCAACTGGATACCATCGCCGCCCAGCTGCGCCCATGGCACGCCGTAGTGCAACCCGTGGGCGGGCCAATGCAGGGCGAAATCACCAGCGGCCACCATGGTGTCAAACTGTGCCTCTGAGACGCCATCGAACGCCTCACCGCCCATGTATTCGGGCCTTGTGATGGCGCGGCGGATGAGGGTGACGCGTGGATCGCGGGCCGCCATCGCCTCCATAACACTGTCCTTACCGACGCCCGAGGGGCCGACGACGGCGACCAGAAGGCGTGACATCACGCAGCCTCCGGCGTGAAACGCGACACGTCCACTTCGCGGTCGCAGACCCGTTCGCGCGCCGCCACATCGTGGAAGATGCCCAACACGGCGGCACCACGCGCCTTGGCCTCTTCAATCAGCGATAGCACCGTGTCGCGGTTGGAGGCATCCAAGCTGGCGGTGGGTTCATCCAACAGAAGCGCCGGGTAGTCATAAGCAAAGCCGCGCGCGATGTTGACGCGCTGCTGTTCGCCACCGGAAAAGGTAGTGGGGCTAAGGGACCAGAGGCGTTTCGGGATGTTGAGGCGGGCCAGCAAATATTCCGCGCGAGATCGCGCCTCTTCCGGGCTGTGGCCTGTGATCAGAAGCGGTTCTGCCACCACATCGACGGTGGGGACACGGGGCACGACGCGTAGGAATTGAGAGACATAGCCAAGGGTGTCCTTCCGCAACGCCAAGATCTCGCGCGGTTGAGCGCGGGCCACATCGACGTCACCCACGAGGATCTGCCCGGAATTGCTGAGGTAATTGCCGTAGATCATGCGCATCAGGGTCGACTTCCCAGCCCCCGACGCACCCGTCAACGCGACACACTCGCCCGGGCTTACGCGCAGGGACGCGCCCGCCATGACGGGGATCACTGCGCCGCCCTGATTGTGCAAGGTGAAGTTTTTGGAGAGTTCTGCGACGTTGATCATAGCCAGTCTTTCATCTTGCCAAAAATACTCAAATTCTGCCCTGTGCCATCACACCTGAAGCACGGAAGAGACGAGTAACTGTGTGTACCCGTGCTGCGGATCATCGAGCACCTGATCAGTCAGCCCGGTTTCCACCACGCGTCCGTCTTTCATCACCATCAGCCGATCCGCCAACAGGCGCACGACGGCCAGATCATGGGTGACGATTATGGCCGAGAGCCCCATTTCACGCACCAGCCCGCGCAGAAGATCGAGAAGCCGCGCCTGTACGCTCACGTCCAGACCACCGGTGGGTTCATCCATGAAAACAAGGCGCGGTCCGGTGACCAGATTGCGCGCGATCTGCAGGCGTTGCTGCATGCCGCCTGAAAAGGCACTGGGACGGTCATCAATCCGATCCTCAGAGATTTCCACCCGGCCCAGCCAATCGACCGCGGCCGACCGGATATTGCCATAGTGCCGTGCACCCACAGCCATCAGGCGCTCTCCCACATTGCCGCCCGCGCTCACCCCCATGCGCAACCCATCGCGGGCGTGTTGGTGGACAAAGGCCCAATCGATGCGGCTGAGCATGCGGCGTTCGGGTTCGGACATCTGGCGCGTATCACGCAGGCCGGCCTCGCGGGTGTCAAAGAGAACCTCGCCTGTGTCCGGCTCCAGATGGCCGGCAAGGCAGTTGAGCAACGTGGATTTGCCCGATCCGCTTTCGCCGACAATGCCCATGACTTCGCCGGGGTAGAGATCAAACCCTACATCGGCGCAGCCAATCCGGGACCCGTAGGTCTTGGTCACGTCGCGGACAGACAGAAGCGGTGTCATGGCAATTCCTTTGCGAAACGCAAGATTTCACGGTTCATCGCCTCGGGATCATCGGAGGGGATGTGGTGGCCGGTGTCCAGTTCGACAATTTCTGCGTCCGGGCAGGCCGCGCGCACCATGTCGCGATAGGCCTCTCCGGTGAGCAAGCTGCGAGCGCCCACCTGGACCTGCAAAGGCACGCGCAAGTTTTCGAGCGCGGCAGCCCCATCAAAGCGCCCAGCAACGATCAAAGCGTCAGACAGGCCGGACGGGTCCCCGTTGCGGAGCGTGTCGCGGAATCGCGCTTGGCCCTCCGGGTTGTCGATGCGGCTGCCGACGACTTTGGCGATGGTGCCCATCCCCGGAACACGCGTTACGATGGGGGCTACGAAAGGCGTGTACCACGAGATAATTTTCAAAGGCGCGCGCAGCGGCGTGTCCACCAGAACCAGCCCGCGCAGGTGATCGGGGTAGCGGTTGGCAAAGGCCAGCGCCACCATGCCACCGAGGGAAAACCCAACCAGCACCGCGCCTTGCGGGATGTCGGGCAGGATCTCTTCGGCGAATTGCTCAGCAGTGGCGCGCCGCGCGCGAGCACGCCCGCCATGGCCCGGCAGGTTGATCGCCCGGCCCGGTACATCGCCCCAGATTTCCGCGTTGAGCCCTGCCCCGTGCAAATACACCATCTCAGTTGTCTTCTTCATTCTGCGCATCCACCTGTGACCGACAGTAATCCGTGTCGGAACAGACAAAGATGCGTCCGCCATCGTCGTCAATGATTACCTCGTCCAGATAGGCATCTTCTGCCCCGCAGATATGGCAGGGGTGATCGGCCTTGGAGGGATCGAAGGGGTGATCTTCGAAATCGAGGCTGACCACATGCGTGTGCGGCGGCAGGGCATAGATGCGCTGTTCGCGGCCTGCACCGAAAAGCTGGATTGCGTCCATGGTCATTTTCGGGTTGTCGAATTTTGGGATCGGGGACGGGTCCATCACGTAGCGCCCTTCCACCTTCACTGGGTAGGCGTAGGAGGTGGCGATCGTTCCGTGCTGCGCCACGTCTTCGTAAAGCTTCACATGCATGAGCCCGTATTCTTCAAGACTGTGCATCTTGCGCGTTTCGGTCTCCCGCGGTTCCAGAAAGCGCAAAGGCTCAGGGATGGGCACCTGATAGACGAGGATCTGGTCCTCGGTCAGCGGCTCTTCGGGGATGCGATGGCGCGTTTGGATGACGGTGGCCTCAACCGTCTCTTCCGTCGTCTCAACGCCTGCGGTTTTCTCAAAAAACTTGCGGATGGAAACGGCGTTCGTCGTGTCATCAGCACCTTGGTCGATGACCTTCAGCCGGTCATCGGGCACCAATGTGGCCGCACTGACCTGCACGCCGCCGGTGCCCCAGCCATAGGGCATCGGCATTTCACGGCTGGCAAACGGCACCTGATAGCCCGGAATAGCGAGCCCTTTGAGGATGGCACGGCGGATCATGCGCTTGGTTTGCTCATCGAGATAGGCGAAATTGTACTCAGGAACGGTGCCGGGCTGATTTGTCATGAATTGCACGCTTTCTGCCACGCTCTCGCCTCAAAGCACCCATAGCTTGACCCTTGTATGGAGACCCAAACGAGGGAAATTTGGTTATGTCTACGACTACGATTTGCGTTTCGCTTCTGGTGCTGTTCGGCGCCCTTCTGGCGGGCAAGATGCTGAAGGATATGTTCCCCGGCACGATGTCCAACGGTTTCAAGGCCGACGAAGACGCTCAAAAGTGATCGCGTGACTTCCATCATTGCGCCGCCTCCCGGGTGGCGTGACGGGCGGAGGCCCCGGCTTGACCGGTGGCCTCCGCTCTCATTTTGCGGACCAGTTCCAACTCAGATTGGAAATCCACATAGTGGGGCAGCTTGATGTGTTCGAGGAACCCGGTGGCCTGAATGTTATCGCTGTGCATCAGCACGAATTCTTCGTCCTGCGCGGGCGCACCGGTGTTTTCTTCGCCCAGTTCTTGCCACCGCAGGGCGCGATCCACCAGCGACATGGAAATCGATTTCCGCTCTGACTGGCCGAAGACGAGGCCGTAGCCACGGGTGAATTGGGGCGGTTCGGTTTTGGAGCCCTGAAATTGGTTCACGGTTTCGCATTCGGTCACAGTGATTTCGCCGATTTCGATGGCAAAGCCCAGTTCGGGGATGTCCATTTCCACCGCGACGGCCCCGATGCGCAGCTCCCCCACAAAAGCATGGGTGCGCCCGTAGCCGCGCTGCGTGGAATAGGCCATACCGAGCACGAAACCTTCATCGCCCCGGGCCAGCGCCTGAAGGCGCAGCGCGCGGTTGGCGGGCAATTCCATGGGTTCGCGGGTCAGGTCGGGGGGCACCTCGTCGCTGCGCGTCTCGGATTGGATCAGCCCTTCTTGGTTGAGGAATTCGGTGATATGGGGCACGTCCTGATCTGATGCGGCCTTTTCCGGGGCGGCGGGGCATTCGCCGTCGGCGGCCAGTTTGAAATCCAGCAAGCGGTGCGTGTAGTCGAATGTGGGGCCCAGAACCTGCCCGCCCGGGGCGTCCTTGAACGTGGCCGAGATGCGCCGGTCACAGGCCATCTTGCCTGTGTCGATCGGGCGGGATGCGCCAAAGCGGGGCAAGGTGGTGCGATAAGCGCGAATGAGGAAAATCGCCTCAATCAGATCACCGCGCGCCTGTTTGATGGCAAGGGCGGCCAGATCCGGGTCGTAGAGCGATCCTTCGGCCATGACACGGGCCACGGCCAAAGACAGCTGTTCGCGGATCTGCGCGAGGGACAGGGCGTCAACGCCCATATCCCCACGGCGTTCTTCCGCGAGCCAAGCATGGGCATTGTCGATCGCCCGCTCCCCACCTTTGACCGCCACGTACATTTATCGCGCCTCCACTTGTGTTGAGCGCGGCAAAGCCGCGACGCGCGACCCGGAGGTCAGGAAGAAATCAAGGCCCAGTGGGAAATGCTGATTGTTGGCCTGCATCATCGAAGCATCTGGCAGGTTGAGATGGGCCGCGTCCTTTATGCCGGGCCCTTTCAACAACGCGCCCTCCCCGTGCAGATCATCCATTTCGACGATCAACGTGGTGGACCGATCCGGGTACTCCGGGGTGCCGACCGGGTAATCCGAGAGCGGCAACAGCGCCTCCCACCGGCCTAGGGCGAACACGGCCTCTTGCGGACCAACGAGCGGGGCGCTGGTGTGAAAGGTCAGCCATTCGCGCATCGCAGCACAATCATGATCACCGGCCAGATACACACCCGTTTCGTGATCCGCGAGCGTCAGCAGCAAGGACCCCGCTGCCTTTGATGCGTGCAAAGGTGGGGTGGCTGCATCAAGTGGTTCGATCCGTCCGGGCCGGGCCATTGCGGACATCGCCGCGCGAAAGGCGCGTGCAGCCTCTACAGGGGCGTCCTGAAACCCGCCTTCCAAGCTTCTGCCGTCCATTAGTCTTCTCCTCTTGCCAATGTGAAGAAATCAACTTTGGTGGCAGCCGCCTTGGCCGCACGCGTGGCTTTCGCGCCGGCCAAAGCCTTTTCCAACGGGTCCAACACCGTCCGGCGCAGCGCCGGGGCCTTGGCCGTTTGCATATGCGCGTCCACGAGGGCCGCGCGGGTGGCATGGGCTTTGTCGCGCCCTTGCACGTAACCGTGCCCGACCTCACCACCGGGCAGTTTCAAAGAACAGCGGGTGACCGTCATCTCGCCAAGGTTGAACGGCGCGCCGGTGGCCCCCGTTCGACCGCGCACCATCACGCCGCCCGCCTCGGGCATGCGCAACCATGTGTGCGGCTCTGCCCCGTCGAAAGCGTCCCAAAGCCGCTCCAATTCAGGCGCGGGGGATTTGGCCAAAAGACTCATCCAGGATTGGCGGGCCTCGGTTGTGTTCACATCGGTCTGGTTCATCTAGACACCTTGCGGATTTGTCTATTAGACTATACAACTAGACAAATCTTTACCGTGCTTTCGAGTTGTCCACAAGCCATCCGCATATGAAATTTCCATGACAAAAGGCCCTTGATGCCCACCACAACAAATAAAATCCCGGTTTGGCGGTCGATCTACACCACGCTGAGCGGTGACATCGGCGAAGGCCGTTACGCGCAGGGCGATAAATTGCCCACGGAAGCGGCGCTGTCCCAGCGGTTCGGCGTCAATCGCCACACCGTGCGCCGGGCGTTGGCACAGCTGGCCGAGGATGGAACGGTCCATGCCCGTCGGGGGGCGGGGGTGTTTGTGACGCAGGAACCCACGCTTTACCCCATCGGAAAACGTGTGCGGTTTCACCAGAACCTGCAGGCGGCAGGACTACTGCCGACCAAAGAGGTGCTGGCGTTGGAGACACGCATGGCGGGGAAGGACGAGGCCGAAATACTGGCGCTTGAGGCACGCGCAATGGTGCATGTATATGAAGGCATCTCCCGAGCCGATGACCGGCCCGTGGCCCTGGCGCGGACTATCTTTCCAGCGGCGCGATTTCCTAATTTACCGCAGGAGTTGACGCGATATCACTCCATCAGCAAAGCACTGCAGAAGTGCGGGTTGGCTGATTACACCCGCGCCTGGACACAGTTGACGGCCAAACGGGCCTCTGCCACGCAGGCGGGGCTTCTGCAGATCAGCGAGGGTGCCCCGCTTTTGCGCACTGTTTCGCTCAGCGTCGATGAGGACAGTGTGCCGGTTGAGTATGGCCGCACGTGGTTTGCAGGTGACCGCGTCACTCTGACCGTTGGCGATGATTGATCCAAGCCGCCAGCGGGCTATGATCAGGGTCAGCCAAGGGACCGTCTATGTTTCGCTTTTTCTCTGCCAAGGCCGATGTTGACACGGCCCTTTCCGTCGATCCCGCTGAGGTAAATTTCGGCCATTATATGGCTCTAGCCGATGCTCGACTGCGCCTGTTTTCAGTGTTTGACGATCTCTACTATGACCGCGCGGATGCCGACATGCTGTCGCCTGCGATGCGCAATCATGCCTTTGACCGGCTGGGAAAGATCGGGTTTCGTCAGGTGTCTGGCAATGTGCTGGAGGATCGAGCGGCAGACCGGCGATGCTTGATGCCAAAGTCACATGCCTTAGGCGCATCGCCCTTTGACATTACACGGTATACGCCGCGTCGGAAGCAGGATTTCTATCTGCTGACACCGACGCAAACCGCGTGCCAGTTCATTGATCACTACAATCATGAAGAGGCGGTGGACCGGGTCGCGCAACTGATCACCGTGCAGCCCATAAACCTGTTTCGCCTGATGGACTATCTGGAGCACACGCCCAGCCATCGGGAGTTTCTAAAGGCCATCAAGTTCCTGGAAAAGACGCAGAAAGAGGCCGTGAAGTCCGAGCCTCTGAAACGGCGGCGCGCCTTGGGCTGAGGCACCTAAAACCGCTTAGTTCTTATCCTTTGGACTGCGAAACGACGCGCATCCCGACAACATTCTTGCTGTTCTCTTGCGCGTTAGCGCACGCAGGCGTATGGGATCATTATGCAAGTGCAGAAAAATAAAAGGCTGACTCGCGCGGCTTGGGTGGACGCAGGCGTGAATGTGCTGCGTGAAAAGGGTTCGGACGCGCTCAAGGCCGAGCCCATGGCGCGTCATATGAAGACCTCGAAGGGCTCTTTTTACTGGCATTTTAAGGATGTGGAGGATTTCCAAGCCTCTATTCTTGCCCTCTGGGAACAGGCCGCAATCGCAGATCTTTCCCGCGTGCTGGAAGAACAATCCGGCGGTGTGGCTTGCTTTCAGGCGCTGGCGCAGTCCATGGCCGACCCGGACAAAAGCAACCGCGTTCTGCAAGGCGAAGCAGCAGTGCGCGCCTGGTCCACCAACGCGAAACTGGCGCGCGACGTGGTCACGCGGGTGGATGCAGCGCGGATGGATGTGCTGACCACAGTGCTCAAACATATCGGGATCGCGAACCCGGAGGTGGCACATATGGTATATGGCGCGGCTGTGGGTGTCGGCATGGTGACAGGGGACGCAAAGCGCGACAAATCACAGGCCATCGGATCGCTTGTAGATCTGGTACTGGCACTCAGATGATGCGCGGTGGGATCGGTCTGATAGCGATGGTCGGGCTTTTTTCCTGCGGGGACGAGACCGTGAGCGGTTATGGCGCGTCAGACACGGAATGGATCCTGACGGAGATTGATGGCGCGGCCTTTGAGGCACGCGCGGTTTTGAGCTTTCCGGAAGAAGGACGCATTCAGGGTCGGGGACCCTGCAACACGTTTTCCGGCAGTCAGACTGTTCCTTACCCCTGGTTCAAAACGGAAGGCATTGCGGTAACACGTATGGCTTGTCCGGAGCTGGACGCGGAGGCCGCGTTTTTTGAAGCATTGCAGGCGATGACGCTGGCCGAGGTGGGCGTGGACACGCTGTTTCTGAGCAATGATGACGGGCGGAAGATGGTGTTCCGGGCGGAAAACTAACCCCGCGCGCGGCGTTCCAGACGTTCCACGAAGCGCGCACGCGCATCAGGCAGCGGTTTGTGACCCAATTCCGGGGCAACGCGTTGGGTCAGGAAGTAGCCCGTGACGCCCAGCGCCTCCAGCACATCGGCATCCTCACCCTCGCCTTGTTCCAACAGGCTGGGGGACAACGGCAAAAGCCTGTCCGCCCATTCGCCCGCTCCCGCCTTTGAGACCGCCCGGCCTGTCTTGGGGGAGACATAAATCAGCGCGTCACCCGCCTGTCCCAGCACCGCGCATTCTGTGAGGTCGAGGCCGAAGCCCAGATCATCGAGAAGGGCGAGTTCCCAACGGAGGTAGGCCAAAGGCCAGATCTCCGCCTGCCCCAGCAGGTCGAGAAGTGCTCGGGTATTGTCGTAAAGGCGCGCGTGCCGTTCGCGTTCTGGCAGACAGAAAAGCAGCAAGGATACCACGGCGTTCAGCCCCGAGAGCGACAGCCGGTCGCCGAGCGACGCCGCCGCGCGGGATCGGATAGGTTCGACTGTGAAGCTGCCCAGATGATCCTCCAACCGCGCCTTCCACGTCACATCGAGCTGTGCGCCGGGTTGCAGGATCGGGGCCAGTTTACGCGAGGTGCCACCGCGCACGATGCCGCTGGCACGGCCGTGATCAGGGCTGAAGACGTCGATGATGGCCGCGCTTTCGCCGTGGCGACGGGATTGCAAAAGGATCGCCTCATCGCGCCATTCCATCAGTCGCTGAGCCCCGGTTCATCCAGCAAATGGCGACCTGCGCGGTCTTCCACTTCGATCACCCAAAGATCAGGATCAAAGCTGCGTTGGCGGGTGATGGCGGCGTCGACATCTGGCTCCGCGCCGTCTGCCAGAACATCCCAACTGCGTTTGTCCGCGAGCAGGTCATATCCGCGTTGGAAAAGCCGCGCCTGTCCGTTGAGCGTGTTGAGTTTGACCAGAATGGCGCCAGCCGTGTTGTCGCCGTGGCTGGTCACGAACGCGGGGATACCGGACATTCGGAGCCGGGCCAGATAGGCCTGAACCCAGAACTCCGACGTGAGCCGGGTCACCCCGCGCCGTCCTTGAAATCAAGGCCCATTTCGGAATAGCGTTCCGCCTCTTCCAGCCAGCCGGGGCGCACTTTGACTTGCAGGAAAAGATGCACGCGACGGCCGAGGAATTCCTCTAACTCTGTGCGCGCGGCCTGGCTGACGCCTTTGATCGTTTCGCCTTTTTTGCCCAGCAGAATGCCTTTGTGGCCGTCGCGCATGACATAGATGATCTGGTCGATCTTGGCAGAACCGTCCTTGCGGTCCTCCCAGCCTTCGGTTTCGACGGTCAGCTGGTAAGGCAGTTCCTGATGCAGGCGCAGGGTCAGTTTTTCGCGGGTGATTTCGGCAGCGATCATACGCATCGGCAGATCGGCGATCTGGTCTTCGGGGTAGAGCCATGGGCCTTCGGGGAGCGTTTCTGAAAGCCACGCGCGCAGGTCCTGCACGCCATGGCCTTTTTCGGCGGAGATCATGAAGGTTTCTACAAACTCATAGCGGTCGTTGAGGTCTTTGGTGAGGCTGAGCAGCGCATCGGACTTCACACGGTCGATCTTGTTGATGGCCAGTGCCACGGGCCGCGACCCGGCGGCTTTGGGCAGCTCTTCGAGGATGCGCTCCACGCCTTCGGTGATGCCGCGATGGGCCTCGACCAGAAGGACGACGATATCGGCATCCGCTGCACCGCCCCAAGCGGCAGCGACCATGGCTCGGTCGAGGCGGCGGCGCGGGCGGAAAAGTCCTGGCGTGTCGACGAAGACGAGCTGGGCATCGCCTTCAATCGCCACGCCGCGAATGCGGGCGCGGGTGGTTTGGACCTTGTGGGTGACGATGGAAACCTTCGCGCCCACCATGCGGTTAAGGAGCGTGGATTTGCCCGCGTTCGGCTCTCCGATCAGGGCGATGAAGCCGGCGCGGGTTGGCGTGTCTGAGGTCATTGATCTTGTACCTTTTCCAGCAAGGCGGCAGCTGCGGCCTGTTCAGCCTGGCGTTTGGAGCCTGCCTTGGCCTGGCTGCCTTCGCCGCTTTCAAGCCGCGCCTCAATGGTGAATTGCGGGGCGTGATCGGGGCCGTCGCGGGATAGCTCAACATATTGGGGCGGGGAAAGCCCGCGTGCTTGAGCCCATTCTTGCAGCGCGGTTTTGGCATCGCGGGCGTCATCATCCACCAGGCGCACCCGTTCGCCCCAAAGCCGGATCACCAGGTCCTTCGCCTCTTCAAAGCCGCCATCGCGGTAGACAGCGGCGATGACGGCCTCCATCGCGTCACCCAGCAAAGCCTGCTTGCGCCGCCCGCCGGACAGCATCTCGGAACGACCGAGTTTGAGCACTTTTCCAAGGTCAATCTCGCGGGCCACGTCGGCGCAGGCTTCCTTGCGCACCAGCGCGTTGAAACGCGGGGCGAGCTGGCCTTCTTGTGCGGAGGTGTCCTGATCCAGAAGCGCCTCGGCCATAACAAGTCCAAGAACGCGGTCTCCCAGAAATTCGAGGCGCTGATTGTCGTCGCGGTTGGGCGACGACATGGAGGCGTGGGTCACCGCCCGCAAGAGGCGCTCGGGCTTCTTGAACGCATAGCCCAGCCGCGACTCGAAAGCCTTGAGCTCCGCCGATAGCTTCATTCGAGCTTCTCAAAGAAACGATCGCCCCGCCACGTCCAGAAGAAGAGCATGGAACGGCCCGCCGAGGAGAAAATCACTCGATCCGCGCGACCGATGAGGTTTTCGTACGGCACGAACCCAACCCCGCCTGCGCGATCGGGCACGCGGCTGTCGGTGGAATTGTCGCGGTTGTCGCCCATGAAGAAATAGTGCCCGGGCGGGACGTTATAGACCCGCGTGTTGTCGGACGGCATGTTGGCTATATTCAGAATGTTATGCGCGTGCCCACCCGGCAGGGTTTCGATCTGGCGGGATTTTTCGCAGGTCGCACCCAGCCCCACAGGCCCGTTTTCACAACGCGGCAGGTTGCGCAGCGGGCCTTGGGCGTCCTTGATTTCGACGAACTGACCGGCCTCTTCGATGCCCACAGGCGTGCCGTTGATCGAGAGCACGCCATTTTGGACCTGCACCTTGTCACCCGGCATGCCAATCAGGCGTTTGATGAAATCGGTGCCGTTGGTCGGGTGACGGAAGACGATGATGTCGCCGCGTTCCGGCGCACCGCCCAGAAGGCGTGTGTTGTCATTGTCGAGGAACCCGCAGATTTTCTGCGCGTCGATGCCCAGTGGCGCGATGTTGGGGCACGAGGCGTAGGAATAGCCGTAAGCCATCTTGTTGACGAAGAGAAAATCGCCAATGAGCAGCGTGTCTTTCATCGACCCCGACGGGATCCAGAAGGGTTGGAAGAAGATCGTGCGGAAGATCAGCGCGATGACCAGCGCCCAGAACACCGTCTTGATCGTATCCCAGATGCCTGATGATTTCTCCTCAGTGGACATGCTCTGCTCCGCTTCTTTTGAGTTGCACCCTCTTGGGGGGATGGGCCTTGGGTGTCAAGCTTTGGGTCGGGCCTCAATCACCACGAAGGCCTGCGCCCAAGGGTGATCATCGGTGAGGGTGACGTGAATGATGGCCTCATGCCCCGGGGGCGTCATTTCCGCCAGCCGTTCGGCGGCCCAGCCGGTGACATGCATGACGGGTTGGCCGGTGTCGAGATTGCTGACGGCCATGTCTTTCCACGAAATGCCCATGCGCAGACCAGTGCCGAGGGCTTTGGAACAAGCCTCTTTCGCGGCCCAACGTTTGGCGTAGGTGCCTGCGGTGTCCTTGCGGCGTTCGGCTTTGGTTTGTTCGCGATCGGTGAAGATGCGATTGCGAAAGCGATCGCCGAAACGGTCGAGCACACCTTGAATGCGGTCGATATTGGCCAGATCAGTGCCGACGCCGAGGATCATCTTACCCTCCTGCCGCGAAGAGGGGGAAGCTGACGCCCAGCGCCCAGGCGAGGGCCACGCCGAGGCCGAGGCCCGCCGCAGACGGCCCTGCGATCTTGGCGGTGATGCGGCCCATGACGCCGAAGGTGAAATAGAAGAGCACCAGCACGGGCGCGATCATGAGCAGGAAGAATAGCCCTTCGAAATCGAGCGCGACGGCGGCACCGAGGGACGCGAAGAAGGCCACGCGGCCCAGGATGCGCTGCCAGAAGGGGGCACCGTGGGCGAAGTAGCTGTCGGCGATCATGAAGGGGATCGCGCCGAGGCAGAGCGCGGCGATGAGGCTGAGGCGGCCTTCGGCAGGCCAGAAGTTGGCGCCGTAACGGTCGAGTGCTGTGCCGAAGATGAGGATGGCCCAGGCGGCGAGCAAGGCTGCGGCGATCAGATCGGGGCGCGCAAGGCGGCCTTTGAGCCAGAGCAGCAGGCCCAATTGGATAAGGCCGAAGATCGCCAGATGCAGAGCGAGGTAGTCGGCGACGAGGACGGGCAGAACCTCGATTTCGAACGGATAGGCGAGCAGCGGCGTCAGGATGGCGGGGACCAGCGTGACGATGGCAAAGCCGTAGGGGTTGAGCCATGGGGTGTTTTGTTCCGCAGGCGGGTAGATCTGCATCACGGGGCGGAAGAGAACGGTAAGAGCAAAGAGCAAAGCGATGAGCGGCCAGCCGGTTTGAATTGCGACGTGATCGGTGCGCGGGCGGTCATAGAAGGCGTTGAGCCAGTCCTCCGCCTCGGTGAGACCCACGCGGGAATGCAGGATAGCGACATGTTCGACATTGGGGGCGAGGATGGCTTTGCGGCGAATGTCGCCCTGCTGCACCGTGTTGCCTAGCGCTGCATCGGGATCGGTCATTTGCAGGGCAGTTTCGGCAAAGTCTGCCAACGCGCCTTCCCATGCGCCGGTGATGAGAAGCATGTCGTCAGGCTGGGTGGCGTCGATGGCCTCGGAGAAGGCAGAGAGCAGGACCACAGGTCCGACAGCCTCCTTCTGGCGGGCGACGCGGACCAGAACGTCAGTGGCCATGGAGTGGCCCAGAAGCGCTACAGGTGTTTCGCCATCTGAGGCCATATCGACGATACCGATGGTCTGATTAACGAGCCGCGTCGTGGTGCCTTCGATGGCGGTCACATCCCCGCGCATCGGGTCGGGGTGGCGACCGTGGCCTTCGAAATCAAAGCTGTAGATTGTGTAGCCGCCCTGCGCCAAGGCGCTGGCGTAGCTGAGCATCATCTGGCGGGAGCCTGCAAAGCCATGGGCGATCACCACGGGCGGGCCGCCGGAACCATCCGAGATGCGGGTGACCGGTGTCGGGCCGTCGCGCAGTTCTTCAAAAGTGAGGCCTGCGCGGGAGCTCTCCAGCATCCAAATAGCCCAAGCCCCCAGCACCAAGGCAATTATGGTCAGCAGGACAGCACGGGCTGATATGCCCTCTTCCCGCGTGGGGGCTTCGGTCAAGGGGTCAGCCAAGGCGTGGGTTACCCGGCAGTCTTTAACGGCGCGCCGCGTGCATCATCCATCAGACGGCGCATTTCCTTGATGGCCTCGCCCAGCCCGAGGAAGATGGATTCACCGATCAGAAAGTGGCCGATATTGAGTTCTTTGACTTCCGGGAGGGCGGCGATGGGGGCGACGGTATCGAAGGTCAGACCGTGGCCCGCATGCACCTCAAGACCCAGCGAAGCCCCATAGGCGGCCATTTCGCGCAGGGACTGAAATTCGCGGTCGCGGGTTTCTAAATCACCGTCCGCGTGGGCATCGCAATAGGCGCCAGTGTGAAGTTCGATCACCTCGGCCCCGATGCGGCTGGCGGCCTCGATCTGGCGGCGGTCGGCGGCGATGAAGATGGACACGCGGCAGCCGACATCCCGCAAAGGCGCAATGTAATGGGCCAGGCGGTTTTCTTCGCGCGCCACTTCCAAGCCGCCTTCTGTCGTCCGCTCCTCGCGCTTTTCGGGCACGATGCAGACGGCGTGGGGTTTGTGGCGCAGAGCGATCTTTTGCATCTCTTCCGTTGCGGCCATTTCAAAATTCAAAGGCAGCGTCAGGTGTTCCATCAACCGTTCAATATCGTCGTCAGAGATATGACGACGGTCTTCTCGCAAATGGGCGGTGATGCCGTCGGCGCCCGCCTCTTCGGCGATTTTGGCGGCCCGAATGGGATCGGGATAGGCCCCGCCGCGCGCGTTGCGCACGGTGGCCACATGATCGATGTTCACACCAAGTCTCAGATTATTGTCAGACATCTTTGCGCCCTCCTGAATAGCCCAACACAATTTAGTCCTGCGGGGTCTTCCTGTCAGCCTTCGCGGCCGCTTTTTCCTTCAGCGCCAAAATCTTTTCCTTCAGACGCCCTTTGCGGCGGTTCTGATAGGCCTGAATGACAGGCAGGCTGAGATAGTAAAACAGCACGCCGAAGACCGCACCCTGCACCAGACCGCCGACCATGTAGGGGAAGAACACTTCATCGTAAAAGACATAGAGGTTCTGCCAATCGGCATCCACATCGGTGAAGAGTGCAAAGAAATTGTTCTTCAAGTCCTGCCAGGCATCAACGAATTTCCCGCCGAGTGAGCGATGAGCCTCGTCACTGATGGAGCCAATCCGGCCAAGTAGGAAGTTGCCCGTCTGAAACGAGCCTGTGGCGATGAAGAAAAAGGTCAGCGGGTTGCCCACGAAAGTCGCAAAGAGCGAGGCAATGATGTTGCCGCGCATGACCTTTGCAAGTGCTGCGGCCAGAAAGAAATGCAGCCCGAAAAACGGGGAAAAGGTCACGAAAACACCCGCAAATATGCCGCGCGCAATTCGGTGGGGTTGGTCGGGAATGCGCCGAACCCGCAGCTTCACGTAGTTGAACGCGCGCGCATAGCCGCTTTTGGGCCAGAGAAATTCCAGCACCTTTCGGGCGTTTGTCAGTTTTTCGCGACGCTTGAACACCAAGTCTGGCTGTCTCCTACCTTACCAAACGCTCTGCATCCTCTGCCGCCCTGCCGGGGTCCCGATGTCGCGCAACCGACGCGACATTGCTTTCCGCGTCAAGCGCAGAAATTATGGTGTGCAGATGCCCCGCATCGCTTACATCCACGTCAATCAGCAAACGGAAGAAATCCGGCTTTCGATCCAGAAACGTCAGGTTGGAGATATTGGCCTTCTGCTCTCCGATCAATGTACAAATTCGCCCCAAGGCGCCCGTATCATTGCCGATGGTGATCATGATCGTCACATCATACTCCGCCGGGTGCTTTCCGGCGTGCCAGTGCAGATCCAGCCAGCGTTCGGGTTGATCGTCGAATTGGGACAGTTCTTCGCAATCAATCGCATGCACCACGACACCTTTGCCGCGATAAGTGATGCCGACGATGCGTTCACCCGGGATCGGCTGGCAACATTTGGCGCGGGTGAATTTCTGATTTCGGCCAAGACCGATGACTGCGCGGTCATGGCGTATCACGTTGCCCGGCTTGGTGGCCACATCAGGGTAGACCGCGTTCAGCACTTCCTGTGCTGTCAGTTCCGTGCTGCCCAGCCGTGCCAGCAGGTCGTCCATGTCATGCAGACGCAGCGTTTTGGCCGCTGTCGATAAGGCCTTGTCCGTGGCCCGCTTGCGCACATTGTCAAAGGCAGAGCGCGCCAGTTCACGACCCAGTTTGATGTATCTGTCGCGATCCAATTCTCGGAGCGCTTTGCGGATCGCGGCGCGTGCCCGGCCCGTGGTGGCGATATCGAGCCATGTGGCCTGCGGGGTCTGGCCATCGGCCGTGATCACCTCCACCGATTGCCCATTCTTGATGCGCGTCCAAAGCGGCACCCGCATATTGTCCACCTTGGCGCCCACGCAGGCGTGGCCGATGCGGGTATGGATGGCATAGGCGAAATCGATCGGCGTGGCCCCTTTCGGCAGCTTCACCACTTCACCTTTAGGGGTGAAGCAGAACACCTTGTCGGAATACATCTCCAACTTGACGGCTTCGAGGAATTCATCGTGATCCTCATTGGCCTCAAACTGTTCGGTCAGGCTGGAAATCCAGGTGGTTGGGTCAACGGCAAAGGGGTTTTCCGACCGCACGCCATCGCGATAGGACCAATGCGCAGCAACGCCGGTTTCAGCCACATCGTGCATTTGCCGGGTTCTGATCTGCACCTCAACGCGGCGGCCATTGCGGCCTGACACGGTGGTGTGGATCGAACGATAGCCATTCGATTTGGGCTGACTGATGTAATCCTTGAACCGACCGGGCACCGCAGCCCAGCGCCCGTGGATCGCCCCCAGCACGCGATAGCAATCCTCTTCGGATTCCGTGATGATGCGGAAACCGTAGATGTCAGACAGGCGAGAAAAGCCGATTTCCTTGGCCTGCATCTTGCGCCAGATCGAATGGGGTTTCTTGGCGCGGCCAAACACATCGGCCGTGATCCCCGCTTTTTCAAGTTCCAGCCGCATGTCATGGGTGATGCGTTCGATCACATCGCCGGTTTCGCGTTGCAGCGTGATGAAGCGGCGCATGATGGAATTGCGCGCGTCGGGGTTGATCACGCGGAAGGCCAGATCCTCCAGCTCTTCGCGCATCCATTGCATGCCCATGCGGCCTGCCAATGGGGCGAAGATATCCATCGTCTCCCGCGCTTTTTTCAGCTGCTTTTCGGGGCGCATGTGCTTGATCGTGCGCATGTTGTGCAGCCGATCAGCGAGCTTAACCAGAATCACGCGCATATCTTTGGATATGGCCATGAAGAGTTTGCGGAAGTTTTCGGCCTGCTGGGTTTCCGTGCTGGAGAGCTGCAGATTGGTGAGCTTGGTCACACCGTCCACAAGATCGGCAATCTCACGACCGAACTTTTCTTCAACAATAGCGTAAGAGGCGCGGGTGTCTTCAATCGTGTCATGCAGAAGCGCCGTGATCAGCGTGGCATCATCCAGACGCTGTTCTGCCAGAATCGCGGCCACGGCCACGGGATGAGTGAAATAAGGCTCACCCGAATGGCGCATCTGGCCGTCATGCATTTCGGCGCCAAACTTGAAGGCGGCGGCAATCTTGGCCTCATCGGTTTTGGGGTTGTAGTGCCGCACCAACTCCAACAGGTCGGTCGCGGCAAAATCTTGGGTTGCGATGGTCATGTCCGCACCCCAAGCGGGGCGTTAGGGTGAAAAAATCAGCCCTCGCCCTGCGCCTCCATCAGTGCCCGCAGAAGATCTTCTTCGGGCATGTCATCATCGGCGGGCTTGTCCGGCTCACCACCCATCAGGAGCGCCATGGAGTCATCTTCCGGCTCATCCACTTCGATCTGAGTCTGGTTGGATTCGATCAGACGTTCTTTCAACTCATCGGCCGATTGGGTTTCATCCGCAATCTCCCGCAATGCCACAACCGGGTTCTTGTCGTTGTCGCGGTCCACGGTGATAGCCGATCCCGATGAAATTTCCCGCGCACGGTGGGCGGCAAGCATGACCAGATCAAACCGGTTCGGGACTTTGTCAACACAGTCTTCTGTTGTAACGCGGGCCATTGGACCTCCGATCGCGACTATTCGGGGTTGAAGCCCCGTATGTAGGGCGATGGTGTCGGAAACACAAGCGCATAATGGGCTGTGCTGCGGGCCTTTACAGTAGACAGTGGGAAACGCACCGCCTCGGAAATTCACCCGTGAGAGAGCGCCCTTGTCAGGCCCTGGTATGGCAATCCTAAACAGTGCACAACGATACTTTAGTGCCCCACAATCGGACCCTGTTCGAGCGGCACAACTTCCTCGATCAGGCCAGCGTCCAACTGCGCCACCATTTCTCGCACACTCAATTTGGATACCGGATGCACCCAATCGGGCGCCACATCCATCAGCGGCACCAGAACAAAGGCGCGGTCCTGCAGACGCGGGTGAGGCAGGATGAGTTGATCCGGCGCGTCTTGGCGCTGCGCCTCAGGCGACAGATCGCGCCACCTCTCATAGGTTTCCAGGTTGGGGCGCACCGCATCATCCAGTGCGATCAAGTCCAGATCCAGGCTGCGCTGTCCCCAACGCTGCTGTCTTTCGCGGCCAAACTCCGCCTCAATGTCATGCAAATGGGTCAGAATCACTTCAGCGGGCCCTTCAGCGGTGGCCATCGCAGCGGAATTGACATAATCCGGCCCCGCACCCGGCGGAAAACACGGCGTACGAAACAACCGGCTTGTTTTGACGTCTTCGAAACCATATTCGGAAAACTTTTGCAGTGCGTCGGCCAAACTCCGCTCAGGCTGGCCCGCATGCGACGGCAAATTCGCCCCCAAGGCGATGATAGCCGTTTTTTTTATAGTATTGCCGATCAATTCTTGTTGACCTTTGCTGATCGAAAGTGACGTTGCGAAAACCCTTGTGCCGCCCTAGGTGATTCCATAATTGATCGCGCAAAAGCGAACACGGTCATGAGTATGTGATACACTCACCAAATGACCTGTCCCCCTTGAAAGGACAACCGATGTTTTACAAAGACGAACGGCTGGCGCTGTTCATCGACGGCTCCAATCTCTACGCGGCCGCAAAATCGCTCGGCTTTGATATCGATTACAAGCTTCTCCGATCTGAATTTATGCGCCGTGGGAAACTTCTGCGGGCATTTTATTACACAGCGCTTTTGGAAAATGACGATTATTCGCCGATCCGCCCTCTGGTCGACTGGCTGAACTATAATGGGTTCACCATGGTCACAAAGCCTGCCAAGGAATACACAGACAGCCAAGGGCGCCGGAAGGTGAAGGGCAATATGGACATCGAACTGGCCGTCGATGCCATGGAACTGGCACCACGCGTGGATCATATCGTGCTCTTTTCCGGCGACGGCGACTTCCGCCCGCTGGTGGAAAGCTTGCAGCGTCAGGGTGTGCGGGTCTCGGTGGTTTCCACCATTCGCAGCCAACCGCCAATGATTTCAGATGAATTGCGCCGCCAAGCTGACAATTTCATCGAACTCGAAGACCTCAAGGACGTGATTGGCCGTCCGCCGCGTGAAGGCAACCCGGCGGGTCGCGATGAGGAACTGGCTCAGTAAATTCTTGATAGGGCCATGGCATGTGGCCTGATCCCCCAACTCCCCCTAGACGCCCGTGTCGAAGGCGTTAAAGTTGCGCGTGGCCGCTGTTTTTTGCGGTATGACCAGTAACTTGCACAGTTTCATAATACGGTCGGGGGCAAGATGAGCCTGCAATTTCTAATCACCGCCTTTGTGGTGGTCATCGCGCCGGGTACGGGCGTCATCTACACGCTGGCCATCGCGCTTGGACAGGGGCACCGCGCGTCGATCTTTGCTGCACTTGGCTGCACCGCCGGGATCGTACCGCATCTTCTGGCGGCAACATTCGGGTTGGCGGCCATCCTGCATGCCTCCGCGCTTTTGTTTCAAATCGTGAAATTCGCGGGCGTGGCCTATCTGCTTTACCTTGCATGGCAGAGCCTTCGGGCGGGTGGTGCGCTTTCAGTGGAGCCTGACAAGGCCCAAGAGCGCGTGGTCGTGATCATGCGGCGGGGGATGCTGATCAATATCCTGAACCCGAAACTGTCGATCTTCTTTCTGGCCCTGCTGCCGCCCTTCCTATCGGGCAACCCCGCAACCGCCACAGCAGAGATGCTAGGGCTCGGCGCGGTGTTCATGGGCATGACCTTCGCGGTGTTTGTGCTCTACGGGTTCTTTGCAGCCACCGCACGGGACAGGCTTCTTTCCTCTGAGGCCGCAATGCGCTGGATCAGCCGCGGCTTTGCGGCCAGTTTCGCCGCCCTCGGCACGCGCCTCGCCTTTGAGAAAGCCTTATGAATCCAACAGTTCCACGTATGCCGCTCTATCTTGGTCTGGCAGGTCTCATTCCCTTTGTCTGGGGCACGCTCAGCGCCATATCGCCCGCGCTTCAAAGCTTCGGGATTGACGTGTTTGGCCCGCGCTTTGTCGGGCCATATGTGTCGCTCTTTTACGGCGCGATCATCCTGTCCTTTATGTCGGGCGTCCTTTGGGGATTTGCGGCGCGTCTGGAGGACAAACAGGCCGCAACCGGGTTTTTCCTGTCGGTCTTGCCCGCACTTTGGGCGTTCTTTACCACCGGCGGCGGCGTGAACAGTTCAGCCTTTACCCTTATGGCAGGCTTTTTGGGTGTGCTCGTGCTGGATTGGTATTTCTGGCGCATGGGCGCGGCACCCGAATGGTGGATGCAATTGCGCATGCTGCTGACAGCCATTGTTGTGGGGTCGCTCGCTGTGATTGTGTTCTTTGCATGAGTGGGGACCGCGAGACCCTGGCCGTCTATGATGCCAAGGCGGAGGAATATGCCGAGTTGGTGGCGGGCTCACCCGACAAGCAACTCTTGGAGTTTATGGCAGCGGTGCCACAGGGTGGGCATCTGCTGGATCTGGGCTGCGGTCCGGGCAATTCGGCGGCAATGCTGGCCGCGGCAGGGTTTACCGTGGATGCCACAGACGCTTCGCCGGAAATGGTGGCCCTGGCAGCCCGTCATGAGGGCGTGACCGCGCGACTGGCCAGTTTCGATCAGATTGCAGGCGAGGATCTCTATGACGGGATCTGGGCCAATTTCAGCCTGCTTCATGCCGATCGTGCTGACATGCCCCGCCACCTTGCGGCACTGCGCCGTTGCCTGCGGGCTGGGGGTGCGTTCCATATTGGTATGAAGACGGGCACAGGCGCGCATCGCGACGGGATCGGTCGGTTTTACACGTACTACACCAGTGATGAACTGACCCAGCTTTTGCGCGCCGCCGGGTTCGAGCCGTTCAAAAGCCATACGGGCGTTGAAAAAGGCCTCGCCGGGACGATGGATCCTTGGATCACGTTGCTCTGTCATGGGCTCTGCCGTGGCTGAGCTTTTCGCCTATACCGACGGGGCGTGCTCCGGCAATCCCGGCCCGGGCGGTTGGGGTGCGCTGCTGATTGCGCGCGATGGGGAGGCCGTGCTGCGCGAACGCGAACTATCCGGTGGGGAAGCAGAGACCACCAACAACCGCATGGAACTTCTGGCGGCCATCAACGCGCTAGAGGCGCTGAAAACGGCGAGCACGATTACGGTGGTGACGGATTCCGTCTATGTCAAAAACGGCGTGACGGGGTGGATTCACGGGTGGAAGAAGAACGGCTGGAAGACCTCCGCCAAAAAGCCCGTGAAGAATGCCGATCTATGGCAGCGGCTCGATGAAGCGCAGGCGCGGCACCAGATTGATTGGCAGTGGGTCAAAGGGCATGCAGGCCACCCGGAAAACGAACGCGCCGATGCGCTGGCCCGCGCGGGTATGAAACCGTTCAAACCAAGCAAATCAGCCGGCTGAACCCCAGGCCTTTTGCCTTTCTTTTTGCCAGAAATATCCCCGCCGGAGGCAAGAAATCCTTTATTTTCGCCAATGCGTTGGCACAATGATCAACGCACCCACCGACGACAGGATCGCATCAAAACCTGGCGGCCCAAAACCGATGCCGAACATGATGCGCACAAAATAAAACAGGAACGCGCCGCCCACACAAATGATGATCGACTGGATGTATCCGTTATGTGTGAAGCCTGAGCGTTCGCTGGCGTAGCCGATGATGCCAGCGATCACCACTGTGCCGAAAAGCTGCAAGAACATGGGCTACTCCTCTGAAAACGTCGTACCCGGTGGCAGGTCCATTCCGCGAAGGAACTCTGCGCGATCCTGCGGCCCCTTGCCGGCGCGCTGCAAGCGCAAAACCTCGACCGCGCCGGTTCCGCAGGCGATGGTCAGGTCATCGTTGAGGACAGAACCCGGCGTGCCAGTGCCTTCGACCACGCGGGAGGCGAGGAATTTGAGGCGTTGGCCGCCCACCTCGGACCAAGCGCCCGGAAAGGGAGACAGACCGCGGATTTTGCGATCGACCTCTTCTGCGGGCGCAGTCCAGTCCAAACGGGCCTCCGACTTGTCAATTTTCTGAGCGTAAGTCACGCCATCTGAAGACTGTGACACGGCAGCGAGGTCACCAATCTGCGACAGCGCCTCAGCGATCATCCGCGCGCCCATTCGGGACAAGCGATCATGTAGCGCGCCGGTGGTTTCTTCTGCCCCGATCTCTGTCGCCTCGCGCATCAGCACCGGTCCGGTATCAAGCCCCGCTTCCATCTGCATGATGCAAATACCGGTCTCAGCATCGCCTGCCATGATCGCACGATGGATGGGGGCAGCACCGCGCCAGCGTGGCAGCAGGGAGGCGTGGATATTGAGGCACCCAAGGCGCGGCGCGTCGAGCACCGGTTGGGGCAGGATCAGACCATAGGCGACGACCACCGCAACGTCGGCACCCAGCGCCGCAATCTCATCTTCGGCGCCTTTCAGCGTCACCGGGTGGCGCACCTCAAGGCCCAGCGCCTCCGCGCGCGCGTGTACGGGTGTGGGGCGGTCTTTCTTGCCCCGACCAGCCGGGCGCGGCGGTTGGCAATAGACAGCGGCTATGTCATGGCCTGCTGCCACCAGTGCGTCCAGCACCGGGACGGAAAAATCGGGTGTGCCCATGAAGATCACGCGCATCAGCGGCCTGCTTTCTTGGCACGGCGCAGCAGCATGTCGCGCTTCACCTTGCTGAGACGATCAAAATACATCTTCCCGGCCAAGTGGTCGATCTGGTGCTGGACGGAGGTGGACCAGAGATCTTCAAATTCCCGTTCCACCGTTGCCCCATGTTCATCCATGTAACGCACCGTCACCACGCGCGGGCGTTTCAGCTTGGCAGAGACGCCGGGCAGGCATGGGCTGCCCTCTTCATGACTGCGCAAGTCGTCGCTAGCGGCGATCACCTCCGGGTTGGCCAACCGGATCGCCTGCCCGCGTTCGTCGGAACAATCGACCACCGCAAGCGCCTGCAAAACGCCGATCTGATTGGCCCCAAGCCCGACGCCCGGCACCCCCTCCATCGTGTCGATCATGTCGTCCCAAATGGCGCGGATGTCGTCCGTGATCTCCAGCACAGGCTCTGCAGGGGTCCGCAGGCGAGGATCAGGCCAGGTGAGGCAGGGCCGCGGCGCCATCTGGTCAGGCCCGCGCCTTCTCGCGCTTCAGCTTTTGCATCTTTCGGGTGATCATCTGTCGCTTGATGGCACCCAGGTAATCAATAAAGAGCTTGCCATCGAGGTGGTCGATCTCGTGCTGCACGCAGGTCGCCCAGAGACCATCGAAGGTCTCTGTCTGCTCATTCCCGTCCTTGTCCATCCAATTGACATCTACAACCTTCGGACGGGTCACATCGGCGAATTGATCGGGGATCGACAGGCAACCCTCCTCGTAGACATTCGTCTCATCAGAGCTGGCCACAACCCGGGGGTTGAACATCACCAGGGGGCGCGGATCGCCCCCTTCATCCTTGGCGCAATCCAGAACGATCAGGCGGCTCAGGACCCCGATCTGAGGCGCGGCCAACCCAATGCCCGGCGCGTCATACATCGTCTCCAGCATGTCGTCAGCCAACTTGCGCAAGTCATCGCTGAGGTCAGAGACGTCTTCGCTCACCTTCTTGAGGCGCGGATCGGGATGGATCAAAATAGGACGTAACATGCGCATGATGTATGACAGCCATGGGCCGCGTGCAACGCCTCTTGCAGCCGCCCGACAAATGGTTAGCTATGCCCTATCACGAAAGGGATCCACATGTTTGACGAACGCATTGAACGGCGCGGCACGAATTCCAGCAAATGGGACGCGATGGAGCGCGCCACCGGTGTCGCAGCCGAAGATGCGCTTGCCATGTGGGTGGCCGACATGGATTTCCGCGCACCGGATTTCCTGCAGGCCGCAATGCACAAGCTGATTGATCAGGCCAATTTTGGATATTTCGCGGGCGATGAGGAGATGCGCAAACGGGTGGCGTGGTGGATGAAGACGCGCCACGGGTGGGATGCCGATCCTGACCACATGACCAGCACGCTGGGACTGGGCCATGCGATTGCCGCGCTGCTTGAGACCTTCACAAAAGAAGGCGACGGGGTCATCATCTTCACGCCGGTTTATCACGAATTCACCGTCAAAATTAACCTGACGAAGCGGCGGGTTCATGAATGTCCGTTGGTGATCGAGGACGGTGTCTACCACATGGATTTCGACGCGCTGGAGGCGGGGCTGACGGGCGATGAAAAGGCGATGATCATCTCCTCTCCGCATAACCCGGCGGGGCGTATCTGGTCGCCTGATGAATTGCGGCAGGTGGCGGCCTTCTGCGAGCGGCATGACATTCTGCTTTTGTCCGACGACATTCACCACGATCTGATCCATCCCGGTTTCACCTACACGCCGCTTTTGGTCGCCGCACCCGAGGCCGCACACCGGACCTTCGTGCTGACGGCGGCATCCAAAACTTTCAATACGGCAGGCGCGCGGCTGGGCACCGTGACCATACCCGATGATCACAAACGCGCCGCTTTCCGCCATCACCTGCTGTCGCATCAGACGCAGGCCAACCTGCTTGGGGTGGAACTGACCCGTGCGGCCTATTCACCGGAGGGGGCCACGTGGGTCGATGATCTGGTGGCTTACCTGGCCGAAAATGCGCGTATCTTCCATGACGGGATTGCGAAAATCCCCGGTCTTGTGTCGATGCCGATGCAATCCACCTACCTGGCCTGGGTCGATTTTTCCCGAACAGGGATGGACATGGAAGAGGTCATACGCCGCGTCAAAGGCGACGCACGCATCGCGCCTTCGGTGGGCCGTGAATTCGGCACGGGCGGAGAGAGCTATCTGCGCTTCAACCTTGGCACATCGCGCTGCCGCGTGGAGGAAGCCCTGGAGCGGCTGCAAGCGGCCTTTTCGGACCTGCAGTAATGCGCGTGCTTATCCGTCTGACCGTTGCGGCGCTTTTGGTGCTGGTAGGGGTTGCGGCGTGGCAGATCGCAAATGTACCTGCGCCGGACCCGGTGTTGCAGCCGCTGACAAAAAAAATCGACCTTATCGAAATCGACAAATCTGACCGTCGCATGACTGTCTATCGCGACGGTGTGGCCTTGCGTAGTTATGACGTAGCGCTTGGGTTTTCGCCCGAGGGCGACAAGGCTCGGGAAGGCGACGGACGCACGCCAGAGGGTCGCTTTTGCATCGATCGCCGTAACCCGCAGAGCAAGTTCCACCTGTCGCTCGGGCTCGATTACCCGCACCAAGAGGACCGCGACCATGCAGCAGCGTATGGTTTTTCACCAGGCGGCGATATATTCATCCATGGACAGCCCAACTGGTATCCCGGGCAGGTTTTGCGCGGCGATTGGACAGAAGGCTGCATCGCAGTGACGAATGCAGAAATGGAAGAAATCTGGCGCGTGGCAGATGTCGGGACTGAAGTTGTGATCAGGCCCTGACGATGCGTTTCAGGCGCGACCAATCAGTGCGACAGGCGCGGTATCGGACTTCACGAAATCAAGGGGTTGCGTGTCGGACGCTTCCGTCATCCGCTTGTATTCAAAGCGCATCACATCGCCATCTTCTTCACTGGCAATGATCAGACATTGCGAAAGATGCCGTGCGCCATCATACAGATCCACACGCCCCCGTAGGGTGTCGTCTTCACCAAGTTCCAGCGAAAAGCCGTTTTCCCAGGCATGGATCACGCGGTGCACCCGCTCCCCCACCTGCACCCGCAACCGATGCTTATCGCGCAACGCCTGTTTTCGGGCCGCATCCAGCCCGGCTTGGATATCAGGAGGTAGAAAAGTCGACATTGGCGGCAGCTCCGGACTTTTGTGTGAGTCGCAAGTTAGAGCAGCCATTAGCGACGTCACGCTAAAGTTTTGTGAAAATGCAAATTATTTAGTCTGCCGTGGCTTTCGGGCGCAGCACATGTTCCATCGCCGGGTCATAAAGCGCGCTGTCCTTGAAATCCGCGATCTGGCCCAGAACTGGACCCACCAGGATGAGCGCGGTGCGCGTCAGTTTCTCTTCACGCACCTTTTCGCGGATGTCGCTGAGGGTGCCGCGAATGAACATCTGATCGGGCCAACCAACGCGGTATCCAACCACCACCGGGCAATCAGCGCCATAATGAGGGGTCAATTCGCGCTCTATGGCGCGCAGGTTGCGAATGCCAAGGTGAATGGCCAGCGTGGTGCCGGTGCGGGCGAAGTTTTCCAGCGTTTCGCCCTCCGGCATGGACGTCGATTTCATTGACACACGGGTCAACACGATGGATTGGCCAATTTCCGGAATGGTCAATTCCTGACCAAGTGCCGCGGCCATGGCTGCATAGGCGGGCACGCCGGGGATGATCTGATAGTCGATCCCGTCCGCGCGCAGGCGCCGTATCTGTTCAGCGATCGCGCCGTAAAGCGACGGATCACCCGAATGCACCCGCGCCACATCCTCGCCGCGCGCATGGGCCGCTTTGATCTCTGCATGGGTTTCATCCAGAGTCATGGGCGCTGTATCCTTCACCCGCGCGCCATCAGGTGCGCAAGCCACCACCTCTTCGGGCACCAGTGAGCCTGCATACAAGCATACAGGGCATTCCCCGATCACCCGCTCGGCTTTCTTGGTCAATAGCTCCGGATCGCCCGGCCCTGCGCCGATGAAAAAAACTGTCATTGCGCCTGCTCCCCCGGCTTCATCTTGCCAAAAATACTCACATCCGACTGTTCCGCCAGATCACCATCGATTTTGCGCGCGTAACCGCGCGGCGTGAACATCCGCGGGCCTTCCCCCAAAGACGCAAGACGCGAATTGGACGACCCCACCAGCACCACCGTAAGCATATCCACCTCATCGACTTGCAACGCATCAAGCCTGCGGTAGCGCAGATGCTCCTCAGGGCGGCCGAGCGAGGTGGCAAGCATAACAGGTGTGTCGGCCGGGCGATGCTGAAGCAGGATATCCCGTGCCTCAGACAAAAGCGTGCGGCGGGTCTTGGATACGGGGTTATAGAAGGCGATGACGAAATCGCCCTCGGCGGCGGCGTGAAGGCGGCGGATGATGTCCTCGCGCGCGGTCAGAAGATCGCTGAGAGAAATGGTGCAGAAGTCATGCCCCAACGGCGCGCCTGCCCGTGCCGCAGCGGCCTGCAGAGCAGAGACACCAGGGCTGCAAATCACCTCGGCTCGGCGCGCAGAATCCGAGACGCCACCTTCGGCCTCATCCCGATCCAGAAGTTCAAAGACAAGCGCGCCCATCGCGTAAATGCCTGCGTCCCCTGAACAAATCAACGCAACATTCTTCCCCTGACCTGCCTGTTCTAGAGCATATCGACAGCGGGCTTCTTCGCCGCCCAGCGGGAAATCGGACCGCGCCTTACCGGCAGCCAGCGGACCCAGAAGATCAATGTAAAGGCCATAACCCACAAGCTCCTCTGCGTCCGCGACAAGGCGGCTCACTTCCGGGGTACGCCAAGTGGCTTGGCCAGGACCGATACCCAAAACAGACAGTCGTCCTCGGGCGCGGCCGGCGAATTCCGTGATCGGTTGCTCTGAGCGTGTCAGCGCGCAGGTGGTGTTGGCGGTTTTGGATTTCTCGATTGCAAGCGTGCCGCCAATTGCGAGTGCGGCACCTTCCGCGACACCGTGGCAGCCGACCTCGGCGAAAACCACCTGGGACGAGTTGGCAAGGTGAGGGGTTTGGGCCTCCAATTCCTCAGCTGTAAAGAGGCGCAGCGGCACACCGAGGCGCGCCGCAAGGATATTCATCGCAGGTTCGTCGGCCTTGAGGTCGATCGTGGCGACGCAGGCGATGGCGCCAGGGGCAATGTTGGCGGCCTCAAGGGTTTTGGAGACGTGGACCCACATTTCCTCCGGGTCAGCATTGCGGGCGCAGCCAACGCCCAAGGCGTAGCGTTGGGGATGGTAAACGAGCCGCTCTTCACTCGCTTGCGCGCGCGCCTCGCTCACGATCAGTTCCACCCGGCCGCCTGTGTCTTCGATATCAAAGAGAGGCTCGCCTTTCAGGGTCACGCCCACACCGGACAGAAGAGCAGCCATCGCGGGTTTGGCATCTTCAGGATTGGCGAGGCGATAGCCAGGCGGCGGCGCATCAAGCGCCACACCCATGGCGACATCACCTGCTGTGGTGACGGCGGCGGTGCTGCCCAGATCGGCGGCGATATCCTGCGCCAGACGATTGGCGCCGCGATGGCCACCCAGAAGCGGAACAACGACCGCGCCATCGTCAGACACGGAAACAACCGGCGGCTCTGTTCGTTTGTCCGACAGCACGGGCCCCACCGCGCGGATCAGAATGCCGCTGGCGCAGACACCCACGACCGGCGTCCCAGACAAAAACAGATCGCGCACGTGATCGAGTGCGTTCGCGAAGAACGCATCTGCCTTTTCCACCCGGCCTTCACGCCCATGGAGCTGCGCACCCAAATGGTCCGCGACCCGATGGGCCGTGGCCTCGCCCGAACGGCTGAGCGCAAGAACGACGGGTGTCACAGCCATGGATCGGCCCCCTTGGTGAGCAGGATCATCGAAAAATACGGCGCGTTTTCAGGCGCTTGTTTCAGCTTGCAAATCTTTTCATCCGGCAGGCTTGCACGTTCGACATAAACGGCCTCTCCCGCGTAGCCGAGGTCTTCGATCACTGCGCGGATCTTGGGCAAATGCCGCCCGACCTTCATGATTGCCACGCTTTCTGCGCCTTCGATGCGGGTGCGCAATTCGTCTTCGGGCAAGGGCCCGGGCAGCACGGTCAGGCGTTCATTGCGGGCTGCCAGTGGCAGGCCCGCCTTGGCCGCGCAGGCCGTAACAGATGTCACGCCCGGCACGACAACCGCCTCAAACCGCGCGGACAGACGCGCGAAAATGTACATGAAGGAGCCGTAAAAGAACGGGTCGCCCTCGCAGAGGCAAACGACATCTTCGCCCGTCTCCAACGCATCGGCGATTTGCGCGGCACCGGCATCATAGGCGGCCTGCGCGGGGGCGCGTTCAACGCTCATGGGCACATCCATGATGATTTCGCGCGCATCCTCAGGAATGATGCCTGCAGCGATGGAGCGGGCGAAACTGTCGGCACCCGCAAGCGTGGGATAGGCAATGACCTTCGCGCTCGAGATGAGCCGATGCGCCTTGAGCGTCATGAGCTCCGGGTCCCCTGGACCGAGGCCTATTCCGTAAAGTGTGCCGCTCATCGTTTGACCAAGCTCCACTGCGTAACGGGCATCATGGGGCGCCATCCGGTCAGGTCACCCACAGGATCAGCGCGGGCGACGCTCAGCTTCACCAACTCGCCGCCATGGGATTTGTGCAAATCAAGCAGCACCGCTTCACTTTCGAGGGTCACCGCGTTGCAGACCAGACGGCCCAACGGGCGCAGGGCATCCCATGCGGCGTCGAACACATCGCGGCTGAGACCGCCGCCGATGAAGACGGCATCGGGCGGCTCTAACCCGTCGAGCGCGGCAGGAACTTTGCCATCAATCAATTCCAGCCGTGGCGCGCCCAATGCCAACGCGTTTTCGGCTGCCATGGCGCGGCGATCGGCGCGTGGTTCAATGCCGATGGCCCGGGCGTAGCGGGCACCGCGCATCCATTCGACGGCGACCGAGCCACACCCTGTTCCGATATCCCACAAGAGCGCGCCGCGCATGGGCATGAGTTTGGCCAGCGTGACCGCTCGGACCTCTTGCTTGGTCATGGTGCCATCATGGGTGAAAAGATCATCGGAAAGCCCCGGAACGCGAGGCAGAAGGGCAGCCTGCGGATCAGCCACGCAATCCACAGCAAGTGTGTTGAAGGCAGGCACGTCGTGACACCAGCTTTCAGCGATGCCATCAAAACGTGCCTCGTTCTCGCCGCCCATTTCCGACAGGACGGTCATGGGCGACCGGCCAAAGCCACGCTCAGACAAGAAGCTTGCGATCTGACCTGGCGTTTCGGAACCTGTGGTGAGGATCAAAAGGCGGGCCAGCGGTTGGATGAAGGCGATCATCTGCTCCACCGGTCGACCATGGACGGTCAGGGTTTCGACATCTGCCAAGCTCCATCCCATGCGGGCGGCGGCCAGTTGGAAGGCGGAGAGTTGAGGATGATAAGTGATCTCGGCGGGATCAATTTCACGTCCTATGCGGGCACCGACGGAAAACCAGAGCGGATCGCCCGTGGCCAAGACAACAACGCGGCGGCCCTTCATCGAGATCAAAAGATCAATGATCGCGTCAAAGGGCGATGGCCAGCGGATGCGTTCAGCGGGCAAGCCTTCGGCGAGTTTGTGATGGCGTTCGCCGCCTACGATAACCTCCGCCGCCTCGATCACCGCACGGGTGGCGGGTTGCAGGCCCTCCATGCCGTCCTCACCTATGCCCACGATATGCAGCCAGGGTTGAGCCATCAGTGCACACCCATACGATTTTTCGCAGAAAAATCGCCCTCGGGCACGCCGGCGGCCAGCGCGTTGACAGCCGCAGAGGCCATGGCGGATCCACCGCGCCGTCCGCGCAGGGCGACAAAGTCACAGCCCCTCGGGTTCGCGGCAAGTTCGGCCTTGGCCTCTGCCGCGCCAACAAAGCCAACGGGAAAGCCGAGGATCACGGCAGGTTTGGGTGCGCCCTGGTCCAGTAAGTCGAGCAAGTGAAAAAGCGCAGTGGGCGCGTTACCGATGGCCACCACCGCACCGTCCAGCCGATCCTGCCACAGCTCCACCGCGGCAGCGGAGCGGGTGTTGCCTATTTCTTGCGCGCGGCCCGGCACGGACGGTTCATTCAATGTCACGATGACCTCGTTGTCGCGGGGCAGATACCGGCGGATGATCCCTGCCCCGACCATTTCGCAATCACAAAAGACCGGCGCACCGGATTGCAGCGCCGCCTGCCCTGCTTGAAATGCCGCGGGTGAGAAATCCAGACGGTCGGCCACCTCGACCATCCCGCAGGCGTGGATCACGCGGATGGCCAATGCCTCCAACCCCGGGCCGAACCGGTCGAGCCGCGCCTCGCGCCGCACGGTGGCGAAGCTTTCGGCATATATCGCCGAAGGGTCTTTTTCATAAGGGCGCATGGCAGGTCAGGCCTCTTGGGTGTCCTCGGCCTCTTCGCCTGCCTCGTCCACCGCTTCTTCGGCATCGGTTTTGCGGCCCTTCAGCCCGGCCCAAAGCCCGATGGCAATGGCCGCACCCAGCGCAGCTGCACCAATCCAATGGCCATGACCCGCGACTTCGGCCAGATGGCCGGGATGCGCAAAGGCCGGCATGCCAAAGATCGCAAAGATCAAAAAGTATCGCATGTCAGTTCCCCCTTGAGGTTTCACGGTCACATGTTCGGAGGCTTCGACGATCTGAGCTTGGACCCCCGGTTTGGGTCGGCCCGCCCTCACGCTCCTGTCCGGCCCGTGACCACGGGCATCGTCCTTGGCCCTCTATACGGGGCGTGCGCGGGGCTTGCCAATGCCCAAACGCCGCGCGAAAGGCGAATTCCGACATGTGCGCCGGCGCAGGTCTATTGCGCCCTTATGGGCGTGGCGCGGAAGGGGTGGCGCAATTACCTGATCGGAAGAAACGGAAAAGGAGCACGCAGCATGGGTCAACTGGTCGACGGGACATGGTCAACGGCGTGGTACGATACGAAATCCACCGGCGGGGCCTTCAAGCGCAGCACTGCAGGGTTTCGCAACTGGATCACTGCCGACGGCAGCGCGGGGCCATCCGGTGAGGGCGGGTTCGCGGCAGAGAGCGGGCGGTATCATCTTTACGTCTCCTACGCCTGCCCCTGGGCGCATCGAACCCTTGTTTTTCGCGCGCTCAAAGGGTTGGAAGACCACATAGGCGTGTCGGCCGTGCATCCGGATATGGGCGCGGACGGGTGGACGTTTGATGCGGGGTATGCCGGTGCCACAGGCGATCAGCTTTATGGTCTGCCGTTCATGCGCGACATCTATGTCAAGGCGGATCCAGGCGTTTCGGGCCGTGTGACGGTGCCAGTGCTTTGGGACAAGCAGCGTGAGACGATCGTATCCAATGAAAGCTCGGAGATCATTCGCATGTTCAATTCCGCCTTTGACGGCGTGACAGGGAATACGCGCGATTTCTGGCCGGAAGAGATGCGAGACGCCATAGAGCCGGTGAATGCACGGATTTATGACACGTTGAACAACGGCGTCTACAAGTCGGGCTTTGCCACAACCCAGGAGGCCTATGATGCCGCCGTTCATCCGCTCTTTGACACGCTCGATTGGTTGGAGGCCCGGCTTGCAGACAACCGGTACCTGATGGGGGACAGGATCACTGAGGCCGATTGGCGGCTTTTCACAACGCTTGTGCGGTTCGATCTGGTCTATCACCTGCACTTCAAATGCAATCGCGCGCGGATCATCGATTATCCCAATCTTTGGGGGTATCTGAGGGAGCTGTATCAGTGGCCCGGCGTGAAAGAGACTGTGAATTTCGACCACATTGTGCGGCACTATCACTACAGTCATGAGACGGTGAACCCGCATCGGATTGTGCCAATCAACCCGGTGCTTGATTTCGAGGCTCCGCACGGGCGGGGATAGGCGAACCGCCGCGCGTGCCTCTTCGAAATGAAAAGGATGTGCCTATATAACTCGAACGACGTGGTTCTGAGATCGGAGATCGATATGACATCCCTCATTACAAGACGCACCATTCTGGCTGGCGCAGCCGCCACGGCCGCGACAGGCCTGACAGTACCGGCCCGCGCAGCAGGGCTTGCGCCCACGCCAACTATGCGAGGCGGAGCGAACAACTACCTTCCAAATGCTCCCATCGTGGAGCGCATCGGCGCGGGCGGTTTCTGGATGACGGGCACTGTACGGCGCGCCGGTGACGGTGCGCCCCTTGCAGGCCAGCGCATTCAAATCTGGGCGCACACCACCGAAGGGCATGAACGCGAACCGGAAAGTCACGGGGCGACGCTGACGGATGCCAATGGGGAGTTCAGGCTGGAGATGCCTCAAATCGTACCTGCCTTCGGACAGGCCCATGGGCATCTGGCTTACGACAGCGGCGACTTCAAAACTGTGTTTCTGCGGCCGTTGATGGACAGCCCATCTGACACCACGCTTGCAGCACATTTCGTTCTCGAAGCGGCCTGAGCCGTCCACTGCCCAGGCCATGCCCAGGCTCAAAAGCGTCTTGATCTGGTTGGCCGTTCTCGCGGCTGTTTCCGTCCCGCTGGTCGCCGCTGCTGGAAGTCCTTTGTTGGCGTGGCGCCAACCGATCTACATAATCTCCGGGTTCGCTGGCATCGCAGCGCTGGCTTTGCTGCTGTTGCAACCTCTGCTGGCGGCGGGGCTTTTGCCCGGGCTTGCGCCCCTGGCCTCAAAACGGTGGCATCGTATTTGTGGTTTGGGCCTCGTACTGGCGGTCGTAACGCACGTGGCAGGCCTTTGGATCACCAGCCCACCTGACGTGATTGATGCCCTGACCTTCACATCGCCGACGCCCTTTTCGGCTTGGGGCGTGATTGCCATGTGGACGGTTTTTGCAGCCGCTTTATTGGCTGTGTTCCGACGGCGACTAAGGATCAAAGTGACGACATGGCGGCGTGTGCATGTCCTGCTGGCCGTGGTGACGGTGGTGGGAACTGTCGTGCATGCCCTGCTCATCGAAGGGACGATGGAAACCTTCACCAAGATCGCACTCTGCATAATCGTGATCGCGGTGACAGCGCGAGCGATCTTTGACCTGCGCCTTTGGCAACTGGCCCGCCGAAAGAAAAGAGGCCGCACTTGGCGGCCTCAATAAAGTCAGTCAGATCAACAATCAGAAGGTCGAAGCGACATCCCATTTGGCGATCAGATCGTTAAGAGAGCCATCGTCTTTCATGGACTGAATGGCGGCATCAAATTTCGCTTTCAGGTCACCATCAGATTCGCGGACGCCCATGCCGACGCCACCGCCGATGCTTTCCTGACGCTCCAGCAGCACCAGACCTTCTTCTTCAGCGAAGGGCTTGAGGAAGCTGTCATCGGCCAGAACGGCATCCGCCTCACCTGCGCGCACAGCAGCGACAGTTTCTTCAGGCGTGGGGAATTCGACCAGCGTCCAGCCCTTTTCGGCAACAAAGGAAGCCTGAATGGTGCTGGATTGCGCGGCAATCACTGCAGACTCCACGTCCAGGCCCGCGTCGGTTGTCAAGTAAGATGAGGGATCCGGTGGGGTGTAGTTCTGGGTGAAATCGATGACCTCATCGCGTTCTGCGGTGATCGACATGCCCGCGATGATGGCGTCGTAGTTGCCGCTCACAAGGTTGGGGATGATGCTGTCCCAGTCATTGGTGACCCATTCGCAGGTCAGTTCGGCGCGGGAGCAAAGCTCATCGCCCAGCTCACGCTCAAACCCGTCGACTTCACCGGCGTCATTGATGAAGTTCCAGGGCGCATAGGCCCCTTCCGTGCCAAGGCGCACGGTGTCGGCCAAGGCCATTGTTCCAGTCAGCGCAAGCGCTGCTGTTGTGAGAAGAATTTTTTTCATGGTTGTCTCCCTGTTGGTCTTCTTCTGGTCTTACATACGGTCAATCAAGCGGCCCCAGTTACGCAGCCATGGTCGAGCTGAGAAACTGCCTCAGCCGCTCTGATTTCGGGGCGCCGAAAAGCGTCTTCGGCGGGCCTTGTTCTTCGATGAGGCCCTGATGCAGGAACACAACGTGATCCGACACATCGGCGGCCATTTTCATATCATGGGTGACGATCATCATCGTCCGGCCCTCTGAGGCCAGATCCTTGATCACGCGCACCACTTCCTGTTCCAACTCGGGATCCAGCGCCGAGGTGGGTTCGTCAAAAAGGAGCGCTTCTGGCTCCATCGCCAGCGCGCGGGCGATGGCGGCGCGCTGTTGCTGACCACCGGACATCTGCGCGGGGTAGACATCGGCCTTGTCGCCGATCCCCACCTTGTCGAGGTAAAGACGTGCCTTTTCTTCCACCTCCGCCCTGTTGCGTCCAAGGACCGTAACGGGGGCCTCCATGATATTCTGCAGGATCGTCATATGAGCCCACAGGTTGAATTGCTGAAACACCATGGAAAGATTTGTGCGTATGCGCAGCACCTGTTTGGGGTCGCCCGGGCGGCGCGCATGCCCACTGCCCTTCCATGTCACGGGTTCGCCTTTGAAAAGTATCTCGCCTTGCTGACTGTCTTCCAGCAGGTTGGCACAGCGCAAAATAGTGGATTTGCCGGAGCCCGAAGAACCGATCAGAGACACCACTTTGCCGCGCCCGGCCACGATGTCCACGCCTTTGATCACTTCCAATGTGCCATAGGCCTTGTGAAGACCTTTTATCTCAAGAACGGGCGTGCTGTCGGCAGGGCTATCTGGCAAGATGGGCTCTCATCTGGTCTTGAACAGACGGCAGTAGGGCGGAAAAAACGTGGTTTTGCAACGTCCAAGTGGGGTTTTTGGTGGCCTCAGTCAGTATTTTACCTTCCGTCAACTTGAATCAGAGGCAGAAACGCACGCATTCTCAGAATGATTTTACGCGAACTTGTTTCACGGACTTCTCGCATCACGCGAAACTGGGTGGCGCAGGCGTTGGCACGGAGAGGTATGCCTCAGTCGGGATACGCACAATCCCTTTGAGCGAAAGCGCCCTGCGATCTTCCTCCGACAGGTCCGCGATGGCCTGCTTCACCGCATCAAACATGGTCTCAGCATCAGCGTTGCGTTTCGTAATGTAAGGAAGGCCGGGCGTGGGCGTCGTGGTGTCAATGACCCGAAGTCTCTCAGCAAACGCAGTCTCGCGTTGAATAAAATGCCATGACAGCGCATCAAGGGCTGCGATATCAGCCGCACCGGAAGCCACCGCTTCGGCGGACATCGCATGCGCACCGCTTTTGATCGGTTTGCCAAAGCGAATGCCCTTGGCGCGGGCGTGCATGATGGGACCCGCCCAGCCGCTTTGCGAACTTTGGCTGTTTACAGCGATGCACGCCCCATCGAAGTCGGCCAGCCCATCGCGCGGGTCATCCGCGCGCACGACAAAAACGCTGTTGTATTCACCAGGCCCACATTGAGGCAAACCGTAATCCGGCGTGCCAATGAGGGTCACAGTTCCATGCAACCGCGATCTAAAGGGCACGCCGCAGGTCTGGGACAAAAGCAGATCAGGACGCGCCCATGCTTCCCAAACACCTAGATCGCGGCAGAGATCCTGAGGCCCCTGCCCCAACGCAGTCCGGATCGCGTGCCAGTATCTATCTGTCGCCTCGCGAACAGAGGCAAAATCATACATGGGCAAACTGGCATGCATCAGGGTTTGGACACCCTGCGCCGCGCCTGTGCGCTGTCCATATCGCTGACACCGAGGAAGCTTGACGCCATGCGGATCAACGCATCTTCCTTGGCGTCCCGTTCCCCATCGGCCAGCGCCACTTGCCACAGCGCTTCGATGACCGCGATACGGTCTTCATAAGCGACCGCATCCTTAATGGCGCGAGTGAAACGGATCGTGTCAGGCGCCTCTGTTTCCAGACCTTCAGCGTTGGTCAAAAGCGCGTCGGCATCGGCCCCCGAAAGACCATAGCGCGCCTCACAGATGGCCGCGATACGCTCCTTTTCGGACGCCTCATATGCCCCGTCCGACCGCGCGATCCGCACCAGAAGCGCGGTTAGCGCCAGCCGGGCGTCGCTATCGCCCAGAGGTTCAGGATCTGGCTTAGTGAGGCGGGAGAGGAAATCAGCAAACATACCAGCGATATAGGCAGGCACCGCGCCAAGGCCAATGCCCAAAACGACCTAGCCCACGGTGAATTGGCCCATCATCCCGCAATCTTCATGTTCGAGGATATGACAGTGATACATGTAAGGTGCATCTGCCCGCGCCTCATGGTCAAAGCGCACCAACACTTCGGACCAGCCTTCTTCGACATGTACCATGTCCTTCCAACCGGCCGCATACGCGGGCGGGGCCGCACCATTCTGGGTCAGAATGCGAAACGAACAGCCATGAATGTGGAACGGGTGCAGCATATCATCGACGGCGATGCGCCAGATCTCCGTCTCGCCTTTTCGAACCTCTTCATCGATGCGGTCCATATTCATCGGCTGTCCGTTGATCGCCATCGCCCCTGCATTGCCGCAAAAATTCTCCCACGCAAGGGCAAGCGCCACCAGATCGGCGCCGACATCCATTTGCAGCTCAAAGGATCTTGTCCGTTTGGCATCCGACGGGCGGGGTGGTTCCAGGTTCGCCAGCTTCGTTGGCATAGAGCCGGTGAAGCCTTGCTCCGTTCGGCGCGTCAGCATCAGCGCGGGCTGGGTTTGGTTGCCGCCGAAGAGATCTGCGAAAAAACCGCCCCCGTTTCCGTTCAGATTGACGTTGATCGCATTGGTCTCATGCGCGCCCATATCCACGACAACCTCATAGCGCTCTCCTGGCGACATCAGAATACTGTCTGCTTCAACCGGCGACGGCAGAAACCCACCGTCGGAGGCGATCACCGTGACGGGCCCGGTTTCCATCGAAAGCCCGAGAAACCGCGCGTTGCAGGCATTGAGAATGCGCAGCCGAACAAGACCAGTGGGAACAGATTGCGCCACAGGCGCGATCGCCCCATTCACAACCAAGGTGTCGGCCTCAAACCCGTCTTCGAACACTTGCGCCGAAAGCGCATAGGTCATCTGACCGGCCTGATCGAACATCTTGTCTTGAAGGATAAGCGTGAAGTCATCCACGCCGTATGTCTTGGGCAAGTCGGCCGCGAGGCTTGCGTCGTCCTCTACCAACAGCACCCCGGCCAAACCTTCATAAGTCTGCCGCGCCGTTTTGCCGTGCATATGCGAATGAAACCAGTTCATCGAGGCCTGCTGGACGATCGGCACATCGGGTGACCACAGGCCGCCATGGGCAATCTGTTGATGGGGTCCGCCATCCACATCACCCGGAATATGCAGCCCGTGCCAGTGAATGGTTGAGGTGTCACCGATGCTGTTGGCCACGTCAAACGGTAAGGTCTGTCCCTGTTTGACGCGCAAAACGGGGCCCAAGTAACCGTGATTGATGCCCAAGGTTTGACTGGCCGAACCGGTGCCAAAGTCGTGGATGCCGGTTTGTAGGTTCAGCGCGATGCGATCTTCAATACCGCCCGTAAGGTCGGTCAAGGGAAGGACGGGAAGTGCGCGCGGCGTGGTTTGCGCCCAGGCTGCTGGGCTGATCCCGAAACCTGTGGCCAATGCCCCGGCCCCAGCTGTAGTCAGAAATGCCCTGCGGTTCATTGCCCCCTCCCGTCGTCATCAACTAGGATTGATAAAAGACGGATCAGGATTTTTGTCAACCATGATTGATAAAAAAGAAGACGCCTTTCTGGGTCAAAATATCAAGGGGCTCATGATGACCCTGATCGCGCAGTGGAATGCGCAGATGGATGACGCCCGGGCGGAAACGGAATTTGCCGCGGTGCGGCCTGCTGATATCCGCGTCTTTGCACAGCTGCGGGGGCGGACACTCAAACTTTCGGCGATACACAAAGAAATGGGTTTTTCCCGACAAGCCGCGCAACAAGCCGTGGACCGCTTGGTGGGCCACGACATGATCACGGTGAAGCCTGATCCGGAAAGTCGTCGGGACAAGCTTGTTTTGATCACGCCAAAGGGCCAACGCTGGCGGGCCATTGCGGCCGCACAGATCCGAAACATCGAAGCAGAGATTGCCGCGACCATCGGCGACGAGGCCAAAGAAGCACTGCGCGCCAACCTGTCGGCTATTCTGAAATCAGACTAAAACCGGCGACGGGCTCAGTTTGCTTCTGCCACCGCACGTGCCCGCGCGCTGTCATCTTCGGACAGGCCCAGCGCATTGCGCGCCGCCTCGATCACCCGCAGCTCTTCTTCGACGATGTCGTCATCGGCCAGAACCACCTCCCACAGCGCTTCCAATGCATCAACGCGGGCCTCAAAGCTGACCGTCTCTCGGATAATGATGGCGAAGCGATCCGTTTCGGGCGCCTGCTTTTCCAGTTTCTCAGAAGTGGCGCGCATCTTGGCGGCCTCGATGGGTTTGAGCCCATAGAGTCGCCCGAACAGCCGGTCGATCTTGGAAATCTCCACCACGTCATATTGATGGTCCGACATGGCCACCCGCACCATCAACGCCCCCAGTGCCAGCTTTTCATCCGGCTCCGGCAAGGGCGCGGGCTGAGGCGCGTCAAAGGCGTGCATCAGGCGGTGCAAGAGGGCTTTGGCGTCCATCTTTGGCTCTCTGTTTCGTGCAGCGCGGGGATCGACCGAACGCTGGCTTTGTCACTCAATCGGCGACAATCTGGCCTTATGACATCGGTTTGGCAATGGTTCTTGCCCGAATTAACGGAATGGCCCTCAGAGCGTCACATTTGCTCCCTGAAATCTTCGAACTCCGACAGCAGAAATCAAAGCGTTGCACTCAAGATCAGTGCAGGACAAAGGATACCTTCATGCCCAGGCGAAACCGGTTTGCATGGTCAAACCAAACTAAAGAAGAACAGCTCAAGATGGCGCACCGCGCCTCGCGGGAAGATCTTCGCCTGATGGCCCGTGCCTTTGACTGGTCCACCGATCACGAAGCAGTCCTGAGCTGGATCATGGCCAACAAGGCGATGGACCTGGCCTCAGCGATTACGGTCTTCTTCAACGGCGATCCGGCGCGGTTCAACTACATTTCCAAGCGCGCAGTACCGATTGAATACCGCGGGGCAACCAAGCTTCTCGACAATATCTGCCTGCGCATCAACAGCGGCTTTTACCGCACATCCCATGCGGTGCGGGTGGACAACCGCCACCGGTTGGACAACTGGCTGCAGTTTCAGGAGGTCGACCGCGCAGAAGGCCGCAGGGGCCGGTGGATTCTGGATGAAGCGATCATCGAACGCGCGTTCACACCGACGCTGCCAGCGGATGAGTTGCAGGCAGTTGAAGATCTGCGCCCGGCGGAGCCTGCGCCTGCCGTGATCGAGCCCGGCCCGGTGACCTCTGCGATTGGGCGCCGCATGACGGATTTCTTATCGGACCTACTGCAAGGTCGCAAAGCGGGCTGATCGCCGTGCTTTGATCCCGCAAACGCCCCGCTACACCAAGCGCGATGTCTCTAGCGCTGCGCGTACGAAATCGGCGAACAGGGGATGGGGCTGGAACGGCTTGGATTTCAGTTCCGGATGGAATTGAACGCCGATAAACCATGGGTGGTCTTCCCATTCCACAATTTCTGGCAGGCGTCCGTCCGGGGACATCCCGGAAAATTTCAGGCCACACTCTTCCAGCTTTTCGCGGTACTTGATGTCCACCTCATAGCGGTGCCGGTGGCGTTCATCTATGGCCGTCGTGTCATAGACGCCCGCCACTTTTGTCCCCTCTTTCAGCACTGCATCATAGGCGCCGAGCCGCATCGTGCCGCCTTTGTCATCTGACACTTTGCGCTGCACCTTCTGGTTGCCCTGAACCCATTCCTTCAGATGATAAACCACTGGCGTGAAACGCTTCTTGCCTGCCTCATGGTCAAACTCCTCAGACCCCGCATCTCTCATGCCCGCCACATTCCGCGCGGCCTCAATCACCGCCATCTGCATGCCAAGACAGATACCCAGGTAGGGGATTTTGCGTTCACGGGCGAATTGCGCGGCCTTGATCTTGCCTTCTGTGCCCCGTTCCCCGAACCCGCCGGGCACAAGGATGGCGTGAAACCCGGTCAGATGCGGGGCGGCGTCTTCCTTGTCGAAAACCTCCGCATCCACCCATTCCACCTGCACCTTGACGCGATTGGCCATTCCGCCATGGGTCAGCGCCTCTTTGATCGATTTATAGGCATCTTCCAACTGGGTGTATTTCCCCACGATGGCGACCTTCACCTCTCCGTCCGTCTTGTGAATCCGGTCCGCCACATCCTGCCAAACTGTCAGATCAGGGCGCGGCGCGGGGGAGATGTTGAAGGCATCAAGCACGGCCTGATCAAGGCCCTCACGGTGATAAGCCAGCGGGGCCTCGTAGATCGAACTCAGATCATAGGCCGCCACCACCGCATCCTTGCGCACGTTACAAAAGAGCGCGATCTTCTCGCGTTCCTTCTCCGGGATGGGCTGTTCGGACCGGCAGACCAGAATATCCGGTGCGATCCCGATGGATTGCAGTTCCTTGACTGAGTGCTGGGTCGGTTTCGTTTTCAATTCCCCACTCGCCGCCAACCAAGGCAACAGCGTCAGATGCATGAAAATGCACTGCCCACGCGGGCGGTCATGGCTGAACTGGCGGATGGCCTCGAAAAACGGCAGGCCTTCGATATCCCCCACCGTGCCACCAATCTCGCACAGCATGAAATCAACTTCATCATCACCGATCTGAATGAATTCCTTGATTTGATTGGTGACGTGGGGGACGACTTGGATGGTCTTGCCGAGGTAATCACCGCGGCGTTCCTTCTCCAACACGTCGGAATAAATCCGACCCGAACTGACCGAATCCGTCATGCGCGCGGGCACACCGGTAAAGCGTTCATAGTGGCCAAGATCGAGGTCGGTTTCCGCCCCATCGTCGGTCACAAACACCTCGCCATGTTCAAAAGGTGACATGGTGCCGGGATCGACGTTCAAATAGGGGTCCAGTTTGCGCAGCCGGACGGAGAACCCACGGGCCTGTAAAAGCGCACCAAGCGCGGCGGAGGCCAACCCCTTGCCGAGGGAGGACACAACACCGCCGGTAATAAAAACATATCGCGCCATCTGCACATCCCCCATAGCAACTGACCCACCGACTAGGGGCGGTCAGAGCCGTTTTTCTTGCGTTTTTATGAGGTCCCCGTGCCCGATTCGAACCAAGTACCACGGGATTTGAGTAATACAGGCTTTGCCAGAATTTCGCAAGGCAACCGCAACATGATGTTGCGATTTAATGGTATGACGCAACGCTTAGTGTGCCGCGTCGCGCCTTCGCAATACGCGCCAACCGTCTTTCAATTGTCGTGTGGATCAATCCAGGGTCGGCAAAAGCGGCGCGTCATCATCGCCCGGTGCGGGCGGCAGTAGGCTATCACCCAGCCCCGTATCACCGGTTTCAGGTTGTTCAGCTGCCGCCGGCGGCAGATCGATCAGGCGATCCAGAACGGAAGACCCGGCTGAGTTCTGTGCGGCGATGATCGTAAGCGTGATGGAGGTTGCGAACAGGCTGATCCCCAACAGCCAGGTCAGCTTCCCAAGACCCGTCGCCGCCGCACGACCCGTGCCTGCCGGGCCGCCACCGCCCATGCCCAAACCACCGCCTTCGGACCGCTGCAAAAGAACCACGATGATCAAGGCCAGCGTGAGCAGCAGATGAACAAGAAGGATGACGTTTTGCATGGGGTAAAACCGGGCCAGTGTTGTGTCGCGCTTACTTATGCAATTCGGGTGACGCCCGCAACCCGTCTACTCATCCACGTCGTCCATATCCGACTGGCCGGACAGATAGCGCCGCACATGGCTCCAACTGAGGCCAACGCCCAACACCAACGAGAGCGCGATCAGACCCAACCACACCATGTCAGACGTTTGTGTCAGGTTGAGCAGCTCATAGTCGTAAAGCACCCAAACGAGTGCTGCCACCAGCGCCAGCACCAAAGCCATACCAAACGCCCCGATGGACCGCAGCGTGGCACGCAGGTAGATGATGTAGCCCACCAGCAAAATGAGCCCCACCAGGATGGCAATCGGCATCTGGTCATCGAAGTTGCGCTGCGTCCAGCCAATGTAATTGTAACGCGTGGGATTGAACGTGGCCGCAAGCAGCACGAACGCCACCGCCCAGCGCGCGAAAAAACCTGCCATAAAAATCCCCAATCTGTCCCTCACCCGGATATTTCCCAAACCACGTGGCCCTGTCTAGCCCGGATGGGCCACTTTGAGGTTTCAACCCCGCGCGACACTCGTTATTCAGGTCTTCGGTTTCGATGGACCGAGGGGATCAAGATGGCCAATGTCGTGGTGGTAGGCGCCCAGTGGGGTGACGAAGGCAAAGGCAAGATTGTCGACTGGCTGTCTGAGCGCGCCGACGTGATCGCGCGGTTTCAGGGCGGGCACAATGCAGGCCACACGCTGGTGGTGGATGCCAAAGTCTATAAACTACACGCGCTGCCCTCCGGCGTGGTGCGGGGCGGAAAACTCTCGGTGATTGGCAATGGTGTCGTGCTGGACCCCTGGCATCTGGTGAATGAAATCGAGACCGTTCGCGAACAAGGCATAACGATCAGCCCGGACACCCTGATGATTGCCGAAAACACGCCCCTGATCCTGCCCATCCACGGAGAGCTGGATCGCGCACGCGAAGAGGCCGCCAGCAAAGGCACCAAGATCGGCACGACAGGCCGCGGCATTGGTCCGGCCTACGAAGATAAGGTGGGGCGTCGCGCGGTCCGTGTGGCAGACCTTGCTGATGCCGCCACGCTGGAAGCGCGCGTGGATCGCGCGCTGCAGCATCATGACCCACTGCGCAAAGGTCTGGGCATTGAGCCCGTGGATCGCGACGGGTTGCTGACAAAACTTATTGAGATTGCACCCCATATCCTGCCCTATGCCGCGCCGGTCTGGAAAGTGCTGAACGAAAAGCGCAAGGCGGGCAAACGTATCCTTTTCGAAGGGGCGCAAGGCGCGCTGCTGGACATTGATTTTGGCACCTACCCTTTCGTAACCTCGTCGAATGTCATAGCGGGTCAGGCTGCCACAGGCGTTGGTATCGGGCCCGGTTCCGTGGATTACGTGCTTGGCATCGTGAAAGCCTATACCACTCGGGTGGGAGAAGGCCCCTTCCCCACGGAACTTGAGGATGCCGACGGGCAACGCCTCGGTGAGCGCGGGCACGAGTTCGGCACCACCACCGGGCGCAAACGGCGCTGCGGTTGGTTTGACGCCTGTCTTGTGCGGCAAACCTGTGCCACGTCGGGCATCAACGGGATTTCACTGACCAAGCTTGACGTGCTCGATGGGTTCGACGTGCTGAAGGTTTGCGTGGGCTATGACCTAGATGGCGCAGTCCTCGATTACCTGCCCATGGCCGCCGAAGATCAGGCGCGCTGCGTTCCGATCTATGAAGAGATGCCCGGCTGGCACGAGAGCACCGAAGGCGCGCGCAGCTGGGCCGATCTGCCTGCCAACGCAATCAAATATGTCCGCCGTGTGGAGGAATTGATCGACTGCCCTGTCGCCCTACTTTCCACATCACCGGAGCGGGACGACACGATCCTTGTGACGGACCCGTTCAACGACTGATGCAAAGAGGCACGCATGGCCCTCAGCTACAAAGCCCGCAGACGGTGGTCCTTGGTGATTTTGCTGATCGCCTTGCCCGCCTACATTGTGACGGCCGTGACCATTATGAACATGCTCAATCGTCCACCGATCGCGGTGGAGTTCATTGTTTACGTCCTGCTGGGCGTGATCTGGGCGATCCCTTTGAAGAAAGTGTTCCTAGGTGTCGGCCAGGCCGATCCGGATGCGCCTGAAAACGATAAAACCTGAACACGTCACGCGGAATTTTGAGGGAAAATTCGGGCCACAAGCCTAGAAAAATGCATGTTCGTCGATGTAGCTCGCCACTTCCAGACCATCCACATACAGGATATGCGGATCGTCGAAGAGCAGATCGTAAACGGTAATCATTGCCGTGGGTTCGATCGTGACGAATTCCCCATCCACCAGACGCTCTGCCGGAACCAACGCCACTTTGGATCCAAACACCGCTTGCGCCCGCCAATCTCGGATCAAAATGCGCTGACCTGCGGGCATCACCGTATCTTCCTCCGGCCGGTTGTGGCCCAGTGACCGCGCGGCGATCTTCACTAGAGGCACCTCCACCTCCCGCGCGCGCAGATCATCAAGCACCACCATGCCCTGATCCCGCGTGACAATCCTGTCGCCGGTTTCCAGCGTGTCAACGCGCCGCTCCCCGGTCGCTGTCATGATGTTTGAATGGGCGAGTAAGCCCCCGGTCGACTGCGTCGCCTCAAGGGTCAGAACCCCGAATTCCCGATCAAAAGTCGGTGTCATTTGCCTGTCCTCAGATCTTGTATCTGCTCTTTTTTGGGCAACATAAGACAATTTTTTCTTAATGTCGCCCGCTTTGTGCAGGGACAGCTCGGTGCTGTTGTAAGACTTCCTCTCGCGTCATCTGATCTGCTTTGCTAAGAGGCGCGCGGACGCGGGTGTGGCGAAATTGGTAGACGCACCAGATTTAGTTTGCGTGGCCAACTTACCCCAAACCACCTCCACAAGCGGTAACAACTCGGTTTAGGCCCTTATTTTATTGGCCTTTCATACGATCTGATAGCTCCACATACGGGGATTTATCGCAAGTGCAGGTCACCGTTTTTGGTGACTTGCGTCACCCCCTCAAGTCACTCTGCACGTCACTCAAGTCACCCCCTCACGTCACCGTCAGGGGCTTAGTGACGCAGGCTGAAATCAATTCACGCACATACCAGACCCCCCGAAAGGTGCCCTTATACGAGGCAGTGAACGCGGCCCAGCGCACAGCATGGTCCATCAACCCGTTCATCCTCACCATCCTCAACATGGCATGGGACCGTGACTACAGCCTCGGTGGCATCCCTCAGAAGAACTCCCTTGAGGAACCCCCGAAGACGCACGACATCGACACCAACGAGGAAGCCCGCAAAGAGTGGCGCAAGGCTGCCCATCAGGTGATTATGGAGAACCGCGAGATCGACGGTAAGCGCATCAGCTTCCTTCAAACCCTGAACACGGCGAACCGCTACCAGTTGTTCCCGGCTCTCTACATGCCCTACCAACTCGACTTCCGTGGCCGCATCTACGCCGTGCCTCGGCTCAACCCCCAAGGGACAGACTGGATGAAAGCTCTGCTTCAATTCTCAGAGGGCAAACCCCTCGACGAGGACAGCGCCGTCTTCCTCGCCATTCAGGTGGCGAACACGGGTGCCTTCGACAAGATCGACAAGGCCCCCTCGAAGAGCGCGTCCAGTGGGTCTACGAAAACGAGGAGAAGATCATTGCTTGCGCAGAAAACCCGTTCGATAACCGTTGGTGGACGGAAGCAGACAGTCCCTACTGCTTCTTGGCTGCATGCCGTGAATGGGCCGGATGGCTACATGAAGGTGACGGTTTTGTTTCCCACCTTCCGTTCGCCCTTGACGGAAGTTGTTCCGGTATCCAGCACTTCTCAACGGCCTTGGCTGACGAGGTTGGCGGTGCGGCTGTTAATCTGGTCCCTTCGGACAAAGGGCAACAAGTTTCAGGTGGACGTAACCGTCAAGGGCGTCCGCGCACCAAGGGTCAGCTTCGACACTCTGGCTGAGGCACAGAAGGAAGAGGCCCGCTTCAAGGCACACCTGCTGGCCGGGGGAGACCCCGCTGAGCTTACCCCAGACGCGCCCATGGGGGCCACCTCCGCAATCACCCTCGCGCAGGTCGTTGATGCGACCATCGCGGCGCAGTCCCTCGGTCGCCCTATAACACTGACTGCGTGAGGGTGAACTGATGAGCGGCTTCTTTAACGAGACCAACTATGGGCGCATCGTCAAGATGTGCGAGATGCTGGAAGGCCCGATGGCCAAGTCAGCGACCAGCAACAAGGCTACCCCTGAACAATGGACCGAGATGCTTGACCCTCTGATGCAGCAGATCGAAGCCCTGACCGGGGGAGCGAGGGCGCAGCCCGAGCAGGAGAGTGAAGAAAAAACTGCGCCGATACGCGGTCCTGCGACGAGTAAGTATCGCCCCGGCAGCCCGCAGGAAATACTCGAAGGGATGACACCTCAGCAGATGCTCGACTTGGCCTACGTCGCACTCTTGAAGATCGATGAGGACATGTATGATAGCAGCCTCAAGAAGTCTCACCCTTGATCAATCAGAACCGGGTCGCTATCTGACATCTATGACCGGCAAAATGGACCGCATCGCCTTTGGATTGTTCGCGCTGGCTGTTATCAGCCTGACCTTTTCCGAGGCTGCATCATACATCCTGTTCGGTCTCGCTGTTGTAGCGTCCGTGGTTCACTTCAAAACACGTTGAACTAACCTCCCCGCCCAGATATATGCCACCGCAGTGCGGCTGTGGTGAAATTGGTAGACACGCTTGATTTAGGTTCAAGTGCCTCTGGCGTGGGGGTTCAAGTCCCTCCAGCCGCACCAGATTTTCAGTGGCCTGCGGCGTAAGGCGCCACCAGGGATCGATCAGATTACAGCGCGCATTGCATGGCCTTCGGCGAAGACCAGGCGGACCTTGGTTACAGAAAACGATCCATTCCACGTCAAGCGATCTAGTACAAAAACTGCAGCACCTGCCGCGCAATCCAACGCGTCTGCCTCTGACTGACTGACATTTGCGGCTGAAAATGAGATTTCACCATGCGTGTACGGCGCATGCTTCAAAAGCCATTCATTGCTGCTTGTCTCTGCAAATTCCTCATGTGCAGCATCCGGCACGGCGGCAAGATTTACCCAACGATCCTCCAGCGCATAAGGCTGTGTATCGGCCATGTGCAGCGCGCGCAGATGCAGCAGAGTCTGACACGCATCTGTCCCCATGGCTGCCGCCGTTGCCGCGGGAGGCTTCTCGATGCAGCGGTCGATCAACTGGTGACGGTAGCGTTGGCCGCGCGCCTCCACCTCCTGCCGGATGACCGCAATATCGAGCGTGGCCTTCGCAACAGGTTGCTCTGCAACGCGCGTGCCCGCTTTACGCCGCCGATCCAATAGGCCAGTCGCTGCGATCTGGCGCAACGCGCGATTGACCGTGGCGCGTGCACAACCGAATTCTGCGGCAAGATCAGCCTCATGGGGGATCATTTCACCAGGTTTCCAAGCGCGGGTATGGATGCGGCGCAGGACCTCATCGTGAACGCTTTGCCAACTGCGAAACTCGGGTTTGGTCACAGAACAGTCCTCAGCTGCCGCATCGTGTTTCGATAGGCGCTTTGAATGGCATGGCGATGGATATGCCGCCCGCCCTGCACCACATGCCGCCCGGCGGACCAGACGTCGGTGACCATGCCGTCATCTCCTGCAAAAATCCAGCTATCGAGCCCTGTATCCCCGTGCCGTCCTTCAAGATGGATCGACCCGTCATCCAGCGCCAATAGATCGGCCCATTTCCCAATGGCCAGCGCACCGGTTTCGCGCCCTGCGGCCTGCGCCCCGCCTGCGACCATGGCTTCGAAAATTCGCCGCCCAGTGGCATGATCTTTCGTCGCTAAGGCAGCCCGGCTGTGATCGCGTAGACGTTGGGAATATTCCAACGTGCGCATCTCCTCTGTCAGGGAAATCCTAATGTTACTGTCCGAACCGATGGCGATCGCGCCGCCATGATCCATCCAGCGCAGACCGTCGAAAATGCCGTCACCCAGACTGCTTTCGGTGATCGGGCACAGCCCCGCCACGGCACCACTCTGGGCCAATCGTTTGGTTTCATCCGGCGTCATCTGCGTGCAGTGAATCAGACACCAGCGATCATCCAAATCCATATTGTCGAGCGCCCAGTTCACTGGTCGCGCACCCCATTGGTTCAAAACGTCCTCAACCTCTGCACTCTGTTCGGCCAGATGCATATGAATGGGACCGGTCGAGAAATGCTGTGCGTACGCTTTTAGATCGCCCTGCCCCACAGCCCGCAAGGAATGGGGGGCGACGCCTATATGGGCGTCTGCGGGGAGCTGAGCCACAGCCTTGGCCGCATTGTCATGCAACGTCTGAAACCGTTCCAGATCATTGCCAAAACGGATCTGACCGGCGGTCAGCATGCGCCCGTCGCAACCGCCAAATTCATAGTGCACAGGCAACAGGCAAAGCCCAATCCCCGTCTGTGCAGCCGCCGCTGCAACCCGGTCGGACATCTCAGACAGACTATCATAGGGCATCCCACTTGGCTGATGATGCAGGTAGTGAAATTCTACATTGGTGGCGTAACCCGCCTCCAACATCTCCATCTGCACCAACGCGGTTATCGCCTCCACATGCTCAGGCGTCAGTTGATCGAGGAAGCGAAACATCAGCTGCCGCCATGTCCAGAAGCTGTCACTTGAGCTAGGACCGCGCGCCTCTGTCAGACCAGCCATGGCGCGCTGGAACGCGTGGGAATGGGCGTTCACGGGTGCAGGCAACAGGCGGCCCACGCGGTGGCCGGCTTCCGGCACATTCTCGGACACCGCCGCAATCCGCCCATCCGCGCCAATGTCGATCCTCACATCCTGTGCCCAACCGCCCGGCAGTAACGCCTCTTTCGCCCACACAGATGTCATCCAAGCCCCGCTTGACAGAATAATATGTACATACTTATTACCATAAAAAGCATATGTAACAAGTGAGTCTCATGCTGCTGACCAACGCCACCCTCGCGACCATGGCCCTTGATGGCGGCTTTGGCCTTTTGCCGGAAGGTGCCATCGCGATAAAGGACGGCCGGATCGTCTGGGTGGGACATGCAAGCGATGCTCCCGCCATGTATCACGAAGGACCGGTCCAAGACGCGGAAGGTCGGCTCGTCACGCCGGGGCTAATCGATTGTCACACCCATGTCGTCTTCGGCGGCCACCGCGCAGCGGAATTTGAGCTGCGCCAGAACGGTGCGAGCTACGAGGAATTGGCCCGCGCGGGTGGCGGGATCATGTCGACAGTCAGCGCTACGCGAGATGACAGTGAAGAGGCGTTGCTCGCCGATGCCCTCACACGGGTGGACGCCATGATTGCCGAAGGCGTGACGACCCTTGAGATCAAATCTGGATACGGTCTCAACCGGGATACTGAACTGAAGATGTTGCGCGTGGCCCGCCAGATCAGTCAAAAGCGGGCGCTTCACGTGGTAACCACTTTCCTCGGTGCCCATGCGGTGCCCAAAGGACGTAACGCGGACCAATATATTGACGAGGTTTGCATCCCCACCTTGCGCGCGGCCCATGCAGAAAGGTTGGTCGATGCAGTGGACGGGTTCTGTGAAGGCATCGCTTTTAACCCAGACCAGATCACGCGGGTTTTCGATCTGGCCAAGGAACTGGGCCTGCCGATCAAGCTCCATGCAGAGCAACTGTCCAACATCGGCGGCACGCAGTTGGCCGCGCGCTATGGGGCCTTGTCGGCAGATCATCTGGAGTATGCGACGGAAAACGATGCCAAGGCGCTTGCTGCATCTGGCACTGTGGCGGTCATCCTGCCGGGCGCGTTCTACACGCTTGCCGAAACGCAAAAACCGCCCATTCAGGCCTTCCGCGACCACGGTGTGCCCATGGCGCTGGCCACCGATTGCAATCCCGGCTCCTCTCCCATGACCTCGCTTTTGTTGGCGATGAACATGGGCTGTACGCTTTTTGGCATGACCACGGCAGAAGCGCTACGCGGGGTGACGGTGAATGCGGCCCGCGCGCTTGGGCTGCACGATCGCGGGCAGATCGCGCCGGGGCAACGCGCCGATCTCGCCATTTGGGATGCAGAACACCCATCCGAGCTGTCCTACCGCATCGGGTTCAACGCGCTTCACGCACGCATCTAGGAAGGTATGTTATGACGATCACCCTCACCCCGGGCGTGGCGACGCTGGATCAACTCTATGCGCTTTGGCGCACTGGCGCGCCCGCCAAGCTGACCTCAGACGCCACACCTAAAATCGAGGCCGCCGCAGCGGTGGTCGCCAAAGCTGCGGCAGGCGAAAAAGCGGTCTACGGCGTCAACACCGGCTTCGGCAAACTGGCCAGCGTCAAGATCGCACCCGAAGACACCGCAACCCTGCAGCGCAACCTGATCCTGAGCCATTGCTGCGGCGTGGGCGAGGCAATGGATGAGCCTACAGCGCGGCTCATGATGGCGCTCAAGCTGTTGTCGCTCGGGCGCGGCGCGTCGGGCGTGGCAATATCCACCGTCCAGCTCATCGAAAACATGTTGGCCAAGGGCGTCACACCGGTGGTGCCATCGCAAGGTTCGGTCGGGGCATCGGGCGATCTGGCGCCGCTCGCCCATATGGCGGCCACCATGCTGGGCGAAGGCGAGGCGACGTTTGGTGGTGACACCATGCCGTCCGCGGAAGCCCTTGCAAAGGCGGGCCTCCGCCCCATTTTGCTTGGTCCGAAGGAAGGGCTCGCGCTCATCAACGGCACGCAGTTTTCCACCGCCTGCGCACTTGTGGGCCTATGGGGGGCGGAGGCCAACGCACGCGCCGCGATCGTCACCTCCTCCATGTCCACCGACGCGATCATGGGCTCAACCGCGCCGCTGCAGGATGCCATCCATACCCTGCGCGGACATCCGGGGCAGATCGTAGTGGCGCGGGCGCAGCGCGCACTACTCTCCGGATCCCAGATCCGCGAAAGCCACCGCGACGGGGACAGCCGCGTGCAAGATCCGTATTGCATCCGCTGCCAGCCGCAGGTGACGGGCGCTGCCTTTGATCTGCTTGCCACCGCGCGGCGCACGCTGGAAATCGAAGCCAATGCCGTCACCGACAACCCGCTTGTGCTGGTCGAAGACGAGCTGATCGTATCGGGCGGGAACTTCCATGCTGAACCCGTAGGCTTTGCCGCCGACCAGATCGCACTCGCCATTTCCGAAATCGGCGCCATTGCGCAGCGTCGCGTGGCGATGATGGTGGATCCTGCGCTCAGCTTCGATCTGCCGCCCTTCCTGACCCCCGATCCGGGTCTCAATTCCGGACTGATGATCGCTGAGGTGACAACAGCCGCTTTGATGAGCGAAAACAAACACTTGGCGAACCCTTGCACAACTGACAGCACACCCACTTCCGCCAATCAAGAAGATCACGTTTCCATGGCCGCCCATGCCGCGCGCAGACTGGCGCGGATGAATGCAAACTTAAACGTTATCCTTGGGGTGGAGGCAATCAGCGCCGCCCAGGGTATCGAATTCCGCGCGCCGCTGAAGACAAGTACGCCCCTGCAACAGGCGCTGGCCACCCTACGCGCCGCCGTGCCCGCCGTGGACAAGGACCGCTACATGAAACCCAGCCTCGACACCGCCGCAGCCCTCATCGCGGATGGCACGCTGACGGATGCCGTTGATCTGGACAGCGTCATGGATGCCAGCGCATGACACAAGTTGAGGTCACCCAAGGCACCGGTCCCATCGTTCTGGGCATGCCCCATACCGGCACCCATGTGCCCGAAGAGATAGCATACGATTTGAATGAAAATGGCCGCGCTTTGGCCGATGCCGATTGGCATATCGACCGGCTTTATTCCGGGCTATTGCCCGACGCCACGACCGTGCGGGCGACATTCCACCGCTATGTGATCGACGCCAATCGCGACCCTGCGGGCGTCAGCCTCTATCCCGGGCAGAACACCACCACGCTGGTGCCCTTGACCGATTTCGACGGGGTCAGCATCTGGAATACTCCGCCCACGGAGGGTGAAATCGCCCGCCGTCGCGACGTGTTCCACACCCCCTACCACGCCGCGCTGCGGGCGGAACTGGACCGCGTGAAGGCCATCCACGGCGTGGCGATCCTCTATGATTGTCATTCGATCCGGTCCGAAATCCCGTTTCTCTTTGACGGCACTCTGCCCGATTTCAACATCGGCACCAATCTGGGCCCCACCTGCGCGTCTGAGGTGGAGGCCGTGGTGACCGATATCTGCCGCGCCGCTAAAGGCTATTCCACCGTCGTCAACGCCCGCTTCAAAGGCGGCTGGACCACGCGGCATTACGGCCAACCCGACGCGGGCATCCACGCCATTCAGATGGAACTGGCCCAATCCACCTACCTGACGGCAGAGGCCCCACCCTGGGGCTTTGACGCCGCCAAAGCAGATCGCCTGCGCGACCACCTCGCCCACATCCTGTCTGCGCTCCAAACCATAGCCCCAACGCTCGGAGGTTCCCGATGACCAATTCCCGCCACAACATCCGCGACGTTTATCCCGACACCGGGGCAGACATCACCGCCAAATCCTGGCTCACTGAGGCGCCGATGCGGATGCTGATGAACAACCTGCATCCGGATGTGGCCGAAAACCCCCATGAGCTGGTCGTCTATGGCGGCATCGGTCGCGCCGCCCGCACGTGGGATGATTTCGACGCCATCGTGTCCGCACTGAAAGAGCTGGAGGATGATCAAACCCTGCTGGTGCAATCGGGCAAGCCCGTGGGCATTTTCCGCACCCATAAGGATGCGCCTCGCGTGTTGATCGCCAATTCAAACCTCGTGCCCAATTGGGCGACGTGGGATCACTTCAACGAGCTCGATAAAAAGGGGCTCGCCATGTACGGCCAGATGACCGCCGGGTCTTGGATTTACATTGGCACGCAGGGCATCGTGCAAGGCACCTACGAGACGTTCATGGAGGCCGGGCGTCAGCACTACGATGGCAACCTCAAAGGTCGCTGGATCCTGACCGGCGGGCTAGGCGGCATGGGCGGCGCGCAACCGCTTGCAGCGGTTATGGCCGGGGCGTGCTGTCTGGCCGTGGAATGCGATGAAACCCGCGCCGATTTCCGCCTGCGCACGCGCTATGTGGATGAGAAAACGCATCGTCTGGATGAGGCGCTGGCGATGATTGATCGCTGGACGGCTGCGGGGGAGGCCAAATCAGTCGCGCTCATCGGCAATGCAGCGGATATCTTTGCTGAGCTGGTGACGCGCGGTGTGAGGCCCGACATCGTGACCGATCAGACCTCCGCCCATGATCCCATTCATGGCTACTTGCCGCAGGGATGGACGGTTGCAGAATGGCGCGCCAAGCAGGAAAGCGACCCCAAAGCGGTGGAGGCCGCCGCCCGCGCCTCGATGAAGGTTCACGTGGCCGCAATGGTGGACTTCTGGAATGCAGGCATCCCCACGCTGGATTATGGCAACAATATCAGGCAGGTGGCCCAAGAAGAGGGATTGGAGAACGCGTTTGCCTTCCCCGGCTTTGTGCCCGCCTATATCCGGCCTCTGTTTTGTCGCGGGATAGGTCCGTTCCGCTGGTGCGCGCTGTCAGGTGACCCGGAAGACATCTACAAAACCGATGCCAAAGTGAAAGAGTTGATCGACGATCCACATCTGCACAACTGGCTCGATATGGCGCGGGAGCGGATTTCGTTTCAGGGCCTGCCTGCACGGATCTGCTGGGTGGGTCTGGGGCTGCGCCATAAGCTGGGGCTGGCCTTCAACGAGATGGTCCGCACGGGCGAGTTGAGCGCACCGGTTGTCATTGGTCGCGACCATCTGGACAGCGGTTCGGTCGCCTCTCCAAACCGCGAAACGGAGGCCATGAAGGATGGATCGGACGCGGTGTCAGACTGGCCTCTGCTCAACGCAATGCTGAATGTGGCCAGCGGGGCCACATGGGTGTCGTTGCATCATGGCGGGGGCGTCGGTATGGGGTTCAGCCAGCACTCGGGCATGGTGATCTGCTGCGACGGGTCCGAGGATGCGGATCGCCGCATCGCAAATGTGCTGTGGAACGATCCGGCCACAGGCGTCATGCGCCACGCCGATGCTGGATATGAAATCGCGCTTGATTGCGCGCAAGAACAGGGTTTGAACCTGCCCGGTATCCTAGCGGATTAACGTTCCTTGCTGCCATGAGGCCCATAAAAAAAGGCGCCCCGATTGGGACGCCTTTCTTGCTTTTTATCCAGAAGGTTACTCCTTCAGCAACTCCGGGTTCTCCGCCAGCACCTTGGCTTCGCGCACCTTCAACGACGGCCGTACGTGTTCGGAATACTGACCCGCATCCGCCCGCAATTCGGGGAAGAGCGACAGGATTTCCTCGCGCGTGTCCTCGGCAAAGCTGCCCAGACCCACATGGCCGGGGTGGAAGCTTTCGGACGGCACGCCCTCGGCATAGACCAACTCGTGACGGTCGA
>JBCCNB010000009.1:0-95294 GCA_039026055.1 Pseudomonadota bacterium | reverse complement strand
TGATCGTCGCTTTGCCGCGCAGGGCTCCCCCGCCGATTGTGTGTTGGCCGCCTTTCACAAGGTGATGGTGGGGCACCTGCCCGATCTGGTGCTCTCAGGTGTGAACCGGGGCAATAACTCGGCCGAGAATGTGATGTATTCGGGCACCGTCGGTGCGGCGATGGAGGCCGCGTTGCAAGGCGTTCCAGCCATTGCGCTGAGCCAGTACTATGGCCCTCGGAACGTGCAACTGGATGACAAGTTTGAAACCGCGCGCGCCCATGGTTTGGGGTGCGTCCGCAAGATTCTCGACAAGGCTCCGTGGAGCCGCAACGGCGGCGGCAATACGGGCTACGGCATGTTCTACAACGTGAATTTTCCACCCGTGCCGGCAGCAGACGTGCAAGGTATGCGCGTTGTGCAACAGGGCTACCGCGGCGATGGGCGGTTTGGGATGAAACCAGCCGATGCCCCCTCTGGCCGCAGCTTTCTGTGGATCACCGGCGCCAATCAGCAGGAAATGTCCGGTGCCGATACCGATGCGACGGCCAATCTGGAGGGCTACATTTCGGTGACACCCATGCGCGCGGACCTGACGGCCCATGACGCGATGGAGGCGGCCAAGGCGATCGAATGAGCGACACCGAGACCGATCTCGCCGAACGCAAGATGCAGTTCCTTTTCGCGCTCAGATCGCGCGGGGTGACGGATGATCGCGTTTTGGCGGCGATGGAAAAGATTGATCGCGGGCTTTTCGTGCGCGGCCATTTCGCGGGACGCGCCTATGAGGATATGCCGCTGCCAATCGGGTGCGGGCAGACCATTTCGCAGCCTTCGGTCGTCGGGCTTATGACACAGGCGTTGCGGCTCACAGGGCGTGAAAAGGTGCTGGAAGTGGGCACGGGCTCGGGCTACCAGGCCGCGATCCTCAGCCAGCTGGCGCGCCGGGTCTATTCGGTGGATCGTCATCGGCAGTTGGTGTCTGAGGCCACGGCCATTTTCCGCCAGTTGGATTTGACCAATATCACCACGTCCACAGCCGATGGCAGCTTTGGTTTGCCGGACCAAGCCCCGTTTGATCGTATCCTGGTGACGGCGGCCGCTGAGGACGCGCCGGGCCCGCTCTTGGCGCAATTGAAAATCGGGGGTATCATGGTGCTGCCGGTTGGCCAATCTGACGCCGTGCAAAGCCTGATCCGTGTGACGCGGACGGAGGCAGGGTACGATTATGATGAGCTTATTCCGGTAAGGTTTGTTCCATTGCTGGGTGGGCTTGGCCGAGATGGCTGAGCGCGTGGCTGAGGGATAGGCAAGATAAATGGCCTCCGGATACCTAAGAAGAGGCCGGGATGATGAGGACCTGATCGAGATGACGTTTCGCACCCTTAGATGCGGCCTGCTTGCGGGCACGGGCCTGGTGATGGCGGCCTGTTCTGGCCCTCTGGATTTTGATCTGCGCGGCGGTTTTGGCAACGCGCCCTCGACGGCAGAGGCGGCGCGCACAGCCTCCGAGACGGCGAACAGGCCGGTGCCGGATGACCGAGGCGTGATTTCCTATCCCAACTATCAGGTGGCCGTGGCCCGGCGCGGGGATACGATTGACACTGTTGCCTCTCGTGTGGGCGGCAACCTCACCCAGATTGCACGCTTTAACGGTTTGCAGCCCGGGGATGCCCTGCGCGAAGGCGAAATCGTGGCCCTGCCATCGCGCGTCAGCGAACCGGCAGGGGGACCGATCCAACCGGGCGCGGTGGACATCACCACGCTGGCGGGATCGGCGATTGATGCCGCCGATGGGTCAAGCGGCAATGTCACGACCTCGACGTTAGAACCTGCCCCGCAAGGCCAGCCGCGCGGCGTGTCGGGCGTGGAACCTGTGCGCCACCGGGTCGAGCGGGGCGAGACGGCTTTCTCCATTTCGCGCCTCTATCAGGTGTCGGTGGCCAGCCTTGCCGACTGGAACGGGTTGGGCAGCGATTTTTCTGTGCGCGAAGGCCAGCAATTGCTGATCCCCGTGGCGGTCGCGGAGCCGCGCGCGGCCGAACCAGCAGATGACCAGATCGCCTTGCCGGGGCAGGGGTCCGACACACCGCAGCCGCCAAGCGCTTCAACGCCGTTGCCTGAAGAAGATACGCAGCCTGCATCCGAACCGATAGAGACCGTGGCAGCGCCCGATCTAAGCTCTCAGCAACCGGCCACCAGCAGTGCCCGCATGATATTGCCCGTGGATGGCGCGATCGTACGGGAATACTCCGCCGGGCGCAGCGACGGCATATCCATATCCGGTAGCCCGGGTGGGTCGGTCAAAGCGGCGGCCTCCGGCACTGTTGCGGCCATCACGGAAGATACGAACGGTGTGCCCATCATCGTGGTCAAGCATGATGGCAATCTGCTGACGGTCTATTCGAACATCGACAATGTGGCGGTGCGTAAAGGGCAATCCGTCAGCCGAGGCGCGAAGCTGGCTGAAATCCGATCAGATGGCAATTCGGCGGTGAATTTCGAGGTGCGCGAAGGCTTCGACAGCGTCGATCCTTCGCCGTATCTCAACTAAGCGGGGGCCAGCCCCCAACGTTGAAACCTATGGGTTTCAACGCTCCCCCCGGGATATTTATGGCAAAAAGAAAAGCAGACCTGAATTGCGCCTTTCTTTTTGCGAGAAATATCCCCGCCGGAGGCAAGAAATCATTTAGATCGAGACGCCACGCCGACCCGCGAGGTCGGTGAAATACTGCCATGCCACACGGCCAGACCGGGCGCCACGGGTGGCTTGCCATTCAATCGCCTCGGCGCGCAGGGTGTCGGCGTCGATCTCCACCCCGTAGGCATCGCAATAGCCGCGGATCATGGTGAGGTAGCTGTCTTGATCACAAGGATGGAAGCCCAGCCAGAGGCCGAAGCGATCCGACAGGGATACTTTTTCTTCCACAGCCTCTGACGGGTTGATCGAGGAACTGCGCTCATTTTCGATCATGTCGCGGGGCATCAGGTGGCGGCGGTTTGACGTGGCGTAGAAGACCACGTTGTCAGGCCGCCCTTCGATGCCACCATCCAGCACAGCCTTGAGGGATTTGTAATGCTGATCGTCATGGGAAAAACTGAGATCGTCGCAAAAAAGGATGAAGCGGTTGTCGCTGTTGCGCAGGAGGTTCAGCAGGCGCGCCACCGACGTGAGGTCTTCGCGCTGCAACTCCACAATCTTCAGGCTGTGGCCTGTCTCCAGCACGGCGGCATGCACGGCTTTTACCAAAGACGACTTGCCCATACCGCGCGCGCCCCACAAAAGGGCATTATTGGCAGGCAAGCCGCGCGCAAACTGCGTGGTGTTGGCCAGAAGCGTGTCGCGGGCGCGGTTGATGCCGATGAGAAGGTTCATATCGACGCGATTGACGCGCGCGACCGGCGCGAGGTGATCGGGATCCACTTGCCAGACGAAAGCATCGGCAGAGGCAAAATCAGGCGCGCCGATGGGGGCGGGGCTCATCCGTTCGAGCGCATTCGCGATCCGCTCCAGCGGGTCACTCACGATTTGCTCTCGTCCGATTGGTCTTCGAGTGGTTCGTCGGCGAATTCTTCATCCATCGGATCGTCATCGTCGTCTTCGAACCACGTGCCTTCAGCGCGCATCCGAGCTTCTCGGGATTTTTCAACGCGTCGGACCAGGAAGATCGACACTTCATAGAGCCCGTAGACTACCGTAAAGAGAATGAGTTGCGTGATGACATCCGGTGGGGTGACCAGAGCTGCCAGAACCAGAATGCCCACCATCGCGTATTTACGCACGCCGCCCAAACCAACGGCGCTGACCAGACCCGCCTTGCCCATCAGCGTCAGCAGAACGGGCAATTGGAAACAGATCCCGAAGGCCATGATGAATTTCAACGTGATGTCGAGAGACTCATTGACCTTGCCGAAGAAGGTAATGCGAATGCCTTCTTCTGTTTCGGGCACGATAGCCGCGAAATTGTCGGGTACAACGGGCAGCGATTCATCCTGCACAATCTCAGGCGCAGAGATGACCGTGCTCATCAGGTTGGCAAAGATCGAACTGACATCGGCAAAGCCCAAGAAGAACGCCATGGCCAGCGGCGTCACCACGAAATGGGCAAAGGCCGCGCCGAGGAAGAACATGATGGGCGAGGCGATGATAAACGGCAAAAACGCCGCTTTTTCGGACCTGTAAAGCCCGGGCGCAATGAAGCGCCACATCTGATGGGCGATCACCGGAAAGGCTAGCATGAAGCCGAAGACCATCGAGATGCGGAACAAGGTGAACAGGTATTCCTGGGGTGAGGTATACTGCATCGTAGGCGCAGGATCGCCCAATTGGCGCAGTGTTTCTTCAATGGGGGCCAGCAGGAATTGCAGGATCGGTTCGGCGGCTGTGAAGGCAAGAACGATGCCCACGATGAAGGCGATGACTGATCGGATGAGGCGCGTGCGGAGCTCAGCCAGATGCTCGATCAGAGGGGCGGAGCTCTCCTCGATCTCGTCTTCCGTGGTCTGATCAATCACGTCACTCATGTCTTGGTGGCCGGTTTCTTTTTCGCAGCGGGTTTAGCGGCGGCTTTTGCAGCGGGTTTTTTGGGAGCCGCCTTCGGCTTGGCGGCTGTTTTGGCTGCGAGTTTCTTGGTTGCCGGTTTTTTCGCGGCAGGCTTCTTGGCAGGCTTAGCTGCGGCTTTCTCTGCCGCCTCCCGCGCCATGCGTTCTTCGGCCACTTCTGCCCCGCGCTTGGAGATTTTCTCCGCCATTTCGCGGCGCTCATCCGTCATTTCGGCGCGTTTGGGGGCGTTCTTGGGGCCCGCCATGGTCTGCGCCGTGAAGCTTTCCGTGGACTTGTTCACCTCATTCATCGCCGTTTTCAGCGGGTTGGAGGCGGCGTCGAACGACCGCTTCACATCACCTACGCCGGCGTCATCAGCGGCATCGTTCATCGCCTTGGAAAAATCGCGTGCCATGCGCTTGGCCTTGCCCACAAAATTGCCAATGGTCCGGAACATACCGGGCAAGTCTTTGGGGCCCACCACGATGAGAGCCACGATGCCGATCACCATCAGCTCGGTCCAGCCTAGGTCGAACATGGGGCGGCTCAGGCCTTATCTTTTTCCTGTTCGGGGGTGACGTCCTTTGCGACGTCGGCGGCGTCTGCTTCTGCGGCGTCTTCGATTTCCTTGTTGCCGTCAGCCACGCCTTTCTTGAAGGACGTTATGCCCTTGCCCACTTCGCCCATCAGCGACGAGATCTTGCCACGGCCAAAGAGCACAAGCACGACCACGGCAATGAGAAGAATGCCCGGAAGGCCAATATTGTTCAGCATGCGTTTTCTCCCATTCGTGGGGCCGTCTGGTGTGGCCCCTTAGAATTTCCTTAAACGTATCTAAGGGTTCCGGGGCGGATGTGGAAGGACGAAAGCGGGGTATTAGAGAAAAAGGTTAGCGAGAAACGGTTGAATTAAGGGAGGAGCCGCGCTTCGTCAGGCCGTGGCGTGGCGATCCTTACCTCTCAACAGCAGAACTTTATCCACCCGGTCCCGGACTCCATTCCGGCGGTAGCCTGCATTTGCCAATTCGCCATGCCGTCGGGACGGCCTGACGAAGCGCGGCGGCCTTACGGCCTTGATTCCGCGCGAGGTTTTTCGCGGGCACCAGCAATAACAGACGCAAATCCAACGACCAGAACTGCAATGCAAATCACCAGCAATTGCTCGTATTTATGGCCCTCTGGTAGCACGGCCGACCAGATCTCGCCGTCCCGCGCAAAATAGGCCCATGCCCCCACCATCGCAGCACAAAACGCGCCAAGATAAGACCAGACGGGCATCTTGCGCCCCATGAACAGCCCGACGATCAGGACAGGCGTCAGGAACATGCTGGCCGTCCCGCTTACGGCCACCGCGTCAAAGAGCGTCTGATTGCCCCAAAGCGTCAGCCCTGTGCCCGCCACCATGAAGGCCACCATGGCCATGCGCCCCCCATTCAGTGTGCGCGCGGTCAGTTGCCATTCATCCACCACCAGGCGAGCGGCACTGGCCAGCGCGCTGTCGAGCGTGCTGAGCGCGGAAATCAGAAGCGAGACCAAAAGTGCCACGAAAATCCATACCGGGAACATGTCAGCCCAGGTGCCTAGAAGCTGAGTTTCATATTCTGCCCCAACAAGTGCTGCCTGAATGCCGAAGAACCCAAAGGCGATGATACAGGCCGTTGACAGCCAGAAGGCATGCAAAAACGCCGCCCGCGTTGTGCGTCGATCGGCGAGAAATCCCCGATCCATCATCACCGGGTCATGGGCGGGGTAGGAAAAGACCTGCAAAAAAGCAACAATCAGAAGGACTTGACCGTTCCAGGCCCCCGACGCACCGGTCGAGGTCAAAACTGCGCCAATGTCAAAGCCGGGGCTTAGCATGAGCGCCACAAAGGCGGCAGCGAACACGGCAAGAAATACCAGCATTTGCAGAACGTCGGTGCGCAGCGCCGCACTGAGCCCGCCCCAAGCCGAATAAGCGAGACCCAACACCGCCACGATCAGGATGGATGCCTCTTTCGCCGCGCCGACCTCTGGCAATGCAGCCGCGAAGATGAGGCCAACGACGAGGAGGTTGGCGAAAACCTCAGACAAAAGCCTGAGCGCGATGACGACATTGTATGTGACCAAACCCGCTCGACCGAACGCGCCGCCCAGCCAATCCTGGACAGATCCCGCGCCACCCGCGCGCAGGCGGTCGACGATCAGAGCGCCTGTCAGAAAGGATCCGTAATAGGCTGCGTAGGCCAGTACGCCCCATATTCCGTAGTAGTATCCCAGAATGGCCGAATTCATCAGGGAACGCGCGAAAATCCAAGTGGTGACCTGGCTTAGCACCAGCACCCACAGGCCCGGTGCTGTGCCTGTTGCGCTGCGGCCGCCAAAGAAGCCATCCACTGTCGCGCGGCGCGGGGCAACGGCGAGGCTCGCCAAAACGACAAGAGCGAAAATCACAATAACGGCAGTGGCTTGCATGGTGTACCTCGGCATTCATCCGGGGTGCTTTAAAATGTGCAATGACGGCGGGCACCAGAGGAATTTTTGCTGTTACCGCAATCGTGATCGGCCGCCCTTAGGCCGCAGACCACTCGATCACGCGCGAATGGATGCGCATGCAGGCTTGCAGTGCAGGTTCTTCCGGCCAAAGACCGAGCGATCCATGGGCCTGTTCCATGCTTTCTATCAACTCAAAGAGCGGATCTTGCGCAGCCATAGTCCGAACCGGATGAATGGGCATGCGGTCATCCAGCGGGTTGTGCAGCGCAAAGACGCGCAGGCCGCCGGGTTCATGCAAGCCAGGCCAAGCGCAGGTGCCGGAATAAGACAGAACCCCAACCGGTGCCGGGCGTTCGAGACCCAGATGCGGCGCGGCCACGGCCACGTTGAACGCGAGACCCGCCCCGATGCTTGCCCCCGACAGCACGGTTCGCCCTGAAAGCCCCAGTTTTTCGCCTTTGACAGCAACGAAGCTCAGAAGCGCGCAGATATCCTCCGTCGCGCCAAGGCCCAGGCTGGTGGACAGGTCAGGATGGACGGACAGGTCGCGTTGTGGCTCCAGCCGCCCGAGGCCTTCGATCGCCGCATCGGGCAGATCAGACCGGTTGGCCCCAACGCGAACAGTAGGGGCGGCCAGCGCCACGCCTTTGCGGGTCAGAACATCTGCCAGCCGCTGCGGCCCTTTCGGGTTGATGGCACGATCGGTCAGGATATCCGCCCCAAGCCACACGAGCAGCGGGGCAGGGGTTGCTGCCGCCTTTGGCACGAAAAGGTCCATCGTGAGGGGCACCATCTGCCCGCCAAGCGGCTTTTCGGCATAGGTGAGGCCACGGGCAACGCGTGTGCCTGCTGTTTTATCCAAGAGGTTCAGGGTCATTCCGCGCCCAAGTCACATGGTGGTATTGGTGGCCCCGCCATCCAGCAGGATGTTCTGACCCACGATGAAGCCTGCGCGTTGTGAACACAAGAACGCGCAGGCCGCGCCAAACTCTTCCCGCGTGCCATAGCGCCCGACGGGGATATTGGCGCAGCGTTGGGCTTGGGCCTCTTCCATTGTGATGCCTTCAGCTTTCACCACACCCTGATCGAGGGCCACGGCGCGGTCGGTGGCGTGAATGCCGGGTTGCAGGTTGTTGATGATCACGCCCTTGCCTGCCACCTGCCGCGCAGTGCCTGCCACATAGCCCGTCAAACCCGCACGCGCGGAATTCGACAGCCCCAGGACCGGCACGGGCGCTTTCACGGACACCGACGTGATGTTGACCACGCGGCCCCAGCCGCGCTCCATCATGCCGGGCAGCGTGGCTTTCATCAGCGCGATGGGCGTCAGCATGTTGGCATCAAGGGCTGCAATAAAATCATCGCGGTCCCAGTCGTGCCACATGCCGGGCGGCGGGCCGCCTGCGTTGTTGACCAGAATGTCGATATCGCCCGCAGCCTCCAGCAATTCGGTCTGACCGGCCTCAGAGGTGACATCGGTGGCCACGGTCGTCACAGAAACACCATGTGCCTTGCGAATAGCTTCGGCTGACGCCTCCAGCGCTTCAGATCCACGCGCGTTCATCACCAGATCAACACCTGCTTCGGCCAACGCCTCTGCGCAGCCAAGGCCAAGACCTTTTGACGAGGCACAGACCAGCGCGCGTTTACCTTTTATTCCCAAATCCATGCGATGCTGTCTCCCTACAGGCAAATTCCAGAACGGAATGCGCAAATTCATCGTCCGACACCAGATGCGACGTGCCATTAACCACGTTTGTGATCAACTCTTCGCTGCCCTGACCCATGTAACGTAGGGTAACGAGCTGACTTCCCATACGGTATCGCGCAAGTTGTGGGTGTTGTCAGCAGTTGAAATGCCAGTAAATTGGCAGCGATTTGACCATAAACCGCCACAAATCCAATCTAAATCGGGACGCAAGGCCGAAGGCCATTTAAAAAGTAGATTGAGTGCAAGAGCCAAACCATGACCAATTCGTCCGACACTTCCCGTGACAATAACGCAGAGAACGCGCAACCTGAGACACGCCCAGTTGACATGTTACCGGAAGATATTCTGAACTCAGCCCAGAAACCCGTTCATGCGATTCCGGTTTTTTGTGCAGACGATATTGAGGTGGTCAACGGCGCAAACATGGGCGATCCGCTGTCCTTTGCCGCCGAACTTGACCTGGATGATTCCTATGAATTGCATCATGGCGCCCGAACCAAGCGCCTGTCGGTCGAGACGCGCGATGATGGATCACTGGCCGTGGGGGCCGATAGTGAGGTTGGCACCCCGGGTGGGTCACTGCATCTCGACAGTTGCCTGACATTGATGGCCGTCACCGGCCTGACGACAGAGATGATCGTGCTGGTGGAGGTGGACAAAGCAGGCAATGCGATGAATGTCTTTGGCCTGCCACTCGCGCATATGCAGCCCAAGACAGGGTATGTTCTGGTGGGCATCGACCGAGAACGCGCACGGCGCAAGTTTGCGGAAGTGGCCTGTGTGTCTTTTTCACGTGGCACCCGGATCACCATGGCTTCGGGCATTCAGAAACCCATTGAAGACTTAAGCGTCGGCGACAAGGTTCTGACCCGCGATGATGGCCCGCAGGCCATCCGCTGGATCGGGCAGTCGACTGTGCGTGCCGTGGGGGATTTCGCGCCCATCCGGATCAAGGCAGGCACACTGCACAATGAAAACGACCTGATCGTCAGCCCCGACCACCGTTTGTTCATCTATCAGCGCTTTGATGCGCTGGGTGCTGGCCGCAAGGAGGTGCTGGTGCGCGCGCGTCATCTGGTGAATGGCGACACGGTGCAGCGCCAGATGGGCGGGTTCGTGGAATACTACCAACTGCTCTTTGATCGCCACCACATCATTTTCGCAGAAGGCATTTCGGCAGAGACATTCCTGGTGGATGCACGCACCCGCGATGCCCTGCCCCGTGAGCTGAAAGAATCCCTGTCCAAAAGCTTGCCCGTCCATCAGGAAAGCCGCCATCTGAGCTATGAAGTGAATGAGGCACTGTTGGATCACCCGGACGCTGCCGAAATCCTGCGCCGTGCGTCTTCTCGGTGATATTGTAAAAGAACGGAACGCGATCTAGCCCCGTGCACAATCCACGCATTGGCGTGCGGATGGATCCAACCGCAGGCGTCTCGGTGCAATATCGTCCCCGCACTCCTCACAATAACCGAATTCGCCTTCGTCCATACGCGTAAGCGCCGCCAAAAGACGTGTGCGTTCTGCCTGCCTGCGCGCGCCGGTGGCTTTGGCCATGGCTTGGTTTTGCAGCGCATCCATCCGGCTCAAGCGCCCCACAGCCTGTTGATCAAGCGCCACCGTGGCCTGACCGGACAGGCCCAAGTCATCCTCGGCGGCCAATTCTGACAGTCGTGTCTGGATCAGCTTGCGGAAAGCGGTTAGTTCAGCGTCATTCACGTTCGTGATCCACGTCATAACGGGTTTGCGTTTCAAATGAGGCACCTATCTGATATAGGGAAGCCCACACGGCAGGAGACTACCATGGCACAGTCGCGTACGAAACTCACCGAAGTCGATCCCGTTTGGGAACAAATCAAGCGCGAGGCGCAGGATACACTGACGCAGGAACCGCTTCTGGGCGGGGTTGTGCATTCATCGATCCTGCACCACCGGTCGCTGGAATCGGCGCTAGCGTATCGCGTGTCGATGAAGCTGACGTCAAATGAGCTGTCCGAACAGATTTTGCGCGAAATTTGCGATATGGCCTATCGCGAGGATCCTGACGTGGGTATTTCCTCGCGCGCCGATATTGTGGCCGTTTATGATCGCGATCCGGCGTGCGACCGATACATCCTGCCGCTGCTCTATTTCAAAGGCTTCCAGGCCATTCAGGCCTATCGCGTGGGTCACTGGCTTTGGAAAAACGGGCGCCGGGATATGGCACGCTTCTTGCAGATGCGGTCATCAGAGGTGTTTGGCGTCGACATTCACCCTGCTGCGAAGATCGGCAAAGGCATCATGATCGACCATGCCCATTCCATTGTGATCGGCGAAACGGCGGTGGTGGGCGACAATGTCTCCATGCTGCATTCCGTAACGCTGGGCGGCACGGGCAAGGAAGAGGAAGATCGCCACCCCAAGATCGGGGATGGCGTGCTGATCGGGGCCGGGGCCAAGGTGTTGGGCAACATCAAAGTGGGGTCTTGCAGCCGGATCGCTGCGGGCTCCGTAGTGCTGCAAGAGGTGCCGCCTTGCAAAACGGTCGCTGGCGTTCCAGCGCGCATCGTCGGCGAGGCGGGCTGTGATCATCCGTCCGTTGCGATGGATCAACTATTGGGCGTGCGTTAACAAAACCGACGCGCAGAACTGGGCGATAAGCGCCCACGCTTCACATCATTCGAGATATCGGTTGAACCCGGTACGACGTGCCGTCGTTCCAGATGCGCTGGTCGTCCTCGTGCTAGCTCGCGTTGTCGTGGCGCTGGCCCGCGTTGCCGTGCTTGAGGACACGGGCGTGGACGTGGCGGGCGTGAGGCCTGACTGCAAGCCACTTTGGGTTCCAACGGTGCGGAAGCTGCGCCCTTCCTCCCGGGCGCGTTTGTAGGCGAAGACCTGTTCGCGATCTGTCCAGTCGTAGCGCGTGTCATTGGCGGCAATGGCCCAGAACAGCGTGCCACCTTGCCGCCATGGATCCAGAACAATGGCTCTGTACATTGGATCGCCGCGGCGTCCCAGCATGGTGGTGGAATGTTCCAGCCGCAGATTGTTGTGGTTGGCGATGGCGCGGTGGATTTGCAGCGTCTGGAACCGCTCGCGCATCAGACGCGCGTCGATATCATGAGCCCAATGCCAGCACAGCCCGCGCGGCGCGATCCCCATATTCACCTTGGTGTTGTGCGCCAAAGCAGATCCAGTGATTTTATATTCGATCTTGAGCTGATCCACATAGGTGTAAACCACCCGGGCCGCACGTGCCGCCTCATAGGGGCTAACATCGGGGCCGAGGCTGATGAAGGCCTGCGTCAGCTCCGCGATTTCATTGGCCCAACGCTGAGCGGACGCATTGTAAAAGTTCTGATCGAACCGCACGCGTGCAGGCGCTGTTGACGACTGTGTGGAGACCCGTGGAGCCACGGGCTGCAGGCCGGTTGACCGCTCGGCCATGGCCGTTCCCGGTATCAAGGCGGTGGTGGTCAATCCAAGAGTGAAGGCGCGTCTCGAAATCATGAACATACTCCCCAGCAGTGCTCAGTCTAAGACGTAAAGAGCATCGCAGACCGAGTCGATTGCTGCAGTGCGAAAAGGCCGCAAGCGTGGCCTTCACACATCAGTTTTCGCGTCACATCCTTGTGAGATTGCGCGTTATGCCAGCATGGTCAGCGGATTTTCCAGGTTATCCACAATGTGGTTTAGAAATTCAGCGCCCAAGGCCCCATCAATCACTCGGTGATCGACCGACATGGTGACAGACATGACCGTCGCCGCGGTCAATTCACCGTCTGATCCAACGACGGGTTTCTTGACCCCCGCACCAACGGCCAGAATGCCGCCATGGGGCGGGTTGATCACCGCGTCGAAATTGTCGATCCCGAACATGCCGAGGTTGGAGATGGCAAAGCTGCCGCCCTGGTATTCGTGGGGTGCAAGTTTTCGGTCGCGCGCGCGAGCGGCAAGGTCCTTCATCTCGGTCGACAGTTGCGACAGAGATTTGGTGTCGGCATCGCGCAGAACCGGCGTGAAGAGACCGCCTTCGATCGCCACGGCCACGGCCACGTCGGACGGTTTCAGCTTGAGCACCCGGTCGCCGGCCCAGACCGCGTTACAATCGGGCACGGTCTGCAGTGCCAGGGCCGCCGCCTTGATAATGAAATCATTGACGCTGAGCTTCACGCCCCGCTTTTCCAGTTGCGCGTTGATCTGGCTGCGGAACTTGAGCAGCGCATCAAGCTTGATGTCGCGGCGCAGGTAGAAATGCGGAATGGTCTGTTTCGCTTCCGTCAGGCGCGCGGCAATGGTTTTGCGCATTCCGTCGAGGGACACTTCTTCGAAATCGCGGTCCTGATACATCGCAAGGACCGTATCTGTCGAAGGTCCGCTTGCCATTGGTGCCGGGGCCGCAGCCTTCGCTTGTACGCCTGCAGGGGCAGTTGCCTGTGCTACCGTTGCCGGGGCAGCTTGCGCCCCTTCCACATCAGCCTTCACGATGCGCCCATGGGGACCGGAGCCGGTGACTTGGGATAGATCCAAGCCCTTTTGCGCCGCAATGCGGCGGGCGAGGGGTGACGCGAAGACGCGGCTTCCGCCGCTTTTCGGGGCGGGTGGCGCCGCTTGCGCGGCTGAAGTGACGGTGGCCGCTTGCGCGGCGGAGGTGTCGGTGGCCGCTTGCGCGGCGGAGGTGTCGGTGGCCGCTTTCGCGGCGGGTTCGGGTGGCGCGGCTGGCGCCGCGCTGGGTGCGAGCGCGCTGGTTGCCACGTCATCTGCGTTTTCGCCGTCTTCCAGAAGCAGGGCGATTGGGGTGTTGACGGCCACGGCCTCGGTGCCCTCGGCCACGAGGATTTCGCCAATCACGCCCTCGTCGACGGCTTCAAACTCCATCGTGGCTTTGTCGGTTTCGATCTCGGCCAGCAAGTCACCGGATGCCACTTCGTCACCTTCCTTGACCAACCATTTTGCGAGCGTACCTTCCTCCATCGTGGGCGACAGGGCAGGCATGAGAATTTCGATAGCCATCTTGCTGTCTCCTTAGCGGTACGTCACTTGGTGAACGGCCTCGAGCACCTCTTTGGTCGAGGTGAGGGCCAGTTTTTCAAGATTGGCGGCGTAGGGCATCGGCACATCCTTGCCGCTACAGTTGATAACGGGCGCATCGAGGTAATCAAACGCACGCTGCATCAGCGTGGCTGAGATGTGGTTGCCAATGGAAGCCACAGGCCAGCCTTCTTCCACGGTCACGCAGCGGTTCGTTTTCATGACCGAGGTGATCACGGTGTCATAGTCGATCGGGCGCAGGGTGCGCAGGTCGATGACTTCTGCCGAGATGCCATCAGAGGCCAGTGCTTCGGCCGCTTCCAGCGCGTAGGTCATGCCGATGCCGAAGCTGACAACGGTCACGTCAGTTCCTTCCCGGGCCACGCGGGCTTTGCCGAAGGGAATGGTGAAATCGTCGAGCACGGGCACCTCGAAGGATTTGCCATAGAGGATTTCGTTTTCGAGGAAGATGACCGGGTTGGGGTCACGGATCGCAGTTTTCAGCAGGCCCTTGGCGTCAGCTGCCGAGTAGGGTTGCACCACCTTGAGGCCCGGGACATGGGCGTACCATGCCGCGTAATCCTGCGAATGCTGTGCGGCGACGCGCGCGGCGGCACCATTGGGGCCACGGAACACGATGGGTGAGCCCATCTGACCGCCGGACATGTACAGTGTTTTGGCAGCAGAGTTGATAATCTGATCAATGGCTTGCATGGCGAAGTTGAATGTCATGAATTCCACGATGGGCTTCAATCCACCCCAGGCCGCGCCCACACCGATCCCGGCAAATCCATGTTCGGTGATGGGCGTGTCGACCACGCGTTTGGCACCGAATTCATCTAGCAGACCTTGGGTGATTTTATAGGCGCCTTGGTATTCTGCGACCTCTTCGCCCATGACAAAGACGGTGTCATCGGCGCGCATTTCTTCGGCCATGGCGGAGTTGAGTGCCTCGCGGACGGTCATTGTTTTCATCTCTGTGCCGTCGGGCCAGTCGGGGCTGGTATCGGGCGCGGGTGTCGCGGGGGCGGCAGCGACAGGTGCTGCAGGTGCGGGTGCCTCGTCGACCACGGGCGCGGCCGTCTCGGCCTTCGAGGGCGCGCCGATGTTGTCTGCGCTTTCGCCTTCTTCGAGGAGCACGGCGATAGGGGTGTTCACCTTCACCGCCTCGGTCCCTTCAGCGACAAGGATCTTGCCGATCACGCCTTCATCGACGGCCTCGAACTCCATCGTGGCCTTGTCGGTTTCGATTTCCGCCATGATGTCGCCGGACGCGACAGTGTCGCCTTCTTTGACCAGCCATTTGGCGAGTGTGCCTTCTTCCATGGTCGGGGAGAGGGCGGGCATGAGAATTTCAATGGACATGTGCGTTCTCTCTTAGACCTGTGCGGCTTGTTTCATCTCTGTGGCGTAGATATCGGTCCACAGTTCTTCCAGCGCCGGCTCGGGGCTTTCCTTGGCGAAATCGGCGGCTGCGTTGACGGTGGCCTTGATTTCCTTGTCGATGGCTTTGAGGTCATCTTCGGAGGCGTGTTTTCCCTCGAGCAGCAGATCCCGGACATGTTCGATGGCGTCTTTTTCTTCACGCACTTTCTGCACCTCTTCGCGGGTGCGGTATTTGGCCGGGTCGGACATGGAATGGCCGCGGTAGCGGTAGGTTTTGACCTCCAGGATGTAGGGGCCTTTGCCAGCGCGGCAGTGGGCGACTGCCTTTTGCCCGGCTTCTTTAACGGCCAGAACGTCCATGCCATCCACAGCCTCCCCGGGGATGCCGAATGCGGCACCGCGGGTGTATATGTCGGGTGTGGACGTGGAACGCGCCATGGACGTGCCCATGGCGTACTGATTGTTTTCAATGACGAAAATCACCGGCAGGTCCCAAAGTGCGGCCATGTTGAAGGTTTCATAGACCTGTCCCTGGTTGGCCGCGCCGTCGCCGAAATATGTGAAGGTGACGCGACTGTTGTCGAGGTATTTGTCGGCAAAGGCGAGGCCTGCACCGAGCGGGACGTTGGCGCCGACAATGCCATGACCGCCGTAAAAGTGCTTTTCGGTGGAGAACATATGCATGGAGCCGCCTTTGCCCCGCGACAACCCGCCTTCGCGGCCCGTCAATTCGGCCATGACGCCGGCGGGTTCCATTCCGCAAGCCAGCATATGGCCGTGATCGCGGTAGGTCGTGATGCGTTTATCACCCTCTTCTGCGGCAGCTTCGAGCCCCACAACAACTGCTTCCTGGCCGATATAGAGGTGGCAGAACCCGCCGATCAGTCCCATGCCATAGAGTTGACCGGCCTTTTCTTCGAATCGGCGGATCAGCAGCATGTCACGGTAATAAGATGTCAGTTCGTCGGCGGAAACATTTGGTTTCGCGGCCTTTTTCTTGGTGGCCATGGCGCGCCCTCCTCCTGAAAAACATATAGTTTAACGTTAAACTATCTTCTAGCACAGATTGCGCTAGTTTGGCGAGTGTCTTTTTCTGTCGGCCGTTTTGTAGGAAAGACGCACCCGCTCTTGCGTCCTAACGGACGGTCTCGCTTTGGCTGGGTATATGTTTTAACGGATGACGATTTCGTCGGCTCGGATCATACCGAGGACGTCGCGGGCCTGTTGGTCAAGAAGATCAAGATCGAGGAAATCATCAGATAGACGCGCGGTGAGGTTTTCCATCTCATTGACCTGGAGCTGCAAAGCGGCGAGACGGGCGGCCAGTTCGCGTTCCTGCGCTTCAATCTCGGCGCGGCGGAAAAGGCCATAGTCACCCTGTACCGCCGCGAAGGTGAAGTACCCCCCGACGAGGAAGGCGATCAGAACAAAGATCGCTGCGCCAAAACCTGGGCGTCTGGAGTGGGTCATCTGCGTTATCTGCCTCTTGTGCCGCCTCTTTTCGGGCGATCACGCGTAGAATGACACAGGTGATTCGCTTTGTGAATCCCCCTTTTTCAAAGATTTCATGTCCGGCATGACTGCCGTAGCTTGGACCTTGAGGAGTTGCCCATGCCACATCTGCCGCCACGGTCCGATCTGACCATCCATCAGGTGACCAATCAGCCCGAGCCGCGCGGTGATATCGATCTTTGGTCGGATGATCCGGCGCTTGTCGTTCATGGCGCGTTGTCGGGCGCTGATGAGGGGCATCTGGCGAGCTACGCGCTGACGCTGGGCACTGAAGAGATGCGTGTGGCGGCGCGGGCGGTGAACCGGCAGGTGCCGGAACTTTTCCAATATGATGCGGGCGGGCGGCGGATCGATGAGGTGCGGGTGCACCCCAGCTACAACCAGTTTCTGCAGATGGGTCTGATGTCAGGCTACGCCGCGCTGCCGTGGGAGGGCAGGGCGGGGGGACATGCGACCCATGCCGCGATGGTCTACCTCGCCAGTCAGGTGGAGTCGGGCCATTGCTGCCCGATGACGATGACCTATGCCGCGGTGCCCGCGTTGCAGGCCAGTCCTGAGCTCTTTGAGACATGGGTGCCAAAGCTGACCGCGCGGATGTATGACGGGCGGGCGCGTCCTTTGGGCCAGAAGACCGGCGCGACCATGGGCATGGCGATGACCGAAAAACAGGGCGGATCGGATGTCAGGGCCAATACCACGCGAGCGGAAAAAACCGTGGAAGGATATCGGCTCTATGGGCATAAGTGGTTTTGCTCAGCGCCCATGTCGGATGGATTTCTAACGCTGGCACAGGCACCGGGCGGGCTGACGTGCTTTTTGGTGCCCCGGTGGCTGGAAGACAGGCGCAATACCATCCAGATTGAGCGGTTGAAGGACAAGCTGGGCAACAGGTCCAATGCCTCGGCTGAGATTGAGTATCACGGCGCAGTCGCCCATGCCGTGGGCGAGGAAGGCGAGGGCGTTCGGACCATAATCGAGATGGTCCATCACACGCGGCTCGATACGGCCATGGCGCCCGCAGGCTTGATGCGGTCGGCACTCAGGGAGGCGTGGTATTGGGCGCGGCACCGTCAGGTCTTTGGTAAGGGGCTTGCCGACCAGCCGTTGATGCAGGCGGTTTTGGCCGATCTGACGCTCGATTGGGAAGGGGCTTTGGCGCTTGGATTGCGCGTGGCGCGGGCCTTCGACAGCCGTGCGGCAGAAGAGAAGGCGTTTGCGCGGATTGGTGTGGCGTTGGCCAAGTATCTCAGCAACAAGGTGTGCCCCGGCGTCGTGGTGGAGGCAATGGAGTGCCTTGGTGGTATGGGGTATGTGGAGGAAACGCCTTTGCCGCTGCTTTACCGGGAGGCGCCGCTGAACAGCATCTGGGAAGGGTCCGGCAATGTGATCTGCCTGGATATCCTACGCACGCTGCGCGCTGCCCCTGAGGCGGGGGAAGTTCTGGCGGCAGAATTCAACAAGGTGGCCGGGCAAGATAAGGGATTTGATGCGGCGCTTGCTGCGCATGTGTCACGCTTTCCGCGGTTGCCGGAAGAGCATGAGGCGCGCTGGTTTGTCGAAAGCCTTGCCACGCTGCTGACGGGCGCTGTGTTGTTGCAACAGGCCCCGGCGGCTGTGTCTGAGGGCTACGTCGCCACCCGCCTGCAAGGGCAGCGCGGACGCATGGCAGGGGCGATTGGCCCTGTGGACCGAGCCGCGATTTTGGCGCGGCTCGGCACCTGATGGTCCGCTATGCTGGCAAGTGAATGTTGAACGCGGCGCGCAGTTCCTTGTCCAACTCCGGATCAAACCGCGCAGCCGACCGTGTGGCGAGGATCTCTTCCTTGCGGGCAATGGCCGCTTTGTTAAGATCAGGCTTGCCCTTTTCGGCCCATTCCTTGGGTGACATGCGTTCCCCGGTCGTGGGGTAGACATAGTCGCTTTCCATCCGCGCGAGCGTCTGATCCGTGCCCAGGTAGTGACCGGGCCCGCCGAGGCAGACCTCTTTCACCTGATCAATGGCAAGGGTTTCGTCCGTCACTTCAATCCCGCGCACGCAGCGTTGGGCGTGACCAATCAAGTCATCGCCGAGGATGAGGGATTCGTGACAGAAGCCCAGAAGCGACGCATGCATGCCCGCCGCTTCATAGACCATATTGAGCCCTGAAAGACCGGCCATGACGTTGGAACACATCTGTTCCCAACCCGCTTGCATATCGGGCAGTTTGGCATCCGTGATGCCGCCCACCGCGCCGCCGGGCAGGTCGTAGAAGCGGTGCATCTGCGCGCACCCGGCACTCAGCAGCGCCTGTTCACCTGATCCGCCCGTCATGGCACCCGTGCGCAGGTCAAGGCCGAAGGGCCACGTGCCGAAGATCGCCGGGTGGCCCGGGGCGACCGCGTTGACATAGACCAGACCGGCGAGGCATTCCGCCGTCGCCTGGGCAATGGCGCCTGCGATGGTCGACGGCGTCGTGGCGCCCGCCATACCAGCAGACAGCAGCAGCACGGGCATGCCGCCTTTGATGCAGTTTTCCATCGCTTCGCAGGATTCGGTCGCGAATTTCATCGGTGGCACCACGAAGCAATTGGTGTTGCCGACAAAAGGCCGTGCGCGAAACTCCTCTTCCCCGCCGGCGATCATGTAGAGCATTTTCAACGCGTCATGGACATATTCAGGGTCTGAAAACGACGTCCCGATATGTTTCGTCGTGCCCGCGCAGCACGCATAGATCGTGTTGAGATCCATTTCCCGATTGTCGAGGATATCGCGCGCCACCATGGGCCTCTGACAGAAGTGAATGTTGTCCAACACGTCGCAGATACGCGCCGCATCGTGGAGATCCTGCAGCAGGCTGTCGCGGTAATTGCGCCCGTCCACATCGACCATGTTCACCGCCGCGCCCGCCGTGCCGTAATGCACGCGGTTGCCGCTCAGATCGAGATCGGTCTTGCCGTCGCGGCTGTGCAGAACCACGGCGCGGTTGGCCACTTTCAACGCGTCTTCGACGACTGTGTGGGGAATCCGGATGCGGCCGTCATCGCCCAATGTGCAGCCCGCGCCGACCAGATATTCAACGCCGCTTGGGGGTGCATCGGCAAGGCCGACCTCTTCGAGCAGCTGCAGTGAAGTTTGGTGAATGCGCTCGATATCGGCGTCAGACAGGATGCTGAGAGCGGCGGATTCCATGCCAGGGCGGATAGAGCGCATGGCCTCCGGTGTGGGTGCCGAACGGCTCGCACGACGTGCGGCACGGCCTCCGGAACGGCGGGTCATAGGTTTGTTCATGTGGGGTGTCCTTACAGTGAAATTGGGGTTTCAAACGGATTGAACCCCTTCACGGACGCCCTCTTGCTGCACGACCGCGCACCGCGCCGATCGTGTAGATGACCAATGCGATCTTGCATGTGGCTGTCATCGCATCCTCCCTATTTCATTGCTCAGTATAGGCGATTCGGGCGATCTGGCTGTCTTAATCGCGACGCAGGGCTTGAAAGGGACGCGTGTCGGGCTTTCGTGTCACTCCAAAGCAGCACAGGAATACGTGACATGCCCCGACGATATGCGGAGATCTACCCGTCCTTGCCGCTGATCAACAGCGAGGCGATGGGTCATGTGTCCGCGGCCTCCTTGATGTCGTTGCGGTATTTTCGGGCTGAACCCGACACCATGCCGGAGGAGGTTTTCGCCGAACATCATGTGCTGTTGAACCTCAACTCCGTGCCCCACCGCGTGCAGAACCAGCGCGACGGGGTTTTGCGGGATTTCACGTTTGAGCAGCACCAGATCATCGTGACGCCCGCGGGCATGCGATCGGGTTGGCGGTGGTTTGCCCCCTCGGACGTGATCGTTGTGACGCTAGACCCTGACAAGGTGGCCGATTTTGCGCAGAAGGAGTTGGGTTTGATCCTGGACCACCAACAGCTGGTGGATCTGCCGCAGTTCTCCGATGCGGACCTGTGTCAGGCGGGCTTGATGCTGCGCGACGTTTTGGAAAGTGATGATCTTTCCTCTGCTGTGATGTTTGAGGCCTTGAGCCGCGTGTTTCTGGTCAAGCTTTTGCAGCGATACGGCCAACAGCGAGAGGAGGCCGCATCCACGCGCTTCACTTCCGCGCATTTCGGCCGCGTGTTGACGCATATCCGCGACAATCTCGACAGGACGATCACGGTTGACAATCTGGCCCGCGATGTGGGGATGAGCTCCTCGCACTTTTCGCGCCTCTTCAAACTGACGCTGGGCCAGACGCCCATGCAATACGTATTGGCCTACCGGATCGAACAGGCCGTGGACATGATGAAGGACAAGACCCGCCCGCTGGGCGACATAGCCTTGGCCTGCGGGTTTGCCGATCAGGCGCATTTCTCGCGCAGCTTCAAACAGGTCACCGGTCAGACCCCGCGCGCGTTCCGGAACGCCTGAAAGCAGAACGGTCCAAAACTTGAGCGGCCTCGTTCAAGTATGGGCACCCTGATCTTCGTATCTCTTGGTCATCAAACAACGCTTTCAGGAGATACCCAAATGTTCAGATTTTCCCTCAGCACCGCCGCCGCCCTGATGGCCGCGACCTCCGCACTGGCCCAGGTGGAAACCCGCGTGGTTCAGTTCGAAAACGAAGGAGCTATGCTGTCTGGCACGCTTTACCTACCCGAAGGTCATGACGGCTCGGCCTTGCCCACGGTGGTTGTCACCGGCGCCTGGACTTCTGTCGAAGAGCAGATGCCATCGGTCTATGCCCGCGAAATGGTGGACCGGGGTTTTGCCGCCTTCACGTTCGACTTTCGCGGCTGGGGCAAATCAGGCGACCTGCCGGAAGGCGTGCGTTTCGTGGAAAGCCCGGCGGCCAAAACCTCTGACATTCGCGCCGCCTTCGATTTCCTGACCACAGTGCCAGAGGTCGACGTGACCCGCATCAATGGCCTCGGCATCTGTGCCTCTGCTGGCTACATGGTCGATGCGGTGGCGGGAAACGACCGTGTTGCCAGTATCGGTCTGGTCGCGCCTTGGCTGCAAAATGAAGCCTTGGTTGAGGCAGTCTATGGCGGACAAGAGGGTGTCGACAGCCTCATCAACCTGTCGCGTTTTGCTGAAGCCGACGGCGAGCAGGTGATCCCGGCGGCTGGGCCCGAAGGCGCGGAAGGCGTTCTGATGCCCATCGGTGGTTACTACTACGAAGCGGACCGTGGTGCCATTCCAGCCTATGATAACAAGTGGAACAATGCCGGTTGGGAAGGGTGGCTGACCTATCATCCAGCCGACCACGCAGATCGTCTGACGCAACCGCTGGCCATCGTGCATTCTGAGGCCGCAGCAATACCGCAAGGCGTGCGCGATTTCCTGGCTGGGTTCACCGGTGAGGCCACGCTGAAGATGCTCGAAGACGTTACGCAGTTTGATTTCTACGACAACGCCCAAGACGTGACCCGCGCCGCCGATGCCATGGCTGCCCATTTCGCTCGGTAACGCTGACTCAAGCTGAGAAAGGATAAATCGATGACCCGCACACTGACCGCACTCGTGATGGCCACCGCTCTGACCGCGCCCGCCATCGCTGCCGATCTGCCGCCCGCCGGCACCCCGACAGAGGCCCAAATCCGCACGCTCGTCTCCTCCATACCCTTGGCGGTGGATCGCGCGGCCTATGATCTGGCTGAGGCCGCTTTCGCCGAGGAGATCGTGATCGACTACACCTCCCTCTGGGGCGGAGAGCCCGCGACCATGACCCCCGCCGCACTGATGGACGCCTGGCGCGGCATTGTTCCTGGGTTTGACGCCACCTGGCACGAACTTGGACCGGTCGAAGTGACTGTAACGGGCGATACAGCAGTGGCCACGGCTTTTGTCGATGGCCGCCACTGGATCGAAGATCAGATCTGGCGGCCCGTGGGGACCTATCATTGGGATGTCGCGCAGATCGACGGCGAATGGCGCGTCACGCGGATGGAGTTCGATATGACCGCCGAATACGGCGACCGCGGCTTGGCGGCGCTCGCTGTGGAACGCGCAAAGTAAACGCTTGGCGCCTCAGGGATGCCCCGGGGCGCCACGGATCACGCTGTGAGCTCTGTCACCAATTCGATGATCGACCCCATCGCGCCCACCAAGCGATCATCATCCACGGTGAGGCCCACGCGCACATGGCCCGCCGCGGCTTGACCGAAGCTTTCGCCGGGCATCACCGCCACGTGGTGTTCCTCCAGCAGGCGCATGGCAAAATCCTCGCCGCTGAGGCCCGTGGCGCGCAGGTCAAGCATGACATACATGGCGCCATCCGGCGGGATCACGCGGATGCTGTTCATGCCTTCGATCATCTCAAGCACCAAATCACGGCGGCGGATGAAGGGCGCGGCGATCTCTGTCTCGAAGGCCTCGCCTTTGTTCAGCGCGTAAAATGCGGCCTCCTGCACGAAACCCGCCACACCGTAGGTGGTGTGGGTGGCCAGGTTGCCGATATGCTCGATCGCCTCTTCCGGCCCTATGATCCAGCCGATGCGACTGCCGGTCATGGCGTGGCTTTTCGACATGGATCCCACGACCAGAGTGCGATCTGCCATGCCAGGCAGGGTGCGGGGGCTGATATGAGGGCCGTTCCAGACTTGTGTGTCATAGACCTCATCGGAAATGAGCCACATGTCGTGGTCTCGGGTGACGCGGGTAATGCCCTCCATCACATCCATCGGATAGACGACACCTGTGGGGTTATTGGGGGAATTGATCAGCAGGCTTGCCGCACCGCGTTTTGCTTCAACGGCGATATCATCTGGGTCCGGCATGAAGCCTCGTTCGGGGCGCGCGGCCACCGGCACGGCCACCGCACCCACCCCACGGATCGTGCCCGGGTAGGTCGCGTAATAGGGATCAATGTAGAGCGCCCGATCACCATCGTCGCAGGCACCGGCATGGGTCGCAAAAAGACCCGCCTGACCGCCCGGAACCACCAGCACGTTGTCTGGCGTGGTCGTCTGCCCTGTGCGGGCGGTGACCCGGGCCGCGATCGTCTCACGCAGGTTTTTGCGCCCGTTGAGCGTGGGATAGCCCGTATGACCCGCAAGTGTGGCGGCATGCATGGCGTCCAGAATGCTGCGGTCGGTCCCGACATCGTGTTCGCCAATGGTCAAATGCGTGACGTCGATCCCTGCCTCCGTCATGGCGTTGGCCTTGTAATAGACGTCCCAACCATCCGAGCCGCCACCGGTCAGCCCGATGATCCTGCGCGACATCTTCATGACGCTCTCCATTTTGAAAAAGGGGGCAGTGATTTGCCGGTTGGGTCAGATGGCCCGGTGCCGCTTGCGAAGTCAATCTGAATCCGGGGTCTTGACCAGAGGAGGGTGCGTGCTTATTCAAAATGCTATGACCAAAGCAACCGTCTTCACCTGTTGTCTTTCCTGCTGACATCGTCACGCGGGCCGGTCTTATTGTCTTTCATTGCTGAGCGACCTGCGCATTCCATTAACGCGCGCACATGAGGGCGTCATGACTGAAATCTTTCTTCACAACACCGCCACCCGTCACAAAGACAAGTTTGTTCCGATCGATCCTGAAAACGTGCGCATGTATGTGTGCGGACCCACGGTCTATGACCGCGCGCATCTGGGCAACGCCCGGCCTGTGGTTGTCTTTGATTTGATCAACCGGCTTTTGCGTCACGTCTATGGCGAAGGTCATGTCACCTACGCCCGCAATTTCACCGATGTGGATGACAAGATCAACGCACGCGCTGCCGAAACGGGGCGGGAAATCTCAGACATTACCGAACAAACCACCCAATGGTTTCTCGACGATATGGCCGAATTGGGCACGCTGGTGCCAGATAAGATGCCCCGCGCGACGCATTACATCGATGAGATGATCGCGATGATTGAGGTCCTGATAGCAAAGGGTCACGCCTATGAGGCCGAGGCCCATGTGTTGTTCTCAGTAGACAGCTGGAAAGAGCATTATGGCAAGCTTTCTGGCCGCTCGGTTGAGGACATGATCGCAGGTGCGCGGGTTGAGGTGGCCCCTTACAAGAAAAACCCAATGGATTTCGTGCTTTGGAAGCCGTCCACCCCTGATCTTCCGGGCTGGGAAAGCCCTTGGGGCCGGGGGCGGCCGGGTTGGCACATCGAATGCTCAGCCATGTCGCATGCGCTTCTGGGTGAGAGTTTTGACATTCATGGTGGCGGGAATGACCTGATCTTCCCTCACCACGAAAACGAAATCGCACAAAGCCGATGCACCTTCCCGGATGCGGATTTCGCCCATTACTGGCTGCACAATGAGATGCTGCAGGTGGAAGGGAAGAAAATGTCCAAATCCCTGGGCAATTTCTTCACCGTGCGCGATCTGCTGGATCAGGGCATTCCGGGCGAGGTGATCCGCTTCGTGTTTCTCAGCACGCATTACCGCAAGCCGATGGATTGGACCGCCAAGAAAGCGGCTGATGCAGAAAAGACCCTGCGCAAGTGGTATGGTCAGGTTGAGGGCGTGGATGCCGGTGGCATAGATGATCGCATTATCAAGGCGTTGGCCGATGATCTTAACGCCCCCGGTGCGCTGACTATTTGCCACCAGCTGTCAGCGGCTGGCGATGCACCCGCCCTGAAAGCAGCCCTTATGTTCCTCGGCCTCATGAATGAGGCAGCCCCTGCTTGGGCCTCTGCACCTACATTCGACCTTGCGCCCCTTACGGCGCGCTTTGACGAAATCCGCGCCGCGGCGATGGACAGCAAGGATTTCGCCCCTGTTGATGCCATGAAGTCGGCACTCTTGGCCGCGGGCGTTGAAGTGCGGATGGGCAAGGATGGCGTCGCGTTGATCGCAGGCCCCGACTTTGACGAAAAGAAGCTGCCGGCACTGTAGGGCATTATGCCTCCGGCGGGAGTGTATCCGGAAAGATGAAGCGCAGGCGCGGTGCTTCACCTTTCCCAAAAACACTCAAATCCGAATGCAGCGAGAAGCGCGGCCTATGCCGGTTCGCGCCGCAGCATCAGCCAAAGCAGCGCGCCACCCGCCAGGGCGAGGAACGGGGCCATTGCCAGGTTGACAGAAGTCCACCCCGTCACCGCATCCCCGCCGGTGCAGTTCATCAGCCCGCCCGAGGCCAGGGACGCCACCGTGACGCCTCCGAAGACAATGAAATCATTTAGCCCCTGCATGCGCCCGCGCTCTTCCACCGTGTGGGCGGAGGCCAGCATGGTTGTGGCGCCGATGAAGCCGAAATTCCAGCCCAGACCCAATAGAATCAGCGCTATGAAGAAGTTTTCCAGCGCCACACCGCTGAGCGCCACGGCCCCGGCAGCCGCGAGGATGATGAGCCCCGCGCCCACAATCCGCTCCACCCCGAAGCGTACAATCAGGTGGCCAGTGAAAAACGAAGGCGCGAACATGGCCAGCACATGACCTGTCACCACATCGGCTGCATTGCCGGTGGTAAACCCGCATCCCACCACCGCAAGAGGCGTTGACGTCATCACCAAGTTCATCAGCGCATAAGACACCGTTGCACAGATCACAGCCACCGCGATACGCGGCGTGCGAAGCAGTTCCATGCGGCTGCGGCCCTTTGGCGTATCCGTGCGCGGTGGTGGCGGTTTGGGGATATCGAGGAAGAAAAACAGAAGAGCGCCCAGCAGGTTCAGCGCGATCACGGCGTAATATGTGCCCAAGAACGGGACGACCATGGATTCGGCTGTCACCTTCACCAATTGCGGGCCAATGACCGCGCTCGCCAACCCGCCGGCCATGACATAGGAAATGGCTTTGGGCCGGAATGCCTCACTCGCCGTGTCGGCGGCGGCAAAGCGGTAGAACCCTTGTGCCGACATGTAGACCCCGGTGATCAGCGATCCCAAAAGATAGATTGGGAAGGACGCGATATAGAGGCCATAAGCCCCCACCGCAGCACCAAGCGCCCCCGCAAGCGCCCCCACCAGAAACCCAGCCCGGCGACCAAAGCGCTGCATGATTGCGCTCAGCGGATTGGCCGACAGCATCGACCCGATCACAATCAGCGATATGGGAAGTGTGGCAAAGCAAACGTTACTGGCCAGCGATTGCCCCGCCAGACCGCCCACCACGAAGATCATCGCCATCTGCGAACCCAGGAAAGCCTGTGCCAGAACCAGAACCCAGACATTGCGTCTGGATCGGGCATCGGATTGGGGGAGGGCGGCGTCACTCATGTGAAAACTGCTACGCTTCTTCGGACGCGCCCGCAACTGTGTCGATGATATGGGCAAAACTGCCGCTGGCCCGTCCTTCTCTCAGGCCCATCGGTGGTAGGGAGGCGCCTTCGGCGTCGCGCGCCTCAAAAAGAGGGTCCCCCTGCGCCATCAGTGTCGAGGCATAATGGAATTCATGCGCCTTGAATGATCCGTGAAACACCCCGCCCAATGACGTCAGATCGCGATACCCCAAATGCAGGCGACGGGTGGCGAATGATGTCTCCAGGCGCAAAAGTCCGGCCATGACGTGGGCCTGCCCATCCGCATCAATTAGGCTGTCACCTAGCACCATGTAACCGCCGCATTCCCCATAAATATCAGTGTTGTGCGAAGCATTTCTTAAGCTTTTTAGAAACCGCTCTGCGCTGGCAATCCGACCTGCATGCAATTCGGGATACCCCCCTGGCAGAAAAACCAGATCCGCCTCTGGCACGGCGTCATCTGCGAGCGGGGAAAACACCCGTATTTCTGCACCAGCCGCATGCCAATCACGCAAAAGATGGGGATAGGCAAAGGCAAAGGCCGCGTCTTGTGCGAGGGCGATCACTTGCGCAGGCGGAGGCATGGAAGCGGTGTGGTCGGCATCTGCCACGGGCGCGAAGAGCTGCATCAACGCAGCCTCGTCCAGGCTGTCACTTAAAGCATCCGCCACTTTATCGAGATACGCGTCCAGATCTGGACGCTCTGAGGCTTGTACCAGGCCCAAATGCCGTTCCGGATGGCTTAAATCCGGCGCGCGTTGAAGGGCTGCCAGCACCGGGATACCAACTGGTTCTAACGCACGGCGCACCATATCCCCGTGCCGCACGCTGCCCAGGTTGTTCAGAATCACGCCCACAACCCGCACGTCGCGGTCGTGATTGGCAAACCCTTCCACCAACGCCGCGGCTGAGCCTGCCATCCGCCCTGCATCTACCACCAAAACCACCGGCAGGTTCAGAATGCGTGCCAGATCTGCCACGGATCCACGGCCATCGGGTGGCGCCCCGTCAAAGAGCCCCATGGCTCCTTCGATCACCAAATGTCCGCCGCCCGCCGCCAGATGTTTCAACCGCGCAGGCCCCATCGCCCAAGCATCCAGATTGAAACATGGCGCACCGCATGCCGCTTCATGAAAGCGCGGGTCGATGTAATCCGGCCCCGATTTTGCGCCGCGCACCGTCACGCCCTTGCGCGCCAAAAGCCGCAACAGCGCGAGTGTTACCGTCGTCTTCCCTGCGCCCGAAGAAGGGGCCGCGATGATAAGGCCCTTACCCATCTTAGACCGTTCTTTTTGTTGTAAATAACCCAGGGAAGGCGTCGAAACCCCCGGCTTCAACGTTGGGGGCAGCGCCCCCGCGCATCACGATGCCTCCGCAGGCCGACCGCGGTTCAGCGGGTCACTATTGCGGGGTTCCGCACCTTGCATCATGGCTTGCCAATCCAGAGCCTGACGCATCAGCACCGACCGTCCGATGCACAGGATTGATGGCGGCTCCATACCTTCGACCTCAATATCAGCGGCCATGCGCGACAGTGTGGTTTCCAGCACCTTTTGATCGTCGGTGGTGGCTGAGGATACGACCGCGCAAGGTTCATTCGGGTCACGCCCGGCTTCGATCAACTTTTCACTGATCGCGGCGGCATGCTTCATTCCCATATAGACCACAATCACCTGGCTGCCCTGCGCAATGGCCGTCCAATTCAGCGATGATGGTGTCGCGCCCGATTGATCGTGACCCGTCACAAACGTCACCGATTGGTTCACATCCCGGTGGGTGACCGGAATGCCCGCATAGGCCAGGCCGCCGATCCCCGCGCTGACGCCAGGGATGATGCGGATGGGCACATTGTGCTGCACGAGGGTTTGCGCCTCTTCCCCGCCGCGACCGAACACGAAAGGATCGCCGCCTTTGAGCCGCAGCACACGTTTTCCCTCGCGTGCCAGTTCAACCAGCCTGAGGGATATATCGCGTTGCTTGGCCGAAGGTTTGCCACCCCGTTTGCCCGCATAGATCAGCTCCGCCTGGGCGGCCCAATCCAAAACGCTTTCCTGCACAAGCGCGTCGTAGACAACAACATCCGCCTGCCGCAGCGCATTGAGCGCATGCAGCGTCAAAAGCCCCGGATCACCGGGGCCCGCACCGCAGAGCCAGACCCAGCCGGGCTCCATCACCGGCCATGTGCTATTTGGAAGAGACGTGTCCATGCCCACCTTATGCCGCGTTACACCGCGCTGCGAAAGGCCAACTGCGACCATAACCCCATCAATGCGCGACAAAAAAATTGCGTGTGTTTTGGCGATTGGACACCGGGGGTGGCGCGCCTATAGTCGCCGCCATGGGCCGTAAACCGGATAAAGAGCTTCGTCGTGGTTGGACCACAGGCGCGTGCGCGACGGCGGCCACCCGCGCGGCGCTGATGGGACTTTGGGGCGAAGGGCAGCCGGACCGGGTGCGCATCACCCTGCCAAAGGGCGAGCGCCCCAGTTTTGACATTGCCCATTGGAAGACAGGGCCCGGCTGGGTTGAGGCAGGCGTGATCAAGGATGCAGGCGATGATCCCGATGTCACCCATGGCGCTTTGATCGTCTCGCGCGTGACGCCGTCCGCGGGCGGCGTGCAGTTTGCGGCGGGCGAAGGCGTGGGGCAGGTGACAAAACCGGGGCTTCCCATTCCCCCTGGTGAGCCTGCGATCAACCCTGTGCCGCGACAGATGATGGTGCAGACCGTCGATGAGATGTCGAAGAGATTGTTCCAAAACCCTGATATTGCAATTGAAATCTCGGTTCCCGGTGGGGCGGAGATTGCCCAGAAAACGTGGAACCCGCGCCTTGGCATCAAAGGTGGGCTGTCCATTCTGGGCACGACGGGCATCGTGCGGCCGTTTTCCTGTGCGGCCTGGATTGCCTCAATCCATCGTGGGATTGATGTGGCCCGCGCCGAAGGGCTGGCCCATGTGGCGGGGTGCACTGGGGCCACCAGCGAAAAGACGGTTCAGGCGCTTTACGATCTGCCCGATCATGCCATGCTGGATATGGGGGATTTTGCAGGCGGCATGCTGAAATATCTTGCGCGCCATCCCGTGCCGCGCCTGACGATTGGCGGCGGCATCGGCAAGCTGACGAAACTGGCCCAAGGTGCGCGGGATCTGCATTCGGGACGGTCGCAGGTGGATTTCGATGCGCTTGCGGACGTGTTGGGAAATCCTGGCATTAAAAACATGAACACTGCGCTTGAGGTCTTTGAAAACATGGGTGAAACCCACGCTAAATGGGTGGCAGGCAGCGCACTGGTTCAGGTGCGCAAAATGGTGCCCGACATCGCTGTCGACATCATTGTTATGAACCGACAAGGCGCAATCATCGCGCAGGCGGGATCATGACGCTGCTTTTGCTGGCTGGCACGCGGGAGGCGCAACAAATTGCGCGCGCCCTGTCGGATCAAGGCCGCGACGTTGTGGCGTCTCTGGCCGGTGTGACGCGCGCGCCGATCAATCTTGGCATTGAAACCCGCCGCGGCGGTTTTGGCGGGGAAGATGGGTTTCGCGATGAGATACGCCATCGCGGAATCACGGCTGTTCTGGATGCCACACACCCCTTTGCCCATCGCATTTCAAACCGCACCGCGCGGATCTGTGCGCAGATGAACCTGCCCTATTGTCAACTTCTGCGCCCGGCGTGGGAGCCGGAAGCGGGTGATCAATGGACTCAGGTGGCCGGGGAAGATCAAGTGGCGGCTCTGGTGACCCCGGGTCAAACGGTGTTTCTGGCCACCGGACGCCAAACGCTCGATCGCTTTGCAAACCTGTCCCATGCGCGGATTATCTGTCGCCAGATTGACCCGCCCGAGGGGCCGTTTCCCTTCCCCAATGGGGAGTTTTTGATTGGGCGACCACCGTTTCCTGTGGAAAGGGAAGTAGAGCTTTTTCAATCACTTGGGGTTGACTGGCTGGTCGTGAAAAACGCAGGCGGGGAAGCATCAAAGACCAAACTGACCGCGGCCCGACAGTTGGGCATCGATGTGGCGATGATAACCCGTCCGCCGCAACCGGACGGTGACAAAGCTGTCAGCGTGCAAGACGCGCTTCAATGGGTGGCCGCGTTATGACCGGACGGATCATCGAAACACTGGATGATGTGGAGGAGGGGGCCGAATACCTGGCCGGGATCTGCCCGCGTATGGCAGAGGCGCGCCGTTTGTGCGGCGCGCTTCCCCTGCGGCGAAAGCCGGAAGGGTTTGCGCAGCTTTTGAATGCGATTGTGGGGCAGCAGGTCTCCACCGCGTCGGCGGCCGCGATCTGGAGACGCATTGAGGAGGCGGGCCTGACGGATCCTGTTCAGGTGCTCAGGGCCACCGAGGATGATCTGCGCGCGGTCGGGCTCAGCCGGCAGAAGATACGGTATTCCTACGCGCTGGCAGAGAAAGACATAGATTACAACGCGCTACAAGTCGAAGCGGATGCAGATGTCGTCGCCAAACTGGTCGAGGTTCCCGGCATAGGCACCTGGACAGCGGAAATCTACGCGATGTTCTCGCTCGGGCGTGCAGATGTCTTTGCCCATGGGGACCTGGCTCTGCAGGAAGCCGCGAAAACGCTTTATAGTCTTGAGACCCGTCCCAAAGAAAAAGAGATGCGTGAGATGGCTATGGCATGGTCCCCTTGGAGATCGGTTGCAGCGCGTATCCTATGGGCCTACTACCGGGTTGATAAACAACGGGAAGGGATCCGATGACACGTGTTTTGCAAGCTGGGCGCAAGGGCCCGCATTCGGGTGAAACGCGGTCCATTGTGGTGTTTCTGCATGGGTACGGGGCCAATGGGGCGGATTTGCTGGGCATTGCCGATGTGTTGATGGAACATTTGCCTGATACGCTGTTTGTGGCCCCGGACGCGCCGGAAACCATACCGATGATGCCAAGCGGCCTTCAATGGTTTCCCATCCCCTGGATTGACGGGTCATCCGAAGAAGAATCAGAGCGCGGGTTGATGGCGGCCGCCGATGATCTCAACGCGTTCCTCGACGCGCTGATGGTCGATGAAGACGTACTGCCTGAACAGGTCGTACTCTTTGGCTTTTCGCAAGGCACCATGATGGCCCTGCATGTGGCGCCGCGCCGCGAAGACCCGATCGCGGGGATCGTGGCGTTCTCGGGGCGGTTGCTCGCGCCCGAGCTACTGAAGGACGAGGTGCTAAGCCGCCCGCCGATATTGTTGGTGCATGGCGATGCAGATGACGTGGTGCCACCCAAATCGCTGCCAGAGGCCGCTGAGGCATTGCAATCGGCGGGCTGGCAGGATGTCTATGCTCATGTGATGAAAGGCACCGCCCACGGGATCGCGCCGGATGGTCTTTCTGTGGCGCTTGCCTTCATGCGCGACAAGCTGGGTCTCTGAACACACCTTGGACCAACGCCCATTGTGTCACGGCCCATTTCTGACTATCCCAACCGCACCGTTTAATCGGGCTTGAAGGACGGGGAATGGGCCAGGTTTTCAAATGGCTGTTTCGCATCGCGGGCGGCATGGTTGTTCTGACCGTGCTGACCGTTCTGGTGCTGTATTTCCTGCTGTCCCGGTCACTGCCCATTTATGACAAAGAGATGCAGGTCACGGGGATTTCCGCACCTGTGGAAATCGTGCGCGACAACGCCAATGTGCCTCATGTGTTCGGGACCACGGATGCCGACAGTTTCTATGGGCTGGGCTATGTGCATGCGCAGGACCGGCTCTGGCAGATGGTGATGCTGCGACGTACGGCGCAGGGGCGGTTGTCGGAAATTTTCGGCACTCAGACAGTCGACATCGACATGCTGATGCGGCGGCTGGATCTTTACCGTCACGCGCGCACGTCTGTGGATGTCCAGGATGCCCGCACCAAAAAGGCATTGCGTGCCTACGCGGCGGGCGTGAATGCGCGTCTTCGTGAAATCAACGAAGAAGCCCGCGGCAAGGGCGCGCCGGAGATGTTCATCTTCAACCCCGCGCTTTCCCCGTGGCAGCCTGCTGATTCCATTGCCATCATCAAGCTGATGTCAGTGCAGTTGTCGGGCCATCTGGCCGAAGAGGTTCTGCACGCCCGGACCTCCGTTCTGGTGGGCGAAGACCGGCTGCGCGATATCATGCCGCTGTCCCCCGGTGCGGCGATTGCCGATCTCCCCGATTACTCAAGCCTCTTTCCTGGTGTGGGTACACGCCGCGTGGCGAGTATCACGGGCAGTCACCCGTTGTCGCCTTTCGCAAAGCGTGGTTTCGCCGGAGCGTCCAATGTTTTTGCAGCAGCCCCTAACCGCTCTGCCAGCGGCGGAACGCTTTTGGCCAATGATCCGCATCTGGGCTTTTCCGCGCCTGCGATCTGGTATCTTGCACGGATTGAGCTGGCGTCGGGCGGGGTGATCGGCGGTACGATCCCCGGCGCGCCGCTTGTCATGTCGGGGCGCAGCGACGCGCTTGGCTGGGGTATCACGGCCTCCTACATGGATGATCAGGACGTTTTCATCGAACGCCTGAATCCCGAAAATCCCGATCAATATCTCACGCCTGACGGGTTCAAACCCTTCCGCACCGAAAGCACGATCATACGCATCGCAGATATGGATCCGGTCACGCTGACCTTGCGCTGGACAGACAACGGGCCCGTGCTGCCCGGCACGCATTACAACCTTGCCGAAGTGACGCCGCCGGGTCATGTGGCGGCGCTGTCATGGACTGCGTTGTCTGGCAGTGACACCTCAATGACCGCTGCGATGGCGCTCATGCGTGCGGGGTCGGTCGAAGAGGGCCTGCGCGCCGGGCGGTTTTTCGTGGCACCCACGCTCAATCTGATGCTGGCCGATAAGGACAGGATCGCGATGAAAACCATAGGCGCCATGCCTGCCCGTGATGCGGGACATGAAACCCAAGGGCGCATGCCAAGCCGGGGATGGTTCAAGGAAAACCGCTGGACGGCACGCATTCCTTATTCGCAGAACCCCGAATTTGTGGCGCCATTGGGTGGCATTCTCGGCAATACCAACAACAAGATGGTGGATCGTGAATTTCCAAATCATGTCAGTCACGTATGGGGCGATACGCAGCGGATCAAACGCTTTGAGCGACTGATGCAAGTCCGAGAGGTCCACACCCGCGACAGTTTCATCGAGGCGCAGCTTGACACCGTCAGCTTCACCGCGCGCTCGTTGCTGCCGCTTATCGGTGCCGACCTCTGGTTCACCGGAGAGGCCGCGCCCGAAGGCACCACCGAACGCCAGCGCAAGATCGCCCTCGATCTTCTGTCGAGCTGGAATGGCGAGATGAATGAACATTTACCCGAGCCGCTGCTTTACACCGCCTGGATGCGCGCGCTGATGGATCGGCTGATCCGGGACGAATTGGGCCCGCTCGCTGATGAATTCACCCACCCTGATCCTGTCTTCATTGAACGGGTGTTCCGGGATGTGGACGGCGCGGCGGTGTGGTGTGATATCCGGCAGTCTACGGATCAGGAAAGCTGCGTGGATATTGCGCGGCTAGCACTCGATGACGCGCTGGTGTGGATCGCCGACAACTACGGCACCGCGCTTGAAAGTCTGCGCTGGGGCGATCTGCATCAGGCGACGCATGACCATCAGGTGCTGGGTGAGGCGCCGATCCTGCGGTATTTCGTCAATATCCGACAGTCGACATCCGGCGGGGACAACACCCTGATGCGCGGACGGACGCGGGGCGAGGGGGAAAACCCCTTTGAGAACGTCCATGGTGCGGGCTACCGCGGGGTCTATGACTTTGCCGATCCAGACAGCTCGGTTTTTGTCACGTCCACCGGCCAATCGGGTCATTTCCTGAGCCGTCACTATGATGACATGGCACAGCTTTGGAGGCGTGGGGAATACATCCCGATGTCTCTCGACCCCGATCTGGCGCGGGCGGCGGCCACAGGCATCACGGTTTTGCAGCCCGAATAAGTTTTGACCGCTTTGCTGCCCAAGACTACGGTCTGACGTGATGAAAGATCAGCCTGTCGCCCAAGTAAAGAATCTGCGCGTGGAGTTCCGCTCCCGCATGGGCGTCACAACTGCGGTGGAGGATTTGTCCTTTGAAGTCGCCGCCGGCGAGACGCTTTGTATCGTAGGGGAGTCTGGATCGGGCAAATCAGTCTCCGCTCTGTCGTTGATGCGGCTGGTTGAATTCGGTGGCGGGGACATCGCCGGTGGGCAGATCGTGGTGGACGATGTCGAGGTTGAGGCCGCCTCAGACAGCACCATACGCCGGTTGCGCGGCAATAAGATTGCCATGATTTTTCAGGAGCCGATGACGGCGCTGAACCCCGTTTTCACCATTGAACGACAATTGACCGAAGGCCTACGCCTGCACCGGTCGATGACCCGAACACAGGCCCGGGCGGAGGCGGTGAGGTTGCTGCAAGAGGTCCGCGTGCCGGAGCCGGAACGCCGGTTGCGCCAATTTCCCCATGAGCTGTCGGGCGGGATGCGCCAGCGCGTGGTGATCGCCATGGCGTTGGCGTGCGAGCCCCGCCTGCTCATCGCCGATGAACCAACAACGGCGCTTGATGTGACCACGCAGGCGGAAATTCTTGCGCTGATTGACCGGCTCAAGCGCGATAATGGAACAGCGGTGGTGTTCATCACCCATGACATGGCCGTGGTGGCGCAGATGGCGGATCGGGTCGTGGTCATGCAGGGCGGGCGCAAGGTGGAGGAGGGGGCGGTTGAAGATATCTTCGCAAACCCCAAGGAAACCTATACAAAAAGCCTTTTGGATGCCGTGCTGCGGCTCGGTGCGATGCGCGGTCAAACACTGCCTGACCGCGTGGGTGAGCCGCTGTTGAAGGTCACCGGCCTCACGACCCGCTATCCGGTGAAATCGGGCCTGTTGCGGCGCGTCACGGCGCAGGTTCACGCGGTTGAGGACGTGTCTTTTACCATCCACCCCGGTGAAACGCTGGCTTTGGTGGGAGAGTCCGGGTGCGGAAAGTCCACGGTGGGCCGGTCTGTTCTGCGGCTGGAGGATCCCCTTCGCGGTCACGTCGAGATGGGCGGGCAGGATGTACTTTCACTTGCGGGAGAGCCCTTGCGCCAGACCCGCCGCGCCATGCAGATGATCTTTCAAGACCCGTTTTCCAGCCTTGATCCGCGCATGAAAGTTGCAGCGCAACTGACTGAGCCAATGAAGAATTTTGACATTGGTGACCCGGAGAAACGAGTGCAGATTGCGACCGGTCTTATGGATCGCGTCCACCTGCCGCGCGCCTATCTGGATCGCTACCCGCACCAATTGTCCGGCGGCCAACGCCAACGTGTCGCCATCGCGCGCGCCCTCGCGCTGCAGCCGCAACTCATTGTGGCAGATGAGGCGTTGAGCGCGCTGGATGTGAGCGTGCAGGCGCGTGTTCTGGATCTTATGGAAGAATTGCAGCGCGACCTGCAGCTCGCGTTCCTGTTCATCAGTCACGACATGGCGGTTGTGGAACGGATCAGCCACCGGGTTGCCGTCATGTATCTGGGGCGAATCGTAGAAATCGGCCCTCGGGAAGCCGTGTTTGAACGGCCCCGGCATGCCTATACCCGCGCGCTTTTGTCGGCCATCCCGGTGCCCGATCCGGCCCAGCGGCGCAAGACATTGCCAGAGTTCAAACCGATCCCATCTCCGCTACACCCCGTGGGTCACGAACCCGGCCCCAGCCAATATGAAGAGGTGGCGCCCGGTCACCACGTTCTGATATCTCAGAGTGGATATTGACCTCGAAAGGACTGCCCCCATGCCCGTCAAAAACCGTTTTGCCGAACTTCACGACGACATCACCGCTTGGCGGCGCGATATTCATTCCAATCCCGAGCTTCTCTTCGACACCCACCGCACCAGCGCCTTGGTGGCCGAAAAGCTGGAGGCGTTTGGCTGTGATGAGGTGGCGACGGGCCTTGGGCGGACCGGTGTCGTGGGCGTCATCAAGGGGCGTGAAACGGGGTCTGGCAAGGTCGTGGGCTTGCGCGCAGATATGGACGCTTTGCCGATTGAGGAACAGACCGGACTTGACTATGCCTCTGAAACGGCAGGAAAAATGCATGCCTGCGGCCATGATGGACACACCGCGATGCTGCTGGGGGCCGCGCAATATCTGGCTGAGACGCGAAATTTCAACGGGACAGTTGTGGTGATCTTTCAACCCGCGGAAGAGGGCGGCGGCGGCGGCAAGGAGATGTGCGAAGACGGGCTGATGGACCGTTTCGGTGTGCAAGAGGTCTATGGCATGCACAACTGGCCCGGCGTGCCTGTGGGCGAATTTTCCATCCGGCCCGGCGCTTTTTTTGCTGCGACTGACAAGATTGAGATCATGGTAGAGGGCAAGGGCGGGCACGCCGCCAAACCGCAACAGACGGTGGACCCTTCTGTGGTTGCCGCCCATCTGGTCACCGCGCTGCAAACCATCGTGAGCCGCAACGCGGACCCAGTGGAGCAGATCGTTGTCTCTGTCACGTCCATGGAAAGCTCCAGCCACGCGTTTAACGTAATCCCGTCTTCGGTTCGGATGGCCGGCACTGTGCGGACGCTTTCCAATGCGATGCGCGACATGGCGGAAGAGCGGATGGGTGCTTTGTGCCGCCACATCGGAGAGGCGTTCGACGCGAATGTGACGCTGGATTATGAACGCAATTACCCGGTGATGGCGAACCATGCAGAGCAGACCGAATTCGCCGCCGATATGGCACGCAAAGTGAGTGGCAATTGCGCGGAGGCCCCCTTGGTCATGGGAGGCGAGGATTTCGCCTTTATGCTCGAAGAGCGGCCCGGCGCTTACATCCTGATGGGCAATGGCGACAGCGCGCCGGTGCATCATCCGGAATACAATTTCAATGATGAGGCGATCCCGGTGGGCTGCAGCTGGTGGGCGGAAGTGGCCGAGCAGCGGATGCCTTTGTGATCTGGCTGGGGACCAACCCCCAAACGCACTTGTAATTGGGGGCTAGCTCCCAAACGCACTATTCTTGGGGGCCAGCCCCCAAACCCCCGGGATATTTGAAGCCAGAAGAAACCCTACTGTGCGTTGGACCACAGGTCTTCGTAAACAGACGCGATTCCAGTGGCTTCCCGGTCAATGCTGAAGTGTGATTGGGCGATGTCGCGGGCAGAGTTGGACATTTGGGTGAGGCGCTGTGGATCGGACAGCAGTTTGTGAAGGTCGTGCGCTGCGTCGTTCGTGATGAGGCCCGCCTTTCCCTGCGCTGAGAACTGGCGGTAGTAACCCTGATCCGTGGCCACGAATGGCACGCCCGAGGCCATGCCTTCAAGCGGGGTCATTCCGTAGCCCTCATAGTTGGGAAGTTGCACGACAAGGCTGAGTGCGCGCATCAGATCCGGCAGGGCATCTGGCGCGACTTCTCCGGTAAAGAGAATGCGATCACTTAAATGAGCTTTGGCGATTTTCCTTTTGAGATCATTTAGGAATGTCTGATGTTCACGCGCGGTCCGCCCGATGATCAGTGCGGTCGTTCCCGGGTGTTTGGGGAGCACCTCAATCATCGCATCGACGAACCGGTCCGTGCCTTTTTCGGGGCGGATACGGCCTATCGTGGCGATACCATGTGCGCCGGGATATCCTGTCTCAGACCATGCGGCCCTGCGATCGGGTGCAGGGGTGAAGCGATCCGTCTCTACCCCGTGGGGCACCACGGCGCGAACATGGGGGACAAAGCCCGCAGCCTCTTCTGTTGTCGCGATCACTGCATCCATGCGCGAAATAAGCCAGCGCGGATAAGCAGAATGGCGACGGATCGCAGCGGAGGTAAACACGATGCGAATGGGCAGGCGAAGGGCGTCGCGTGCCCAGATCGCCACGCGCATTTCCGGGTTGCGGCGCACATGCCAGATGGTGAAAGGCTTGCCGACTGGCGGCGTGCGGGACAGGCGGATGGCCTCGCGGTAGCGCAGGGGCGCAGGTCCGCCGGGCAAAGGATGTCCCATCAATGCCAGATCATACTGACCCATCTGTTCGCGCAAAACCGACGCTGCCGTGGCCGAGACCCCGGTAAAGTTGCGGTTCATATTGGTGATGATCAGGTCCGGCACGAGGTTTGCCTACCCGAGGTTCAACGCCGTGGAAAGGTCCTGAGCGATCTGTGCCAGGCCTTCTTTTTGCGCGTTCACTTGGGCTTTCGCGAGGGTTGTCATGGCCGTCTGCTCTGCGGGATCACTGATCAAATCTGTCAGTGCGCGCCCGAGGGCTTTTGCATCCGCCACTTGTCGCGCGGCGCCGTTTGCATCAAATGTGGCGTAGGTTTCAGCAAAGTTGGCGTAGAGCGGCCCATGCAAGATCGCCGATCGGCCCTGCGCCGGTTCAAAAGGATTGTGCCCACCCACAGGCGTAAAGGACCCGCACAGGCAGGTGATCGGGCAAAGCGCATACCAGAGCCCGGTCTCCCCCAAAGTGTCAGCCAGATAAACCTGGGTCTTGGCCGTAGGATCTTGACCCCGGCTGCGCTGTTGAAATTTTAACCCGTTGTTTTCTATGAGGTTTGCAATGTCGCCAGCCCGCTCCGGATGGCGCGGGACCAGCACCAGCAGCGCATCCCGGTGCGCCTCCGAAAGGAATTTGTGCGCGTCCAGCATGATTTTGTCTTCACCCGGATGGGTCGAGGCCGCTAGCCAGACGGGGCGATCCTTCATCAAGGACCCCAACCGGGTTGCTTGCGTTTCGTCAACGGGGAGGGGGGCGGCCATGGCCTTGAGATTGGCACCTTTGGCGACGGCATCCAACCCAAGGCCCTGCAAGTGGTCCGCCGTGCGATCATCCTGGCAGTGGATCAGGTTGAAATTCCGCAGCAGGTGCCGCGCTGTGCCGGCGGCGCGTGCCCATTTCCGGGCCGATCGATCGGAAATGCGCGCATTGACCAGCGCAAGCGGGATGCCAGCCGCCTGCGCGCGACCCAGCATATTGGGCCAAAGCTCGCTTTCGACGAAGATACCTGCGTCCGGGGCCCAGTGATGCAGGAAGCGATCCACAACGCGAGGGGTGTCCATAGGCGCAAATTGATGTCGTGTCCGGGGCGGCAAGCGGTTGGCCACGATCTGTGCGGATGTGGCGGTGCCCGATGTCAAAAGGACATTGAGATCTGCGTGGACCTGACCCAAATGCTCAATCAGGCGCAGCACCGACAGAGTTTCGCCGACGGAGGCCGCATGACACCACAAAAGCTTACCCCTGGGCCGGGGCTCTGTTGCGTAGCCTTTGCGTTCTTCGACACGTTCGGGCGCCATGCCCTGGGCCTTCAGTTTTCGCGCGATACGGGGGTAGATCAGCGGCCCCACCGCCGCGCTCAGCCCTGAATAGAGCTGCAGGGGCAAGGGCTTGGTGGGCATCATTAGCCGCCGGTATGGCTCATATGGCGGGACATCTGACCAGCGATGTTCTGGCGGTCATAATCGAAATCATGGCCCTTTGGCTTGGCGGCAATGGCGGCGCGGATCGCGTCCTCCAATGGGGCGTCGTTTTTCGGCGTGTTGCGCAAGGCACCGCGCAGATCGGCCATGTCTTCCTGCCCCAGACACATGTATAATTCGCCCGTGCATGTGAGCCGCACGCGGTTGCAGCTTTCGCAGAAATTATGGGTGAGCGGGGTGATAAACCCGATTTTTTGACCGGTTTCCTGCAGTTTGACATATCGCGCAGGGCCGCCGGTGCGTTCGGGGATGTCGATCACGGTGAAGTGCTCTGCCAGTCGTGCGCGAAGATCGGACAGTTTCCAATACTGCCCCAGCCGGCGTTCATTGCCGATATCGCCCATCGGCATCACCTCGATGAAGGTCAGATCCATATCGCGGTTGTCGCACCAAGCCACCAGTTGGAATAGCTCATCTTCATTGAAGCCCTTGAGCGCAACGGTGTTGATCTTGACCCGCATGCCCGCACGCTGGGCTGCGTCGATCCCGCGGATCACCTGGGGCAAGCGGCCCCAGCGGGTGATGTCTGCAAATTTGGTCTCATCCAGCGTGTCGAGTGAAATGTTGATCCGGCGCACCCCCGCCGCATAGAGATCATCAGCGAAGCGTTCGAGTTGCGACCCATTGGTGGTGACGGTCAGCTCTTCTAGATCGCCAGATTCAAGATGACGCGTCATGCCATTGAAAAAGTTCATAATTCCCTTGCGGACCAAGGGTTCACCGCCGGTGATGCGCAGCTTTTTGACGCCCAGCCTGACGAATGTGGAACACATGCGGTCCAGCTCTTCCAGCGTCAGCAGCTCTTTTTTGGGCAGGAATGTCATGTTTTCGGCCATGCAATAGACGCACCGGAAATCGCATCGGTCGGTGACGGAGACGCGCAAGTAAGTGATGGCGCGCTGGAAAGGGTCTATCAGCGGGGCTGTCATGGGGTTAAGTTAGGGATCGGGCGATGGGCTGGCAAGGGCAATGAACCGATTGCCATGTCACCTTGCCCGAAAGGAGCAGGTAAATGAAAAAACTGGTTTTTTTGGCCGGGATTGCGACATGTCTGGCGGGCTGCGGTGTAATGCCCGCAGGGATTTTCGGCAACCGTGATGCGCCGCCGCCGCAGAATGCGCCGGTTGAGGAGGCCGATCCATCCGCGATCCCGGAGGACGCCCGCACAGTAGAGGAATTTGACACCACCTCTGCTGGTGATCGCGCAGCAGCCCTCGACGGTGCGTCGGCCGCGGGAGGTGAGGCCAATCTGGGGGTGACCATAGCCTCGCTGGGGGATGTGGCGCAGACGGGGATCTGGCTGAAAACACCGTTGGTGTCAAAGGAGTCCAAGGGCCGGGTTGAGGTGGTTCAATCGGGCCGTGCGGTCGCGGTCGATCTGATTCCGCTGGACGGTGAACCTGGCGCAGGCAGCCGGATTTCCCTGGCTGCGATGCGGTTGCTGGAGGTCGATCTGACAGCTTTGACGGAAATGCGCGTGTATCGCAGCAATTGAGACCCTGCGCCTTTTTGCATCGGGTGAGTTGAGAATTTTTGGCAAGATGAAGCGCGGAGTGTGGGCTTCGTCTTTGCACGCCGCGCTTAAGCGGCAGGCCGAAAAAGAACGATGCATTACGTGAATTTCACGCTTGAAGCTTTTGTAATCACTCAACAGTCACAGATTTTGCTAGGTTGCGTGGCTGATCCACATCCGTGCCTTTCGCCACGGCCGTGTGATAGGCCAAAAGCTGAGCGGGAATGGCGTAAAGGATGGGCGCAAGCAGTGGATCGCAAACAGGCAGCGTCAGCACGCGCCAAACCCCGTCGCTGGCCTCTTTCGCGCCAGTGTCATCGGTGACGAGGCAGACTTTCCCATCACGCGCCATCACTTCTTGCATGTTGGACACTGTCTTTTCGAAAAGCCCGTCGCGCGGGGCCATCACGACCACCGGCATCTTGTGATCGATCAGTGCAATGGGCCCGTGTTTGAGCTCTCCAGACGCATAACCTTCGGCGTGTATATAGCTGATTTCCTTGAGTTTTAGAGCGCCTTCAAGCGCCAGGGGGAAGAGCATGCCACGGCCGAGGAAAAGCACGCTCGTGGCCTCTGAAAGCCCAGCTGCGACATCGCGGATTTTGCCGCTTTCATCCAAAGCGCGGCTCATGATGGCGGGCAATCCGCGCAGGGCAGAGAGCAGGTCGGCAAAGCGCGTCTTTTCAATAGTGCCGCGATCTTGGGCGGCTTTCATTGCAAGAAGCAGCAGCACGACCAGTTGGCAGGTAAAGGCCTTGGTGGAGGCCACGCCGATTTCGGTTCCTGCAAAAATGGGTAGCGCCACCTGCGCCTCCCGCGCGATGGAGCTTTCCGATACGTTCACCACGGCCAGTGTCGTTGATTTTTCCTCGCAATACCGAAGCGCGGCAAGGGTATCTGCGGTTTCGCCAGACTGGCTGACGAAAATCGTCATGGTCCGCGCCGGGATAGGCGGTTCGCGGTAGCGGAATTCCGATGCGATATCAACTTCAGCCGGCAGGCCCGCCACCTGTTCGAACCAGTATTTCGCGGTCAAACAGGCGTAATAGGCCGTACCGCAGGCCACCAAGGTGACGCGGTCTATCCCACTGAAATCAGGGCATTTCCTGTCTAGCTCAATGCCCGCGCCATCCGCAGTCAGATAGTGGCGCAGCGCATCGCCGATCACGCCGGGTTGCTCGGCGATTTCCTTGGCCATGAAGTGCTTGTGTCCGGCTTTGTCCACCTGTGCGTTGTCGATCTGCACCACGCGCATGTCACGGTTGGCAAGCTGCCCTTGGGCATCGGTAATCGTCACGCTTTGGCGCGTCACCACCGCGCAATCACCCTCTTCAAGATAGGTAATTTTGTCAGTGAGCGGTGCCAACGCGATGGCATCAGAGCCCACAAATGCCTCCCCGTCGCCGTGACCAATAGCCAACGGGCTGCCTTTGCGCGCAGCCACCATCAGATCCTGTTCGCCTTCAAAGAGGAAGCACAGCGCATAGGCACCTTCAAGCTGATCGATGGTTTTCTTCGCAGCATCAACGGGTTCCATTCCGTTTTGCATGTAATGCTGCGTCAACAGCGCGACGGTTTCAGTGTCCGTGTCGGTGGCAAAGGTCGCGCCATCTGCGGCCAGTTTTTCCCTCAGCTCCCGGTAGTTTTCGATGATGCCATTGTGCACGACCGCGACGGGTCCGGCCTTGTGCGGGTGGGCGTTGGACACATTGGGCGCACCGTGGGTGGCCCAGCGGGTGTGGCCGATACCGGATTTGCCCGCCAGTGGTTCGTGCACCAACAGATCGGAGAGGTTGTAAAGCTTGCCCACCGCGCGGCGCCGATCGAGCTTGCCGTCATTGATGGTGGCGATCCCGGCACTGTCATAACCGCGATACTCAAGACGCTTCAGCGCTTCCACCAGAATGGGCGCGGCCTCATGGTCGCCCAGCACACCGACTATGCCACACATCAGCTCTGCTCCTTCTTTTTCTTTTTGATTTTCAGCATGTTAATCATTTTGACGGCGAGCCCGGGTTTGGTGACCTGCTCTCCTCGCGCAATGGCAAGGGCACCCGGTTCCACGTCTTTGGTGATCACGGAGCCTGAGGCCGTCATGGCCTCATCCCCAACAGTCACTGGCGCAACCAACATGGTGTTCGAGCCAATAAAAGCGCGCTTGCCCACGGTCGTGCGGTGTTTCATCACCCCGTCATAGTTGCAGGTGATCGTGCCAGCGCCGACATTCGTGTCCTCGCCCAAATGGGCATCGCCCACATAGCTCAGATGGTTGACCTTCACGCCCTCGTCGAGCTGGGCATTTTTCAGTTCGACGAAGTTGCCAATTTTTACGTTCTCGGCAATCTCCGCCCCACCGCGAATACGGGCAAAGGGGCCCACAACGGCATCACGGGCGATATGGGCGTCTTCGATATGGCTAAAGGCCCGAATGCGGGCGCCGGTTTCCACCGTCACGCCCAGCCCGAAAACCACGTTCTGTTCCACCACAGAATCGCGCCCCAATACGGTATCCATCGCGAAATGTACCGTTTCCGGAGCGGAGAGCGTGACGCCGTTCTCCATCGCGCCGCGCCGGGCATTGGACTGGAAAGCCGCTTCTGCTGTTGCCAATTCCGCGCGGGAATTGATGCCCATTGTCTCGGCCTCATCGCAGGCAATGGCCGTGGCGGAAAGCCCGTCGGCACGGGCCAGCGCGATGATATCAGTGACATAGTATTCCCCAGCGGCATTATCGTTGTCGAGGCGCGCAACCAGATCCATGAATTGGTTGCAATTGGCCATTATAATGCCAGAGTTACAGAAGGTTATGGCGCGTTCTTCGTCTGATGCATCTTTGAATTCAACGATCCTGTCCAACTGGTCATCTGACATGATCAACCGCCCGTATCGGCCAGGATCGGCTGCGTCAAAGCCCAAAACCACGATGTCATGGGTTTTGCGCGCATCGGCCATGCGGGTCAGCGTTTCGGGCCGCACAAAAGGTGTATCCCCATAAAGCATGACCGCGTCGCCGGAAAAGTCGCTGAGCGCATCAGCCGCCTGAGCCACGGCATGGCCGGTGCCAAGCTGTTCTTCCTGCAGGACCACTTGCGCGCGCTCATCAAACGCTTTTGCGGCGGCACCCACGGCCTCTGCCTCGTGGCCTGCAACGATGATCACGCGTTCAGGATCCAATGCGTTGCCTGCGCGCATCGCATGGGCCAACATCGGCGCGCCACCAATCGGGTGCAGCACTTTGGGCAGATCGGATTTCATCCGCGTGCCTTTTCCGGCCGCCAGGATAATCAGCGCAGTTGTCATTTCGCCCCATTCCGTTACATGCGCGTCAGGTTTTATCTGCTCGCGCGGGTCACGCAAGAGATGCGGGATCAAAGGTTGTTGCGGCGTGACATAAAGAGCGGCGGAATTGCGCCAAAGAGGGTGAGCATGGGAACGATTGTTTTTGATCTGGATGGCACGCTGGTCGACACCAGCGGGGATTTGATTGAGGCCGCCAATGCCTGTTTCCGGCAGATGGGCGCGGGTGATTTGCTGGTGCCCGGGGATGATGCGGCCACTGCGCTGACGGGCGGCAAGGCGATGTTGCGGCTGGGGCTGTCCCGGCTCGGTCGTGAGGATGAGGCGGAGGTGGATCGCTGGTATCCCACCCTGCTGCAGGCCTACGAGGCCAAGATCGATCATTTCACGCATTTTTTCCCCGGCGCGCTTGACGCGGTGGAGACCTTGAAAACGCGCGGTCACCGCGTTGCCATTTGCACAAACAAACCCGAAGGACTGGCGCGGTTGTTGTTCACCAATCTGGGCGTGCTGGATGCGTTTCACAGTCTGATCGGGGCAGATACGCTGCCGGTGCGCAAACCCGATCCCGAACCGCTGCGTGAGGCCGTCAGGCGTGCCGGTGGTGACCCGGGCGATGCCATCATGATCGGTGACACGATCACCGATCATTCCACGGCGCGGGCGGCGGGTGTGCCATCCATCCTCGTGACCTTCGCGCCGGGCCGCGAAACCGTGTCGGAGCTGGGGCCGGACGCGCTTTTGCACCACTTTGATGACCTGCCGGATCTGGCCAGGCGTTTCTTGCGACCCATCTGACAGTTGACGTGATCCCAAAGAGGCCCCAGAACAGTCCTATGCAAGAGATTTTCACAGGCAATTTCACCCAGCAAGAGCCGATCCCAGAGGATGGGATCGCGGCTGCATTGGATGTGATGCGCAGCGGGAGATTGCATCGTTACAACCTTGCCCCCGGAGAGCTGGGCGAAGTGGGCCTGTTGGAAAAGGAATTCGCGGCGTATGTTGGGTCGCGATTTGCACTGGCCGTGTGTTCGGGTGGCTACGCGTTGGCCACGGCGCTGCGGGCGTTGGGTGTGAAACCGGGCGAGAAGGTGCTGACGAATGCGTTCACACTGGCGCCTGTGCCGGGGGCGATTGCTTCTGTGAATGCTGTGCCGGTTTTCGTCGGCGTGACCGAGGATCTTGTGATCGACCTCGATGATCTGGCCGCGAAGGCAGAAGATGCGCGCGTGCTGATGCTGAGCCACATGCGCGGGCATATCTGTGACATGGAACGGCTGGTAGAGATTTGTGACGCAGCCGGCGTCACCATCATCGAGGACTGCGCCCATACGATGGGAGCCGCCTGGCGCGGGGTTCCGTCTGGGCGGCACGGGACTATTGGGTGCTATTCCACCCAGACATATAAACACATGAATTCCGGTGAGGGCGGGTTTCTTGTCACCGATGACGAAGACATCGCTGCGCGTGCAACCATGCTATCAGGATCCTACATGCTCTACGGTCGCCATGGTGCCGCGCCTGACGTAGAGGTGTTTGAAGGTGTGAAATACGACACGCCCAATGTGTCTGGCCGGATGGACCATCTGCGCGCCGCGATTTTGCGGCCGCAATTGGCCAAGCTCGATGCGCAGTGCCAAGCTTGGAATGACCGCTACCGCGTCGTGGAGGAAGGGCTTTCAGGCACACCGGGCATGGCGCTGTCCCATCGGCCGGAAGAAGAACGCTACGTGGGCTCCTCTATTCAGTTTTTGCTGCTGGACTGGCCGGATGCCGCGATTGAGGACGTGTTGGCGCGATGTTTGGCCCGCGGTGTGGAACTGAAGTGGTTTGGCGGTGCGGAGCCTGTGGGGTTCACCTCTCGCTATGACAGTTGGCGTTACGCGCCGAGCGCGCCGATGCCCGCCAGTGATCGGGTGCTGCGCGGCGTGATTGACATGCGCCTGCCGCTCACCTTCAGCCTTGAGGATTGCGCGCTCATTGCCCGCATCATCCGGTCGGAAGTCGGCGCGGTGTGGCAGGAACAGGCGGCCTGACCGCAGTTTGCGCCTGTTGCATGGGCGGGATTTGAGTATTTTTGGCAAGATGAAGCCGGGGCACAGCCCCCTGTTGCGCGTTTTTATTGACGTGACAGGCAGCGCGGCCTATAAATGAACGTCTGTTCAATAAACAGGGGAGGCGGCGATGTTCAACGCCACAATGCGCTTTGATCTGGGTGAGGATGTGGATGCGCTGCGCGAGATGACCCATCGCTGGGGGCAGGAGCGCTTGAAGCCGATGGCGGCCGACATTGACCGCTCCAATGATTTCCCGTCCGAGCTTTGGCAGGAAATGGGGGAACTCGGCCTTTTGGGTATCACCGTACCGGAGGCCTTTGGTGGGGCGGATATGGGGTATCTGGCCCATACTGTGGCGATTGAGGAGGTGGCGCGGGCCTCGGCCTCGGTGTCGCTCAGCTACGGGGCGCATTCCAATCTTTGCGTCAATCAGATCAAGCTGAACGGTACCGAAGATCAAAAGCAAACCTATTTGCCCAAGCTGGTATCGGGCGAGCATGTGGGCGCGCTGGCCATGTCGGAGGCGGGGTCGGGCAGCGATGTTGTCTCGATGAAGCTGGATGCGCAAAAGCGCAATGATCATTACCGTCTCAATGGCACGAAATACTGGATCACCAATGGCCCGGATGCCGACACGTTGGTGGTTTACGCCAAGACGGATGCCGACGCTGGATCAAAGGGGATCACCGCCTTCCTCATCGAAAAAACGATGAAAGGGTTCTCGACCAGTCCACATTTCGACAAGCTGGGGATGCGTGGGTCGAACACCGCCGAACTGATTTTCGAAGACGTCGAAGTGCCGTTTGAGAACGTGCTGGGTGAAGAGGGGCGCGGCGTGCAGGTGCTGATGTCAGGGCTCGATTATGAACGCGTTGTTCTGGCGGGCATCGGGCTGGGGATCATGGCGGCCTGCCTGGACGAAATCATGCCCTATCTGGCGGAGCGCAAGCAATTCGGCAAACCCATCGGGTCGTTCCAGCTGATGCAGGGCAAGATCGCGGATATGTACACGGCGATGAATTCGGCGCGGGCCTATGTCTATGAGGTCGCCAAGGCCTGCGACCGGGGAGAGGTGACACGCCAGGATGCTGCCGCCTGCTGTCTTTATGCTTCTGAGGCGGCCATGACCCAGGCCCATCAGGCGGTGCAGGCGATGGGCGGGGCCGGGTTTTTGAGCGACAGCCCCGTGAGCCGGATTTTTCGGGATGCCAAGCTGATGGAGATCGGTGCGGGCACGTCTGAGATCCGCCGCATGCTGGTGGGGCGGGAAATGATGGGGGCGATGACATGAGATTATTGATTTTATTGGGGTTTCTGGCCACGCCTGCTGTCGGGCAAGACCTGATATTTTCCCCTGAAGCGACGGAAAGCTGTCTTGCCTCAACGCAGGATGATCATGCGCGCCTGGACTGCATCGGGGCTTCGGCAGAGGCCTGTATGCGCGACACTCCGGGCGGGAATACCACCTATGGCATGGGTGGATGCTTATCTTATGAGGCCGATTACTGGGATGCACGGCTCAATGCGGCCTATGCGGAGGTGATCGCATCGGCCCGTGCGTCAGACGCTGAGATGAAGGAATACGCCGCGCATCTGGCCACGCAGGAGGCCAATTTGCGCGAGATGCAGCGGGCCTGGATCATCTATCGCGATGCCACCTGTGATTACGAATATAGCCAATGGGGCGGGGGCACAGGCGGCGGCCCGGCCATTGCGGCCTGCATCATGCGGGAGACGGGTGAACAAACGCTTTATCTTTTGGCGTCGCGACTGGGCGGCTGATGCTGACGCGGGCCACGTCATATGAGGCGCTTTGCGACGGGTTTGACTGGGCTTTGCCTAGGCGGCTCAACATGGCCACGCAGGTCTGCGACAGCTGGGCCGAAGAAGCGCCGGACCGGGTGGCGATTGTTGATCTGAGTGCCGGGCGCGAAGAGGTAAGCTATGCCCGGCTGCGTGCCATGGCGGATGCGTTGGCCCATGGGCTCAAGGCGCGCGGGGTGCAACGCGGTGATCGTGTAGGCGTGCTGCGCAGTCAGGATGCTTGGTGTGCAGCGGGCCATATTGCGATCTGGAAAATTGGCGCGATATCAATCCCTTTGTTCAAACTCTTCAAGCAAGATGCGCTGGCGAGCCGGGTGCGGGATGCGGGCGCGCAGATTGTCATAAGCGATCATGAGGGGCTTGAATTGCTGGCCAGTTTAGAAGAGGTCGCACCGCTGGTCCCGGAGGATGAAGACCTGCCCGAAGCTCGGTTTGAAACAGTGGACACAGATCCTGAGGATCCGGCTGTTTTGATCTACACCTCCGGCACGACTGGCAGCCCCAAGGGCGCGCTGCATGCGCATCGTGTTCTGACGGGTCATCTGCCGGGGGTGGAGATGAGCCATGATTTTCTGGGCCAGCCGGAGGATTGCCTGTGGACACCCGCCGATTGGGCCTGGATCGGCGGGCTTTTTGACGTGTTGATGCCCGGGCTTGCGTTGGGTGTGCCAGTGGTCGCCACGCGCATGGCCAAGTTTGATGTGAGCGAGTGCGCGAAGATCATCCGTGAAGGCGCTGTTCGCAATGTATTTTTCCCGCCAACAGCCTTGCGCATGCTCAAGGCTGCGGATTGTCACCTGCCGGGGTTGCGGTCTGTGGCCAGCGGGGGTGAACCGCTGGGTGCCGAAATGCTGGATTGGGGGTCTAAGGCCTTCGGATTAACCATCAATGAATTCTACGGGCAAACCGAGTGCAACATGGTCGCGTCCAGCTGCGGGTCGCTCTTTTCGCCTCAGCCCGGGTGCATTGGTCGTGCGGTCCCTGGGCATGAACTGGCAGTTTTAGACGACGGTGGTCAACCCACGGATGGAGAGGGCGACATTGCCGTGCGGCGTGGGTCTGCTTCGATGATGTTGGGCTATTGGAATCGGCCTGAGGAGACGGGCGGGAAGTTTCGCGGCGACTGGATGCTGACCGGCGATCGCGGTGCGTGGGAGGGTGATTACCTACGCTTCGTGGGGCGGGAGGACGATGTGATCACATCATCTGGCTACCGCATCGGCCCGGCAGAGATTGAGGATTGTCTGCTCAGACACCCATCTGTGGCGACGGTTGGCGTGGTGGGCAAGCCCTGTGCATTAAGGACCGAGATTGTGAAGGCCTACGTGGTGTTAAAACTGGGTGTTGAGGCCTCAGATGCCCAGGCGCACATCTTGCAGGACTTCGTCAAGGAACGGCTTGCAAGCTATTCATATCCTAGAGAAATAAGTTTTTCAGAGACCTTGCCAATGACCGTGACGGGTAAGATCATCCGCAAGGAATTGAAGGCTCGCGCGATCGCGGAGGTGACCCCGTGAAATTGATATCCAACGCTTTGACGACGTCAGAAGAATTCCAGACCAATCGCGCGGCGCATTTGGAGGCGCTGCGCGTCGTAGAGGCGGCGGCGGAGGCTGCACAGCAAGGCGGTGGAGAGGCTGCGCGGGAACGACATGTGTCGCGGGGCAAGATGTTACCTCGGGACCGGGTTGCCGCACTTCTGGATCCCGGATCTGCGTTTCTTGAGGTGGGCGCGACGGCCGCGCATGGGCTTTACGATGGCGCGGCCCCGGCCGCAGGCGTGGTGGCCGGTGTGGGGCGTGTGGAGGGTACCGATTGCATGATCGTGTGCAACGACGCCACGGTGAAGGGCGGCACCTACTATCCCATGACGGTCAAAAAACACCTGCGCGCGCAGGAGATCGCGCAGCAGTGTCGGCTGCCCTGTCTCTATCTGGTGGATAGCGGCGGGGCCAATTTGCCCAATCAGGATGAGGTGTTTCCCGACCGCGATCACTTTGGGCGCATCTTCTACAATCAGGCGCAGATGAGTGCGGCGGGCATTCCACAGATCGCTGTTGTGATGGGGTCCTGCACCGCGGGCGGGGCGTATGTGCCCGCCATGTCGGATGTGGCAATTATTGTGCAAGAACAAGGGACTATATTCCTCGCTGGGCCGCCACTGGTGAAGGCTGCAACGGGGGAAGAGGTGAGTTCCGAGGACCTTGGCGGCGGGGATGTGCACACGCGGCTCTCGGGGGTGGCGGACTATCTGGCCGAAGATGATGCGCACGCTCTGGCGCTAGCACGGCAGGCCGTGGCGGGACTGAACATGCGCCGTCCTGACAGCGTGGTTTGGATAAGCCCGGAGCCGCCCGCCTACGACCCTGAGGAGATCCTAGGCGTGGTGCCCGGTGGGCTCCGGACGCCCTATGATATTCGCGAGGTGATCGCGCGGGTGGTGGACGGATCGCGCTTTGATGAGTTCAAAGCGCGGTTTGGGGAGACGTTGGTTTGCGGGTTTGCCCATTTGGAGGGGTGCCCGGTGGGAATTATTGCCAATAATGGGGTGCTGTTTTCGGAGAGTGCGCAGAAGGGGGCGCATTTTGCGGAGCTGTGTTCGCAGCGGCGTATCCCATTGGTTTTCCAGCAGAATATCACGGGGTTCATGGTTGGGCAGCGGTATGAGAACGAAGGCATCGCGCGGCATGGGGCGAAGATGGTGACGGCGGTGGCAACCTCGGCTGTGCCGAAGGTGACTATGGTCGTCGGCGGATCGTTTGGAGCGGGAAATTATGGCATGTGTGGAAGGGCTTATAGCCCGAACTTTATGTGGTCTTGGCCCAATTCGCGAATTTCTGTGATGGGGGGTGAGCAGGCGGCGGGTGTTTTGGCCACGGTGCGGCGGCAAGCCATTGAACGCAAAGGGGAAACCTGGTCGGCCGAAGAGGAGGCGGCGTTCAAGCAGCCTACGATTGATATGTTCGAGGAGCAGTCCCACCCGCTCTATGCCTCGGCCAGGCTTTGGGATGACGGCGTGATAGATCCGCGCAAGACGCGGGATGTGCTGGCGCTGTCACTACGCGCGGCGCTGAATGCCCCGATTGAGGAGACGCGGTTTGGCCTCTTCAGGATGTGAAATGGGGCGTCGGTATCACGTCGGCGCGGGCGGGATTTGAGTATTTTGGAAAGATGAAGCCGGAGTTCCGGGGTGTTTGAGCGCATTCTGATTGCCAATCGGGGCGAGATTGCCTGCCGCGTGATGGAGACGGCGCGGCGGATGGGGGTGCGGTGCGTGGCCGTTTACTCCGATGCAGACGCGCAAGCGCGGCATGTGGCGATGGCTGACCAAGCGGTTCATGTCGGTGGGGTGGCACCAGCGGAGAGCTATTTGCGTGGGGATCGGATCATTGAGGCGGCGCTGGAGACAGGCGCGCAGGCGATCCATCCGGGCTATGGGTTTCTGAGCGAGAACCCGGAGTTCGTGGAGGCTGTTGAGGCGGCGGGGCTCACCTTCATTGGCCCCTCGGCGGTGGCGATTCGGGCGATGGGGCTTAAGGATGCGGCCAAGCGGGTGATGGAGGAGGCCGGGGTGCCGGTGGTGCCTGGGTATCATGGGGAGAGCCAGGATGCGGGGCGCCTGGCGGAGGAGGCCGCGAAGATCGGCTATCCAGTGCTGATTAAGGCTGTGGCTGGTGGCGGTGGCAAGGGCATGCGGCTAGTTGAGGCCGAAGGTGATTTTACCGAGGCGCTGGAGGCGGCGCAGGGGGAGGCGCGGACGGCATTTGGCAACGACGCGGTGCTGATCGAGAAATTCGTGGGCAAACCGCGTCACATCGAAGTGCAGGTCTTTGGTGATGGCACCCGTGCAGTGCATCTGTTCGAGCGGGATTGCTCGTTGCAGCGGCGGCATCAGAAAGTGATCGAAGAGGCTCCGGCACCGGGCATGACGCCTGTGATCCGTGATGCGATGGGGCAGGCGGCGGTGCGCGCGGCGGAGGCCATTGGCTATGCCGGAGCGGGGACGGTGGAGTTTATCGTCGACAGCGTGGATGGCCTGCGCGAGGACGGGTTTTTCTTCATGGAGATGAACACGCGCCTGCAGGTGGAACATCCGGTGACGGAGTCCATTACGGGCGTTGATCTGGTGGAGTGGCAGTTGCTTGTGGCCAGTGGTGAAGGGCTGCCGCTTCCGCAAGAAGAGTTGTCGATCAATGGCCATGCGTTCGAGGCGCGGCTTTATGCAGAAGACGTGCCGAAAGGGTTTTTGCCCGCGACGGGCCGGATTGATCATCTTCGATTTCCTGGCGGGTTGCGAGCGGATACGGGCGTACGATCCGGGGATGAGATTTCCCCCTATTATGATCCGATGATTGCCAAGCTGGTGTCTCATGGGCCCACGCGAGGGGCGGCTCTGCGTCAGTTGTCGGACGGTTTGCAGCTCTGTGAGGTGGCGGGGACGGTGACGAATTTGGCGTTTCTGGGGGCCTTGGCGGAGCATGAGGGGTTCGCGGCGGGGGATGTGGATACCGGTCTGATTGCAAGGGATCTGGACGCCTTGGTAAGGGAGCACGCGCCCGAGCCCGAGGACATCGCGCTGGCGTTCCTGGCAGCCGATGAGTTGTTGGAGCGGCATGAGTTTGAGACGGGATTTGTGCTCTGGCAGCCTTTGTCGCGGCCGGTGTGGTTGCGGCATGGGTCAGAGGAGGTTTCCGCACGGGTTCGCAGCCTGTCGGCGGATGCGCATGATGTAGAGATCGGTGATGCCACGGTTGAAGCGCGGCGCGTTGACGGGCGTTGGTGGGTTGGTGGGCGTGCGGCGGCTGAATGCGTGGTGACACCGGAGCATGTGACCGTGTTTTCCGAATATGGGGTGCGGTTTGATCGGATTGACCCATTGGCGCGTCAAACCGATGCTGACGTCGGTGCGCATTTGATCGAAGCACCGATGCCCGGGCTCGTGAAATGGATCGGCGCGGAGGCGGGTCAGGCGGTTGAGCGCGGTCAGCGGCTGGCTGTGCTGGAGGCGATGAAGATGGAACATGCGCTTTTGGCGGCTTCGGATGGGATTGTGGCCGAGGTGCTGGTGGCTGAGGGCGCGCAGGTGAGTGCTGGCGCGGCGCTGGTGCGGTTGGAGGAGGGGTGAGTGGTTCTCTTTGGCGATATCTACAGTGTCTACACCCGAGCGGTGCGGATGGTATTGGACGTGAAGGACGCCGCCTATACAATTGAAGAAATTGATCCTTTTGATCCTGAGGGCGTGGAGGCGGTGCAAGCGGTGCATCCGTTCGTTCGGGTGCCTGCGCTGCATGTGGGGGCGTTTGAGCTTTATGAAACGCAGGCCATTCTGGACTATCTTGAGGCTCTGATCCCTGAGCCACGTCTGCAACCGTTTGAGCCGGAGCGGGCGGCGCGGATGCGGCAGGTTATGAGCATTGCCGACAGCTATTTCTATTGGCCGCTCGTACGGCAGGCGGCGGTGCAGCATGTGTTCAATCCCGCATTGGGTGAAGCAGTGGATCAGGCCGAATTGGCGGAAGGGATCGCGTCGGCGCCTCGGGTTCTGGATGCGCTGGAGACGTTGGGCGGAGAAGTTTTGGTGCCCGGCGAGATGACGCTGGCCGATTGTCACCTTTGGCCGATGATGGACTATGCGTTTATGGTGCCGGACTTGGCCGAGATGGTGGCATCGCGGGCGCATTTGGCGGCGTGGTGTGAGGCGATGGCCACGCATCCTGCGGCGGTTGCGACGAAGCCTGACATGGAGGCGTTGGCGGGTGGCTGAGCGGGTGGAGATCTTTGAGGTTGGGCCAAGGGACGGGTTGCAGAATGAGGCGGAGTTTATTCCGACACCTCAGAAGATTGCATTGATTGACTGCCTCAGCCGCACGGGGTTTCGGCGGATTGAAGTGGCGAGTTTTGTCAGCCCCAAATGGGTGCCGCAGATGGCGGACGGGGCGGAGGTTTTGGCTGGGATCACGCGGGCCGACGGGGTGAGCTACGCCGCGCTGGCGCCCAATATGCGGGGGTTTGAGGGGGCAAAGGCAGCGGGGGCCAGTGAGGTGGCGGTGTTCGGGTCGGCCTCTGAGGGGTTTTCGAAGGCCAACATTAATGCCTCGATTGAGGAAAGTTTGGAGCGATTTCAAAAGGTTGTGGATGCGGGGCGAAAGGCGGGACTGCCGGTGCGGGGCTATGTGTCTTGCGTGAGCGATTGTCCCTATGACGGGCCGGTGGCGCCTGAGGCGGTGGCGCGGGTCAGTGCGCGGTTGTTTGAGATGGGGTGCTATGAAATTTCCTTGGGCGACACGATCGGGCAGGGTACGCCGGAGCGGATTGATGCAATGTTGCGGGCGGTGACGGATGCGGTGCCAGTGGAGCGGCTGGCGGGGCATTATCATGATACGGCGGGACGGGCGCTTGCGAATATTGAGGTGTCGCTTGAGCATGATCTGCGGGTCTTTGACGCCGCCGTCGCGGGGCTTGGCGGGTGTCCTTATGCGCCGGGTGCGGCGGGACATGTGGCGACAGAGGCGGTGCATAAGCGGTTGATATCATTGGGATATGAAACGGGGCTTGATGCGGGCGTGTTGGCGGAGGCATCAAGGCTTGCTTTGACCATGCGGGGTGATCATGGCTGATCTTTATCGCGGGGCAGAACGGCTGATGGGGATGAGTGATGCGGTATGGGCGCGGCATGCTAATCCTTGGTCGTGCTACACGCGGTTTACGGTGTTGCCTTTGCTGGTTTTGGCGATTTGGTCGCGGGCTTGGGTGGGGCCGTGGGCGTGGGTGTTCGTTGCGTGCGTTTTGGCGTGGAACTGGTTGAATCCGCGTGTTTTTCCGCCGCCTTCGTCGCTGGATAACTGGGCGTCTCGCGGGGTGTTGGGGGAGCGGGTCTGGATCAATCGTCGAAGTGAGGTGCGGGCGCATCACAAACGATGGGCGTTTGTTTTGACCGTGCTGTCGGTGCCTGGGATCGTGTTTCTGGCGTTTGGGCTGTGGCAGTTGCGTCTGGATTGGACCGTGTTTGGGATGGTTCTGACGGCGCTTCCAAAGGTCTGGTTCGTGGATCGGATGGTGTGGCTCTATCAGGATTGGCTGGTGGATCACGGCAAGGAGTTGGGCGATGTATGACACTCTGGAGCTGACGCGTGATGGGCGGGGCGTTGTGACGCTCTGGCTGGCGCGGGTGGAGAAGCATAATGCGCTTTCGAGCGCGATGATTGAGGAACTGACCCGGGTGGCGGCGGAGCTGGGCGCGGATGACGGCGTGCGTGTTGTGGTGCTGGCAGCGAAGGGCAAGAGCTTTTGCGCGGGTGGCGATCTGGGTTGGATGCGGGAGCAGTTTGAGGCGAGCCCGGAGCAGCGCGCGGCGGAGGCGACCAAGCTGGCGCGGATGTTGCAAGCGCTCAATACGCTGCCAAAGCCTTTGATTGGGCGGGTGCATGGCAATGCGTTTGGCGGCGGGGTGGGCATGGTCAGCGTATGTGATGCTGTAATTGGCGCGGACACGGTCGAGATGGCGCTGACCGAGACGCGCTTGGGGCTGGTCCCGGCGACGATTGGTCCTTATGTCTGCGCGCGGATGGGTGAGGCGCGCGCGCGGCAGGTGTTCATGTCGGGCCAAAAGATGGATGCATTGCGCGCGGTGGAGTTGGGGCTTTTGAGCCGCGCTGTGCCGGCGGATGGGCTGGATGAGGCGGTTGAGGCGGAGGTTGCGCCATATTTGGGCTGTGCGCCGGGGGCAGTGGCGCGATCCAAAGCGCTGTTGCGACAATTGGGGCCGGTGATTGATGAGGCGGTGATTGCGGCGTCGATTGAAGCGCTCATTGCGGCTTGGGAAGACCCCGAAGCGGCGGAGGGGATTGGCGCGTTTTTTGACAAGCGTGCCCCGGCGTGGCGAAATCTTTAAAAGATTTCGACCGCATTCTTTTTAAGAATGCGTGGGCTGCGCGTTGACGCCCCCTGTGGCGGTGATAAACCGGCGATGAACCTCCAGGGATGTCTTTCCATGCATGTTTTCAGCGAAATTCGTGTTCTTGTGCTCTCTGCCATTGCCGACTTGCAAGGGGCGGACGATCTGCCAGGGGATCTGGAAACGAAAGCCGTTACGGTGGAGCCCCCGCGTGATGCGGCCCATGGCGACATGGCGACCAATGCGGCCATGGTGCTGGCGAAGCCCTCACAGATGAAGCCGCGGGATATTGCCGAAATGCTGGCCGCGCGATTGGGGCAGGACGCGCGCGTGACCTCGGCAGAGGTGGCGGGGCCGGGGTTTTTGAACCTGCGGCTGGCAGATCAGGTGTGGCATGACACAGTGCGCGCGGTGCTGACCTCTGGCGCGGAATTTGGTCGCTCTTCCATGGGGCTGGGGCAGAAAGTGAATGTGGAATACGTCTCTGCCAACCCCACCGGGCCGCTGCATGTGGGCCATACGCGGGGCGCTGTTTTTGGCGATGCACTGGCGAGTCTGCTGGACTACGCGGGCTATGACGTGACGCGAGAATATTACATCAATGACGGCGGCGCGCAGGTCGATGTGCTCGCCCGGTCGGTCTACTTGCGGTATCTCGAAGCGCATGGTCAGGCGGTGGCGTTTGAGGATGGAACCTATCCGGGCGACTACCTGATCCCTGTGGGCGAAGCGCTAAAGGCCAAAGTGGGCGACGCGTTTGTGGACAAGGGTGAGCAATTCTGGCTTTCCGACGTTCGTGAGTTCGCCACTGATGCCATGATGGAGTTGATCCGGGGCGATCTTGCGGCGCTTGGCGTCGAAATGGACGTGTTTTATTCGGAAAAGTCGCTCTATGGGACAGGCCGGATTGAAGAGGCTTTGGCAGCGCTGGAAGAGAAGGGTTTGATCTACGAAGGCGTGCTGGCTCCGCCTAAGGGCAAATTGCCCGAAGATTGGGAACCGCGAGAGCAGACGCTGTTTAGATCCACAGAACACGGCGATGACGTGGACCGACCCGTGAAGAAATCTGATGGCAGCTGGACCTATTTCGCGCCCGACATTGCCTATCATTATGATAAGGTTTCCAGGGGGTTCGACGCGCTAATTGATGTGTTTGGTGCTGATCACGGCGGCTATGTCAAGCGGATGAAGGCGGCGGTGAGCGCGATGTCGCAAGGGCAAGTCCCGCTCGACATCAAACTGACGCAGCTGGTGAAGCTCTTCAAAAACGGTGAACCCTTCAAGATGTCGAAACGGGCAGGGACATTCGTGACCTTGCGCGATGTGGTCGACCAAGTCGGCCCGGATGTGACGCGGTTTGTCATGCTCACGCGCAAAAATGACGCGCCGCTGGATTTTGATTTCGACAAGGTTTTGGAGCAATCGAAAGAAAACCCAGTTTTTTACGTGCAATATGCCCATGCGCGGATCTGTTCCGTTTTGCGAAAGGCCAAAGAGGCGGGGATTGATGTCTCCGATGCCACACTGGCGGCGGCGGATCTGTCTGGAAACACCCATGAGGCGGAGTTGGCGCTGGCCAAGAAGCTGGCGGAGTGGCCACGGCTGGTGGAGATTGCCGCGCGGTCCCATGAGCCGCACCGGGTGGCCTTTTACCTTTATGATCTGGCCAGTGAGCTACACGCGCTGTGGAACCGGGGCAATGACGTGCCTGAGCTGCGCTTTCTGCAGGAAGGCGAAGTTACCACAACGCAAGCAAAAATTGCCGGTGCGCGTGCCGTCGCCGTTGTTATTTCTGCCGGTCTTGGTATCTTGGGTGTAACTCCGGCGGAAGAGATGCGGTAAACGCTCCAGATAACAAGCCGGTCCACAGAGGCAGTTTTGAGACCGGCGGATGCACAATGCCGGCTCTTTAAGAGGCGAGGCAGAGCATGGCGGTAGATGCATCAGGTACGCATTCAATACATGAAGAACGGGCGGTAAGTCCCGGAGGATTGGTCAATATTGTCGGTGCAGGCGTGTCGCTTGCGTTGGTTGTTGGGGTCAGTGTTTGGGCGTACAAGACCATCACGCGCGATGTCAGCGGCGTGCCTGTGGTCAAGGCCGCTGAAGGCCCGATGCGAGTGCAACCCGAAGCGCCCGGCGGTGATGTCGCGGACCATCAAGGCCTTTCTGTCAACAATGTCGCCGCACAGGGCACCGCGTCGCCGCCAGCCGATCGGCTGATCCTGGCACCTGCGCCGCTTGATTTGTCACTCGAAGACGCCCCGGTTGCGCCGGCTGAGCCAGCACGGGACACCAGCGCTGAGGCGGCAGATGCCCCTGCGACGGACCCTGAAACCTTGCAGCGCGCGGCTGTTGAGGCGCTCGCCAATTCTTTGGCTGATGGTGTCGACCCAATCAAACCGCTGGAGGAAGAGCCCGTTCAGGCCCCGCGTATCACTTCTCCTGAGGCTGATCCTTTGGCGGAGGCTGAGCTTGCCTCTGCACCGGTGGCCACGACGGTAACGGGTGGGCTGGGACGGTCTTTGCGGCCGAAACTGCGGCCTTCCGGTTTGGGCGCGTTGCCGCAAGCGGTGGAGACCTCTTCGGGACCCGTGGATGACCTTGATCCTGACACGTTGCCGGTTGGCACGCGGCTGGCGCAGCTTGGCGCGTTTGCGTCTGCAGATATCGCACGGTCGGAGTGGGAACGTTTGTCGGAGCAATTCGGTGATTACCTCAACGGCAAATCGCGCGTGATCCAGAAGGCGCAGAGCGGGGGGCGGACGTTTTATCGCCTGCGCGCGGCCGGGTTTGAGGATCTTTCCGATGCGCGGCGATTCTGTTCGGCGCTGGTGGCGGAACGGGCGGAGTGCATTCCCGTGGTTACGCGGTAGCGCCCGTGGCCTTTGGCGCGACCATTCTGGATGCAACGGGCACGCGGTTGACGTCTGAGGAGAAGGCGTTTTTTCACAACGCCGATCCCTTTGGATTCATCCTCTTTGCGCGGAATATAGAGACGCCCGACCAGGTGCGCGCACTGACATCTGAGATGCGCGACGCTGTCGGGCGTGAGGCGCCTATTCTGATTGATCAGGAAGGCGGGCGGGTGCAGCGGATGCGCGGCCCCCGGTGGCGTGAGTGGCTGCCGCCAATGGATCATGTATTCGCAGCTGGGGCGGACGCGGCAGAGGCGATGTATCTGCGGTCTCGCATCATGGCGGATGAGCTGCGCGCTGTGGGCGTGGACGCAAATTGTGCGCCACTGGTGGACGTGGCGGTGAATGGCACGCATGAGTTTTTGATGAACCGCTGTTACGGGCATGATCCTGCGCGGGTGGCGGAGATTGGACGTGCCGTGGCCGATGGCCTCCTGGCCGGGGGCGTTTTGCCGGTGTTGAAGCACATGCCGGGCCATGGGCGGGCGACAGTGGATAGCCATTTTGGATTGCCGGAGACGAGAGTGGCCCTTGAGGTTCTGACCGAGACGGATTTTGCACCGTTCAAGGCACTGAATGACCTGCCGATGGGTATGACAGGGCATGTGGTCTATTCTGCAATGGATACGCGCCCTGCGACGCTGTCGCCGGTGGTGATGGGCCATATTCGCGAAGAGATCGGCTTTGACGGGCTGATCATGACCGATGACATTACGATGAAGGCGCTGGATGCCCCGCTGGATAAGATTGCGTGGGATTCGCTAGCGTCCGGGTGTGATGTGGTGCTTTTGTGCAACGCCTCTTTGGAGGATCGCCGATTGGTCGCCGATGCAGCAGGGCGCATGACGGATTTGGCGCAAACCCGGGCAGAGCGGGCGATTGCGGCGCGGCAGGAGCCTGACGAGGTTGACATTCCCGCACTTGAGGCAAAGCTGGTTGCGCTGACGGCGTAGCTTTGATCAAAGGCCCCATGGAAGACGATTTCGAAACAGGTGACATGGAAAATGTGGCCGACCGCATGGCGGCCGAGGCTCTGATCCTGGACATTGATGGTTTCGAAGGGCCGCTGGACCTGTTGCTGACGCTGGGACGGACGCAGAAAGTGGATTTGCGGCACATCTCAGTGCTGCAGCTGGCGCGGCAATATCTGGAATTTGTGGAGCGCGCCAAAGAGTTACGGATCGAACTTGCTGCAGATTACCTGGTGATGGCGGCGTGGTTGGCGTTTCTCAAATCCCGGCTGTTACTACCACCCGATCCGACCGATGAAGGGCCTTCGGGGGAGGAACTGGCGGCGCATCTGGCGTTTCAGTTGGAGCGGTTGCAGGCGATGCGGCAAATGGCGGCCAAGCTGATGGCGCGTGATCAGTTGGGGCGCGATTTCTTTGTGCGCGGCATCCCAGAAGATGTGACGCGGGTGCGGCGGGTGAACTATACGGCGACCTTGCTCGATTTAATGCAGGGCTACGCGCGGATCCGGACAAAGGATGAATTTCGCCCCTACACGATGGACCGAGACGCGCTTTTAACGATGGAGCAAGCGCTGGACCGACTTCGGAATTTAATCGGTTTTTCAGGATCTTGGACGGATATTGCAAGCTTTCTTCCAGAGGATTTTCGAGCCGATCCCGCGCGGCGGCGGTCGGCCACGGCATCGACCTTTGCAGCCTCTCTTGAACTGGTCAAAGAAGGCAAGGTAGAGATCCGCCAATCGGAGGCATTTGCCCCGGTGGAACTGCGCCGGAAGGACAATTGATGTCGGAAGAAGCGGACAACAATGAAAGCCTGTTTGAGGCCCCGCCCATGGCGGAGCAAGAACGGATGTGTGAGGCGATCCTGTTTGCCACCGCTGAGCCTGTGACAGTTGCCGATATGCAGGCGCGCATGCCGCACGGATGTGATGCGAAAGAGGCGCTCGTGCATTTGCAGAAACGCTATGACGGGCGCGGGGTGCGGATCGTGAAAGTGGGCGAAGCCTGGGCCATGCGCACGGCACCTGATCTTGGTTTTCTCTTGCAAAAAGAAACGGTTGAGACGCGAAAGTTAAGTCGTGCGGCGATCGAGACGCTGGCGATTGTCGCCTATCACCAGCCGGTCACACGGGCCGAGATTGAAGAGATACGAGGCGTATCTGTCAGCCGGGGCACAGTGGATCAACTGCTGGAGCTGGAATGGATCCGTTTTGGCCGCAGGCGGATGACCCCGGGGCGTCCGGTGACCTTTGTGGTGACGCAGGATTTTCTCGATCATTTCGGACTGGAGAGTGCGCGGGATCTGCCGGGCCTCAAGGAATTGCGCGCAGCCGGGCTTTTGGACAACCGCCCGCCCCCCGGTGCCGCGCCGGAAACGGCGGAAGAAGGCGAGCCTGAGGGTGAGCAGGATGAACTCTTCGATGAAGAGTAAACGGCAGTGATTTCAGGGGCCTGCCCTTAAAATTTCATGATTCGTCGCTATATTGGCCCCAATGACAAAAATGGAGGGCAGTATGAACGCGAACAAACTGATCGGTATGGCGATGAACATGATCCTGCGCCGTGTGATGCGGGCTGGGATGAACAAAGGCATGGACGCTCTTTCAAAGCGCGGCAAGGGCAAAGGCCATGAAGGGCCGGATGCCAAGGATGCGCAGCAACGCATGCGCCAAAGTGTGCGGTTGGGGCGGCGGCTCGGTCGGTTCTGACGCGTCCTTCGTGACGATCACTTTTGGGCCAGACTCATTTTTTCGCAGAAAAAATGCCTCAGAAAATTTTAATTTTCTGCCCCCTGCGTTGGCGGAAAATTTTCAAAAATTTTTTGGGTCTACAGTTTGAAATGCTTTGATAATTTCAATCCTTGGCCCTGATAGTTTGACGCGATCCCGGCACCATAAAGGTGTTCGGGTTCCTGATCCATTTTTTCATAGACCAACCGCCCGACAATCTGGCCATGTTCCAGCACGAATGGTGCCTCGTGGCAGCGGACCTCAAGAACGCCCCGTGATCCTGTGCCGCCGGCTGCAGCCCAACCGAAACCAGGATCGAAAAAACCGGCGTAATGGACGCGGAATTCTCCCACCATGGCCACATAAGGCACCATTTCAGCCGCGTGAGAGGGCGGGATGACGATCGCTTCGCGGCTGACCAGAATGTAGAAGGCACCCGGATCCAGGATAATCCAGCCGTCATCGGTATGGACCTCTTCCCAGAACTCTTTTGCGTCATAATGGGCCAATTTGCCAAGGTCGATGACGCCCGTGTGGGGTTTGGCGCGGTAGCCCACCAGCGTTCCTGACGCGGGTTTGAGATCGACCGAAAAGCCCAGACCGCCGGAAATCACCGCCTCGCCAGAAACAATCGGGGTGTGGGCGTGAAGGGCGGCAAGCTCTGCATCGTCGATCACGGTAAGTCCGTCGCGGAAAATCACCTGGTTCAGCATTTGGCCCGTTTTGGCAATGACTGAAAAGCTTTGCGGGCAGATTTCCACGTAGAGCGGGCCGGTATAGCCTTCTGGAATACGGTCGAATTCTGTCCCCTGATCGGTGATGATGCGGGTCAGAAGGTCCAAACGCCCGATCGAGGATTTGGCGCTTGCCGCGCCGGACATACCCTCGGGGAGATCGAGGCTTTCCAGGAGCGGCACCACATAGACACAGCCCTTTTCCAGCACGGCCCCGCCGCGCAGGTCGACCTGGTGCATCTCAAAATCCTTGAGCCGATCCGCCACAGTGCGCAAGGCCCCGGCAAGGAAAGACGCCCGCACGCGGTAGGCGGTCTCACCGAGGCGCAGATCGAGGCTAGCGGGTTGGATCTGACCGGTCTCAATAGGGGCGGTGGCCGAGATGCGGCCCTCATCGATCATGCTGCGCAATTGCTGGCTGGCCAGAACGCCTGACATGGCTGATACGCTCCCCCGTTTGAGCAGAGGTCGGCACATCCTGGGGTGGGAAAATGGTCGGGCTAGCAGGGTTCGAACCTGCGACCTCCCGTCCCCCAGACGGACGCGCTACCAGACTGCGCTATAGCCCGACAATTGCGCCTTCATACTGGAAAGAATTCGGTGGGCAAGGGCATTTTGCCAAATCAACCCAATTGCCTCAGGACATGCGGTCCAGCTGCGCGCGGATGCGGCTCAGGACCGGGCGCAGCTCTGCCTCTTTGGCGCGAATGTTGTCAGATGACATGCCTGCGAGGTGTTGGAAGATATTGATATGGGCCGCGGGCGCCGGGGCCTCTTCCATGGGCGCAGGGTCGGTCGGTGCCTCTTCAGCGGGGGCCGCCTCGGGTTGCGGCATGTCGCGGTCGCCTGACAGAAAACTGGGCACCGGTTTGGAGCCTTGGGACGGCGCCGGTTCCGAAGGCATTGATTTGGTTTCGGGCGCCGCCGGTTCCGGTGTGGTCGGCTCAGGCTCGGTGCGAAAGCTCACGACCTGGCTGGTTTCCGGGTCGGGTTCCGGTGCAGGGCGGCCCTCAACGGGGACATAGGCAAAGCCGTCTGACGGGTTGGAGGACAGGCCAGAGACGTATTTCACGCCTTCCTGTCGCAGCAGTTTTTGGACATGTTTGATGGTCATGCCATCGTCATGGAGCAGCTTTTTGATGCCTCCGAGCAGCATCATGTCCTGCGGGCGGTAATATCTGCGTCCCCCCGCGCGTTTCACGGGTTTGACTTGGGCAAACTTGCTTTCCCAAAAGCGCAGCACATGGGCCGGGGTGTCCAGCCACTCCGCCACCTCGCTGATGGTGCGAAACGCGTCTGCGGATTTGCTCATGCTCGTGCCCTATTGGGGTTGTGGTTACGTCTTGTTACCTGCTGCGACGCGATCTTTCATCAAGTGCGAGGGCCGGAAGGTCAGCACGCGGCGGGGATTGATGGGCACTTCTTCGCCAGTTTTGGGGTTGCGACCCACGCGCGCCGTTTTGGAGCGTACGGAAAAGGTGCCAAAAGACGAGATTTTGACCTGTTCGCCATCAACGAGAGCGTCGGACATGTGGTTCAGAACGCTTTCGACCAGTTGGGCGGAATCATTTCGCGACAGGCCCACCTCGCGGAACACAGCTTCGCTGAGGTCCATGCGAGTCAACGTCTTTTCGGTCATACTATCCCCCTTATTGTTGTTCAGTAACCTTATGGCGGAAGGAATTTCCGAGTCAATGTCAATGACTTGGGGGATGGAGTTTAAGCGGGGGAGAACCGCGTTTGACGCGCTGTTGGCGCGCAATCAAAGCGCTTGCGCCGCCGCGCCTGGGTCAGGCCCCCAGGAGGGGCTGGCAAAGGTGCTGTGCTTCGTGCTTACCAGCGCAATACCACAGAACCCCACGCCAGACCGCCACCAATGGCCTCAGACACCAGCACATCGCCGCGTTTGATCTTGCCGTCTTCCACGCCGGCAGCCATGGCCAGCGGAATGGACGCAGCGGACGTGTTGCCGTGTTCCTGAACGGTGACGATGACGCGTTCCATCGGAATGCCGAGCTTTTTGGCAGTGCCTGCAATGATACGGATATTGGCCTGATGAGGGACAATCCAGTCGACCTCATCATGGGTCATGTCGATCTTGTCCAAAGCCGTGTTGGCGGTGAAGGACAGCTTTTCAACCGCTTGACGGAAAAGGAGATTTCCTTGCATGCGCAGTTTGCCCGACGTGCCGGTGGTGGAAACGCCGCCATCGACATAGAGCATATCCTTGTGCCGCCCGTCAGAATTGAGGTCAGTGGCGAGGATGCCGCGATCTGTATTGGTCCCCGCGCCGTCCTCTGCCGACAGGATCAGCGCGCCTGCGCCATCGCCAAAGAGCACGCAGGTGCCGCGATCTTTCCAATCCATGATGCGGCTGAAGGTTTCGGCCCCGATGACCAGGAGCCGCTTGGCCTGACCCGCGACAATCAACGCGTTTGCGTTGGCCAGCGCGTAGATGAAGCCTGCGCAGACTGCCTGCACGTCAAAAGCAAAGCCACCGGTCATGCCGATGCGGGCCTGCACCATGGTGGCAACAGACGGGAAAGTCAGATCGGGGGTGGATGTGGCCACCAGAACGCCATCGATTTGGGACGGATCAATGCCCGCTTTGGCAATCGCGTCTTCGGCCGCCAGAACGGCGAGATCTGACGTGGTTTGGTCTTCTGCGGCAAATCGACGGTTTTCGATGCCGCTGCGCGTCCGAATCCATTCGTCTGATGTGTCCAGAAAGCTTTCAAAATGGGAATTGGGGACCACGCGCTCAGGCAGATAGTGGCCGACGGCGTCTACAACTGCGCGTATTGTCATTCATCCTCACCGTCGGCATCGTCAGATGCACTCTGTTCAAGCATCGCAGCAGATGCAACCCGCGCAGCCAGTTTTTGCGAAAATCCCGATTGGCCCAGTTGGAAGGCCAGTTTCACGGCCGCTGACACGCCTGTCGCGTCGGCCGCGCCGTGGGATTTGACCACCGTGCCATTGAGACCCAGAAACACGCCGCCATTGGCACGGCGAGGGTCGATGCGTTTCTTGAGACGTCGCAGAGAGGTGAGCGCCAGCAGGGCGGCAATGCGGGACAGCGGTGTGTAACGGAATGCCTCTTTCAGCTGATCGGAGATCATGTTGGCCACGCCTTCGCCGGTCTTGAGCGCGACATTGCCGGTAAAGCCATCCGTTACCACCACGTCGCAGCGCGTGCCGGGCAGATCGCGGCCTTCAACAAAGCCCACGAATTCGAAATCGGCATTACGGGCGTTGGCGTTGATCAGATCATAGGCCTCTTTCAATTCGGAACGGCCTTTATGTTCTTCAGTGCCCACATTGAGAAGCCCCACGCGCGGACGGGGCAGATCAAACCCGTTGCGGGCGTAAGACACACCCATCAGCGCGTATTGCATCAAATCCTTGGCATCGGCGCGGATATCGGCGCCACCATCCAGCATGATGTTGAAGCCCTGCGCATTCCCGGATGGCCACAACACGGCGATAGCGGGGCGGTAGATGCCGGGGAGTTTGCGCAGGCGCACCACCGACATCAGCATCAAGGCACCTGTGTTCCCACAGGAGACGCATACGGTGGCCTCCCCATTGCGAACCGATTCGAGGGCAGACCACATGGAGGTTTCCTTGCCCGACCGGATCACCTGACTGGGTTTGTCATCCATTGAGACCACATCAGCGGCGTCGCGGATTTCGCATATGCCTGCAAGGTGCTTGCGCTTGGCGACAAGGGGTTCGAGCACGGATTTGAGCCCATGCAGGATAAAACCGATATCGGGGTTCTTATGGGCGGATTTCGACAGGCCAGCCACGACAATGGAGGGGCCATAATCCCCACCCATCGCGTCAACGGAGATGATTGTGCGGCCCGAAGCAGTCCCGGAACTGAGGCCTGAACGCGTGCTAGTTTTATCCGGTGTTTCGGACATGCACTCGCCCGTTCATCCTAGCTTTGGGCTTGTAAAGATTAAGCTGCGCAGATTAAGCAGCGTCGTCTTCCAGCTCGATCTCATCGGCCATGGCGATCACTTCGCGACCGTTATAGTGGCCGCAGGCGCCGCAGACGTGGTGCGGGCGTGTGAGTTCGCCGCATTCGGGGCACTCATTGGGGTTCGCGGCCACGAGGGCGTCATGGGCCCGGCGGTTGTTGCGACGGGACTTGGAAACTTTGTTTTGCTGGACGGCCATTTTGCTGCCTCTGGTTGTCTCTTGGCCGCGAGGGGCCATCATTTCAATCGGGTTGCTGCCGCTCTTACGGCGGTGCGTGTCGCTCAATCAACCCCTAAATCCGGTGAGAGCGGGAAAATACAGATAATTGCGTATGGGGCAAGGGGAAAAAGGGGTAGTTTTGGGGCGAAATCGCCGTCTTTGCAGACCGGGCGCGGAATCAAGGCCCTTGGGCCGCCGCGCCTTCGCCTGGCCCCCACCAGGGCCTGGCGAAATGCCAATTTCAGGATGTCGCTCGGATGGAGTCCGGGAACCCCACGATAAAGCGCTGCTGTTCAAAGGTCAGGATCGCCAGACCGGGGCCAGGAGAAGGCGCTCTGCTGCGGGTCACTTGCCGTCTTCAAGCTTCTTTTTGAGGTCCGAAAGCGCGGAGAACGCATCATCATCAATTGAGGTGATCGCGCGGGCGCCTTCGGGGCGGGCTTCCAGCCCTTCGACCTCTGCATCGCCTGAGCGCGGATATACAGGTAGGGCCAGCGCCAGCGCCTCTTGTAACACGGCATAGACATCGATCTCTTCACCGAGACGCTCCAGGCTGTCATCTTCGGGCATTTCCACTTCTTCTCCCAAATCCTCCTCACTGGGCCATCTCTTCACGTAAAGCCGGGACACGGGTTCATCGATGCGCGTCGTCACCGGTTCGAGCGTCACCACGCAAGGCTGCACCACCGTTGCCCCAATTTTGGCGTTGAGCGCCCAATCGGTCGACCCGGAGGCGGCGATCTCACCTGAAAGGCGCAGTTTGCGTAAGGAAAGCAGGCCCAGATCCTCTTGCAGAGTGGCCAAATCCGCGCCGGTGGGTTGCAGATCGAAGGGGAAGGATGCCTTGGGCGAAAGCTTGCTCACTTTGATGGGGACAAGCTTGGTGTGGGTGATGGGCACTGTGTTCATCCTCATGCATTCTTGAACCTTATCCCTAGCTTGTTGTAACCCTACAGGAAATGCGTTTGTCGCACGAAGCATAAGGGCGGGTTCATGCAACGTTTGATTGTCAAAAGCTTGGGGCTTCTGAGCCTTTTGATCGTGATGGGCTGCGCGACGCAGTTTCGCAACCATGGCTATGTGCCCTCCGAAGAGGTGCTCAAGCAGCTGACCGTGGGCGTAGACACGCGCGCCACGGTGGATGAATTGGTGGGCGCGCCTTCGACCTCGGGCGTGCTGACGGATGGCGATTATTACTATGTGCGATCCCGCGTGGCCGCAAAGGGCGCGTTCCGGCCGCAAGTGGTGGACCGGCAGGTTTTGGCCATCAGCTTCAACCCCAACAACACCATCCGCAACATCGAACGCTTCGGGCTGGAGGACGGACAGGTCGTGCCGCTGACGCGGCGGGTGACGGACAGTTCGGTGGTGGGCAACGGGTTCCTGCGCCAGGTCTTTGGCAATATCGGGGCGCTTGATCCGACCAGCCTCTTTGGTGGCTGACCTTTTTCGTGCTTTGCGCACCTGCGTCGCGGTTTATATGTCGTCGATGAATTGTGATCCTTTGGGATACGTGAAGGGCAGGAAAAAGTGACCCAACGCGGCAAATACTGGTTCAGACTGGCGCAAGGCCCTCAGGATGTGCGCGCGTCGCAGGTGCTGCGACACCGGACGTTTCATGGCACTGAGATAGGGCCTGCGCTCGACCGCGATGAATTTGACGCGCTGTGTTCTCACATTCTGGTGGAAGAGGTCGCAACGGGGCGGTTGGTATCGTCTTTCAGGATGCTGCATTTGACCCATGGCAGTGAGATTGAGCACACCTACAGCGCGCAGTTTTATGAGCTGTCGGCGCTGCACCAATTCGACGGACCGATGGTTGAGATGGGTCGCTTTTGCATTGATCCCGACTGTCAGCATCCGGACATCCTGCGCGTCGCCTGGGCGGCGATGACGCGCTATGTGGATGCGAACGGTGTGCAGATGCTGTTTGGCTGTTCCAGTTTCAAAGGCACCGATGCAGACCCTTATTTTGATGCTTTTGCCATGTTGAAAGAGCGCCATCTGGCGCCGCGTCGCTGGGGGCCGAGGGTGAAGGCGCCCTCAGTGTTTCGGTTTGCAGATCGTTTGCGGCGGCGCAAACCGGATGTGAGGCGCGCGATGCTGGGCATGCCGCCTTTGCTGCGGACCTATCTGATGATGGGGGGCTGGGTGAGCGACCATGCCGTGGTGGACCGGCAGATGAATACGCTGCATGTGTTCACGGGGTTGGAGATTGCGGCAATCCCTGCCGTGCGCAAACGGCTTTTGCGCGCGGACGCAGGATAGAATTTTCGCGAGACAAATTCGAGAACGAAAATTCTGCGAATTTTCTATGATTTTGCTGCTGTGGCGCGTAAGGGGCAGCTATGGCAAAAGCTCCTTTACTGCAACTCACCGATATGTCGCTGACTTTTGGGGGCAATCCGCTCTTTGATGGGGTGGGCCTGACAGTGCAGGAGGGGGACCGGGCGGCGCTTGTGGGGCGCAACGGGTCCGGGAAATCCACACTCATGAAGGTTATGGCGGGATTGGTGGAGGCAGACAGTGGCACACGCGCGCTGCCGCCCGGGGCCTCTGTTGGATATATGGAACAGGATCCTGACATGGGCGGTTTCGCCACGTTGGGGGACTTTGCGTTAAGCGATGTGGGGCCGGGCCAGGTGCACCTGGTGGAGAAGGCCGCGCAAGGGTTGGGTTTTGATGCGGGGCTGTCGCCAACGACCGCATCTGGCGGAGAACGCAGGCGGGCGGCGCTGGCAAAACTCATGGCCGAAGCACCGGATTTGATGTTGCTCGACGAGCCGACAAACCATCTGGATATCAACGCGATTGGATGGCTGGAAGAGCAGCTGCGGGCAGCGCGGGGCGCTTATGTGATCATCTCCCACGACCGGGCGTTTTTGCGTGCGCTGACGCGGGCAACGCTTTGGATTGATCGGGGCGTGATGCGGCGGCAGGACAAAGGGTTTGAGGCGTTTGAGGCCTGGCGCGACAAGACCTGGGAGGAGGAGGACGTGGCGCGCCACAAGCTGGATCGGAAGATCAAGGCCGAGGCACGCTGGGCCGTTGAAGGGATTTCAGCGCGGCGCAAGCGCAATCAGGGACGGGTGCGGGCGTTGCAGGACCTCAAAGCGACGCGCGCGGCGCAGATCCGGCGGCAAGGAACGGCCGCGATGCAGCTGGAAAGCGGCGGCAAGTCGGGCCGCAAGGTGATCGAAGCACGTGGGATTTCAAAGCGCTATGGGGAGCAGTTGATCCTGTCTGACCTGTCTCTTACGCTGGCGCGCAAGGACCGATTGGCGTTGGTGGGACCGAATGGAGCGGGCAAAACCACGCTGCTGCGAATGCTGATGAAGCTGGAAGAGCCCGATAGCGGAACTGTGAAACACGGGACCAATCTGGTGCCGGCGGTGTTTGATCAGGCGCGTGCGGCGCTTGATCCTGATATGACCCTTTGGGATGCGCTGACGGTAGAGCGGGACATGGCTGTTGCAGGTCGATCCGATCAGGTGATGGTGCGGGGCACACCGCGGCATGTGGTGGGATATCTGAAAGACTTTCTCTTTGATGAACGTCAGGTCCGCGCGCCGGTGCGATCCCTTTCGGGCGGTGAAAAAGCAAGGCTGCTTCTGGCCAAGCTGATGGCGCGGGAGAGCAATCTGTTGGTGCTGGATGAGCCCACGAATGATCTGGATATCGAATCGCTCGATCTTTTGCAGGAGTTGCTGGACGACTATGATGGCACGGTGATGCTCGTGAGCCATGACCGGGACTTTCTGGACCGTGTGGCGACGCAGACGTTGGCCTTTGAGGGGCGGGGCCGCGTGACGCTTTATGCGGGTGGCTGGAGCGATCTGCAAAGGCAGCGCAATGAGGACGAGGTGCCTGCCGAGAAGACAAAGAAATCCGGTGAGAAGGCGGAAAAGAAGAGGGAAAAAGCGCGTCAGACGGGCCTGAGTTTTTCAGAAAAGCACCGCTTTGAGCGGTTGCCGGAAGAGATTGATCGCCTCGGGGCCGAGATTGCGAAGCTGGAAGGGCTTTTGTCGGATGCGGAGTTGTTCACGCGGGAGCCCGTGAAATTTCAAAAAGCCACCGACGCGCTGGTGGAACGGCAAGGGAAACTGCAGGCGGCGGAGGAAGAATGGCTGGTGCTGGCTGAAAAGGCCGAGCAGGGGGCAGATCAATCTTGACGTAAGGCGTTGCCCTTATTCGTTGACCAGTTTGATCTTGTCCTTGCCGTTGGTTTCGATCCATTCATCAAGGATCTGATAGAGATGTTCCGTGTTTCGGTCGTCAATGGCTGTGCGCAGATCTTGCATGGCTTTGGCCATCTCAATTTCCGAGAGATGTTTTTCCTGAGCCCGCATGATCTTGGGATGCGGCGTTGTCAGCATGTCGGAGCCGATGAGCAGTTCCTCATGCAGTTTTTCGCCCGGGCGCAGGCCGGTGGTTTTGATTTCGATATCACCGTCCGGGTTATCGGCGTCGCGCACCGTGTGCCCGCTGATTTCGATCATCTTGCGCGCCAGATCCCGTACCGCCACGGGTTGGCCCATATCCAGCACGAAAACATCCCCGCCTCGGGCAAACGACCCGGCCAGCAGCACCAGGCGCACGGCTTCGGAGATCGTCATAAAGAAGCGGGTGACATCTTTGTGCGTCAGCGTCACGGGGCCGCCACGAGAGATCTGTTCGTGAAAGAGCGGGATGACCGAACCCGATGAGTTCAGCACATTGCCAAACCGGACCATCGAAAACCGCGTTCCTTTGGAGCGCGTGGCCAGATCCTGTATCAGAAGTTCGGCGAACCGCTTGGACGCACCCATCACGGATGAGGGGCGCACGGCCTTGTCGGTTGAGACGAGAATGAAGCGATCCACCCCGGCGGCGCGCGCCGCATCGGCCACGCATTTGGTGCCCAAGACGTTGTTTTTTATGCCCCCCAGCGCGTTGTGCTGCACCAGTGGCACATGTTTGTAAGCGGCGGCGTGCAGCACGATGTCGATGCTGTGCTCTTTCATTATGTCTTCCACCAAGGGCTGGTCGATCACTGAACCCAGCACGGCATGGATGCGTGCGTTGCCCGGCATGTCACGCAATTCGCGATCAATTTCGAAAAGCGCCAGTTCGCTGTGATCCATCACCACCAAAGAGGCCGGATCGCATGGCACCAACTGGCGGCAAATCTCTGACCCGATGGACCCGCCTGCGCCGGTGATCAGAATGTTCTTGCCTTCGTAGGTGTCGGCGACGCCGGGCAATTCTTCTTCCAGCCGGTCGCGGCCCAAAAGCAGGTCGATGTTCACTGGTTGGGTCGCCGCCAGATCGCGGTCAGAACTGGTGACCATATCAGCGAATGAGGGCAGGGCGTGCACCTCGACCCCGGTGCGCGCAATCTGACGGGAAATGAAGGTACGGCGGCTGCGCGGCACGCTGGGCATGGCGATGATCACCCGCTTGATGTCATGTCTGCTTATGAGGGCGTCAAGCTCAGAGGAGGGATGCACGCGGAGCCCAGCCACAGTCAGGCCGCGCAGTTTGGGATCATCATCAATGAAGGCGGCGGGATCGACATGCTCGTCCGTTGCAAGCGCGGTGGCCAATTGCTGTCCCGTCTGGCCCGCGCCGTAGATCAGAATGGGCATGCGAGGCGTGCCCTTGGCATAGACGTAAAGCAGAGCGCGGAGCATCAACAGGCGGGAAGAGACGGATAGAATGAGAAAGATCATCGCGGTGACGACAAACACTTCCGCCGCGGTGCCACCTGAAGCGGGGATTGCCCGCAGGCCGAGCCCCACGGTCATCAGAACGCCTGCCACGAAAGCCGATTCCACCACGCCCTGCATCTGATAGGCGTTGAGTTTGATCTTGTGCAGACCGAGCGCAATGATCGCGATCGTCCCCGATGAGAGCAATGCCAACGTGTCGTAGAAGACCATCATTGGATTGGACCAGGCCGTGCCATCCATCAAGATCAGGGCACGCGCCGCCAGATAGGCGCCGAGTATCAGCAAGATGTCGATGATGAGAATAACGGAGCGCTTTTGCTGCCGCGTCATCGCGACGGCGATCCTGTAGAGAAAGCCGAGTTTCGGCTTGGATGCGTTGGGCAAATTCTGCTCCTTCATGCCGCGCGCGAAAGTCTGCCGCAGCTTTTGGTAGCAATCTATCTAAATTCGCGCAGAAGCGCAAAACCGATCGCGTCACGGTAGAGAACATTCTCGTCAGGTGGCGTGTTCAGCGGCTTGCAGATTGCTTGCGCATCAGTTTGAAGAGCACATAGGCAGCGGTTTGCGCCAACAGGATCGCGTCATAGCACACTGAGCGGTTTCGCGCCCAAAGCAGATCAAGGCGCGCCTTGGCGGGAATGCAGCGATTGATATAGACCTCATCGGTTTCCTCCGCCGTGCTGCAGGCGGCCAGAAGCTCCTCTTCGCGGCGGTGGTAGCGCAGGGTGGCCAGGCCTGTCACGCCAGGGCGATTCTGAAGGACTTTCACGTAGATATCGGGGCGCAGGATCACGTAGCGGCGCAGCGGCGGGCGGGGGCCGACAAAGCTCATATCGCCTCGGAAGATGTTGTAAAGTTGGGGTAATTCATCAAGCCGGGTGCGGCGCAGGATGCTGCCCACGCGGGTGACGCGCTGGGCCTTGTCGCCGCCCAAGGCGGAGACTTGCGCGCGCTCCGCCGTCATGGTGCGGAATTTCAAGAGCGTGAAACTTTTGTCGGGGGTTTTCATGCGTTTGGAGGTGTAAAAGATGGGGCGTCCGTCTTCGATCAGTACGATCAGCGCCACCAGCAGCATCGGGACAACCAAAATGATGGTCAGACACAGCGCCAAAAAGAGATCCAGCAGGCGTTTGCCAAGGGTCATGCAAGTCTCTCCAGACGTCGCCATTCCGCGATCAGCTCTGCCGCCGTCTCGGCAAGCTTGATGTCGGGCAGTAGCGTTTGAAGGAGGGACACGTCAAGCGTGACCACCGGGACCGCCGTTTGGGGGGCTGGTTGCCAGAGCACGGGCTGGCCTGCCGCGAGAGCAAGAGCATCCATTGAGACAGGCAGAGGGGCGGCGACGTTCAGAATCTTTGGCCATGCCGTTGCCGGCAGGGTGCAGAGGGCATCTAATATCTGCAGCAGGCCTTTTGCGCCGATATAGCTTCGGATCGGCCCTTGATGGTCGGGGCCAGCACTAAAATCGTCGATCTTTGCGGGTCTTTCGCCGCGTAGAACCGGTGCAAGGCTGTCGGCACCCACGACGTTGGCGAGCCTGAGAGCGATGTGTGTAAGATCAGATTTCTGGCGATCTAAGTCAATTTCTGACTCCATCGCCAGTTTGGATTTACCGTAGAGATTACAATCACCTGTAGGGTGATCTTCTTTCATTTCTTGTCCCGGGCCATAGACCGCCGCAGAAGACATGTGAATAACGCGAGTTGCCCCCAGTCCACGCGCCAAATCAGCGCTGAGCGAAACGAGGTGTGCGTTCTGAGCCAGATCCTCTTCTCCGCCGGATGTTGCCCCCCACAGGGCGATGATTGCATCGCAGCGCGGCAGGTGATCCAAGCTGTCATTGGGGGACCAGCATAAATCTGCGTGATCACCTTTAGATTGAAATAAGAATCTGTGATGCAAATCAAGGGTGTCAGAGCGCGCGGCCTGCAGCAAGCGCCCCAGCCTGCCACCCGCGCCTGTGATCAACACGCAACCTTTTTGCAAAATTTGTGTCATGCAGCGCTGTGGACCCCAAATATGGACAGAATGGCGTTGTCTCATACAAGGTTCATGAGTTAGGGAACACAAGACAATAAAAGACGGGGGATGAGCAGGTGACGAGCAATACACGTGACTTAATGCGCCGCATTCAACACGGCGTGGGGCTTGCAGTGGCCATGACGGTGCTGGGCGCCTGTGCACTTCCACGTACGGCCGCGTTGCAGCAGGAAGTGATCAATCAGGAAGCTTCGGAAAATCCGACATTTCAGGTCGTGGAGGTGACGCGCGCCTCTGCGGCGCAAATCAACGGTTGGCCGGTGCCGTCCCATCACATTCATTCGCATTGGTTGCACGCAGATCGCGGGCCCGACAGCGCGGTCATTCAGGCCGGGGACCAGCTGGAAGTGGTGATCTGGGACAACCAGGAAGATTCGCTGCTCACCATTGGAGAAAGAAACACAGAAATCCCGACCATGGCCGTGTCGTCCGCCGGGACGGTTTTCTTGCCCTATGTAGGTGATGTACGGGTGAGGGGCCTGACGGAAACCGCCGCGCGGAACCGTATTCAGACGGAGGTGGAACAGGTCGTTCCTGCTGCACAGGTGCAACTGAACCTGACCCCGGGGCGCAACAATTCTGTGGATGTGTCACAAGGCGTCAACGCGCCGGGTCGATTCCCAATGGACACGCGCAACATGCAGCTTCTGAGCGTTCTTTCGCTGGCTGGCGGGGTAGATACCAACCTGCGCCATCCCAGCGTGCGGTTGCAGCGGGGCGGCACGCTGTATGAAACGCGCCTTGAGTATATTCTGAACGATCCCGCCAAAAACGTTCGGGTGCGTGGTGGCGATCTGATCGCTGTGGTTGAGGATAGCCGGACGTTCAATTCCGTGGGTGCCTCGGGCCGCCAAGAGCTGATCTATTTTGAAAAAGAGGAAATGACCGCCATGGATGCGGTCTCTGCGGCGGGGGGCGTCAACGGTGCTCGAGGGAACCCCAGAGGCGTGCTGATTCTGCGGGATTATCACCCGCGCGATTTGTCTCCCGGCCCGCGTGGGCCGGACATGCGGCAGGTTGTGTTCGCCTTCGATCTGACCGGTGCGGACGGGCTGTTCGCCGCGCGGAACTTTGCAGTGCAGCCCAATGACACGCTGCTGATGACCGAATCCCCGGTGACGGGTGTTCAGACCATCGCCCGTTTGGTCGGATCGTTTGTGGGGTTGGGCGCAACAGCCTCCACGCTGAGCAACTGATTTTAATCGGATAACCGACCTGATTGTGGCTTTGCGATGTGATCGCGTTTTGCTCAGCTCTGATCCTGTTGCCAAGCGGTCAGGGCGGGGTTGTCGGCAGCCTCTGTAGCGGCCAATGTAAGCGTGCTGTCAGTGCTTGTGTCCGCGATTTGTGGGGTGTCCGCACCGATGGCACGCAGGCTTTCGATATTGTCTATCACCTGCGGTGTGCGAGCCATGGTTTCGGCCAGAGAGCGTTGAAATTCCTGCCCTTTCGCCTGATGGCGCGCGCCGAAGTAGAAACTGACAACGACGCCCAGAAGCCACCACATCGGCTCCGGTACCAAGGAGATCCCCTGCATCCGTTCCGAGAACCAGACCGGGTTTGACATGGCCGACACGAAAAGTGCAATGGTGCCAAGGGCCATGGCTGGGCGGGGCAGGCGGTTGAGCCCATCGACGAAACGGTCAAACCATCCGCGCCGCTGGTGCTGAAACTCAGACGCCAATTGCCGAAGCGCAGCCGTTTGCAACGAAGCAGCACGTTTGTCGGAGGCTTCGGCGTTGATGCGGAAGACCTCTGCCGTTTCCGTGACGACGTTGCGCCCACCTCCGAAGAGGAAGCTGAAGACGTTTCCGATCAGCCCCATTTCGCCACCCGCGCCTGAAACTCGGCCTCCGTCATGCGAAAGCGGGGGGATATGAAATCTTCGGCCCGTTTGATCCATCCGCCTTTGCCGCCCGCGCGGGTACGGGCGTATTTGCGCGAAGCTGGACGTCGGTCGGCGATGCGGAAGTAGTAGTTGCGACGCGCAATCCCGTAGGCATCGACCAGATGATCGGGGGCGGCAAAATAGGCGTTTTGCGCGGCCTCAGTCGTTTGTGGTCCGATGGCGCCGTCGACGCTGACGTCCTGACCCATCTGGCGCAAAAGCCGCTGCAGGATCTTCACCGCGTTGCTGCCTGCGTTGACATACATGTCAAAGACGGATGCGCGCAGGGGTTCGGGCAGGTCACCGATGCGGGGGCGGTCAAAGTAGTGCTTGATGAAAATGGCCTCTGCGTGGTCGCGGGTCAGGTGTTTGACGTCCGCCGTATCGACGTCACCATCCTGGTCGAGGTCGAGCCCCAGCCGGCGCATTGTGTGGATGGTGACGCCGAACTTGGTGGCCCCGCCGGGATCGTCTGGGTCATTCACATAGCCGCCTTCACGGGCGACGATGTCTCGGGCAATCTGTTCGACGGTCGGCATGGCACGCTCCTCGGGTTGGAGAGGAGGGTGTGGCGTCTTGGTAAAGGGAGTGTTGCTGTTGAGTACGGCTGGGCGGGCGGGTCGCTCTTCGGCCCTGCGGGCAGTCTCGCTCTTTCAGGCCTTGGCTTTCTTCTTTTCGGCCACGACTTTTTCGGCCAGATCGCGGGCGATTGCGAAGGCGCCTTTGATCTTGTCGCTGTCTTTACGCCAGTCGCGGCGGACCACGATTTTGTTGTCTTTGACTTTTGCCAGGCCTTTCTGATCCTGAATGAAGTCCACCAGCCCTTGGGGGGAGGCGAATTTGTCATTGTGGAACTGGATCGTGGCCCCTTTCGGTCCGCCATCGAGCTTGGCGATGCCGGCGCGTTTGCACATGGCTTTGATGCGCACGATCAGCATCAGCGTATTCACTTCTTTGGGCAGTTTGCCGAACCGGTCAATGAGTTCGGCGGCGAAGCCTTCAAGTTCAACTTTGCGCTGCAACCCACTGAGGCGGCGATATAATCCCAGGCGAACATCGAGGTCAGGCACGTAGTCTTCGGGGATCAGGACCGGCACGCCGAGGTTGATCTGAGGTGCCCACTGATCGTCAGCCGCAGACAGACCTTCCATCTCACCGGCTTTGATCTTGGCGATCGCCTCTTCCAGCATGGATTGATAAAGCTCGTAGCCCACATCGCGCATTTGACCGGATTGTTCTTCGCCCAGAAGGTTGCCTGCGCCTCTGATGTCGAGGTCTTGGGAGGCGAGCGTAAAGCCCGCGCCCAACGTGTCGAGACTGCCCAGCACACGCAGGCGTTTTTCGGCGGCAGGGGTCAGAGGGACGCGGGGTTTGGTGGTGAGATAGGCATAGGCGCGCAGTTTAGAGCGGCCCACGCGGCCACGGATCTGGTAGAGCTGGGCCAGGCCAAACATATCGGCGCGGTGGATCACCATGGTGTTGGCAGAAGGAATGTCGAGGCCCGATTCCACAATCGTTGTGGCCAGCAACACGTTGAATTTGCCGTCATAAAAGGCGTTCATGCGCTCATCGAGTTCGCCTGCTGCCATCTGACCGTGGGCGACGACGTAACTCACCTCTGGCACCTGGGTGGTCAGGAATTCCTCGATCTCGGGCAGGTCCTTGATGCGAGGGACAACGAAGAAGCTTTGCCCGCCGCGGTAGTGTTCGCGCAGCAGGGCTTCGCGGATGGTCACGGTGTCGAATTCGCTGACATAGGTGCGGATGGAGAGGCGATCGACGGGCGGTGTGCCGATGATAGACAGATCCCGCACGCCTGAGAGGCTGAGTTGCAGGGTGCGCGGGATGGGTGTGGCGGAAAGCGTCAAAACATGCACGTCAGACCGCATTTGTTTCAGCCGCTCTTTGTGCGTGACGCCGAAGCGTTGTTCTTCATCGATGACCAAGAGCCCCAGATTGGCAAATCGGATGCCCTTGGCCAGAAGTGCGTGGGTTCCAACAACGATATCAACTTCCCCGCGCGACATAGCTTCACGGGTGGCGTTGGCCTGCGCCGTTGAGACGAACCGGGAGAGGGGACGGACATTGATGGGAAAGCCGCGAAAACGCTCGCTAAAGCTTTGATAATGCTGGCGTGCCAGTAGGGTTGTAGGGGCGATCACAGCGACCTGATAGCCCTGCATGGCGGCGACAAAAGCGGCGCGCATGGCGACTTCGGTTTTACCAAAACCCACATCCCCGCAAATCAGGCGGTCCATCGGCATGCCTGCTTGCAGATCAGTGATCACATCCTCAATCGCGCGCAGCTGGTCATCGGTTTCCTGATAGGGGAAACGCGCGGAAAACGCCTCCCATGCGTGGTGTTCAGGTTCCAGCACCGGGCCTTTGCACAGCGCGCGTTCGGCGGCAATGCGGATAAGGCGATCCGCCATCTCACGGATGCGTTCCTTCAGCTTGGCTTTCTTGGATTGCCATGCGCCGCCGCCCAAGCGATCCAGCAGACCCTCTTCGTGGCCGTAACGGGAGAGCAGCTCGATGTTTTCGACAGGCAAGTAAAGCTTTGAACTTTCGGCATATTCGAGGTGAATGCATTCATGGGCGGCACCGGCGGCGGTGATCACTTCCAGCCCGTGGTAACGCCCGATCCCGTGATCCACATGGACGACCAGATCGCCGGGCGACAAGCTTTGCGTCTCGGTCAGGAAATTTTCTGCCCGGCGGCGTTTTTTGGGTGCGCGGATCAGGCGATCACCGAGGATATCTTGCTCCGAGATGATTGTGAGGCCGGGGGATTCGAACCCCGCTTCCAAGCCCCAGACGGTCAGATGCAGCCCGGTTTTGCCAACGCCCGTGATGTTGCGCACAGTGACAGCGCCTGCGAGGCCTTCATCCTCAACCAGCCCTTCTAGCCGTTCGAGCGCGCCGGTAGAATAACTCGCGATCACAACGGGTTCCGAGGCGATCTTCGCCTCGATATGAGATTTGAGCGCGCCAAAGAGGCTGATGCTTTCCTGTTGCCGCTCGGGGGCAAAGTTGCGCCCCACACGCCCGCCTGCATCCAGGACGCCGGGTCCAGGGCTTTGGGCGAGTGGGGAAAAGGACAGCACGCGGCGGCCACCCATGGCCGCGCCCCATGCGGCGTCATCCATGTAAAGCTGCTCAGGCGAGACGGGTTTGTAGACCGAATCCTGCCGCCCGCGTTGTTCCAGCGCGTGGCGGCGGGCCTCATATTGGTCTTGAACGGCCTCCCACCGCGCATCGCGGGAGGCTGTGGTTTGGTGATCCAGCGTCACGGAGGCGCCGGGCAGGTAGTCAAAGAGTGTTTCCAGCTTTTCGTGGAAAAACGGCAGCCAATGTTCGATCCCGGCCTGTTTGCGGCCTGCGCTGACGGCCTCATAGAGGGGATCATCGCTGCCCGCGGCACCAAATTCGATGCGATAATTCTGGCGGAAGCGGCGGATGGATGCCTCATCAAGGATCACTTCCGAGACGGGCGCCAATTCAATGCGATCCAGCTTTTCGGTTGTGCGCTGCGTGGCGGGATCAAAGCGGCGAATGCCGTCCAGCACATCGCCGAAGAGGTCGAGCCGCACCGGGCCGCTCTCACCAGGCGGGAAGATATCGATGATGCCGCCACGAATGGCGTAGTCGCCGGGCTCTGTCACGGTGGGGCTTTGGACGAACCCCATGCGGACGAGAAAGGCGCGCAGGGCGTCTTCGTCAATCTGGCGATCGACCTCTGCCGTGAAGGACGCGCCTTCGAGGATGGAGCGAGCCGGAACGCGTTGGGTGGCGGCGTTCAGCGTTGTGAGCAAGACGAAAGACTTCGGCGCGCCGTGGGTGAGACCGGCGAGCGTCGCCATCCGTGCCGCAGAGATATCTGCATTGGGCGAGACGCGATCATAGGGCAGGCAATCCCAGCCAGGAAAGCGCAACACGGGGCAGTCCGGTGCAAAGAACGCAAGGGCATCAGACATTTGCGCCATGCGTTTATCATCGCGGGCGACGTGGATCACGGCGCCCCCGCGTGCCATCTCCTTCAGCACAAGAGATGCATCAAAGCCTTCCGGCGCGCCCCCGACCGTCAGGTGGGTCGCTTCTGTTTTTCCTGTCAGCATAGGGTTAGTTTAGTGCACTGAAGTTGAAATTCTGCATCATGCCCCAAAGGCCAGTGACGAAGATCGATACCATGCCCACCACCTGCGTCAGTGTTCGGTGGCGGCGCATCATGCGAAAAAGATCATCGCCCTGCATCGCCTCCGCCAGAATGCGTCGCGAGGATGCGATGCAGATGAGGCCCACAAGGCTCATCGGGAAGCCCAGCAGGAACAGCGCCTGCGAAAACTCATGTTCGTAGACAAAGCCCAAGAGCATCAGCATCGTCAGGATGAAACAGCCAAACCCGGCCATCAGCAGACCTGTTTCATCGGCGATATCGGCAATGCGTCGGGCGTTGATATGGGTGAGGGTCGTGACGTCCTGCAGTTTCTGCGCATCCTGCGACCGCTGCGCGCGGGTCACCATATCCCACGGCACGCCCAGCACCCAATGGCTGGTCGAAGACCACATAACAGCCAGCATGATCCAAAACCAGAGGTTCGAAAAGCTGCGCATGTCGATGAGTTCGAATATCTCTGTGTAGACGTCCAAGATCTGTCTCGAATGTGCCCGTGTGGTATCGCGCTTTGTGCGCGTATCTGCCCCTATTACCCTTGCTTGCGGGGAATTCCTAGGCTTGAGATGCATCCGCAGATGTGTCAGGAAATGTTGACAGATTTTGCCTTATCGTCAGGATAGCCCAATGCGCCCAACCCAAGGTCCTTTCCCCGCCACCCGTCTGCGCCGCACGCGTGCCACGGCCCAAGTACGCGCCCTGGTGGCAGAGACGACCCTGGGGGTGAGTGATCTGATCTGGCCCATGTTTGTGCGCGAAGGCGAGGGTGTGGAAGAACCGGTGCCGTCGATGCCCGGCGTGGTGCGACGGTCGGTGGACAAGATCGTCGAGGCGGCGAAAGAGGCCGAGGGGCTGGGCATTCCGGCGATTTGTCTTTTTCCCTACACGGAAGCGCACAATCGGTCTGCCGAATGTGCGGAAGCCTGGAACCCTGACAATCTATCCAATCGCGCCACGCGGGCCGTGAAAGAGGCCGTGCCGGGAATTGCGGTGATGACGGATGTGGCGCTCGATCCTTACTCGGATACGGGCCATGACGGCTTTGTTGTGGATGGCGAGATCGTGAATGATGCCAGCGTCGAGGCGCTGGTGAAGCAGGCGCTCAGCCAGGCTGAGGCGGGCGTGGATATCATCGGCCCCTCGGACATGATGGATGGTCGGATCGGCGCCATTCGGAACGCGCTTGAGGGGGCAGGGCATTCGAATGTGATGATCATGTCCTATGCTGCGAAATACGCTTCGGCCTTTTACGGGCCGTTCCGGGATGCGGTCGGGGCATCGAGTGCGCTGAAGGGCGACAAGAAGACCTATCAGATGGATATGGCGAACTCAGATGAGGCGTTGCGATGCGTGGCACGTGATCTGCAGGAGGGCGCGGATATGGTGATGGTAAAACCGGGCATGGCTTACCTGGATATCTGCCGCCGGGTGCATGAGGAATTCGGCGCGCCGACATTCGCATACCAGGTGTCTGGCGAATACGCGATGATCATGGCAGCGGCGCAGAATGGCTGGTTGGATCGCGACCGCGCCATGATGGAGAGCCTGATGGCCTTCAAACGGGCCGGTTGCCGCGGGATTTTGACCTATTTCGCGCCAGAGGTGGCGGCGGCGCTCAGATAGGCGGCGCATTCTTGCCCATCCATATCTTGTGGTTGCGCTTTGTGCATGACACCGCTTTTAGGTTAGGGTATACCAATACCAGATCGGAAAAATCCGGCACGGTATATCAGGCAGACCACAGGTAAAATCATGAGCAAACTCACCCGACGCACTTTCGGCCTTTCCTTGGCGGCTGTGCCATTGGCGGCATGCGGCAATGGCATTGGCAGCACGAAAAGCCAAGAGATTGACGCGCGCGCTGACGCGACGATGAACTATCTTTTCGCCAATTTCCCGGCCTCGCAGGAGGTGGATCAAAAGAGCACCGGCAAGCTGATCATGCCGCTGGTGACGGAAGGCGGGTTCTTCGTGGGCGGCGGCTATGGCCGTGGCGCGCTGCGCGTGGGCGGGGCGACGGTGGATTACTATTCCACCACAAAAGGCTCCTTCGGGCTGCAGTTTGGGGCGCAGCAATACGCCCATGTGCTGTGGTTCATGACCGAAGAGGCGTTGAGCGATTTTCGCCGCGCGTCGGGTTGGGTCGCAGGCGCGGACGTGGAATATGTGTTCAATGACCAGGGTGCGAACCTTCGGGCCGATACGGTGACCACGACAGCGCCGGTTGTTGCGGTGATCTTTGGTCAGGCGGGTGCGTTGGTTGGTGCGTCGCTCGAAGGGCAGAAATATACTCGCATTATTCCCTAAAGATCGGTCGTCAACTGCTCGAATTCTTTAAAAGAATTCGGCCGCACTCTTTTAAAGAGTGCGTGGGTCAGTGGACTGTAAATTCCCCCTTCACCTGGCGCCATTCGCCGGGTGAAATCAGCTTGCGGTGGGTGAATTGCACCGAATGCAGCGGGCCGTCGATTTCCCGTTGCCAGAATTCCACGAAATCAAACAGCCTTTGATGGTCCGGTGCCAGATCATAATCCTGCCAGATAAAGGAGTTCAGAACATGCTTGTAATCGGGCATCCGATAGAAGAGTTCTGCCGTGGTCAACCCGTAGCCTTTGAGCATCATTTCTGTGTCTGTCATATGCTGCTTTTACCCCCGATGTGTTGATTGTTTCTTTCCATGATGCCCAGAACAAAAAGCTTTTCAATAAAAACAATGTGTTATCAGTTGCATGCTCTGGCTGCCAAGGCAGGGATGTCACAAGCATTGCACCCTACATCCTGCCTCTGATATACTCAGGGCAACAAGATATAGACCTTCCGCGAGCAGATAGGATATCACTTGAGCGACACGCCGGAAACCCCTGAAAACGAAGACGAAAATTCCCCTGAGCGCCCGATTTATGGCGGGCCCACGGTGTCCATCTCAGATGAGATGAAATCGTCTTACCTTGACTACGCGATGAGCGTGATTGTCAGCCGTGCAATTCCTGATCTGCGCGACGGGTTGAAGCCTGTGCACCGGCGCATCCTCTACGCCATGCAGGAAGGTGGCTACACGCATGACAAGCCCTATCGCAAATCCGCGAAATCGGTGGGCGACGTGATGGGCTCCTACCACCCGCATGGAGACAGCGCGATTTATGACGCGCTGGTGCGCATGGCGCAGGATTTCTCCATGTCGCTGCCGCTGATCGACGGGCAGGGCAATTTTGGCTCTATGGACGGGGATAACCCGGCGGCCATGCGCTACACCGAGTCTCGGCTTGATAAGACCGCGCGGGCGCTTCTGGATGATCTGGACAAGGACACGGTTGATTTTCAACCCAACTATGATGGCAAGGAAAGCGAACCGACTGTTCTGCCATCGAAATTTCCGAACATGCTGGTCAATGGCGCGGGCGGTATCGCGGTCGGCATGGCCACGAATATCCCGCCCCATAACTTGGGCGAAGTGGTGGACGCCACCCTGGCGCTGATTGAAGACCCCGATCTGGATAGTTCTCAACTGATCGAATATGTGCCGGGGCCGGATTTTCCGACCGGAGGGATCATGCTGGGCCGGTCCGGGGCGCGGAAAGCATATCTGGAAGGGCGCGGCAGCGTCATCATCCGTTCAAAGACACGGGTGGAGGAGATAAGGAAAGACCGCTACGCCATTGTTATTGATGAGATACCTTATCAGGTGAACAAGGCCGCGATGATCGAAAAGATCGCTGAGACGGCGCGGGAGAAGAAGATCGAAGGCATCTCCCATGTTCAGGACGAATCTGACCGCAACGGTGTGCGGGTCGTCGTTGAACTGAAACGCGACGCAACGGCAGAGGTTGTGCTCAACCAACTGTTCCGCTTCACGCCGATGCAAACCTCCTTTGGGTGCAACATGTTGGCACTCAATGGCGGCCGGCCTGAACAGCTGACCCTACGCGGATTTTTGAGCGCTTTCATAAGCTTCCGCGAAGAAGTTGTCGCACGGCGCACGGCGTTTGAGCTGCGCAAAGCGCGCGAGCGGAGCCACGTTTTGTGTGGTCTGGCCGTGGCGGTATCCAATGTGGACGAAGTTGTGGCGACCATTCGTGGGTCCGCGGACGCTGCCGAAGCACGGCATAAACTGATGACCCGGGCTTGGCCTGCGAAAGATATCCTCGAATATATCGCCTTGATTGACGATCCGACCCACACGGCCAACGACGATGGCACATACAACCTGTCGGAAACCCAGGCGCGTGCGATCCTGGATCTGCGGCTGCAAAGACTCACGCAAATCGGCGTGAAGGAAGTCACGGACGAACTTCAGGACCTGGCAGGTAAGATCAAGGAATACTTGGCAATTCTGGCGTCGCGCGAACGCATTATGGGGATCATTTCGCAAGAGTTGCGCGAGGTGAAAGAGCAATTCGCCGTGCCGCGCCGGACAGAGATTGTCGACTGGTCCGGTGACATGGATGACGAGGACCTGATCGAGCGCGAAGACATGGTCGTGACGGTCACCTCTGGCGGCTACATCAAACGCACCGCGCTCGCCGATTTCCGCAGCCAAAAGCGCGGCGGCAAGGGCCTTTCTGGTATGCAGACCAAGGAAGAGGACGTAGTGACCACGCTTTTCGTGGCCAATACGCATACCCAGCTGCTGTTCTTCACCACTGATGGCATGGTCTACAAATTGAAAACCTGGCGCCTTCCACAGGGTGGGCGGACCTCCAAGGGTAAGGCGATCGTCAACATCCTGCCCATCCCGCAGGGCGTGTCGATTGCCGCGATCATGCCCGTCGATGTGCCTGAGGAAGAATGGGAAAACCTGCAGGTCTTCTTTGCGACATCCGCAGGAGATGTGCGCCGTAACGCCTTGTCAGACTTCACAAATGTCAAATCGAACGGCAAGATTGCAATGAAGCTGCCGGATGAGGACACGCGGCTCGTGAATGTTCGGATCTGCAGTGAAGACGATGATGTGATGCTGGTGACCAGCAGTGGTCGCGCGATCCGCTTTCCGACCACCGAAGTGCGGGTGTTCAAGGGGCGTGATTCCACTGGTGTGCGGGGGATCAAATTGCAGGGCAAGGATGAGGTCGTCTCCATGTCCGTGATCCGGCATTTTGAGGCCACGCCGGATGAACGGTCGGCATACCTCAAGATGCGGCGACAGGCCGAAGGTGCAGAAGAGGGTGAGGTCGATGAAGAGGCCAATGAAGACGCTGTCATCTCTCCGGAACGGTTTGACGAAATGCGAGAGGCCGAGAATCTGATCCTGACGATCAGCGATGGCGGTTCGGGCAAACTGAGTTCCAGCCATGACTACCCGGTTCGCGGGCGTGGTGGCATGGGCGTGCAAGCGATGGACAAAGCCATGCGCGGCGGGCCCCTTGTGGCAAGCTTCCCGGTGGAGCGGCAAGACCAGATCATGCTGGCCACCTCGGGCGGGCAGTCCATTCGGGTGCCGGTTGAAGGGATTTCCTTCCGATCACGATCTGCGGGTGGCGTAAAGGTGTTTGATACCGCCAAGGGTGAGGTGGTTGTCAGCGTGGCCTGGATCGCAGATCAGGGCGATGAGGACGAGGCCGAAGATGCCGCGGTTGAGGGTGTAGAAAGCTAAAGCGTTTATCGCACCACGTCTCGAAACGGTGCTGGAACTGACCGGCTTTTTAGGAAAACCCATTGGAAAACGCGTTCTTTGGCGCGACGTTCCGCACGGATTTGCCACATTTGGCCCGCAGGTCATGACCGCGAGAGCGGAAGCGATTGAGGTGACCGGATGGGTGTGAAACGCGATGCAGGGCTTAATCTGAGTGGGATCAAGATAACCCGGGTTGTGATCGGGTCGCATTTCTGCGCCATGGCGCTTGGCCTGCCGGTTGGGTTTGATCCCTTTTTCCTTTTGCATGCTGCCATACCCGGTGAGATGGGGCAGACCATAGGGGCGGCGGCTATGTTCACTTTGGGCATCGCTTTCATTTTCGGGGTCAAGCTTCGGGGGGTGTCATTGATGCTGGCGGGCTACATGATTTTCTCTGCGAATTTGACGCTTTTGATAGAGGGGGAAGCCTCTGCCATCGGGCCGCTTTGGCAATCCATCGCTCTCGGCGCTGCGACGATGCTGTGCTACACCGCGATGCGTCCCCACGAGGTTCACAAGACTGCGCTGGTTCCGGTGCGCACCACGCGCGGGGCCGTTGCGCGGGAGATCAAGAATGGGGTGAGCCCGCGCCGTGTGGTCCCCAAAGAGGGCTCTCCAAAGGCCGTGCGTCCCGATCCTTTCGCCCGCACCTTCGCGCCGCTCATTGCGCCGACGGAACGGATGATCGGGGTGGCAAAAACTGGGAAAATCGCACCAAAGCGAGTCGCAGAGCGCGAAGAGCTGTTGGACGAGGATGTGCCCAACATTTTTGCAAATCTCTGAACCGGTGCTCAGCGCAACTGTGACAGCATCTGCGGCGACCCGTTGCGAATCCGGCGGCATCTCCTTAGCTGAAATGACAAGCTGATAGGAGAAAAACATGCTTTGGGTCGCTCTGGTCTCACTGGCCTTCATCATCCCGTTCTGGAAGCTGCTTCCGCAATTTGGCCTATCGCCGTATTGGGCCATCGCGGCAGTATTCCCGCTTTTCGCGCTTGCGCTTCTTTATATGATGGCCTTTCTTTGTCCCCCAAGAAACGGTTAACTAAGGTCGGGTTAACCTTTGCGCGACACGGTTGGCTGACACGGTTAAACACCTGTGTGGCGCGGCACCTTTTGGGGGATGAATATGATCGGCAAATTTGTGATGCCGCTGGGATCTGTGGCCCTGTTGGCCGGGTGCGCCGTTGCGCCGGAGGGCACGACGCAGGACAATGTGGCGGACTTCATGACCGCCGCGGCGACCATAGGCTGCGAACTAAAGTACGATTCTGATTACGCCCCGGTCGAGTTTCAGGCGGGATTGACCCATGATCAGGCGCGCGAAATTGCGGGGTTTCTGTTGGCCAAAGGCGATGCGCAACCTTTGCCGGAAGGCGGTATTCGCGTCACTTCTGGGCCATGCGCACAGTTGGCATGACACGCAATGATGTCCCCCCATGGACACGGTTGGGGAAAACATCACATAGGGGCAAGACAGCGTTCGCAATCGGCGCTAAATATACGCGCAATCGGTCGGGCCTGTCCTGACCACAACAGGGCAACTCGAAGACATAAGGGACTTTTTCGATGGCTGTGAAGGACGAGAATTCGAAACAAAGCTGTTTGCTGGGCTGCGCGATTGCAGGTGCGATTGCCGGTGTTGTTCTGGCGGCGGCGCTTTACATCGTGATGGATTACGGCAGTGCTGCGTCCATCTTTCTTGGTGGCCTCGCAGCGGTGATTTTGGCGGCGCTGATGATGGTGGTGTTCTGCCGTGAATTGCCGGCCCCGATTGATCAGGGGTTCACTTCGGCCACTCCGCCTGCAAAACCTTCTGAGCCGAAACCGGCACCTGCTGCAACGGCGGCCACAGCCACGGCGACGGCTGTGAAACCCGCGGCAAAAAAACCAGCCGCGAAAAAGCCTGCTGCCAAAAAGCCTGCCGCAAAAGCAGCAGCAGCTCCGAAAGTGGCTGCCAAACCAAAGGCGGCCGCCAAGCCCAAGGCAGCGGCCAAACCTGCCGATGATGGCAAGCCCGCGACGCTGAAAAAGGCGCGTGGTGGCAAAGCGGATAACCTCAAGGAAATCAAAGGCGTGGGGCCCGCGCTTGAAAAGATGTTGAACGGAATGGGCTACTTCCACTTCGACCAGATTGCATCCTGGAAGAAAAAGGAAGTGGCGTGGGTGGATGAAAACCTCGAAGGGTTCAAAGGCCGCGTGAGCCGCGATGAGTGGGTCAAGCAGGCCAAGATCCTTGCCAAAGGCGGCGAGACGGAGTTCTCCAAGCGCGTCGATAAGGGCGATGTTTACTGATCATTCGTGCGCGACCGTTCATGGCAATTCCTGATCCGGTTGCACGAAAGGGACGGCAAGCGGCCTTGGTGATTGCGTGCACTGGGGTCGCTTGGATTTTATTTGGCCTGATTGCGGACAAAGAAGGGTTCAGCGTCACGACACGGATCGCGGGCGATCTGGTGGCGCTTGGGGGCTTTGGGTTTGCGGTTTTCCTAATTTATCAGATGTGGCGCATCCGGCAGGACGAAAAGCGATGATCAAACGCTATGAATTCACCGGCGAAGATGTGGCTGCTGATATTCGGGAACGTTACAACTACGATGGCGATCTGGCGGAAATTTACGCCACCACCCGCGATTATGAGGTGCATAAGTGGCACCATTACATCCCGCTCTATGACCGTTATCTCGGCCGGTTCCGGGGCTCACGCGTGCGCATGTTGGAGATTGGCGTAAACAAGGGTGGGTCGTTGCAGATGTGGCGGCGGTTTCTGGGCGATGATGCGGTGCTTTTTGGCATCGATATCGACCCGGACTGTGCTGCACTCGATGGTCTTTCGGGGCAGGTCCGGATCGGCAGCCAGGGCGACCGCGTGTTTCTGAACAAGGTGGTGGAAGAGATGGGCGGCGTGGATGTCGTGTTGGATGACGGCAGCCACCGCATGAACCACATCGAAACCTCGCTGCACACGCTTTTCCCGCTGATGGAACTTTACGGTGTATACCTCATTGAGGATCTGCATGCCGCCTATTGGTCGGGCATGGGCGGCGGGTTCAGGGCGCCGGACAATTTCTACAACAAGGTCCGCAAGATGATCGATGATATGCATTACCCCTATCATCGCAAAGACTTGCAGGTGCCTGAACTGGAGGGGGCCGTGTCAGGGCTGCATGTGCACGATTCTCTGGTTGCGATTGACAAGGGTCCGCTTCTGCGGCCCACGCACTCCAAGGTGTTTTAATCCCGTCTGCGCACCGGCGCTGACCCAAGCACGCCTTTGTGCGTTGGAAACCCTTTTTATCCACATGCACCAACACTATACTGCAACTCAAACAAACAAGATGGATCTGACATCATGAGGCTATCGAGCATGGCTTTGCGTCGGGTGGTGCCGACAAGCTTTCTATGTCTGGCAGTGCTTGCCACTGCATCGTGCGGCACGCGCAACGAAGAGCGGGTGCTTTTCGACGGCAATTTCTACAAGGCAAAAACCAAGGCTGTCAGCAAGGATGATCGCAAGGTCTTTGAGACAGTCGTGCGCCGTCCGGATCAAGGGATCAAGGGTGCGCTGGCAGCGGGTGAACATGAGGCCAAACGGTATTGTCTGAAGAATTTTGGCACATCGGAGATCGAATGGACGCGTGGGCCTTTTGATCCGCAAGCCCCGCTTTATGCCGAAGGTGGGAGCCTTGTTCTCAACGGAACTTGCATTCTGTGGTAGGCAGGCGGGCGCCCATGTTATTGAATAGCAAGGGGTCACACCCCCATGTTTGAGCCTCTTTATCACGCATGGAGAAGCACAATGGCACGAATGATACAGGCTATGTCTATCGCAGCGGTCGCAGCGCTTGCGTCCACCTCCCCCGGCTGGGCCGGGATGGGCGAAGAGGCGGATATCAATCAGGGGTTGGTCTACATTGCCGCCGCCGACAAGATCCGCCGTGAATGCAGTTCGATCAACGGTCGGATGCTGAAGGCGCAACGCTATGCCAACGCGCTGAGAAGTATCGCGCGGGATCGCGGCTATTCGGACGAGGAGATTGACGCCTATCTCGACAGCAAGGAGGAACGCGCCAAGGTGCGGGCGCAGCGCAATGTCTATTTCGAAAGCCAGGGGGCGAGCAATCTTGATCCTGCCTCACTTTGCACGCTGGGCCATGCGGAGATCGCAGGCAAAACCCAGGTCGGCTACATGCTGAGGGCGAAGTAGAGCGTATGGCGGGTAAGGCGGGTTTTGCGGCGACGTTGGCAAGCCTTGCGGCCCTTGCGGCCTGCGAAACGCCGGAACGTCTGCGCGAGGCGCCCGAGGTCGTGACCAGCGGTTTCGCCCCGGATTATCTGGGCATCGAGACCCATTTGCTGGACGGTGATCTGGTGAATTTCCAGGTGGAGATGCGCGGCGCGCGGGATCGGTTGGATGTGGATCGCTATGCCGAATGCGCCGCCGCCCAATACACGCTTATTCGCGGTTTCGGGTTTGCCCGCCATGTGCGCACCAATGTGGCCGAACAGGGCGGACTGTGGCGCGGGGATGCAGTCTATACCATTTCTTCATCGCTGCCTGACGGTGTAAAAAAGCTCGATGCCGAAGTAGTCGCGCAGGATTGTGCGGAAAACGGCATACCGATGGTGTAACGAAAGGACGGACGACCGCCCATGAGCGATGATAAAAACCCCTTTGAGGCCATGATGGCGCAGATGCAGGATATGGCGAAAGCCATGAACCCGGCCTTGTCGAGCTTCACACCGAAGGACCTCGAGGCGCTTTGGCCCACCATGCCCAAAGAGGTCATGGAGATGTTTTTTGGCAAAGGCATCAGCAAGAACGGCCTCGATGCCAAGACGCGGCTTTTGATCACGCTGGCGGGGCTCACGATGCTGGGCGCGCAGTCCGACACGCAGATCCGCATGACTGTGCGCCATTTGCTGGAGGCCGGGGCCACAAAAGATGAAATTGCCGAAACCATATCGATGATGTCGGTCTTTGCCGGGATCCCGTCGATGACCCGCGCGATGGAACTGGCGCAAGATGTGCTGGACGGGGCGGAGGACGGCGACGCGTGAGGGTGCTGGCGCTGGTTTTGCTTCTGGCAGGGCCTTTCCCGCTGCATGTGAACGCGCTTGAGCTGTCCCAATGCGATCGCGTCACCCATGTAAGCCATGGCGGCGAAGACATGCACCGCGATCTGGGCGAGGGCCGAGTGATGTGGCGCGATTGGTGGTCGCAGGAAGGCACCGCCACGGATTACATCATTCAGGACTGCCAACCCGGTGACGAGCTGAAGTTTCGCACGGCGGAGGAAAATATGGGCGACCGCCCGCCCTTTGATCGCACTGAGGCGGCTTTGAAAGTGGTGGACCGACATCAGCGCGGGGCGCGGGTATTCGCGACCTTGCAGCGGATGGCGGATGATCTCACTGGGATCGCGCGAGAGGTGAGTGTTGAGGTCTCTGGCGTCGAATCCTGTGCCTGTGCCGCGCTTTATTCCGATTTGCGAGGCAGCAAGGTGGGGTTTCGGTTGGCAGAGTGAGGGGCGGCTTGAAAACAAGGGCGTAGCCCGCGAAGGGTCTGGCGCAGGCGCTCTGCTGCGCATAATCGGTTGTCCTGCGGCCAATCGGGCTATCTCATTCAAAGAGAATTGAAGACAGCCCCACCAATGCCCGTTGCACTCCCGCCTCGTTCCGTCAATATCACCCTCGAAACGGGCCCAAATCTGGCGCGCGGAACTCAATTGAAGGGGTAGGGGGTTTGGAAACCATCATCCTTTTTGCGCCTTTGGTGGGTGCGCTTATCGCCGGGCTGACATGGCGGGCGATCACGGAAGCCGGGGCGCAATGGGCCGCGACCGGCTTTGCGCTTTTCGCCGCCGCACTGGCTTGGGTTCTGTGGTTCAGCTTCGATGGAGAGCTACGGCAAAGCTATCTGATGGACTGGCTGCGCTCTGGCACGCTGGATGCCGCCATTGCGCTACGACTTGATGCCGTATCGGTGCAGATGATGGTGGCGATCACCAACGCGTCCGCCTTTGCGCATCTATTCGCGCTTGGCTTCATGGATCGGGACAAAAGCTTTGATGATGGGTTGAGTTTTCGCCCCAGGTTTTTTGCTTATCTGTCGCTTTTCACCTTTGCGGCGCTGCTGCTGGTGGTGTCGGACGGTTTGTTGCAAATCCTGCTGGGGCTGCAGTTGAGCGCTGTGATGGCTTATTTGCTGATCAATTTCCGCACCCATTACAAGAACGCCAATCAGGCTGCGATTCAGACCTTTGTGATCACCCTGATGGGCCACGGAGCAATGGTTCTTGGGGTGGCTGGGCTTTATCTACTGACCGACAGTCTGCAGTTTGATGACATCTTTGATGCGCTGCCCGAGCTTGCAGATGAGCCTGCTTTGACGGTCTGTGCAGCCCTTGTTCTTCTGGGCGCGATGGCGGCGTCTGCGCAGATCCTCTTTCACGTGTGGTTGCCCGCGGCGATGGAGGCTCCGGCCCCAGCCGCGGCCCTGCTGAGCGCAGTCTTCGCCGCCGGAGGGATTTTCGTCGTCTGGCGGCTTGATCCTATGTTTGCAGAGGTGCGCGTGGTCCAGGATGCGATGGTCTGGGTTGGCGCGGTGACCGCAGTCATCGCAGGGCTTGCTGCCGCCGCGCAAGCCGATATCAAACGCACGATGGGTTTGATCGCGGTGGTGCAACTGGGGTTGATTTTCGCAATCCTTGGGCTTGGTCTAAGCGACGGGGTGCATCAGATCGCCCATGTGCAAATCCCGCTTTTCATTGCGCTTCAGGTGCTGATGGTTCTTGGGGCCGGTGCCGTGACGCGGTCGATGGATGACAGTCGGGATATGACGGGGTTCGGCGGGTTGCGCACGAAATTGCCCGTCGTTGCCACGGCCATGATACTCGCAGGTGTGATTGCGATGGGGTTCGGTTTTGCGCAAGCCGGGCTCGGGGTGCTCCTTTCGGGGCCGGGCAATGTGATCTTTGCGAGTGCCTATCTTTTGCATCCTGGTGCGTTTTTTGGGCTATGCCTCGGCGTCGGTTTGGGCGTGTTCGCCATTTGGCGCGCTGTGTTTTTGTGTTTCAATGGTCCGTCACGGGCGCCGGAGGATGTGTTTGACGCCATCGTTGCCAACCCACGCGTGATGAATGCCGTGCTGGCCGGGTTGAGCCTTCTAGTCGTCGGGTTTGCCTTTTGGCAGGTCATCCGACTGCGCGCGATGCCCGGTCTTGCGGGGCCTGACTGGCTGGTCTGGTCGCCTTTTGTGGGCGTTCTGGCCGGGTTCGGACTGGCCCTGTGGTTCTATGTCCTGCAACCCGGGCTGCCCAAGGTGATGGTGCGGGGTGCGGCCTCGTTGCACACTCTGCTGGGTCAGGGGTTCTATGTGGATCGCGCCTACCAATCGGTGATCGTGACGCCGATCAAGGCGCTTGGAACGCTTTTTGGTGACAAGATCGATCATAGCTTGGATGCACCTTTCAGACGACTGAGCGCGCACCTTGCCCCGCGATTTTCCGAGATCGTCGATCGGCGCTTTGGCCCGCTGCTTTTGGGATGCGCGGCCGTTGTCTTATTCGGTCTGGTGGCCGTGATCACGTGGACCGTGCTTGCCGGAGGGGCTGCGTGATGGACAACCTTCTGTCGATCACCATCTTTGTTCCGGCCATTGCCGCTGCGATCCTTGCCCTTTTCCTGCGCGGGGACGACGCAGAGGCCCATCGTAATGCCAAATGGGTGGCCTTCATCGCGAGCGCCATGACCTTTGTCGTTTCGCTGTTCATCATTTTTGAATTCGACTCGGGCGATCCGGGCTTCCAGTTCGTGGAAGAACATGAGTGGTTCTTTGGCGTGACATACCGCGTTGGCGTGGACGGGATCAGCCTGTGGATGGTGATGCTGACCACGTTCCTGATGCCGCTGATCATTGCCAGCGCCTGGCGGCATGAGATCCGCACCAAGGGTTTCATGATCGCGCTTTTGCTTTTGGAGACGTTGATACTGGGCGCGTTTCTTGCGCTTGATTTGATGTTCTTCTTTGTCTTTGCAGAGGCTGCGATCATTCCGCTTCTGGTGGTCTTGGGTATTTGGGGCGGCGATGGGGGCCGCATGGCGGCGGTCAAACTTTTGCTTTTCATGCTGCCGGGTGCCGTGGCCATGCTGGTGGCGATGACGGTGATGACGTTTGACGCCAGCACCACCGATATCGAAGCGCTGATGAGCCATCAGTTCAGCGAAGGCATCTCACCGCTTTGGATGGCGCTGGCCTTTTTGCTGAGCTTTGCAGTGAAGCTGCCGATTTGGCCGGGTCATGTCTGGATGGCAGAGGTGCAGGCGCGTGTGCCGGCCGCAATGGCGATGGTGTCGGCTGCGCTGCTGACGAAAATAGGCGCGTATGGGATCTTGCGCTTCGTGATCCCGATGTTTCCCGAAGGCGCCGCGATGCTCGCGCCGATCCTGATGTGGCTCGCGGGTTTCATGATCCTCTATGCGGCGATGGTGGCATTGGTGTCCAG